>MGTV01000019.1:0-74797 GCA_001799635.1 Elusimicrobia bacterium GWA2_62_23
GGGAAAGACGTTTTTCTAGACCAAAAACATCTTACCATTAACGGAGGGTTCTCTTTTTTAAACGGATTTTCTTGGGACAGCCCTGCCTTTGGCCCAAGGCTATTGAAGCAGAGTGACGAGGGCTTTACCTCCGGCCACGGTCAGAGTTCCGGGCCTCGAGACCGAGACTTTCAGACCGGCCGCGCTCACCGAGAGCGCTTCGAAAGGATACGCCCCGTCAGCCAGGGCAAAAGGCCGCCCGTTAAGTACGACAGCGGCGGCAGCGTGGAACCGCACCTCATTGCCTCCCAGCACCACGGGGCGGTCGGTGAGATTGAACTCATAGCCCTCCATGGCGGCGTCCACCATATAGGTAGTAGGCATTAGGGTTTCAGAGGGGCCGAGTTTATAGGTGGGGGAAGCGGCGCTGTAGCCCATGGAGAGTGCCGCGGGAACGGACCATTCCGGACCGGGGAGAGCGTTATACGCGGCTATGGCCGCGGTCTTGGCGGCTTGGAAGGCCGAGACCTTCTGCAGGCCGGTGGCCAGGAGCGCGTCGTAACCGTGCTCCAGTTTGGCTTCGGCCAGGGCGGCCGCGGGGTTTGCCGGCCGGAAAGTTTGGAACGTCACCTCGTAGGGGGACTGCCCGGCGGCCACGAGCGCTTTCCAGTCGTCACGGCCGGCCTTGTCGAGCAGCAGGCCCTGGGCGGCGCCGGTGCCGTAATAGCGCGACTTGCCCATTTTATCCACGTCCGGAAAACTGTCGAGGTAAGGCAAAAGCGAAGCCGCGGTGCCGCCCGGCTGGGGAGACACTTCCTGGCGCAGGTTCAGGACCAGGTCCACATATCTCGCGGTGCCCTCGCTACGCTCCTCGTAGGTCTCCGGCAGGCGGGCGTCGGGAAAGCGGGCGTAGCGCGCTTCGCGGACGGCGATGAACTGGCCGGCATATCCGGCGGCGGCGCGCGTTCCCTGCGCGTAGAGGGCGAGTTTAAGGGCTTTCTGTTCGAGGGCGGCCATGGCCAGGTCCTCGCCGTCCGGCTCGCTGGCCCGCTTGCCGTAGCGGCCAGGCCTGAAGCCGGTCTTCTGGAAGACATGGAAGCGCTCGTGGACCACGGTGCGAACATCCTGCGCCGGCCTGTCCTGCGCCTCGTAGCGGTAGGCGAAAGTGTCCGCCCCGTTGAGCGGGAAATGGAACTCGAAAGTGAAGTTGAGGCCGGGAACAGGCCCCTGCTTTACGAAGACAGGCCGCGGCGAGGAAAGGGCCGGCTCGTACCCGGCCGGCGGGTTCGGGTGGGCTATCAGGAAGGAGCGTACCCCGGCCTCGTAGAGGAGCACCGGCTGGCCGAATACGTCATAGCCGGGCCAGACCGGGTCGCGGCGGTTGGACTGGTCGGCGGCCAGCAGCAGCGTCACGCGCGGCCCGACGGTCTCCACGTCGGAGACCGGCACGGGTATCTCCGAACTGAGACCGCTGACCGCGGCGGCGTCCAGGCCGGGCAGGGAGAAAGAATTAAGATCTATGCGGCGCGCTTGGGCGCCCTGGGCTGAAAGGGAAAGGACCGCGGCTATCGCTAACGTCTTGTTCATCCGTGTTCTCCGCCTTTAAGGTATAAGTACCTGTATATTTTATCCGCCGGACACGGTCCGCAACAGGGACTTTGGGCCCGTTGTTTCGCGACAAAGGGCCCACGGCGCGGGCAAAAAAGGGACGCGCGAGGCGTCCCGCCGGAGAAGGGGGAGGGGGTCAGGAGGCGGCCAGGAGGCCGCGCACGCCTTCCCAGATTATCTGCACGCCTATGGCAAGCAGGATAAAAGCGGAGATCTTGGAAATGGTCTGCGCGCCGGCGCGGCCCAGCCGGCGCAGGAAATTCTCGGAATACCGGTAGAAAAGGAAGACGCTCAGGGCGGCCAGGGCTATGCCGGAGGCGTCGCCCGCGAACTTCACCCAGGTGCCGGAGCTGAGCAGCGAGCCGGCCGGGACCAGGGTAAGCGTGACCGCTATGGCCCCCGGGCCGGCGGTCACCGGCATGGTCATTGGGAAAAAAGCCCGGGAAGAAACTCGGCCTTTCAGCTCATCGTGCTCCGCCTGGGAGAACTTGGGTTCGTTATTGAGCATCTGCCAGGCCGTATTGAAGAGGAGAAGGCCGCCGGCCACCCGGATGACGGGCACGGAAATGCCGAAGATCTTGAGCAGCCAGCCGCCGGCGATCAGCACGCAGAACAGCAGCATGAAAGTGTATTTGCCTATCAGCCCGGCCAGCCGGTGCCTGTCCTCGTCGGGCAGGGAATCGGTCATATCGAGGAAGATGGGGGACATGGCCGGCGGGTTCAGGATGGGGAAAAGCGCCAGGAAAGCGAAGGCCGCATAGTCCAGGAAATCATGGAGCATGAGGATATTATCCCATTTTATGCCAGTCGGCGCGAATTTAGTATCATTAAAATCATGAAGATAACCCGCCTTGCAGCCCCGAAGGATAAAAAGGCCGCCGCGGCGCTGATGGCCGCGTCCGACCCCTGGCTGAAACTGGGCCTGCGCGAGCGGCACTGCCTTAAGACGTTCAGCGCGCCTTTCCGCGAGACCTACGCGGCCAGGACGGGCGGGGAACTTTCCGGTTTCGTGGTCATAACTATGTGCGGCACTTTCCGCGGCTATATCCAGGTCCTGTTCGTTTCTCCGGGCTACCGGGGCAGGGGACTGGGCGAAGAACTCATGGCTTTCGCCGAAAAGAAGATTTTCGGCCGCGCTCCGAACGTTTTTCTGTGCGTCTCTTCCTTCAATAAAGGGGCGCAGCGGTTCTACCGCCGGCTCGGCTACCAAAAGGCAGGGCTGCTTAAGGACTTTTTAGTGAAGGGCAGCGACGAACTGCTGCTGCGCAAGACCCTGGGGCCGCTGCGGGACTACTCCCCGAAAAAAAGGAAATATGTCAAAAATTAAACTTTCGTTCCACGGCGCCGCCGGAGAGGTTACCGGCTCGCGCCACCTGCTGGAAACACCCGGCGGCACGGTACTGCTGGACTGCGGCATGTTCCAGGGGCACCGCAACGACGCGGACAAGAAGAACAGGACCTTCCTCTTTCCGCCCGCGTCGGTGGACGCGGCGATCCTCAGCCACGCGCACGTGGACCACTGCGGGTTGCTGCCGCTCCTCTACAAGAACGGCTGCGACGCCCCAGTCTATGCCACGCCCGCCACGGCAGAGATAACGGGCATAATGCTGGCCGATTCCGCCCGCCTGCAGGAAGGAGACGCCCGGTTCTACAACAAGATCCACGCCGCCGAAGGGTTGAGCATAGAACCGCTATACGGCGAGGAGGACGCGAACCTCGCCATGGCCCATTTTAAAACCATGGAATACGGCACGGTGTTCGAGCCGGTGCCGGGAGTAAAGGCCCGGCTGCTAAACGCCGGCCACGTGCTGGGCTCGGCCATGCCCCAGCTCGATATAGCCGCCCCGGAGGGGAACCGGCGCCTGCTCTACACCGGCGACCTTGGCCGCGCGGAAACCCTGCTGCTCGACGACCCGGCGGCCCCGCAAGACGTGGACTACCTCATAGTAGAGAGCACCTACGGCGACCGCCTGCACGAGCGCCTGGCCGACGCCGAGGCCAAGCTGGTGGAGGTCATCAAACGCGCCTTCAAAGAGGACAGCAAGATCATAATCCCCAGCTTCGCCCTGGAACGCACGCAGGAAATAATCTTCATCCTGGACAAGATCCGCCGCTCCGGCGCCGCTCCGGAGATCCCGGTTTACGTGGACAGCCCCATGGCCATCAGCCTCACGGAGATCTTCAACAGGCACAAGGACGGCTTCTGTTTCGACGAGAAGTTCAGGGAGTACGCCCGCCAGGACGGCGACCCTTTCGGTTTTGATTATATCCGCTACCTGCGCACCAAGGACGAATCCCAGGCGCTCAACAACCGCAAGGGCGCGATGCTCATCATCTCGGCGTCGGGCATGTGCGAAGGCGGGCGCGTCCTGCACCACCTGCGCAACAACCTGGGCCACGACGACGCCACGGTGCTGCTCGTCGGCTACCAGGCCCAGGGCACGCTCGGCCGGCGCCTGCAGGACGGCGAGAAGAAAGTGAAGATCTTCGGCCTCGAGCACGAAGTCTGGGCGCGGGTGGAGACCATGCACACCTTCTCCTCGCACGCCGACAAGAACGACCTCGTGGCGTTCATAAAGGCCGCGAAACCCGCGCGCGGCGTGTTCCTGGTGCACGGCGACACCGAAGCCCGCGCCGCCCTTGCGGCCGCGCTGGCCGCGGAGGGGATAAAGAACGTGAAATGTCCCGCTCCCGCCGAAGAATTCGAGCTTAATTAGCTTGGCCTGGCGGGATGTTATTCCTCCCGCCAGGACTGCAGGGAACCGTTGCGCGGTTCCCCTCAATCGCTGCGCGATTGAGGCACTGCAGTGACTATTTCGCTAACGCGAAATAGTCACCCCCTTCCCCAACTGGCGTTAGGAACAACATCCCGCCAGGCCCGCCAGCGCATGGAATAAAGTTATAATATAGATAACATATGAAAAGACTGCTCAAGAAAATCGGGACCAGGGCGCTTACCGCGCTCGGTCTCAAGAAAAAATCAGGCTTCTACGGGCTCGGCATCGCCCCGAAGCTGATGGACATCCTCGACAAGAAAGGATTCGTAACCCCGACGCCGATACAGCAGAAATCCATCCCCATAGCCACCGAAGGCAAGGACATGGTGGGCATCGCCCAGACCGGCACCGGCAAGACCATCGCCTTCTCCATACCGATGATCCAGCGCCTGGCCCAGGGCCCGGGCAAGGCCCTGGTGCTCCTGCCTACCCGCGAACTGGCCCTCCAGGTCGCCGAGGTCTGCCGCGATTTCGCGCCCGCCTTCAACATGGGCGTGGCCTGCCTCATCGGCGGCGAAGGCAAGGAGTCCCAGCTGCGCGACCTCAACCGCAAGGCCCGCATCCTGATAGGCACCCCCGGCCGCGTCTACGACCACATGGAACGCGGCGCCGCCAAGGTGCACGACGCCCGCATCCTCGTGCTCGACGAAGCGGACCGCATGTTCGACATGGGCTTCGCCCCGCAGATCAGCCGCATCATCCGCCAGCTGCCCACCCAGCGCCAGACCATGCTGTTCTCCGCCACCATCCCCGACGAGGTCATGCGGCTGGCCAGCCAGCACATGAAGCTCCCTATCCGCATAGAGGTGGCCAAATCCGGCACGGCGGCCACAAACGTGATCCAGGAACTCTACGTGGTGCGCTCCGGCTCAAAGCCGATGCTGCTGATGAAGCTGCTAGAAAAATATTCCGGCACCGTGCTCGTCTTCGTGGAAACGCGTTACGACGCCATGAAAGTGGCCGGCTACCTGGATTACGCAGGCTATCAAGTCGCGGAACTGCACTCCGACCGCTCCATGGGCCAGCGCAAAGAGGCGATGGAAGGCTTCAAGAACGGCAAGTACCGCATCATGGTGGCCACCGACATCGCCGCCCGCGGCATAGACGTGACCGGGATCGAACTGGTAGTGAATTACGAGATGCCCTCAGAAGACGACGCCTACGTGCACCGCATAGGCCGCACCGGCCGCGCCGGGCAGCCCGGCCGCGCCGTCACCTTCGCCATGCCCGAGCAGGGCGGAGACGTGCGCAGCATCGAGACCCTTACCGGCATACCCATGACCCAGGTGACCCACCCCGAAGTGCCCGCGGAAACCCTCTGGGGCTACAACCACGCGGCCGGCGGCCGCGGCTGGAACCAGCGCTCCGCGCGCAGGCCCTCCGGCGGCGGAGGCCGCAGGCGCCGCTGATCGGCTAACGGCAAAAAAGGCCGCCCGGATGGGCGGCCTTTTTCTTTGCGCGGGCAGGGCCTAGGGTTCGCGCGCGCTGGAGTAGAGCTTGTCGAACTCGGCCTTGTAAGGGGCCACGTACTCGGGCGCGGTGGTGAAGATGGTGTTCTCGGTATTGGCGGTCTCGGCGGTGACGGTCCAGTTATAAGAGCCGTTTATCAGCAGGCGGCCGTCCAGCACGGCGAACTTATTGTGCATCTGGCCCTTTTCCAGTCGCCCGTCCTTGAACCGCAGCGCCATCCGGCTGGCCTTCGCCTCGCCGAAGAAGGGGAATTTCTGACCGGAGAAGAGCATGAGCTTTACCGTCACCCCGCGCGCGGCGGCGCGCTTCAGGGCCTCCATGATCTTGTCCGAGGTGAAAGTGAACATCGCCAGGTCCACTTCGGACCGGGCGGCGTCCACGGCCTTCACGATGGCAGCCTCGGTGCCGCCCCTGGGGGAGAAAACATAATCCGGCAACAGGGCGCCGTTGAAGTTCACGTCCGGTGTGGGATCCGAAGGCGGGGCCGAAGGCTTCGCCGCCGGAGCCTCCGGCTGCGAGGGAGGGCGGGCCTGTGCCCACATCCACTCGAAATCAGCCTCGTAACCGGCCACTATATCCGGGTCGGCCACGAACATCACGTTCTCGTAGCTGAAGCTCTCGGCGAAACCGCTCCAGTTGGCCGAGCCGGTCTGCAGCAGGGTCCCGTCGAAAACCGCGTATTTGCAGTGCATGGCGCCCGTGCCGCCGCGGCCGTTCATCATCCTGGTCTCGATGCCCGAATCGATCACAGCCTTGATCTGCTTGCCGGCCTCGGGGAGGACGTGGGCCTTGTCGAAGAGCACCCGCACCTTTACCCCGCGCCGCTTGGCGCGGACCAGCGCGGCCACGGCGTCGTCTATCTGGAGGTTATACAGGGCCACGTCCAGCGTGCGTCCGGTGCGGTCTATGGCGTCCACGATGGGAGGGGAAAGGCGCTCCTGCTCGGTAAAGACGTAGGCCGGCAGCCCGGACCAGTCATAGCCGGACCGCGCCGCGGCCGGCGCCGGCACGTAAGGCGCGGCGGGCAGCCCCGTCTGGCGCAGCAGCGGCAGGTCCAGGGATTCAAGGGCTGGAACTCCTCCGGCAAAAGCGGCGGGAGCCGCCAGCAGCAGCAGCAACAGGGTATTGAGGGATCTCCTCACAAAAAGCCTCCGTGCGTCATAAAAGGTAAGGATATTCTACCCCTTCGCAGCTTCCACCCCTAGAGGCTTTGGCCCCAGGCACAGGGAGGTATTGGGCCCACGCCCCGCTGGGGCTTATGGCCGGTGCGGGGCCGGGGAATTTACTGATATAATCTTTAGACCTATGACAGCCGTCCCGGAAATAACCGTCCGCAAAGTGGACCTGCAGGACCCGGAGTGGAAGCCGCGCTTCGAGGCTTTTTACGCCGGGCGCCAGGTAAAACGGCTGCGCGCCAAACCGCACGCCTATTTCGCGGCTTTCGCGGGCGGGGAACTGGCCGGCCACAGCGTGATCTATTTCGACAAGGGGCGCTGGATCATGGACGGCCTGCTGGTAAAGCCGGAATTCCGGGAAATGGGCGTGGCCAAGCGCCTGACCGAGGCCCGCATCCGCCACGCCATAGAGCAGGGAGCGCCGGAGATCTGGTACGCCTGCGACGACGGCAACCTGGTCACCATCTGCTGCCACCTGCGCTTCGGCTTCCAGAAGGTCTGCCCCGACAAGCACCGCTGCACGGCGGCCACCGCGCACTGGTACCGCCTCCCGGTGACCCCGGAGCTGAAAGGAAAATTCCTGAAATAAAAAAGGCCCGCCTGGGCGGGCCCTCACCGGCGGCGCGGCTTCAATCCGCGCCGTAGGCCTCCTGTTTTTCCAGCGTGACGGTTATCACCTTGGCCTTCAGGAACTTCAGGTATTCTTTGGTCTTGTCGCTGGTGACGCCCAGCGTGACCTCCATGTGATCGCCGGGAAGGAAAGGTTCGCTGTAGGCGTATTCCTTGGACCAGATCACCGCTCCGGCCTCATCCCTGAAGACGAACAGCCCGCTCAGGGCGTAGAAGCGCCGGCGCGAGACGTTCTCCAGGTCCACGTACAGCCTGACGCCGATCTTCTCGCCTACCACCTGCCTTTTTTTGATGAAGGTGGCGACTATCGGCTCCGCCGGTTCAACGGCCTTGGCGGCCGGGCCGGGGGCCGCGGCGTTCTCCAGTTTCGAGACCCTCTTTTCCACCACGGACACGCGCTTCTCCAGGCCGGTAAGCCGCTTCGCCGCCGTATCCGCGGCGACGGCCGCGCCGGCGCAGGCGAGGAGCAGGGGGAGCAGCAGCGTTTTCACACGTTCATTATATAAAAAAGAGCCCCACGGCGGGCGGCCGTATCATTGGTACCTGCATATATGGGATAATAGGGAATGACCGAAACAAACACCGCTCCCGCCGCCGGCTTCTACGGCCTCGGCATAGCTCCGAAACTCCTTGAAGCCCTCGACAAACTTAAATTCAAGGTCCCCACGCCCATACAGCAGAAGGCCATTCCCCTGGCGACCGGCGGCGGCGACATGGTAGGCATAGCCCAGACCGGCACCGGCAAGACCATCGCTTTCGCCATCCCCATGATCCAGCGCCTCGCGGCGGCCGGCCAGGGCAAAGGCCTGGTGGTGGTCCCCACGCGCGAGCTCGCGCAGCAGGTGGCCGAAGTAGTGCGCCAGTTCTCGCCCATGATGGGGATGAGCTGCGCCGTGGTGATAGGCGGCGAAAGCATGAACCGCCAGACCCAGGAACTGCGCAGGGGCCCCCGGCTCATCATAGCCACGCCCGGCCGCATGATAGACCACGTGGCCCAGCGGACCGTCAACCTTTCCGACGTAAAAGTGCTCGTGCTGGACGAGGCGGACCGCATGTTCGACATGGGCTTCGCCCCGCAGATAGAGAAGATAATGGCGGCCCTGCCCCGCGAGCGCCAGACCATGCTCTTCTCCGCCACCATGCCCGACGACGTTATGAAACTGGCCAGCCGCCACATGAAGCTGCCGATCCGCATAGAGGTGGCCCGCCCCGGCACCGCCGCGGATAAGGTCGAGCAGGAACTCTTCGTAGTGGACCGCAGCGAAAAGAACGCCCTCCTCGCCAAGCTCCTGGACAAGTACTGGGGCAGCGTGCTGCTCTTCGTGCGCACCAAACACAACGCCAAGAAGATAGCCCGCTCCATCCGCGAGATGCCGCACAGCGCCGCCGAGATCCACTCCAACCGCTCCCTGGCGCAGCGCCGGGAGGCGCTGGAAGGCTTCAAGTCCGGCAAGTACCGCGTGCTGGTGGCCACCGACATAGCCGCCCGCGGCATCGACGTGACCGGCATCGAGCTGGTCATCAACTACGACCTGCCCGACGAGGACGAGAACTACGTCCACCGCATCGGCCGCACCGGCCGCGCCGGCCAGCCCGGCCGCGCCATCACCTTCGCCGCCCCCGACCAGGGCAAGGACGTCCGCAACATAGAGCGCCTTATCCGCATGAGCCTGCCCGTGTCCAAGCATCCGGACATCGCCTCTGCCGATTTCGGCGGCCCCTCCGCACCGCGCCAGCCCGGCGAAAAGCGCCGGCCCGGCGACCAGGACCGCGCGCCCCGGCACCAGTCCAGGCCGCCGCAGGCCCGCCAGGAGCCCCGCGAAAACCGCGCCGAAGCCCGCCCCCGGCCACCCCAGCACGGCCCCAGGCCCCAGCAGCACGGCCCCAGGCCGGAGCGCCATGGGAATGCCTACGGCCCGCGCCGCGGCGAGGGGGCTCCCCGCTCAGCGGCGCCTTACGCCCGCGCCGACGGCCCGCGCCGCCCGCGCGGAGCAGGAGGCGGCAGCCGGCCGAACAAGTACGGCGCCGATCCTTCCCGTCGCGGAGGGATAGTCAGCCTGTCCCCTTATTTCGACGAGCCGCGCCGCCGCGACGAGCGGCGCCCGCACAGGCAGGAGAACCGCCCCGCGCCGGCGCAGAAGCCGGCGGAGGGCGGCGGCTGGTTCAGCCGCTTCCTGAAGAAGAAAAAGACGGATTACAAGAACGAATAAGCTCCCACGAAGATCCCCCGGCAGCGGGGGATTTTTGTTGCCGCCCCCGCGGGCTTTTTTAGTATATTTACCGTGAGAGGGGAAAACGATGGCCGGCACGGAAGAAGACATTTACAAACGCCACTTCGAGATCATGCCCACCATGATGGGCACGCTGGCCGACGGCCGCTTCCGCGCCCACAATCCGGCTTGGGAGCGGCAGCTCGGTTATTCCGCCGCGGAACTGGAAGACCGCTCCTTCCTGGACCTCGTCCATCCCGAGGACCGCCGCCTCGCCGAAGAGACACTCAAAAAGGTGGCGGACAAAGAGCCCGACGCGCGTTTCGACTCCCGCTTCGCCTGCAAGGACGGCAGCTATAAGTGGGTAAATACCCGCGCGGCGGCCGACCGTGAGAAAGGCGCCCTCCACATAGTCTGCGTGGATATCACGGCCAGGAAGGCCGCCGAGACCGCCCTGCGGGAGAGCGAAGCCCTGCTGCGCAGGATAATCGACAAAGCCCCCATGGCCATGGCCATAGTCGCCATGGACGGCGACATAGAATACATCAACAACAAGGCGGTCGAGACCTTCGGCTTCCCGCATTCGGACATCCCGAACATGGACCGCTGGTGGGCGCAGGCCTACCCCGACGAGGCCTACCGCAAAGAGGTCATCGCGCGCTACATGGGCCACGTCCAGGAGGCCATTGAGAAGGGCGGGGAGATCGCCGGTGACGAATACCTGGTCACCTGCAAGGACGGCTCGAAAAAGACATGTTTTATTTTTGGCGTTATCGCCTCGGGCAAGGTGTTCGTGATGTTCGAGGACGTTTCCGAACGCGTCCGGGTGGAGAGAACGCTGCGAGACAGCGAGAACTCCCTGCGCCGCATCCTCGACCAGATCCCCATGGCCATCGCCATACAGGACCTCGCCGGGAACATCGAGTATATCAACGCGAAATTCACGCAGACCTTCGGCTACGTCCATAAGGACATCCCCACCCTGGACGCCTGGACAAAACGGGCCTACCCGGACCCCGGCTACCGGGAGAAACTGCTGGCCCACTGGACGGAACTTTTTAAAAAAGCCGCCGCGTCCAACAACGAGATAGACGGGGGCGCTTACAGCGTGGCCTGCAGCGACGGTTCCTTCAAGACCACCTACATCTTCGGCGTGCTCATCGGCGCCAAGGCCGTGGTGATGCTCGACGACATCACGCGCCGGATGGAGGCGGAAAAGGAACTGCGGGAGAGCGAGAGCCGCTACCGCGCGCTGGTGGAGACCACCCGCACCGGCTATGTCATCATAGACAAGGACGGCCGCGTCCTCGACGCCAATACCGAGTACGTGCGCCTGACCGGGCGGAAAGACCTGAAGGAAGTGCTGGGCCGCTCCGTGCTGGAGTGGACTGCGGAGTACGAAAAAGAGAAGAACGCCGCCGCCGTGGCCCAATGCGCGCGGGACGGTTATATCTTCAATTTCGAAGTGGATTACGCCGGGCCTTCCGGGGAGGTGACCCCCGTGGAAGTCAACGCCACCGTCATGACCAGGGACGGCGTGCCCCAGATACTTTCCCTCTGCCGGGATATAAGCGCACGGCGCAAGGCGGAAGCCGAGATCCGCGGCCTCAACCAGAACCTGGAGAACCGGGTGCTGGAACGCACCACTGAGCTGACAGAAGCCAACGAAGCGCTGAAGGCGCAAATAGCCCAGCGGGTGGAAGCCGAGCAGGCCAAGGATAAACTGCAGGCCCAGTTGCTCCAGTCGCAGAAACTGGAGGCGGTAGGCCGGCTCGCCGGGGGCATAGCCCACGACTTCAACAATATCCTGGTCTCCATCAGCGGGTACGCCGAACTGCTCATAGACACCATGCCAGAGGGCGCGCCGGCCCGCGGCGACCTGTCGGAGATACTGCTGGAAACGGAACGGGGGGCCGCCCTCACTCACCAACTGCTAACTTTCAGCGCCCGCCAGGAGCCCAAACTGGAAACAGTGGACCTGAACGCGGTGGCCACCGGCAGCCAGAAGATGCTCAAGCGCCTTATCGGCAGCAACATGCATCTGGAAACCAACCTGGCCGCGGACCTGTACCCCGTAAAAGCCGACCCTACTCAAGTCTCACAGGTGATAATCAACCTGGTCATCAATTCCAGGGACGCCATGCCCGACGGCGGGCGGATCGCCCTGGAGACGCGCAACGCCCAATTGGGGTCTGAGGCGGCCGGGTTCAAGCTGCCCCTGCCGCCCGGCGACTACGCTGAACTGACCGTGAGCGACACCGGCGCCGGCATGAACACCGAGACCATGCAGCACCTTTTCGAGCCGTTCTTTACCACCAAGAAGCCGGGCCAGGGCACTGGCCTCGGCCTGTCCACCGTCTACGGCATAGTCAGCCGCGCCGGAGGCGGGATATACGTGGAAAGCGCCCCGGACCGGGGCACCACCTTCAAGATCTATCTGCCGAAGACCGCTTAGGCCGGGGGAAGCAACGGACAAAGGGCCGCGCTAACCGCGCGGCTCTTTCATTACGGGGGGGCGGTTATAGAAGCCGAGGATCAGGCCGAGCGCCAGCGACCAGACGGCGGCCAGGCCTATGCGCAGGTCCGGCGGCAGCAGGAAGGTGACGGTGTGGGCGGGCACCCAGAACCAAAGCAGCGAGAGCAAGCCCTTGTCGAGGTTGGCCCAGTTGGGGCGGCCGTCTATCAGGTTGTCTATCAGCCGGTGCGCTATCACCAGGAACGGTCCGAACTGCAGGTTCATGGAGAGCGAGACCGCGAAGGCCTTGCCCGCCGCTCCGAGTTCCGGCAGCAGGCCGTGAGCGACCAGCCCGTCCGTGAAGGCGACGAAGCCGGTGAATGCGTATTTGATGCAGACGGCGAGCGCGGCCCAGCCGAGCATGCGCAGCAGCGTGCCTCGCGGACCGAAGGGTGAAAAAATGCGGCGGGAGGCCAGCCACTTGGAAAGAACTTCTCCGAGCGTGCCCAGCACGGCGAACTGGGCCATGGCGGTGGCGATAGGGTGGGCTTTAACGAGGGCGACGTAGCATTCCATGCGTCTATCTTACCAATTTTCAATGGACCGCCTCCCGCGGGCGGTTTTGTATAATTTCCGTAAGCGGTCAAGGAGGTTTTATGGCGGATAAAAAACAGGGCGTACAGTGGGACCTCACCAGCTATTTCCCGGCTTTCAACGGGCCGGAGATGATAAAATTCAAGAGGCAGCTCTCGGCCGACATCGCCGCGCTGCAGAAAAAAGCCGCCAAAATGGCGCCCCTTTCCGCTAAAACCGCCGGAGATTGGGAAAAACTGCTGCTCGCCGCCGAAAATGTGGAGACCCGCCTGGGGCATATCTTCTCCTACGCCGGCTGCCTTACCGCCGCCCACGCCGACAAGGACGAATACGCCGCCGAAGAGGCCAAGCTGTCCCTCCTGGGCGCCGAATACGCCAAGTTCGGCGTGGATATGCTGCGCGCCTTCAAGGACGTGCCGGAAAAAGTGTTCGCCGCTTTCATCAAGCGCGAAAAGCTCAGGGACGTCGTCTATGCCCTCAAGCGCGTGCGCGAGCGCGCCCGCCGCACCATGAGCCCCGCCGAGGAGAAGCTCGCGGCCGACCTCTCCGTGGACGGCTTCCAGTCCTGGGACCGCCTCTACAACAAGATCTCCTCCAAGCTCACCTTCGAAATGCGCTGGCCCGACGGCCGCGTTGAGACGCTGCCGATCTCGCGCTGGCGCGCCCTGATGGGCGACGCCGACCGCAAGGTGGGCCGCGCCGCCTTCGAGGGCGGCAACAAGGCCTGGGCGGCCCTCGAAGACACCTGCGCCGCCGCGCTCAACGCGCTGGCCGGCACCCGCCTTACCCTGGATAAGAAGCGCGGAGTGAAGAACTTCCTGGCCCAGTCCCTCTTTAACGCCGGCATCAAGCGTTCCACGCTGGACGCCATGTACAAGGCCGTGGAGCGCAACCTGGAGCCGGTGCGCGACATCCTGCGCGTGAAGGCCGCGGCCATGGGCCGCAAAGGCATCGCCTTCTTCGAGCGGGAAGCCCCGCTGCCGCTCAAGGACGCCCGGCTCTACACCTGGGAAGAGGGCTCGGCCAAGGTGGAGGGGGCTTTCAGCCGGGTTTACCCGGCTCTCGGGGCCTACTACAAGGACTTCCTCGCTAAAAAGCACCTTGAGAGCGAGGCCCGCGGCGGCAAGCGCCCCGGCGCCTTCTGCACCGGCTCTCCCCTCATAAAGGAAGGCCGCGTGTTCACCACCTTCAACGGCACGCTGGGCGACGTGAACACGCTGGCCCACGAGATGGGCCATGCCTGGCACGGGCACCTCATGGAGGACATGCGCACCTGGGCTACCGAGTATCCCATGACCCTCGCCGAAACGGCCTCCATCTTCGGCGAGCACCTGCTGGCCGAGGGCATACAGGGCGACCCCGGCGTGTCCGAGGCCCAGAAGCTCATAATGCTGGACGAATACCTGAGCGGCGCGGCAATAACCATACTGGACATCACCGTGCGCTTCCGTTTCGAAAAGGCTTTCTACGAGGAACGCCAGAAGGGCGAAGTCTCCGCGGCCCGCCTGAAGGAACTGATGACCCTGGCGCAGAAGGAAGTGTTCGGCGACGCGCTCGAGCCCGGCGGCGAAGACCCGCTGTTCTGGGCTTCCAAGATGCACTTTTACTTCTCCGGGGTCTCGTTCTACAACTACCCCTACACCTTCGGCTTCCTCATGGCGGCCACGCTGTTCACCAAGTTCAAGGCGGAAGGCCCTGCCTTCCTGCCTAAGTACGAAGCCTTCCTGCGCCTCTCCGGGTCCGACACGGCCGAGGGCGTGGCGCGCCGCAGCCTCGGCGCGGACATAGGCAAGCCGGAATTCTGGGAAACCGCCATAAAGGGCCTGGCCGGCCGGCTCTCGCGCTACAAGGCGCTGCTCGAGGCCAATAAGGTGGCGGCGTGAAACTGAAAGTACCGCATATCCTGCTCGGGCTCTACGCCCTCTACTTCGCGCTCGCGGGCCTGGCCCCGTACAGCCGCGAAGTCTGGGTGGCGGAGAACATCCCGATAGTCATAATAGTGCTGGCGCTGGCCTGCACCTACCGGACTTTCGCTTTCTCCAATACTTCGTACCTCATGATGAGCGTGCTGGTCTTCCTGCACACCACCGGCGGTCACTACACCTTCGAGCGTGTGCCTTTCGGCTTCGTGACGGAAATGTTCGGGTTCGGACGGAACCACTTTGACCGGGTGGCCCATTTTTCCGTGGGTTTCTACGCCTACCCCATAGCGGAGTTCATCTGGCGCAGAGGCTACAGCCGCTCCCGCGGCCTGCTGGCTTTCACGGGCATAACCGCCATCTTCACCGTGGCCGCGGTGTATGAGATCATAGAATGGCGCTACGCCGTCTCGGCCGACCCTGCCGCCGGCATAGCCTTCCTGGGCAGCCAGGGCGACGCCTGGGACGCGCAGAAGGATATGCTCGCAGACGGGCTCGGCGCCATCTGCGCCGCCATCTTCTTCCTGTTCCAGTACAAAGACCCGCCTGGAAAGTGAAAGGTTCTAAAGAAAAAGCCCCCGGCCGCCCGGGGGCTTCTCTTTTGCGCCGCTGCGCCTACTTGGCGAGTTTGGCGGCCAGCTCGGCCACATGCTTGCCCTGGAAGCGGGCGCCGTCCAGTTCGTTCTTGCTCGGCATGCGCTCACCCTGCCCGCCGGTTATGGTGGATGCGCCGTAGGGGGACCCGCCGGTCATTTCAGTTATGCTCGTCTGTCCCTGGAACGAATACGGCAGGCCGGCTATCACCATGCCGTGGTGCAGCAGCGTCGTGTGCGTGGAAAGGATGGTGGACTCCTGCCCGCCGTGCTGGGTAGCGCTGGAGGCCATCACGGAACCTACCTTGCCTATGAGCGCTCCCTTCATCCACAGCCCGCCGGTGGCGTCCAGGAACTGCCGCATCTGGCCGCACATGTTGCCGAACCGGGTGGGAACCCCGAAGATGACGGCGTCGGCGGCGGCGAGGTCCTCGGGGGCGCAGACGGGAACCGCGGCCTGGGCTTTCTGCGCGTCCAACGCGCCCATCTTGCCCAGCACCTCGGCGGGCAGGGTCTCGGGCACGCGCTTTATGACAACTTCGGCCCCCGGCACGGATCTCGCGCCTTCGGCGGCGGCTTTGACCATTTCATACATATGGCCGTACATGGAATAATACGCTATCAGTATTTTCATTTTATCCTCCTTGGATACTTCACAGAGGCAGGGACAGAGAGGCAGAGCGGTTCTTAATCGTCCGTGGTGATACCGTTGAAGAAATTGCGGTTGAGGACGGTAACGGCGCCGGGCACGGCGGAAGCGGCCGACGGCTTAACGCCGGTCCAAAAAGCCGGGGCGAGCATGGTGCCGGTATTGAGCATGCGCTGGTCGGCGGAATAGATGACCTCGCAGTCGCGCTTGTACGGCATCTCGGGGCAGCCGAACTTGCTGAAGACCGCGTACCTGTAATCCAACCCGCCTTCTCCCGCCGCAAGCCGGCCCTGGGAGGAGAAATACTTGAACCCCACCACGGAGGCGTCGTATTTAGGCAGCACCTTGCCGGTCTTGTTTATATAGCCGAGGAAAGTTACCGCGTGGCCCGTGCGGTTGGTGCGGTTGATGTTCACGAAGTCACCGGGGGTCAGGTTCTCGAAGGGCCGGCGCTCGCCCATGCCGAAATTGATCAGCGCGTCCGCGGTTCCATTCGCCTTGAACTCCGGGTTCACCCAGATATGCCCCTTCAGGTCGGTGACCGCGAGCCCCTCGAAGCTGGACTTGGGCAGATAATAGTAGGGGGCGACGTCGCCGGTCTCGTCGAGGTAGATCTGGTAGGCGGTAAGGATTATCTCCATCTGCGCCGCCACGCACATGGTCAGCGGCGCGCGGCGGGCCTTGATGACGCCCGTGACATTGTAAGGAATATCGTGCGTCAGAATAGAGCTGATGTCATAACCCTTCAGCCCGTAATTCTTGTAAAGATAGTCTATCGCCTTCAGGATATAGGCGTTGAAGTACTGCTTCTCCGGCTGGGTATCCGCCTTCAGCGGCACCGACACGGCCGGCGCCGACGGCAGCTGCAGGGCCTCGAAGGAGCCAAGGTCAAGCCTGTTAAGGGCGAACGGTTCCGCGGCCCGGAGCGTCCCGGAAAGAAGGATAATAAGGGGGAGAAGCAGTTTAGACATTGACATTCCTCAACTCGCTGCCTACCTCCAATTATACAACTTCAAAACCGAGTGTCAACAAGTTAATTATCGCCCTGGAGCGGACGGCGAGGGTGTGCCTTCGCAGGGGCCTCACGAAGCCCGAGCTTGCGTAAGCGCGAGGGGTGAGTGCGAGAGCGGGGCCACGGTGTGGCCACGCGTACCCGGAGAAGGCATACCCTCGCCACCCGCGAACCTGCAGTCATGGCGAGCGGAACAATGCCCCGCCCGGACCGACTAGTCTATACGGCCGAGGAGACGGAGCAGGCCGTCGAGGATGGTCATGGGGTGGGGCGGACAGCCGGGGATGTAAAGGTCCACGGGGATGTCCTTGGGAATGCCCACGCATTCGTCGTGTCCAGCATAGGGCCCGCCGCCTATGGCGCAGGCCCCGCAGGCGATGACCACTTTAGGTGAGGAAACAGCGTCGTAAGTCTTGCGCAGGGCCAGTTCCATATTCTTAGTCACCGGCCCGGTCACCAGGATGCCGTCCGCGTGCCGCGGCGACGCCACGAACTGTATGCCGAAGCGGCCCATATCCCAAGCCGGCGTGCCCAGCACATTGCAGTCCGCCTCGCAGGCGTTGCAGCCGCCCGCGCTCACCTGGCGCAGCCGGAACGAACGGCCGAAGATGCCCCGCAGTTCCGTTCCCAACGCGTCCGCCCGCTTAAGGACCGAGCCCTTCACCGCCAGGTCCTCGCGCCGCGACGAGCAAAGCCGGTGATCGCGCGTGAAAGAAACACCCGCCGGGTCGGCCGCGGCGCAGGCGCCGCAGAAAACGCATTTCCCCAGGTCCAGCACCGGGTCAGCCCCGGCGGTAATGGCCGAGTACGGACAAGCCGCGGCGGCCTTCTCCAGGCGGCCTGACAGCTCCGGGCGCCCAAGCCCGCGGGGGGGCAGGCGCAGGTCCGCCGCCGGGAAGTCCATGGTGCGGTAGCCCTGCTTCAGCCGGGCCAGCAAAGCCTTTATCACAGGTCCCTCCCGCAGTAGGACAGGTTGAAACTCTTGTTGCAGAGGGGAAAATCCGAGATCTCGCCGCCGCGCAGGGCCATGGCCAGCCCCTGCCAGTTGTGGAAGGACGGGTCCACCACCTTGTAATGGCGCAGGCGGCCGTCGGGCCCGGTCAGGGCGAAGTGACAGATCTGCCCGCGCCAGCCCTCCGTGAGGGCCACAGCCGCGCTGTCGGGGCGCAGCGGCCCGCAGTCGGCCGCGAGCGGGCCCTCCGGCAGGGCGTCCAGCCAGCCGGCGACCAGTTCAGCGGACTTCTGTATCTCCAGCCAGCGCACGTAGGCCCGGGAATACACGTCGCCGCTGCCGGAAACGCTGACGGTGAAATCCTCGTAGGGGCCGTAAGGGAAATTGCGGCGGGTATCCAGCGGCACCCCGGAAGCGCGCGCGGCGGGCCCCACCAGCCCCAGCCCCTCGGCCGTCTCCCTGGAGACAACCCCTGTGTCTTCGAAGCGGTCGGCCACCGAGCCCGTCTCCCAGAGCAGGCCCACGGCGTTCTCCACGCCGCGGAAAGTGTCCTGCAGGCGCAGCCGCAGCTCCTTGATGAGCGCGAAATCCAGGTCGAAGTTCACGCCGCCGGGGCGGAACATGTTCCGCCCGAAGCGGTTGCCGCAGACGAGGGCCGTCATGTTCAGAAAATCTCCGCGCAGGCGGCCGCAGAAGTTGGCGGTCGGCAGAAAGGCCACGTCGCCGGCCAGCGCGCCCAGGTCCCCGGTGTGGTTGGCCAGGCGCTCCAGTTCCAGCATGATGCCGCGCAGCACCTGGGCCCTCGGCGGCACATTGACCCCGGCCAGGGCCTCCAGCGCCGAGCAGTAGGCCCAGACATGGCCGGCCGTGGTATCGCCCGCCAGCGTTTCGGCGTAATGCAGGGACCTGGCGTCGGGACCGGCGGAGAGCCGCCGCTCCACGCCGCGGTGCTGGTAGCCCAGCATGATCTCCAGGTGAAAGACCTTTTCGCCGTGGCACTGGAAGCGGAAATGCCCGGGTTCTATCACCCCGGCGTGGACGGGGCCAACCGCAACCTCGTGCACCTGGCTGCCGTGCACGGTGAAGAAATCGGCCACGCCCGGCACGGCCCCCGGGGTATTGAACCGGATGGGCTTAAGCCAGGGATGCCCCTCTGGTTTCAGGCCGGACTGTTCGAAGATCTCCCGCTCGAAAAGATGCAGCTGGGGGAAAGAGGGCGTCAGCGCGCGGAACGAGGGCCCGGCGGCCCGGCAGGAATACACTTCGACGCGGCCTTCGCGGTCGAACCCTATGGCCATCACCAGCCGGTGCTCAGGCCCCTCCGGAACGGCGAAATAGGCCAGCGTCCTGCCGCCGGCGCCCAGGCGGGACGCGGCGGTCTCGAAGAAAAGCGCCGGGTCCATATCGGCCGCGGGCATGTCGAATGAAGAAAGGTTTTCCGTTTTCATGTTCAGCGTCCCGCCGCCGCCCAAAGCAGGGAGTCCAGCCAGGCGGGCACGTAAAGACCCAGACCCAGCACCAAAGCGAAGAACAGTGCCGCCGGCAGCAGCATGCCCGCAGGTTCGGCGTAAGGCTTCTCGCCTTCCTTCTGCCCGCGGTCACCGAAAGTCATGGCGATGAACACCCGGGCCATGCCCGTGAACAGCACGGCTAGGAAGAAGAGGAAACCCGCGGCCAGCCAGTAATGCCCGCCGGCCACGGCCTCGCGGAGGATCAGGAACTTGGACAGGAACACGCCGGAGGGAGGCAGGCCGGTTATCAGGAAGAAGCCGCCCAGCCACAGCACGGCCGTGCGCGGGGCGCGCCGCCAAAGGCCGCGCACCTCCGAAATACGCTTGGTCCTCTCCGCGGCCAGGACGTTGCCCGACGTGAAGAACAGCCCCGCCTTGGTCAGGGAATGGCTGAGCGCGCCGAGCAGGGCCGCGAACAGCCCCGTGCCGCCCAGCCCGGTGCCCAGGGCCAGTATGCCCATGTGCTCGATGCTGGAATAGGCAAGCATGCGCTTATAGTCGCGCTGGCCCAGCATGAACATGGCCGCGGTGACCACCGAAAAAAGACCAAAGAGGACCAGCACGCCTCCCGTAAAATCGGCCAGCCCGGCCGAAACGCAGACGGCGTTCACGCGCAGGACCCCGAGGAAGGCGCAGTTGAGCAGCGCCCCGGAGAGCAGGGCGGAAACCAGCGCCGGGGCTTCGCTATGCGCGTCGGGCAGCCAGGTATGGAAGGGGGAAAGCCCCATCTTGGTGCCGTACCCCACGAAGAGGAAAAGGAAAGCGGCCTTGAGCAGGGGTTTGTCCAGCCCCGGCGCGGCGGCCAGCATGGCCGCGAAGTCTAGCCCGCCGCCGGCCTTCAGCCCGGCCGCGCCCAGGAACAGGTTGCCCATCAGCGCCAGGGCTATGCCCACCGAGCAGATCAGCAGGTATTTCCAGGTGGCCTCAAGTGAGCGCTTGTGGCGGTGAAAGTAGATCAGCGGGGCGGAGAGGAGGGTGGTGGCTTCGACCGCGGCCCACAGCAGGCCCATGTGGCGGCTGGAGGTAACGGCGGTCATGGCGGCCAGGAACAACAGCAGGCACCCGGTGAACACCGCCTCCGGGGCGTTATTGAAGACGAACAGCCCGTCGGCGTCCTCGCCGGGGTCGCTCTTTTCCGCCGCCAGGTAATAGGCGGCGTAATGCGAGGCGCCCAGGAACAGCAGCGACGTGATGCCCAGGAAGAACAGGCCCAGCGCGTCGAAGGAGAACCAGACGGCCTCGGAAGGGCGCGGATAGAGGGGGGTGAGCCAGGCCGCGAAAGGAACTCCGCCTGGCCCCTTCAGATAACTCAGGACCGTCAGCGCGGTGAGCAGGAAATGGACCCTTGCGGTCCAGACCAGCAGCAGGCGGCGCGCCCGGTCGGAGCGCACGATGAAGGCCAGGAACCCGGCGGCCAGCGGCAGGAGCAGGAGAGGGCGGATCATTTGCCGTACTCCCCGCTGCGCCAGTCGGAAAGTTCCGACAACTCCGCCGTGTCTATGTGGTCGAACTCGCGGCTGATATGGAAGATGGCGATGCCCATCACGAAAACAGCCACGAACACGTCGAGCAGGATGGCGAGTTCCACCAGCATGGGCTGTTCCACGAACAGGGCCAGGCCGAAGATGTAGATGCCGTTCTCGATGACCAGGTAGCCCAGCACCTGCGTGATGGCCTTGGTGCGGGTGGTGATGAGCAGGAAGCCGGTGAAAATGGTGGCGAGCGACGCCGGGACTATCCAGGCCACGTTAGTCTCGGGCAGCGGCAGGCGCGAGCCGAGCCAGGAGGAAGCTATGAACGCCCCGAGGCAGAGCAGGATGGAGGCCGGGTAGCTGATGAGCGGCTCCACGTCCTTGCGGGCCCCGGAGCGGTCGCGCGCCCGCAGCAACAGCCAGGGGAAGACCACACCCTTGAGCGTGACTATGGCCACCGGGAAGATCAGCGCGCGCACGCCGTGCGCCGCGCCGCCACCGGCCAGCAGGGGCAGCAGGCCCGCCACCACGCCCTGCACCGCCACGAGGCGGATGCAGCCGGAAAGCGAGCCGGTAACGGCCAGCGCCATGTCCAGCAGGATCACCACTACTATGATCAGTTCGGCGAAAGTGTTCATCAGCGTCCCACCTGGAAGATCAGGGCCAGCGCCGAGAAGGCGAAGGCGGTTATCAGCAAGTACGGCACCTTGGTCAGGCGCAGGCGGGCCAGGACGGATTCCACCACGCCCACCGCCACCGCCACGCCGAGCACGGCGAGCAGGAACAGGGCGGAGTCGCCGGCCCAGGAGCCGGTGCGCCGCGGCAGCACCATGGAAGCGATCAGGGCCGCGAACAGCCAGAGCTTGAGGGCCGCGCCGTAGAGGATGTAGGCCAGGTCCGGGCCGCTGTGGTCCAGCACCATCACCTCGTGGATCATGGTGAGTTCCAGGTGGGTATTGGGATCGTCCGCCGGGACCCTGGAGTTCTCGGCGAGCAGCACTATGAAGAAAGCGGCCGTGAGCAGCGCCAGCACCGGGGCCGCCACTCGCCAGGTTTCCGGAGTAAGGGCCGCGAACATCCCTGAAAGCGAAGTCTGCCCGCCCACCCTCGCCAGCGCGGCCAGCCCGAGGAAGAAAGCGGGTTCGGCGAAAACGGCGAACTGCACTTCGCGGCTGGCGCCCATCCCCTCGAAAGCGGAGCCCGTGTCCAGGGCCGCCAGCACGGTGGCGAACCGGGCGAGGCCCAGCAGGTAGAGCAGGAAGATGAAATCGCCCTCGAAGGCGAGGAACGACGGGCGCCCGGCGAAAGGCAGCACCAGCAGGGCCGTGACCAGGGCGCAGACCCCGGTCACCGGGCCGGCCCTGAACACCCAGGTAGCGGTGCGGCTGTACACCGGGGTCTTGCGAAAAAGTTTGTAGAGGTCGAAATAAAGCTGGAGCGCCGGCTGGCCGCGGCGGCCGCCGAAGAAGGCCTTCACCCGGTTTATGATCCCGGGCAGCAGCGGGGCCAGGAGCATGGCCGCGAGGTACTGGGAGAAGGGCTTTATAATTTCCATAGCAGGAGCCCTATGAGGGTGACCACGATGTAGAGGATATAGATCTGGAGCCGGCCGTGCTGCAGCCAGCTGAACCGGAAGGCGAGGTCGCGCAGGCGGGCGGCCGCCGGCATATACACGGAATTGTAGAAGACCGCCTGGGCCTCCAACGAGAAGGAGGCCTTGGCCGGGAAATATTCGGAGATCACCGGGTAGCGGCCTATCTTGCGCAGCAGCGGCTGGAAGAAATCCGTGAGCGGCTGGGCGAACGAGGAGGCGCCGTACTGCATGCGCGCCGAGGGGGCGGCGTAGCCGCAGTCCCAGGTGCCGGCGACGGCCGGCTCGCGGCCGCCGAGGAAGGCGCGGCGCTTGGCGGCGGCTATGGCGACGATGCCCAGCAGCGCGAACCCGCCGGCAGAAACGTACAGGAAGGGGGCCATGGCTTCCAGGCCACCGAGGAAACCGTAGTACGGCCCGAACCCGGAGCCGACGGCGAAGGCGAGCGGTCCGAGCAGCAGCGGGGCCAGCAGCCCCGAACCCAGGCAGAGCACAGCGAGGATCCACATGGGGCCGGCCATGAGCCCGCCCGGGGCGTGGGCCCCGGCGGCGCGCTCGGTGCGCGGCTCCCCTAGAAAGGCCACGCCGTAGGCCCGCGCGAAGGCGGCCGCGGCCAGAGCGCCGGCCGTGGCCAGGGTCAGGCCGGCGGCGGCGCCGGCTATGGCCACCGGGCCGGGGGCGTTCAGCGCCCTGAAAGCGCCTATGTAAACGAGGAACTCCCCGGCGAAGCCGTTGAGGGGCGGCAGGGCGCAGGCGGCGGCAGACCCGGCGAGAAAGAGCGCGGCCGCCGCTGGCATGCGTTTGGAAAGGCCGCCGAGCGCCTCCAGCTCGCCGGTACCGGCCGCGTGCAGGACGGCGCCGGCCCCCATGAACAGCAGGCCCTTGAAGAGCGCGTGATTGAAGACGTGCAGGAGCGCTCCCGCGAAGGCCAGCGAGGCCAGCCGGTCGGCGCCGCAGGCGGCGGCCACCACGCCCAGCCCCAGGGCCAGCAGTATTATCCCCACGTTCTCAATACTGGAGTAAGCGAGCACCCGTTTAAGTTCATGCTGCGCCAGCGCGAACAGGGCGCCGCCAAGGCAGGAAACCAGCCCCAGCCCCAGCAGCAGCCAGCCCCACCATTCGGGCCAGGGCCTGAGAAAAGCCAGCACGCGGATAAGTCCGTACACCCCGGTCTTTATCATGACGCCGCTCATCACCGCGGAGACGTGGCTGGGCGCCGCCGGGTGAGCTTCGGGCAGCCAGACGTGAAGGGGAATGAACCCGGCTTTCAGGCCGAACCCCGCGAGCGCCAGCAGGAAAACCGCCGAAGCCGTGCCGCCGGCCGGGGGGGAGAAAGAGGAGAAGTCCATGGAGGGCGCGCCGGCCCCGAGCAGGGCGAACATGGCCATCAGCAGCAGCGCCCCTGCGCCGCCGGCCGCCAGGTAGATGAACCCCGCCTTGCGCGCCTGTTCCTTCTCGTGCTCGAAGAGGACCAGCAGGAAAGAGGCCGCCGCCATCAGTTCCCAGCCGAGCAGGAAGAGAACGGCGTTGGAGGCCGTGAAGACCAGCAGCATGGCCGCGGTCAGCAGATTGAACGCGGCCCACGGCAGGGCGGGGTCCTTTCTGCCTTCGTAAGCCTTAAGATAACCGGCGCCGTAAACGGCGCCCAGACCGGTCAGCAGGAAAAGCGGCACCAGGAAGAAGGCGGCCAGCGGGTCCAGCACCAGCGAGAAAGAGCCCAGCGGCACGGACCAGGGAAAAGATACGGTTGCGGGTTCTCCTGAGAGGAGTACCGGAAGGGCGCCTGAAAGGCCGGCCAGCGCGGCGGCGGCGGCGGCGTAAGTTCCGGCCCGGGCCGGAGCCCCGGGGCGGCCGCGCAGGCAAAGCGGCAGCAGAGCTCCGCAAAGGAGTAAGGCAAGGGCGAGCAGGAGGAGAGACATTTACAGTAGAGATCCCGAAAAACCGCGCCGTCAGGGTGGTCTATAAGAGGCATCCGGAACTGCCGCGGCGGTACTTATAATCTAAAAAATATGGGGGCAAGTGTCAAATCCCGCCGTTTTTATATAGAATAAGCGGCGAGGCCGAATTATGAAAAAACCAGCAAGAAAGAAACCCGCCGCCAAAAGCCCGGCCGGCATACTGGAACAGATGCTGAATTGCGTTCCCTCGCCGGTCTTCGCGAAAGACCGGGAACACCGCTTCCTTTACCTGAACAAGGCCGCCGCGGATTTCCTCGGCCATTCCAATGAAAAGATGATCGGCAAGACCGACACCGACTTCTTCCCCGAGGCGCAGGTGCGGGTCTTCTGGGAGAAGGACGACGAAGTGTTCCGCAGCGGAGCGGAATCCATCAACGAAGAGCAGCTCACCGACGCGGCCGGCGTAAACCATACCATCGTGACCCGCAAGAGCGTCTTCAAGGACGGGGAAGGCCGCGATATCCTGATAGGCGTGATCAACGATATCACGGCCATGCGCAAGGCCCACAGCGAACTCTCCATGTTCCGCAAGCTGCTGGAGAATTCTAACGACGCCATCTTCATAGTGAACCCGCGCGACGGGGCTTTCCTGGACGTGAACGAGACCGCCTGCCGGCGCCTGGGCTATCCGCGCGAGACCCTGCTGCGCATGACCGTACCTGACATCGAGGAGACCGCCGCCGGCGCCAACGGCTGGGCCGACCTGAAGGCGCGGATACTGGCTTCCGACAACCTGCTCATCGGCGGCAGGCACCGGCGGGCCGACGCTTCCACCTTCCCGGTGGAGGTCAGCGTAAGCAAGGCCGAAATAGACGGCAAGACCTACCTGCTGGCCAATGCCCGAGATATTACCGAAAGGAAAAAGATGGAAGAGGCCATGCGCGAAGTCGACACCCTGCGCGGCCTCATCCCGATCTGCGCCAAATGCAAGAAGATCCGCGACGACAAGGGTTTCTGGCAGAAGGTGGAAACCTACCTGGAGAGGCATTCCAACGCCCGCTTCACGCACGGCCTGTGCAAGGAGTGCATGAACGAACTTTACGGCAAGGAGACCTGGTTCAAGGAAGAGGGGAAATAGGCGTCAGCGCCCGGCCTTCACCTGGGGGAGATAGGCGCCGTAGCCCTCGCGCTCCATTTCCTCCAGCGCGACGAAGCGCAAGGCGGCCGAATTTATGCAGTAGCGCAGCCCCCCGGGGGCCGGCCCGTCGTTAAAAACGTGGCCCAGGTGGGAATCGCTCGCCCGCGAGCGGACCTCGGTCCTTTCCATGCCCAAGGAGACGTCCTTCTTCTCTTCCACCGGCGCCCCGGGCGCCGGCCGGGTAAAGCTCGGCCAGCCGGAGCCGGAATCGAACTTATCCGAAGAGAGGAACAGCGGCTCCCCGCTCACCACGTCCACGTAGATCCCTGCCCTGTGGTTGTCCCAATACTCGTTCTTGAACGGCGGCTCGGTGCCGCAGTTCCTCGTTACCTCGTACTGGAGAGGGGTGAGTTTTTTCAGTTTATCTTCCATCGGGGCCTCCGGGGACCGGGAACAGGCGGTCAGGCAGAGAAGGACCGCCGGCAGCAGGCGGGGGATCAAGCTTTCTCCAGGCGCCGGCAAGCCACCAGGTCCACGCCCAGCCCCAGGAAATCAGGAGCTATCACGGAGCCGGCCTTTACGGGCGAGGTGACCACTATGCGCTTCACCGCTTCCATGGCGGCGAAAAGTTTTTCACGGGGGATGGGTTTCGAGGTGCGGACCGGCAGCATCTTCAATTCCAGGCCCCGGGTCAGCACCGAGGTGGTCAGCGTACGCGAAGGGGCTTCGGTCTCCTGGCGGGCATAGGCCTGGCCCCGCTTGCACTTGTACCCCGTCACTGAAATGAGGCGGGTGCCGTCGGCCTCCACTTCGAGGCGGCAGCCCTGCGGACACTCGATGCACGTCATGAGGCGTTTCATGCGGGAGAGACCCCCAGGTATTCGGCGGCCAGGCGCCCGGCGAGTTCGCTGTCGCGGGTCACCCAGTCGGCGAGGTCGTAAACCTTGCAGGCGTTGCCGCAGGCGAAGACCCCGGGAACGGAGGTGAGGTTTACCTCTGGCGCCACGGGAGCGTTGGTGCGGCGGTCGATCTCCCCGCCGGCCATCTCGAGCAGTTCGTTCTCGGGGATAAGGCCCACGGAGACCAGCACGGTGTCGCAGGCGAGGGAAAAAGCGGAGCCCGGAACTTCGGCGAACCTCTCGTCCACCTTTACCACGTCCACGCCTTCCACCCGGTCCCGGCCGGTTATCCTGGCGACCTTGTGGCCGAGGTAAAGCGGGATACCGAAATCCTCAAGGCACTGCACCACGTTGCGCACCAGGCCGCGGCTGGTCTTCTGTATCTCTATCACGGCCTTCACCTTCACGCCTTCGAGCGCCATGCGGCGCGCCATGATGAGCCCGATATCCCCTGAGCCCACTACCACGGCTTCTCTGCCGGGGATCCAGCCTTCCATGTTGACCATCTTCTGGGCCAGGCCGGCGGGATAAACTCCGGCGGGGCGGGAACCGGGGATGGGGATCATTTCGCGGGTGCGCTCACGGCAGCCGGTGGCGAGTATCACAGCCCCCGCCTTGACCTCTTCCAGCGCCCCGGGCCGCAGGAAAGACACGCGCCTGTCCGGAGTGAGGCGCACCGCGAAGGAGCGCAGACTCACCTCTATGCCGGCGTCCCCGCGCACCCTGGCGGCGAACCGGTCGGCGTATTCGGGGCCCGTCAGTTCTTCCTTGAAATGGTGGAGGCCGAACCCCGGGTGTATGCACTGGTTGAGGATACCGCCCAGATGCTGGTCGCGCTCCAGCAGCAGCACGTCGGAGACCCCGGCGCCGCGTGCCGCCAGCGCCGCCGCCATCCCGGCCGGCCCGCCGCCCACAATTACCAGTTGCCGTTCTTTCACTTACGCTCTTCCTTTATGAGTTCGGAGCCCGGACCGCGCTTGGTAATATCCGTAACGCGCAAGCCCAGTTCCTCCTGCATGATCTTCATGATCCGGGTAGTGCAGAAACCACCGTGACAGCGGCCGGCCTGGGCCCGGGTGCGGAACTTAACCCCGTCGAGGGTGCGCGCCCCGTGCTTTACGGCGTCGCGGACCTCCTGGGCGGAGACCAGCTCGCAGCGGCAGACGATATCGCCGTAAGCGGGGTCCTTCTCGATGAGGCGCCGCGTCTCCTCCAGCGGGATCTGGAACAGGTGCACCGGCCGGGGCCGGAGGCGGTGGAACTCCGCTTTAGGGACCAGCTCCAGACCGCGCTTCTTCAGGATATCGGCCACCATGACGGCGATGGCCGGGGCGGAAGTGAGGCCGGGGGACTGGATGCCAGCGGCGTTCACCAGGCCGGGAACGGAATCCTCGTGGCGGATGATGAAATCCTTGCCGGAGGCCGGGCGCAGCCCGGCGAAATAGGCGATGATGTCGGACCGGTCCACGGACGGCATCATGCGGCGGGCCCCGGCCAGCACTTCGGCGAGGCCCTCGTCGGTGGTGGAGAGGTCCTCCTTGTCGGGGGTGTCGTGCGCGGTGGGCCCGATCATGGGGTTGCCGTCCGAGGTCTTGATTATCAGGACGCCTTTCGAGGTAGCGGAGGGCAGGGGGAAAATGATGTGGTTGGCCAGATGCTCGCGCTTCTTGTCCAGCAGGTACTCCTCGCCTTTGCGCGGGGAGATGGTGAAGGTGGGTGCCCCGGCCAGGGCCGAGACCTCGTCGGCGTACAGGCCGGCCGCGTTCACGAGCCAGCGCGAGCGCCAGACCTGCCCTCCGGCCGTGACCTCGAAACCCTCTTCGGACCGCGAGACCGCGGTCACCCGCGAGGAGGTCCGCAACTGCACGCCGTTCTTCACGGCGTTCTCCACCAGGGCGTAAACGAAGCGGTAAGGACTGATGATCCCGGCGGAAGGCACGTACAAGGCGGCCTTGACCTCGGGGCCGAGGTTGGGCTCCCGGGCGTCCAGCCACCTGCGGTCCACTATCTGCAGGTCCTTTACCCCCAGGGCTTCGCCTTCACGCTTTATCTTCTCCAACTCGGGAAGGTCCGCTGCGTCGAAGACCACGATCAGCTGGCCGCAGCGGGCAAAATCCAGGCCCAGGTCCCAGGCCAGTTCTTCGCGCAGCAGGCGGTTGCCCTCCACGCAAAGCCAGCCCTTGAGCGAGGAGGGCGGGTTCTGGGTGCCGGCATGGATGATGCCGCTGTTGGATTTGGAGACGCCGAAGGCGGGCTCGGCCTCTTTCTCGAGCAGGAGGACGCTGAGCCGGTAGCGGGAAAGTTCCCTGGCTATGGCGGCGCCGGTGACGCCCGCCCCTACGATAATGACATCGCGAACCATTAACATCATCTTACAATTTTGAAGCCGGCAGCTGCCAAAAAAAGCGCGCGCAGCCGGCAATAATATATTAGAATATCCGCATATGAAACGCCTTTACAGGAGCAGCGACAACAAGGTCTTCGCCGGCATACTCGGGGGTTTGGGCGAGTATTTCGACGTGGACCCGGTGCTGCTCCGCCTGGGATTCGTCTTCCTGCTTTTAGCCACCGCCGTGATCCCGGGCGTCATAGCCTATGCGGCCGCCGTTTTCATAGTGCCGCGCAAGCCGGCTCCGTGAACCGGGGCGCTTTCATGGTACGGGGGAAAATGTGAACCGCCTTTTTGCGCTCGTTCTTTTGCTGCTGCCGGGACCGCTCCTGGCCCAGTGGCCCGCCCAAAACGAAGAGGATGAATTTTTCAGCCTGGAGCGCGCCTCGCTGGAAGAGGCCCTCGACATCAAAACCTCCGTGGCCAGCCGCAGCGCCATGCGCCTGCGCGAGACCCCTGGCCTGGTGACCGTCATCACGCGCGAAGAGATCCAGGCGTTGGCCCCCAGGGACCTCAAGGACGTCCTCAAACTGGTCCCCGAATTCGATTTCGGCATGGACGTACAGGGCAACCTCGGCCTGGGCGTGCGCGGCAACTGGGCCAACGAGGGGAAGGTGCTGCTGCTCTGGGACGGCCAGACCTACAACGAGACGCTCTACTCCACCATCCAGTTCGACCGTTTCCCCGTGGACCAGATCGAGGAGATCGAGATCATCAAAGGGCCCGGCTCCGCCCTCTACGGCGGCTTCGCCGAGTTGGCCGTCATCAATATCCGCACCCGCTCCGCCAAAGCCTTGAACGGCAGCAGCGTCTACGCGGCCTACGGCCAGGGAGACAGGGCGCGGGCCAGGAACTACGCCGGCTATTCTTTCGGGCGCGCCTACGGCTGGGGAGAATTCTCCGCCAAGACGCACTGGGGCGAAGCCCAGCGCAGCGACAGGCGCTACACGGATTTCAACGGCGATTCCTATAACATGAACCGGGCCTCGGACCTGCGCCCGCGCTCCCTTAACCTGCACGCCGCCGGCAAGGACCTCTCCTTCCGCTTCATCGCGGACGACTACACCCTGCGCGACCGTGACCACTTCGGGGCCATGCTCTCCACCGGCTCGTCCAAAGTGCAGTTCCCGGCGCTGTTCGCGGAACTGCGCAGGTCCGTCTACCTGCCCTGGCTGATCCGCCTGGAGCCGCACCTGAACTACACCCGCGCCATGTCCTGGCTGGAAAAGGACGAATATTTCGCCTATGACAAAAAGACGCAGCGGGTCACGGGCGGGGCCACCGCTTTCCGCCGCTTCGGGACCGCCACGGAAGTCATCGCGGGCGGGGAGTATTTCCACGACCAGGTAAAAGTGGACGGGATCACCGCCGCGGCGTCGCAGTACGCCAGCGGCGCCGAAACGGCCGATTTCGACAACTACGCCTTCTTCGGCCAGGCGAACGTCAATTCCGACCTGGCGAACCTGGTGGCGGGCGCCCGCTACGACAAGCACTCCAGGTACGGAGCCTCGCTGGTACCGCGCCTGGCCGTCACAAAACTCGTGAACGATCTGAACTTCAAGGCCATCTACAGCCAGGCCTTCCGCGCCCCCGCTATAGAGAACATCCGTCTGGCGAACGACCGCGGTATGGACATAAAGCCGGAAAAGACCACCTCGATAGAACTCGAGGCCGGCTACAAAGCTTCGGACACTTTCTATTTTTCGGGGAACGTCTTCCAGACCACCATCAGGCATCCCATAATTTACACATTAGTGAACGGCCTGGAGACCTACCGCAATTACGACCGCACCGGTACCCGCGGCGCCGGGGTGGCGGTCAAGTTCAAGAGCGGTCCTTACCGCGCCGACCTGGCCTACCACTGCTACTCGGCCCGCGCCAACAGGGTGGACGTTTACAGCGTGCCGGGCCACGGCAGCTACCTGCTCGGCTTCCCCGCCCACAAATTCATCTTTAACGCGGCCATGCCTCTAGCCAGGGGGCTGACCTTCAACCCCACGGCCGTCTACCTTTCCCGCAGGTACGGCTACGCGGGCGACGGCACCGCGGTCAAAGCTTTCGGCGAGCAGGTCATTACGGACCTTAACTTCCAGTTGAAGGACCGCTTGCTGCGGCGCCTCACCCTGAACCTGGGAGTGAAGGACGCTTTTAATTCCGGCTACGCGTACTTACAGCCATACAACGGCGGCCACGCCCCCCTGCCCGCGTCCTCGCGGGAGATCTTCCTGAAGGCGGGCTATGAGTTCTAAACTTCTCCGGGCCCTATTGCCGCTCCTGCTGGCGGCCCCGGCCGCCGCGGGCGAGCCGCTCGCCGTGCTCTCCGCCGGCACGGGGGCGTACATGGAGTCTTTTTCCGCCTTCCAGGCGTCCTACGGCCGCGAAGTCCCCTATTTCGACATGGCCGGCGGGAAACCGGCGATCCCCGCCGGCACGTCCCTGATAGTGGCGTTCGGCGGCAAGGCCGCGAATTACGCCTATCCCGCCGGTATTCCGGTCATCTACTGCATGGCTCCCGGGCTCTTCACGAAGCGTGGCGCCCCTGAGGGGCGCTCGGTGAAGATAAGCCTCATCCCGGAATTCGGAAAGATCCTGTCGCAGTTGAAAGAGATCCAGCCGGGCCTGAAGCGCCTGCGCACCTTCTGGAGGAGCCCCTCTGTCGGCCGCCTAGAGGGGCACCTTGAAGCCGCCGGCCAGGCACTGGGCATAGAGGTCTCGGTGGTCAAGGTCTCGGACTCGGAGGATTTGCCGGCCCTGCTGCGCCAGGTCAACGGCAACGCGGACGCCATCTGGCTGCCGCCCGACCCGCTGCTCATCAGCCCGGAGAATCTCATGATGCTCAGGGATTTCTCCTGGGCCAACGGCATCCCGTTCTACGGCTCCACCAAGGGCATGACCCGGGAAGGCGCCGCCGCCTCCGTAGGGGTCAGCTTCGGCGACATGGGCGCTACGGCGGCCGAGGCGGCCCGCCGCCTGCAGGCCGGGGAAAACCTGCCCGAGCTCATCTTCCCGGCGAGGATGGAACTCACCCTTAACGCTTCCGCCGCCAGGAAATGCGGGTTGAAGTTCCAGCCTGAAATCCTCAAAAAGGCCAATTACCTCTTCCCATGAAACTGCATCTCAAGATCTTCGCCTTCATCCTCTCCCTGCTGGGCATTTCGCTGTGGGTGAACATTCACTTCTCCGGCAAGGCCGTGACCGAGGCCATGAGCGCGCAGATAACGGACAACGCCGTGACCGCCGCCGAGGACATCTCCGGCCCGCTCCACAAGGCGCTGCAGTCCCGCAGCGAACTCGAGGCCATAAAGGCCCTGCACCTTTTCGAGCAGAAGACCGGGGCCCTTTACGCGGCCATAATCGCCACGGACTCCACCATCATCGCCCACACCAACGTGGCCCTGACCGGCACCCGCCTGCAAAGCCCGCTCATGCGCCGCACCGCCCAGACCAGCGCCCCGCAGTTCCGCCGCGAGGTCTACAAGGGCGAGGAGACGGTGGAGGTACTGCTGCCGCTGAAAGCCCAGGCGCGCCCGAGCAACGAGGACATCCTTTTCGAGGGGCTCGGCGGCGGCGGCGCCGCGGCCGGCTTCCTGCAGGCGGCCCTGCCCCTCACCCAGGCGAAGAAAGCCGAGCAGAACATCATTTTCCGGCTGCTGCTCATCGCCGTGCTCATCTCCATCGCCGCGCTGGCCCTCTCCGCCATCTTCGTGCGCATCATCATGGGCCAGCTGAACCAGCTGCGCGACGGCATCCGCAAGGTACGCGACGGCAACTACGACGTCCTGGTCCCGGTGATCACCGGCGACGAACTGGGTGACGTGGCGGTCAGTTTCAATAAACTGGCCAAGGGCCTGGCCGAGACCACCGTTTCCAAGCAGTACCTGGACTCCATCCTGGAGAGCATGCCGGACCCCCTCATCATCACCGACGAGGAGGGCAGCATCCTCAAGGCGAATATGGCGGCCTACGCTTTCTCCGGCTACGACTTCATGCCCCCTGCCTCCATGAACATCAAGGACCTGCTGGAGCCCCAGGCCGACGGGGGGGTGGCCCCCTTCAGCCTGCTTTCCTGGACGGGGCACACCAAGGAGATGGACCTCCTTTTCAAGTCAGAGGACGGCAGGCGCATCCCGGTGATGCTTTCGGCCGCCTTCACCGGGGGCACCGGCCGCAGGGAAGCCGTCATAGTGCTCAAGGACACGACCCAGCACCGGCAGTCCGAGGCGAAACTCACCCAGTACCTCAAGGAAGTGGAGACCGTGAACAGCGAGCTGGACGCGTTCGCCCACACCGTCTCCCATGACCTCAAGGAACCTCTGCGCGGCATCGAGATGTTCTCCAACATACTGATCTCCGATTTCTCAAAAAAACTGGACCCCCAGGCGGCCGATTACCTGAGCCGCATCTCCAAGGCCGCGGGCCGCATGCGGCGCCTTATCGACGACCTGCTCAGCTACGCCCGGGTGGCCCGGGTCAGGAACCCCTACGAGGACGCCTCTACCGCCCAGCTGGCGGCGGAAGCCGTGGCCAGCCTCGCCGCCACCGTAGAGGAGCACAAGGCCGTGGTGGACCTCAAAGAGGGCCTGCCGTCGCTGTTCTGCGACCCGGTGAAGGTCCGGCAGGTCTTCCAGAACCTGATCGCCAACGCCATAAAGTACAACACCAGCGGCGACCCCAGGATACAGGTGGCGGCGGAGAAGTTCGGTGATTACTACTGGAAATTCTCCGTAGCGGACAACGGCATCGGCATTCCCAGCCAGTATTACGAGGATATTTTCAAGATGTTCAAACGCCTGCACTCCAGGCAGGAGTTCGGCGGCGGCACCGGCGCGGGCCTCACGATAGTCAAGAAGATCGTGGAGGAGCACGCCGGAAAGGTCTGGGTGGAATCAAAAGAGGGGGAAGGCTCGGTGTTCTACTTCATAATACCCGCCGACCTCCGCAACAAGCCTTAAGGAGAACCTACATGGCCAACGAGAAGGAAAACCTGAGCGTACTGCTGGTGGAGGACAACGAGGACGACGTCCTGATAGCCCAGCGCGCCTTTCGCGAATTCAAGGTGATAAACGAGGTGCAGGTGGCCCGCGACGGGCAGGAGGCCCTCGACATGCTGGCCGGCGCGGGACGCTACTCCGGCAAGAAACCTTTCCGCCCCGCGCTGATACTGCTGGATATCACCCTGCCCCTGATGGACGGCATGACCGTGCTCAAGCGCCTAAAGGCGGACACGGCCCTGCGTGGGATCCCCGTGGTAATGCTCACCACCTCCTCGCGCCACGAGGACATAGTGCGCAGCTACGAGAACGGGGCGGCCTCCTACATCACGAAACCGGCCGCGCTCGAGGAATTCCTGGAACTGGCCCGCCGTTTCGAAATGTACTGGGCCACGGTCTCCAAACTCCCGGTCTAGGCCGCCTTATGACCGAAAGAAAGAACATGAGGATCCCGGACATAGCGCTGCTCAAGTGGCGCAATATAGCGGACCTGCTCGCCCAGGTGGCGCAGGTGCCGGCGGCCACGGTCAACATCGTGGAGGAGAATTCCCTGCGCGTGATCGGCGCCAGCCAGGGCAACGAGGCCCCGCTCGAGGAGGATTCCCGGGTCGAGATGAAGCCCGGCCTGAAGATCTACTGCTCGGCTGTCATCCAGGCCCGCGAAAAGCTCGTGATCCCCGACGCCACCAAGAGCGAATTCTGGCGGGACAGCGAGGGAGCCAAGGCCGGCTTCATTTCCTACGCGGGCGTGCCGATCTTCAATCCCGACGGCGACATCTTCGGCAGCATCTGCCTCTTCGACCGCAAACCGAACAGCTTCGAGGGCCCCATCCTCCGGCTGATGGAGGAGTTCAGCGAGATAGTGACCGGGCATATACAGATCATCACCAAGAACATCCAGCTCGAGGACGCCCTGAAGGAAGTCCGCACGCTGCAGGGGCTCATCCCCATCTGCGCCAACTGCAAGAAGATCCGCGACGACAAGGGCTTCTGGCAGAAGGTGGAGGTGTACCTGGAGGAACGCTCCAACGCGCGCTTCACGCACGGCCTCTGCGAGGACTGCATCCAGAAGCTCTACGGCAAGGAGAAGTGGTTCAAAGAAAAGGACAAATGACAAAGCTGCTCCTCAAAGCCAGTGCGATCCTGGCGGCCGCGGAACTTGCGGCCATGTGCCTTTTCAGCTGCTCCGGGCTGATAAACCATCCATTCGCCATCGTGCTCGACCCCGCTCTCATGCTCCTCCTGGCCATGGGGCCCCTGTTCCTGCTGCTGCGGGGAGAAAAACGGAAGCAGGAAAAACAGGAGAAACTCGACGAAAAGCTCCACCTGATACTGAACGACCTGTGGAGCGCCTCCCTCCATACCCTCTCCACGGAAGAACTTCTAACAAAGATCCTCAAGGCGATACTCGACAACTCGCCGATCTCCATACAGCAAAAGGCGGCCATCTTCCTGGTCGAAGACGGGACGCTTCGGCTCAAGTCGAGCCTCGGTTTTGGGGAGGAACAGAAGCGCCTCTGTGGGGAAGTGCCACGGGGGAGATGCCTTTGCGGAGCGGTCCTTGAAACGGGATCTCCCGTATTTTCGTCCCAGATCGACGCCAGGCATCACATACTCTCCCGCGACACCAAACCTCACGGCCATTACTGCCTCCCCATAAGATCAGCTGGACAGGTAATCGGAGCGTTGAACCTCTACCTTGACCCGGGACACCGGCGCGACGCCGCGGAAGAGGCCTTCCTGGGCTCGGTCTGCGCCATAATCGCGCGCATAATAGAGGGAAAAAAACTGGAACGCTCCCTCTTCCAGATGCAGAAGATGGAGGCCCTCAACCGTTTCGCGGCCGGCATCTCTCACGATTTCAATAACATCCTGGGAGCCATCGGCGGGTATTCTTCAGCCGCCGCGCGCACCCTGCCGCCGGATGCCCCCCTGGCCGATGACCTCAGGGAGATCTCCGCCGCAGTAGAGAAAGGGGCGGCCCTTACCAGACAATTGAAGCTTTTTTCCAGGCAATCCGAAGAGAACAGGGAAACGGTGGATATAAACCGCCACATCACTGACTCGGTCCAAATGTTGAGGCGTCTCACGGGCGCGGCGGTGACCTTTGAACTGCACCCTGCGAAACGGGCGCTGCCGGTCAAATGCGACCGAAGTCATATAGACCAGGTCCTGATGAACCTGACCGCCAACGCCAGGGATGCAATGCCGAACGGGGGAACCCTGAAACTGGAATGTTCCTGGGAAGAGATCTGTTTTGTAAGTTCGAAGCAATGCCTTAAAGCCGCCAGGATAGCGGTTTCGGATACCGGGGAGGGAATGGACGAGGCGTTGAGAGAAAGGATCTTCGAACCTTTCTTTACCACGAAAGAGGAGGGGAAGGGCTCCGGCCTCGGACTCGCCATAGTCCACGGGATAATACAGCAGCACGGAGGGGAAATACTGGTGCGCAGCACGCCCGGGGCCGGCACACGTTTCGATATCTACCTGCCGCTGGAAGAAGGGCAGGTGTCAGAATAACCCGAGGTGCCCGAGCAGTATTTTAAGTCCTATAACTATCAGGATGATCCCGCCGGCGGCTTCCATTTTGTGTTCGAAGAAATGGCCGCCGGCGGAGCCTATCTTAACCCCCGCGACGGACATGAAGAACGTGACCAGGCCGATCACCAGCACCGGCCCTATGATGGAGAGGGCCAGCAGGGAGAAAGTAAGCCCGACGGCCAGCGCGTCGATGCTGGTAGCGATGGCCAGCACGGTAAGGGTGCCGGTGTCGAACGGGCAGGTCTTGGGCCCGCCGCACTCCTCTTCCTCTTTCATCTGGAAGGCCTCATAGAGCATCTTGCCGCCCACGCCCAGCAGCAGCCCGAAGGCTATCCAGTGGTCCCAGCCGGAAATGAAGCTCCGCATGCTCAACCCGGCGCCCCAGCCCAGTACGGGCATAAGGGCCTGGAACCCGCCGAAGAAAAGCCCCATTTTGAGCGCGTCGGGCAGGTGCAGACGTTTCATGGTGGCGCCGCTGGCTATGGCGACGGCGAAGGCGTCCATGGAGAGACCGAGGGCTATGAGAAGTATTTCCAGCGCGGGCATGGGGAAATTATACAAACTTGACCGCCGGGCGCCCTTTTAATATATTAGGAATATGAACCCAATAGGACTTTTGCGACAATTCATCCAGGGCCTGACCAGCGATACCGAACCCGGCCAGATAGGCGCCGGCATCGCGCTGGGCTTCCTTATCGGCCTGATGCCCAAAGCCACGCTGACGGCGCAGCTCCTGATAGTGGTGCTGATGGCTTCCAAGGTAAACCTCCCCATGGCCCTGCTCTCGGCGCTGGCCGTAAGCCTGCTCAATCCCCTGATAGACAAGGTCAGCGACCCGCTGGGTTACGCCCTGCTGACCAGCGAGGCCCTGCGCCCGCTCTGGACCAAACTCTACAACACTCCGGTGCTGCCCTGGACAGGTTTCAATAACACCGTGGTGCCGGGCGGGCTGGCCATCGGCGCGGTCCTGCTGGCGCCGGTCTATTTCGCCGGGAAGCGTTTCGGCGTCTTCTATAACGCGAAATTCCGCGACAGGGTAATGAACTCCAAAATGATAAAAGGCCTGAAGGCTTCATGGCTCTTCGACTGGTACTTCAAGGAGGGGGTGGCCTCTTGATAGGCATAGCCTCTGATGAGGCACTGCCATAGGCTTGTAATATGCGCAAAACATACATTCTTCCTCGTCTTGTCCTGCTGGTCCTCGCCTGGGCTTTCTTCTTCTTCGCTTTCGACCCCATCCTTAAATGGGGTCTGATAAAAGGGCTAGAGAAAGGCGCCAAGGCCAGGGCGGAGATAGCCTCGCTCAAGACCACCTTCCTGCCGCCCTCGCTGAGGATCACCGGCTTCGCCGTGGCGGATTCCGCCAACGAATACGCCAACCTGGCCGAGTTCGCCGAACTCTCCTTCGCCGCCGAGGGCGCGCCGCTGCTGGAGAAAAAGCTGGTGGTGGACCAGGCCTCGCTCAAAGGCCTGCGCTTCGGCACGCCCCGCAAGACCTCGGGCAAGCTGCCTTTCGTGAAAGAGGAACCCTCCGAACTGGCCGAAGCCCTGAAAAAGGAATCGAAGGATTTCGCGCTGGACCGGGCCGAGGGGGTAAAAGAGGACGCCGTAAAAGATTACAAGGTCTCCCCCGACGAACTGGAATCGGTGAAACTGGCCAAAAAGCTGGAGGAGGACTACAACCGCGATTATAAGGCCATCTCGGAGCGGCTCGCCCCGGAGAAATACGAGGCAGGGATGGACGCCCTCAAGGCCCGTTACGAAAAAGCGAAGAACGAGAAGAATTTCGCCAAGCAGGCCAAGGAGTACGCAGACATCGGCAAGGAAGTGAAGAAGCTCACCGCGGATTTTAAGAAGGACAAGGTTGAGGCCGAAGCGGCCTTGGCGAAGGCCAGGGACGCCTTCAAGGCCGTGGAAGAAGCCCGCAAGCGCGATACGGCCGCGGTCATGGCCAAGATGAAACTGCCGTCCATGGACACGCAGTCCATCGCCCGGATGCTGGCCGGCCCGGCGATAGCCGAAAAGACCGCCCTGGCGCAGAAGTGGATCGGCCTGGCGCGCAAGTACATGCCCTCCAATTCCAAAGGCGTGCTCAAGAACGAGGCGCCCCGCGGGCGCCTGGTGCATTTCCCCAGGGAAAAGACCTATCCGACCTTCCTGGTGCGCCGCCTGGAACTTACCGGCGAGCTCGGCCGGGAAGACCCGCTGGCCTACAGCGGCGAGATCGCCGGGCTCACCACCCAGCCGCAGGTTTACGGCCACCCGACCACCGCCGAACTGAAAGGTGCCAAGGGCGCGAGGCGCCTCGACCTGAAGGCCTCGCTGGACGCCACCGGCGAGACAGTGAAGACCGATTCCCGCCTCTCCTATTCCGGCATGCCGGTAAAGGAACTGCAACTGGGCTCGCCGTCTTCGTTCCAGGTCAATATAGCCGGGGCTACCGGTTCCTTCGAAGGCGCCCTGAAAACCGCCGGGGAGAACCTGGACGGCCGGGCCGCGCTGCGCCTCGCCGGCGGCAGCTTCAAAGCCGACGCTTCCAAGATAAAGGCCGCGCCCCTGCGCTCGGCGGTAGAATCCTCATTCTCCGGCCTTTCCTCCGCCCTGATAGAAACGGACATAGCCGGCACGGTAAAGGACCCCGAACTTTCAATAAACACCGATCTGGCCAACGCCCTCTCCCGGGCTTTCTCCGGAGCCATGGGCGCCGAAGTGAAGAAAGCCCGGGAAGAGGCCCAGAAGAAGATAGACGGCGCGCTGAAGCCCTACCAGGACAAACTGAACGGCCTGGCGGGCGACAAACAGGCTGAGCTGGGCAAAAAACTGCAGGGGACCGAGGGCCGCCTATCCGAGGCGGGGGAAAAGCTCCTCAAAGGCCTCGCGCCCGGCAAACTGAAGCTGCCCAAATTCAAGCTCTGACCCAAGACACTTACCTATAAGGAAGGCCCTCCCCGAAAAGGAGGGCCTTCCTGCTTTTGCGGGCGGGGGAAAAGCCCCCCGGACCGCGTTACAAAACACCGCGCCATAACGATAACGTTACCCCCCTGTAACGCCGCTTTTATACCAGTACCCGCAGATAAGTAACGCAACAGTAACGGTGCTCTCCGACGTTAAAAGCCCCCGTTTAAAAAGGTATTGACAAAACGCGAACGGTGACGTATACTATTTACGTAGTCAACGTTAATCAATTAACGTTATTAAATAACGGTGCAGAATGCAACGTTATATCCTGAACGATAAGACCCCCGGGAGGAAAGTATGGCTAAGATAATCTGCATAGACGACGACAAGGACATCCTGGACACCTGCGAAGTGGTGCTGCAGGGCCAGGGACACACCGTTGTTACGGCGATCAACGGCAAAGAGGGCTTCGAAAAGGCCGCCAAGGGGAAACCCGACCTCATCATATTGGACGTCATGATGGACGACTCCACCGAGGGTTTCACCACGGCGCAGAAGTTCCGCCGCACCGAGACCCTCAAATACGTACCCATCATGATGCTGACCTCCGTGAACGAGACCTCCCCGCAGAAGTTCGGCGAAAAGGACGGGGAATTCCTGCCCGTGGACGCCTTCATGGAAAAACCCATTAAGCCCAAGGAATTCCTGGCCCGGGTTAAGGAACTGCTCGCCCTTAAGAAGGAGCAGGTGAACGTAGAAGGCCGCACCAAGTAAAACCGCACCCCCAAGGAGAGTTATGACAAGGATACCCCAGCGCACCGTAGAGAGGTTCTTCCGCTACTGCCAGTTCCTGCACACCCGCCTGGAAGCGGGGTCCGAGTTCGTCTTCTCGCACGAGCTGGCCGCGGCGGTGGGGGTCTCGCCGGAACAGGTCCGCCGCGACCTGATGAACTTCAAACTGAAGGGCACCCCGCAGCGCGGGTACCCCATCAAGGAGTTCCTGGCGGAGCTCTACTCGCACCTGGAATCCTCGTCGCTGACCAAGATGGTGCTGGTGGGGGTGGGCAACCTCGGAAAGGCCATACTTTCCTATTTCCTCAAGCGCAGGCCCAACCTCTCCATCGTGGCGGCATTCGACCAGGACCCGGAAAAAACCAACCGGGTCTATTCCGGCTGCCAGGTGCACCACATAGGGCAGCTGGAGAAATTCGTCTCCCGCGAGCGGGCGGCGGTGGGCATAATAACGGTGCCCGCCTCCGCCGCGCAGGAGGCGGCCGACACGCTGATACGCGCCGGGGTCAAAGGCATAGTCAACTTCGCCCCGGTTCAGCTCAAGCTGCCCCCCGGTATTTTCCTGGAGCAGCTGGATATAACGCTTTCCATAGAAAAAGTGGCGTATTTCGCCCGCAAGAGCAAGATCAAGGAGTGACATCATGAGCGCCCCGAGCAAGGTGGACAAGGTCCTGGAAAACTACAACTTCGCCAAGCGCGACAAGCTGATACCCATACTGCAGGACGTGCAGGCGGCCGACGGCTACATTTCCAAGCCGGCCGCGCTTAAAGTGGCGAAGCACCTCAACATCCCCGCCAGCAAAGTCTTCGGCGTGGCCACTTTCTACAACCAGTTCAGGTTCAAGCCGGTGGGGAAATACCACATCATGATCTGCCGCGGCACCGCCTGCCACGTGAAGGGCTCCGCCGCGGTGCTCAAGATGTGCGAAGAAGTGCTCGGCATCAAGGCCGGGGACACCACCCGCGACGGGCTGTTCAGCATAGAGGTGGTGGCCTGCATAGGCGCCTGCGGCCTGGCACCGGTCATCAGCGTGAACGGCGAATTCCACGCCAAGGTCACCGCCGACAAGCTGCGAAGGCTGGTGGAAGATTTCAAGAAGGCGGAGAACTCCAATGGAAAATAAAGACCTCATCGGCAAGAACCTCTCCGGCGTCGCCGCCTCGGCCCGCAAGGCCTTCCTGGTCCGCGCTTTCGGCAGCGAGGATTACGCCGCCAAGGCGGCCGAACTGCGCCGCGAGGCGCTTAGCCGCGCCGTTATCTACGTCGGTGCCGGCACCTGCGGCCTGGCCGCCGGCGCCGCGAAAACCCTGGAGGCGGCGAAGAAATACATAAAGGAAAATAAACTCCAGGCCGACATCCTCGAAGTGGGCTGCATAGGCCTCTGTGCCGCCGAACCCCTGCTTGACGTACAGCTGCCCGGCCAGGCCCGCGTTTCCTTCCAGCGCGCCACCGGCGACGCGGTCCCGGCCCTGCTCGATTCCGTTTTCAGGGACAAAGCCCCGCTCAAGGACCACCTCCTCGGCCAGTTCGAGGACGGGGGGAAGCGCTGGCCCAAAGTGCCGCTGCTCTCAGAGCATCCGTTCTTCGGCAAGCAGCTGCGCTTCGTGCTCAAGCACGTGGGCATAGTGGACCCCAATTCCATACAGGAGCACATAGCCCGCGGCGGCTACGGCGCCTTCCTGAAGGTCATCCACACCATGACGCCGGCCCAGGCCTGCGACGCCGTGGAGGCCAGCGGCCTGCGCGGCCGCGGCGGCGGCGGCTTCCCCACCGGCAAGAAGTGGAAGATCGCGCTGTCGTCCGACGCCGACCAGAAATACATCATCTGCAACGCCGACGAAGGCGACCCGGGCGCGTTCATGGACCGCTCGGTGATAGAAGGCGACCCGCACCGCGTGCTGGAAGGCATCGCCATCGGCGCCTACGCCATCCACGCTTCCAAGGCCTACGTCTATATCCGCGCGGAATACCCGCTGGCCATCAAGAACCTCAAGAAAGCCATAGCCGACGCCAAGGCCTACGGCCTGCTGGGAGAGAACATCTACGGCAGCGGCTTTGACCTGGACGTCATCATCAAGATGGGGGCCGGCGCCTTCGTCTGCGGCGAAGAGACCGCTCTGATGAACAGCATCGAGGGCCGCCGCGGCATGCCCAAACCCCGCCCGCCGTACCCGGCGGTGCGCGGCCTGTTCGGCAAGCCCACCGTGATCAACAACGTGGAAACCTTCGCGAACGTCCCGGAGATCATGAGCCAGGGCCCGGAGGCCTTCGCGGCCATCGGCACCAAGGGCAGCAAGGGCACCAAGGTGTTCGCGCTGTCAGGCAAGGTCAACCGCACCGGCCTCGTGGAGATCCCGATGGGCACCACGCTCAAGGAGATCGTCTTCGACATAGGCGGCGGCATAGAGAACGGCCTGGCCTTCAAGGCCGTGCAAATAGGCGGCCCCTCCGGCGGCTGCATACCGCAGAGCCACATAGACATCCAGGTGGACTACGAATCGCTCAAGACCGTCGGCGCCATGATGGGCTCCGGCGGCCTCGTGGTGATGGACGAAGGTACCTGCATGGTGGACGTGGCCAAGTTCTTCATGGACTTCATCAAGCGAGAGAGCTGCGGCAAGTGCATCCCGTGCCGCGAGGGCACGCTGCGCATGCTGGAGATCCTCAAGGCCATCACGCGCCACCGCCGGGGAGAGAAAGACGCCGACGCCCTGGCCCGCTTCTCCGGTATCATGAACCTGGAAGACCTCTCCCAGGTGATCCGCGAGACCAGTCTGTGCGGCCTCGGCCAGACGGCCCCGAACCCGGTGCTCTCCACGCTTCGCTGGTTCCGCGACGAGTACGAAGCGCACATCTTCGAGCGCAAGTGCCCCGCGGGCGCCTGCACCGAGATGCTGGAATTCACCATAGACGCCGACAAATGCAAAGGCTGCACGCTCTGCATGAAAGGCTGCCCGACGCAGGCCATAGTGGGTAAGCCCAAGGTGCCGCACTACATCATCTCGGAAAAGTGCATCTCCTGCGGGTCCTGCAGGACAGTCTGCAAATTCAAGGCCGTCAACGCCGCCTAGAGGGATAACATCATGAAACTCACCGTGAACGGAAAACCAGTAGAGGCCCAGGCGGGGGAAACCCTGCTCACCGTGCTGCGCCGCGAAGGCGTGCACGTGCCCACCCTCTGCCACATGGAAGGCATGCTCCCGTCGGGCGCCTGCCGCATCTGCGTGGTGGAAGTGGAAGGGCAGGCCAACCTGATCCCCAGCTGCTCCTTCCCCGCGGCCGAGGGCATGAAGATCCTCAGCAACAGCCCGCGCGTCATAAACGCCCGCCGGACGGTGGTGGAACTGCTCCTGGGCAGCCATCCCGACGACTGCCTCTACTGCGCCAAACAGCCCACCTGCGACCTGAACCGCCTCAGCCGCGACTACGGCGTTACCAGCCGCCGCTTCCCGGTGACCCGCAAGAAAAAGCCGCTCGATATCTCCAGCCCCTCCATCTCGCGCGACCCGGACAAGTGCATCCTTTGCGGCAAGTGCGTGCGCGTCTGCGAGGAAGTGCAGAGCGTGGCCTGCATAGACTTCGTGAAGCGCGGCTCGGACTCCTTCATAGGCTGCGCCTTCGATTCCAGCCTCAACGTCTCCTCCTGCATCAACTGCGGGCAGTGCATCAACGTCTGCCCCACCGGCGCGCTGATGGAGAAGAGCGACATACAACCGGTCATGGACGCCCTGGCCGACAAGAACAAGTACGTGGTGGTGCAGCACGCCCCGTCCATCTCGGTCTCGCTCGCCGAAGAGTTCGGGCTGCCGGCCGGCAGCGACGTGAACGGCGTGATGACCGCCGCCTTCCGCAAGATGGGCTTCAAAGCCGTCTTCGACACCTCCTTCGCCGCCGACCTCACCATCATGGAGGAGGCCAGCGAGCTTGCGCACCGCATCAAGAACGGCGGGGCGCTGCCCATGTTCACCTCCTGCTCGCCGGGCTGGATCAAGTTCATAGAGACCTTCTACCCCGAGATGCTGCCCAACCTCTCCACCTGCAAGAGCCCCCAGCAGATGCTCGGCGCCATGATCAAGACGTACTACGCCAAGAAGCAGGGCCTCAACCCCGCCAAGATGGTCAGCGTCTCGGTAATGCCCTGCACCGCCAAGAAATTCGAGGTGACCCGCCCCGAGATGGGCCGCGACGGCTATCCGGACATCGACGCCGTGCTCACCACCCGCGAGCTCGCCCAGATGCTGCGCATCTACGGCATCGACCTCAAGACCCTGCAGCCCGAGGAACCCGACATGCCCTTCGGCGACCGCAGCACCGCCGGCAAACTGTTCGGCGCGTCCGGCGGCGTCATGGAGGCCGCCCTGCGCACCGCCCACTTCCTGCTGACCGGCAAGGAACTGGGAACGCTCAAAGTGGAGGCCGTGCGCGGCCAGGCGGGCATCAAGGAAGCCAAACTAAAGATCGGCGCCCTGGAGGCCGGCGTGGCCGCCGTCAGCGGCCTCGGCAACGCCCGCAAGCTCATAGACGAGATCAAGAACGGGCGCAAGGACCTCCACTTCATCGAGATCATGACCTGCCCCGGCGGCTGCATCAACGGCGGGGGGCAGCCTTTCGCCCGCAACAAGGCGGCCATAGTGGAGCGCATGCGCGCCCTCTACAACATCGACGCCACGGAGAAGCTGCGCACCTCGCACGCCAACAAGGCCGTGCAGTCGCTCTACAAGGACTTCCTCGGCAAGCCGCTCGGCGAGAAGAGCCACCACCTGCTGCACACGAAGTATTCGAAGCGCAAGGCGGCCGACGTGGCGTAGGCGCGGACGACAAGGGTGGACGGGGCTTTGCTCCGCGAACCCGTTGGGGAGGGGGGTGGGTATGGCGCGATAGCGACATAACCACCGCAGTGCCTCCAGCCGCAGGCTGGAGGGGAACCGCGCAACGGTTCCCTGCAGTCCGGGTTCGCGGGGTAAAGCCCCGGACGCCCCCCAGTGAGCAGTAAGTAAGGCAACGATATGACACCCGAGACGAACCCGCTGGTAAGGACCATAAAAGAACGCTGCAAGGCGTGCTATACCTGCGTGCGCGGCTGCCCCGCAAAGGCCATCCGCATCTCGGGCGGCCAGGCCGAGGTCATCAAGGAGCGCTGCATCGGCTGCGCCAACTGCGTGCTGATGTGCAGCCGCGGCGCCAAAGAGACCCTGGATTCCATCCGCGCGGTAAAAGCCCTCCTCGCCTCCGGCGCGCCGGTGGCCGCCGCCCTGGCCCCCAGCTTCCCCGTGGAGTTCGGCGGCATAGACCCCCTGCGCTTCGCCGGCATGCTGAAGGCCCTCGGTTTCAAGTACGTCTGCGAAGTGGCCTTCGGCGCCGACATGGTGTCCCTGCAGTACCGCAGGCTCATCAACGAGAACCCCGGCAAGAAATTCATCAGCACGGCCTGCCCGGCGGTAGTCTCCTTCGTGGAGAAATACCATCCGTCGCTCGTCGCCAACCTGGCGCCGATAGTTTCGCCCATGGTGGCCCAAGCGCGGGTGATACATGAGACATACGGGCGCGACGTGAAAGTGGTCTTCATCGGTCCCTGCGTCGCCAAGAAGGAGGAGACCGCCCGCAACACGGCCGACATCGACGAATCCATCACGTTCGTGGAACTGCGCTCCATCCTCAAGGAAGCCGGCGTGGACCGCAACACCGCGCTCGATTCGCAGTTCGACCCGCCGCACCCGGCCAAGGGCGTGCTCTACCCCATGGGCGGGGGACTGCTGAACTCCGCCGAACTGGAGGAGGACCTGCTGAGCGGCCGTTTCCTGTCGTCGGAAGGCCTGGAGAACTTCCCCGAGGTCCTCAAGAACCTCGAGCACGGCGACATAGACGCGGATTTCATAGACCTGCTCTGCTGCAACGGCTGCATCATGGGCCCCGGCATCAGCGTCAAGACCTCCAAACACGCCCGGGAAGCGGCCCTGCGCCGCTACGCCCGCAAGAGCTACTTCAGCATCCGCCTCAACGACTGGGAGGAGAGCGTGCGCCGCTTCCGCAGCCTGGATTACAGCGCCTCTTTCGCGCCCGAGGACCAGCGCATGAAAGTCCCCGGCGCCGACGCCCTCAAGGCCGTCCTGGCAAAGATGGGCAAGGTCAGGCCCGAGGACGAGCTGAACTGCGGCGCCTGCGGCTATCCCACCTGCGTGGAGCACGCCGTGGCCATCATCCGCGGCATCGCCGAAAGCGAGATGTGCCTGCCTTACACCATCGAGCGGCTGAAAACCACCGCCGACGAACTCACGGTCTCCTACAACCAGCTCGCCAAGACCAAGCAGGCGCTGATGCAGAGCGAGAAACTGGCCAGCATGGGCCAGCTGGCCGCCGGCGTGGCCCACGAGCTCAACAACCCGCTCGGCGTGGTGCTGCTCTACGCGCACCTGCTCGCCGAGCAGTGCGACAAGGATTCCCGCGTTTTCTCCGACGCCAGGATGATCACCGAGCAGGCCGACCGCTGCAAGAAGATAGTAGGCGGGCTCCTGAACTTCGCCCGCAAGAACAAGCCCTTCTTCCGGCAGACCAGCCTGGTGCGCCTCATAGACAACTATTTCAAGACGGCGCCGGTCCCGGCTTCCCTTAAGGTGACCGTGGACCGCTCCGGCGAGGACCTGCAGGCCGAGATGGACCCGGACCAGATCATCCAGGTGCTCACCAACCTCATCACCAACGCTGTGGAGGCCATGGGCGGCTCCGGCGGCCTGACGGTACGGACCTTCGCCGAGCGCGAGAGCGTGTGCTTCAGCGTCGCCGACACCGGCTGCGGCATAAAGCCGGAGAACATAAAAAAGATCTTCGAGCCGTTCTTCACCACCAAACAGATAGGCAAGGGCACGGGGCTGGGCCTGGCGGTGTCCTACGGCATAATCAAAGTGCACCGCGGCAGCATCGCCGTGCAGAGCAATTCCGATCCCGCCACCGGGCCGACCGGCACCACGTTCACGGTAAAGCTGCCGCGCGTGGCCAAGGACGCCGGGGCCATAAAGATGAAGACCGAAGCGGCCGGGAAATGATCTAAGCAGCGACAGGAGAATATTATGACCGACAAGAACAAGCTAAAGATCCTCGTAGTGGAGGACGACCCCGACATGATGGAACAGATGAAGATCTACCTGGAGTCGGAGGATTACGAAGTGGTGGCCGCCTCCACGCAGAAGGAAGCCGAACCGCTGATAAAGCCCGGCGCCTTCAACGCCGCCGTCCTGGACCTGATGATGGAGAACCCGGATTCGGGCTTCGTGCTGAGCCACAAGATCAAGAAAATGGACCAGGGGCTCCCGGTCATCATCGTGACCTCCGTCACCAAGGAGACCGGCTTTTACTTCGACAAAGCCCGCGATCCCAAGGCCTGGATCAAGGCCGACGCCATCATCCACAAAGAACTCCGTTTCGAGCAGCTCAAAGCCGAGCTGAAGCGCCTCCTGGGCGCGGGTGAGCGTCATGCCTGACCCCCTGCCCGTCCACCCGCTGGACGTACTCATAGTCGACGACGAAGCCGGCATGCGCGCGGGTGCTGCGCGTTCGCTCGAGGGCTTTTCCGTGGCGCTGCCCGACTTCAACGAGACCGTGACCTTCGCGGTGCGCTCCGCCTCCACCGGCGAAGAGGCCCTGGCCCAGCTGAAGGCCAAGAGCCCGGATATCCTGCTGCTGGATTATAAACTTCCCGACATGACCGGCATAGACGTGCTGGCCGCCGCCCCCGGGGCGGGGGACTTCCTGACCATCATGATCACCGCCTTCGCCTCGCTGGAAGTGGCCGTCACCGCCACCAAGCGCGGCGCCTTCGATTTCCTGGCCAAACCCTTCACACCGGAGGAACTGCGAGCCACCATCTCCAAGGCGGCCCGCAGCATCTACCTGCACCGCAAGGCCCGCAAGTTAGAGGAAGAGAAGCGCCAGGTGCGCTTCGAATTCATCTCGGTGCTCGCGCACGAGCTGAAGAGCCCGCTGGCCGCCGTGGAAGGCTACATGCATTTAATGAAGGAACGCATGAAGGGGCCAGAACTCGAGTCCTACGACTCCATGATAGAGCGCTCCGTCACCCGCATCGGCGGCATGCGCAAGCTGGTCATGGACCTGCTGGACCTCACCCGCCTCGAGTCCGGCAAGAAAAAACGCACCCTGGAGACCGTGGACCTGGCGAAAGCCGCCGCCCTGGCCGCCGAAGGCGTAGCGGCCATGGCCGAGGCGAAGAAGGTCGCGGTGGAACTGAAAGTCCCCGCCGGGCTCAGCATGACCGCCGACGCCGGCGAAGTGGACATGATACTCTCCAACCTGCTGACCAACGCCGTAAAATACAACCGCGAAGGCGGCCGGGCCGCGCTGGAGCTGGAGCGCAGCGGCGGCGCCATAGCCCTGCGCTGCTCCGACACCGGCATAGGCATGACCGAGGAAGAACTGGGCCGCCTGTTCGGCGAATTCGTGCGCATGAAGAACGAGCACACCCGCAACATCGACGGCAGCGGCCTCGGCCTGTCCATCCTGAAAAAAGTAGTAAAGCTTTACGGCGGCGACGTAAAAGTGCGGTCCAGGTACGGCGAAGGCACGGTCTTCGAGCTCACCCTCAAAGACGCCCCCGTCCCCGCCGCAGTCGAACCAGTGCACTAGAAGACCTGTCGGGTTTGGAGGGGCTGGCGGGGTGTTACCCCGCGGCCCCAGTTGGGGAGGGAGGCTCCAGCCCGAAGGGCTGGAGGGAACCGCGCAACGGTTCCCCGGGTCTGGGGCTAGGGGTAACACCCTGACGGCCCCGAACCAAGGAGACCTTATGCAACCCGTTACCGTTAACGCAGACACCTATGTAGAGTACCTCAAGAACGGCGCAGACTTCATTGACGATAAAGCCCTGAAAGCCGCCCTCGCCGCCCCGGCCCCCACGGCCGCGCGCGTGCGCGAGATCCTCGCCCGCTCGCTCGCCGTCTCAGAAGCCCTCCCTCCCGAAGACGCCGCCGCCCTCCTCGCCGTCACCGACCCCGGCCTCCTTGAAGAGATCTACCAGGCCGCCAGGGACGTAAAGCGCAAAGTCTACGACAACCGCGTCGTCACCTTCGCCCCGCTCTACGCCTCCAACTTCTGCGTCAACAACTGCCTCTACTGCGGCTTCCGCACCGGCAACACCGGCGCCGTGCGCCGGAAACTCTCCATGGCCGAGATAAAGGCCGAAACCGAAGCCCTAGCCGGGCGGATAGGCCACAAGCGCCTCATCTTCGTCACCGGCGAGCACCCCGCCACCGGCGCCGAATATATCGCCGAGGCCATGAAGACCATCTACGCCGTGAAGATGCCCACCCGCCGCGGCTTCGGCCAGATCCGCCGCGTGAACGTGAACGCGGCCCCGATGAGCGTGGAAGACCTCAAGGTCCTCAAAGAGGCGGGCATAGGCACCTACCAGGTCTTCCAGGAGACCTATGACCGCGAGCTTTACTCAAAGCTTCACCCCGGCGGCACGCCCAAGGCTGACTACCGCTGGCGCCTCTACGTCATGCACCGCGCCTTCAAGGCCGGCATAGACGACGTGGCCCTGGGCGCCCTGTTCGGCCTGAACCCGGACTGGAAGTTCGAAGTGCTGGGCCTGGTGGCCCACGCGCGCGAACTGGAAGCCAGGTTCGGCATCGGGCCGCACACCATCTCCTTCCCGCGCCTCGAAAGCGCAGACGGCACCAGCCTGCCAGCCAGCAGCCTGAAGAACGTCTCCGACGCGGATTTCAAAAAGCTCGTGGCCGTGCTGCGGCTCTCGGTCCCCTACGCCGGCATGATCGTCACCGCCCGGGAACGGCCGGAGACCATCCGCGAAGTAATAAGCATGTGCACCCAGCGCGACGCCAGCACCCGCATAGGCATAGGCGCCTATTCAGAGCGCTACGGCGCCCAGGAAGCCGAACGCCAGCAGTTCATGCTGGGCGACACCCGCTCCCTCGACGAAGTGATAGGCGAATTGGCCGACCTCGGGCACATCACCTCCTTCTGCACCTCCGGCTACCGCTGCGGCCGCACCGGCGATCACATCATGAAACTGCTCAAGAGCGGCCACGAGAGCCGCTTCTGCAAGCTCAACGCCGTGCTCACCTTCCGAGAATGGCTCGACGACTTCGCCTCCGACGCCACTAAGGCGAAGGGCGAGGCCCTGATAAGGCGGGAACTGAACGAGATCCGCGCCCGCGCGGCCCATTTCCCGCCGGAGACCGTGAAGATGCTGGAGGCCTACTACGCCCGCATCGAAGGCGGCGAGCGCGACCTGTGCTTCTGAGGCTGCTATGGAACGAGACGAGATCATTAAAGCCCTTTCCCCGGACACGGACCCGGCGCCGCTCTTCGCCCTGGCGGACAAGGTGCGCCGGGAAACCGTAGGCGACGGCGTGCATCTGCGCGGCCTCATAGAATTCTCCAATTACTGCCGCCGCCGCTGCTACTACTGCGGCATCCGCGCCGGCAACACCCGGGTGCGCCGCTACCGCCTCAGCCCCGAAGAGGTCCTGGACTGCGCCCGTACCGCCGTACGCCTGAACTACAATACCGTGGTGATGCAGTCCGGCGAGGACGCGCACTGGGGGCCCGCCGGGCTGGCCGCAGTAGTGGAACGCGTAAAAACCGAGACCGGCCTGCCCATCACCCTGTCGGTGGGAGAACATTCGAAAGAGGATTACCGGCTGCTGCGCTCGGCAGGCGCGGACCGCTTCCTGCTGCGCTTTGAGACCTCCGACCGCCGCCTGTTCTCAATGCTCAAGCCGGATTCTGATTACGACAACCGCTTCCGCTGCCTCGCCTGGCTGAAGGAAGCCGGCTTCCAGGTGGGCTCCGGCGTAATGGCCGGCCTGCCCGGCCAGACCGCCGAGAGCATGGCCGACGACATCCTGCTCTTCAAGAAACTGGAACTGGATATGGTGGGTATCGGCCCCTTCATCGCCAACCCCGACACCCCCATGGCCGGAGCCGTGAACGGCACGCTGGACCTGGGGCTGCGCATGGTGGCCCTCACCCGCATAGTGACGCGGGACACCCATATCCCGGCGACCACGGCCATGGGCAGCATAGACCCGCAGGGCCGCCAGAAGGCCCTTAAATGCGGCGCCAACGTGCTGATGCCCAATATCAGCCCGACGGAACACCGGGTGGACTATAGCCTTTACCCCGGCAAGATCTGCACGAACGAGGCGCCGGAGCACTGCGCCGGCTGCGTGGACGCGATGCTCAAGTCCCTCGGCCGCGAGCGCGCCGAAGGCTACGGGCACAGCCTGAAAATTTAAATACGCCGGAGGGGCCGCCGGGTATTCCCCTAAGGCCCCAGTTGGGGAGGGGGCCCCGACGAGATGAGGAACTGCTTATGAACACTACACCAAAATCCATGCGGCTGCAGATCGCCATCTTCGGGCGCACCAACGTGGGCAAGTCCAGCGTGCTCAATATGCTGGCCGGCCAGGACGTAGCCATCACTTCGCCGGTCCCGGGCACCACCACCGACGTGGTGGAGAAATCCATGGAGCTGCTCCCGGTGGGCCCCGTGGTGTTCCTGGACACCGCCGGCCTCGACGACAAAAGCCTGCTCGGGGCCCTGCGTACCGAACGCGCGCGCCGCGTGTTCGACCGCGCCGACGTGGCCTTGCTGGTAGTGGAGCCTTCCGGCTGGGGGGACTGCGAAGAAGAGATAGCCGCGGCCGCCGCGAAGAAGGAAATACCCCTGATAGTCCTGGTCAATAAGACCGACATCGCCTCGCCCGCGCCGGAACTCACGGCGGCGCTGGCCGCCCGCGGCCTGGAACCGATCCTCTGCTCCGCCGTCAGCAAAGACCTGCGCGAAGCCGCGGTAGCCGCGGTAAAGGGCCGCCTGCTGAAATTGGCGGAAAAGCCCGGCACGCCCAAAACCATCCTCGGCGACCTGGTAAAGCCCGGCCAGACCGTGGTGCTGATCATCCCCATAGACAAGGAGGCCCCCAAAGGCCGCATTATCCTGCCGCAGGTGCAGGCCATGCGAGACCTCCTTGACCACGGCGTGCTGTCCCTTACCTGCCGGGAGCACGAGTACCCGCAGGCCCTCGCCGCCCTGAAGGAGCCCCCGGCCCTGGTAGTCTGCGACTCCCAGGTGGTGGACTTCATGGTGAAGCACACGCCGCCCGGCGTTCCCTGCACCACTTTCTCCATCCTGTTCGCGCGCTTCAAGGGCGACCTGGCTGTTTACGCGGCCGGCGCCGCCGCCATACGCGGCCTGCGTCCGGGCGACAGGGTGGCTGTGCTGGAAGCCTGCAGCCACCACGCCATAGAGGACGATATCGGCCGCGTAAAACTGCCGCGCTGGCTGAAGGAAACGGCGGGGGGAGAGCTCTCCATCGACACCTTCGCCGGGCGAGATCTGCCCGCCGAGCCTGGCGCCTATAAACTCGCCATACACTGCGGCGGCTGCATGCTCAACCGCGCTGAGATACTGAACCGGATGGGCAAGGCGGCGGCCGCAGGCATCCCGATGACCAACTACGGGACCGCAATCTCAGAATGTAAGGGTGTGCTGGAAAGGGTGCTCTCGCCGTTCCCCGACGCGCTGGCAGCCTACAGGTCGGCCAGGAGCGCGGCGGTCTGACGGCCGCGGGGCGCCAGAAGCCGGTCCCGGGACAGCCCCGGGGCCGGTTTATTATTTTGAGGGGGAAGGAGCCAGGGCCGCGCAGTAATTCTTCAGAATGAATTCTTCGGAGCCGGGAGTGATCTTGCGCAGTTTGCAGACGTCGGAATTCGGCGGACAGAGGCGCGCCAGTTCCCTGCCGGCCGCCACGTGACCAGGACAGTTGTCGCAGATGTCGGCCAGAACCTTTAACACGTGTTTTCGCTTCTCCTCCTGCAGCAGCGAGACGAATTTTACGACGTCTCCCTTCATGCGCCCCGCGAAAGTGCGAGTAGGGTAAACCAGGTTCCACTTCGGTTTGCAGTACTTGGGCCACGACTCCGGAGCGGCCCCGGCGGCACCGTAGATCATTTCCGTGCGGCTGAGCACCTTGCCGCGCGCGGTCCGGGGCGCGGGCGAGGCGGGGGAATAACGGCTATGGGAGGTAAAGCCACCGAACAGGTCGTAGTTCGACAGGCAGGCGGAGAAATCCGGGTAAACCTTCTCGCGCGAGGGGCCCGTCACGAAGGCGCCCTTGACGTCGCCGCGGCCGATGAAGAAGAATCCCAGCACGTTGGGCCGCATCAGCGCCTGCATCACCTCTTCCGCGGTCAGGTCCGAATAAGTCTCCGCCTGCGCATTGGGGTAGAGGGCAGGCAGAGCCTGGCCCAGCACGCCGGCCACGTCGGAACAGGCCTTGCGGCTTATCTCATCCTTGAATTTGGAGGAAGGCGAGCAATCCCCGGTATAGATCAGGAACTTGCCCTGCGCGCAGAAATTTATGGCCGGGGCTTCGGCCTGTGGCTGCGCGCCGAAAGGGCGGAACTCGGCTGCGGCCGGCCGGGCGAAGAGAAGGGGCAGCAGCAGGAGCGCGGACCCGGTCATTTACCCATCCCTCCCATGACGGCTTCCAGCGCGGCCGCGATGGCTGCCGACGGCAACGCCGACGGCTCTTCCACTGCGAAAAATCTTCCGGCGTCGCCGGCGTCCACCATGGCGGGATCGAAAGGCACGCTGCCGAGGAAAGGCACGCCCATCTCGCCGGCCGCCTGAGCCCCGCCTCCGGTCTTGAAGAGGTTTACTTCTTTGGCGCAGTGCGGGCACCGGAAGGAGGTCATGTTCTCGAGTATCCCGAGCACCGGGATGCCGAGGGCCTTGAGGAAGTTCACGGCCTTGCGGGAATCCAGCAGGGCCACTGCCTGGCCGGTGGTCACCACCACGGCCCCGCTCATCTCGGGGATCAGCTGGCAGATGGTCAGGGGTTCGTCCCCGGTCCCAGGGGGAGCATCTATCACCAGCGCGTCCAGGTCGCCCCATTTCACGTCGGAAAGGAACTGCTTCAGCACGCCGAGCTTGAGCGGCCCGCGCCAGATCACGGGTGCGTCGCCTTCGCGCATGATGGACCCCATGGAGATCATTTTCAGGTTCGGGGCCACTTCGAGCGGCTCTATCAGCGCCCCGTCGGTGACGTGGGCCTTGCCCTCACCTCCGGTCATGCGGGCGGCGGAGGGTCCGTGAATGTCGATATCGAGCAGGCCGGTGCGCTTGCCGGCCTTGGCCAGCAGCGCCGCGAAGTTCACGGCTATGGTGCTCTTGCCTACGCCGCCCTTGTTGCTCATCACCAGGATCTTGTGCTTTATCCGCGCCATGTTCTCTTTGATCATGCTCTCGCGGTGGTCAATATGTACTTTATGCATAAATCTCCAAATTGAACGGCAGGCCTGCAAGTGCGCGGGTCCTGTCGAGGGTATGCCTTCCTCGGGCACACGGTCGCGCACACCGTGCGCGCCGTTTATCCCTCAGCCTTCGCGCTTACGCAAGCTCAGGCTTCCGGGAAATCCCTCGGAAGGCACACCCTCGCCACCCGCTCCTGTTATTCGGCCTGCCGGGCTGGACGGGGCATTACCCCGAACACCCGTTTGGGAGAGGGGGAACCGGCATATTCTCCGAGTGAGCGTTAGGGCGCAGGGCCAAGTGCCGGAGCGGACGGCCTATCATTATGGCCGCGGCGGCGCTGTCTGAGGCGAGCACTGCGTGCGAGCCGAGTTCGACGCCGGCGAAGGCACGCGGGCCCTCTTCCGCCGCGCCCGCTCAGCGAACGAGGGGAATATGCCGGTTCTCCTCTCGCTGCCTTGCCACTATAATATAATAAATTGTTAAATATGGAAAATTTGCGGCGGAACTTTTAAGGAGTCAGGCATGAAACCAATTCTTACCGCGGACAAGGCCGTAGAGAACATAGCCGACGGCGCCACCCTCATGGTGGCCGGCTTCATGGGCTGCGGCAACGCGTTCACCCTCATAGACGCCCTCATCGACAAGGGTTCCAAGAACCTCAACCTCATTACCAGCGACACCGCCTACCCCGACGTGGGCGTGGGCCGCATAGTCTGCCAGAACCGGGCCGCCACCCTCACCGCCTCGCACATAGGCACCAACCCCGTGTCCGGCCAGAAGATGAATTCCGGCGAAATGAAAGTGACCCTGGTGCCCCAGGGCACCTTCGCCGAGCGCATAAGGGCCAAGGGCGCCGGCCTGGGCGGCGTGCTGACCCCCACCGGCATAGGCACGGCCGTGGAGGAGGGGAAACAGAAGCTCAACCTCGGCGGCAAGGATTACCTCCTGGAGCTGCCGCTGGGCGCCGACTTCGCCTTCATCAAGGCCGAAGTAGCCGACAAGTACGGCAACGCCTTCCTGCCCGGCGCCACCAAGAACATGGCCGTGGTCATGGCCATGGCCGCCGACCACGTCATCCTGGAAGCCGAGAAGATAGTGGAGCCCGGAGAGCTGGACCCGGACAAGGTCACCATCCCCGGCATCTTCGTCTCCGCCATAGTGAAGTCCACCCTGCCGGCCGGCAACCTGCAGCTCAAGCCCTAAGGAGAATTTAAATGGACCCCAAAGAACTTAAAAGAGTCAGGCTCGTAAAGCGCATAGCGCAGGAATTCCCCGACGGGGCGCTGGTCAACCTCGGAATAGGCATGCCCACCATGGTGGCCAACTACATCCCGGCCGGCCGCACCATCCTGCTGCAGTCCGAGAACGGCTTTACCGGGCTGGGCCCGGCGGCGCAGAAAGGCAAGGAAGACCCCCGCGTGGTGAACGCCGGCGGCCAGCCCGTGACCATAGTGCCCGGCGGCGCCTTCTTCGATTCCTCCATGAGCTTCGCCATCATCCGCGGCGGCCACGTGGACTACACGGTGCTGGGCGGCCTGGAAGTGGACATGGAAGGCAACCTGGCCAACTACATGATCCCCGGCAAGATGGTGCCCGGCATGGGCGGCGCCATGGACCTGGTGGCCGGCGCCAAGAACGTCATAGTGGCCATGGAGCACACCAGCAAGAACGGGGCCCCGAAGATCCTCAAGAAGTGCTCGCTGCCGCTGACCGCCAAAGGCGAAGTGGACCTGATCGTAACGGACATGGCCTTCATCCGCGTCACCAAAAAAGGCCTGGTGCTGGAAGAGATAGCCGAAGACACCACGGTGGAAGAAGTGATAAAGGCCACCGAGGCCCCGCTGCACGTGGCCGGCAAGCTCGGCAAGTTCTAGGAGATATCATGGCGAAAATGGTGATCACCTGCGCGCTTACCGGCGCGGAAACGACCAAAGCCCAGGCCCCGGCCCTGCCGGTCACCCCGGAAGAGCTCGCGGCCTCGGCCGAAGAGTGCTGCAAGGCGGGCGCCGCCATAGTGCACCTGCACGCCCGCGGTGAAGACGGCGGCCCCACCGCCGACGTGAAAGTTTTCAAAAAGGCCATAGACCTCATCCGCAAGCGCACCGACGTGGTGGTGGAGATCACCACCGGCGGCGCGGTGGGCATGACGCCCGAGGAGCGCATAGCGCCCGTCGCGCTGGAGCCGGACATGGCCTCGCTCGACTGCGGCACCGTGAACTTCGGCAACGACTATATCGTCAACACCCTGCCCATCATGCGCCAGTTCGCCTCGGAGATGCACAAGCACAAGGTGCACCCGACGCTGGAATGCTTCGACGTCTCCCACGTGCAGAGCTCCCATATCCTCATCAAGGAAGGCCTCATAAAGCCGCCCTACCATTACGGCTTCGTGATGCAGGTGCCGGCGGCGCTGTCGCTGACGCCCAAGACCCTGGGCTACATGATGGACCAGATGCCCGCCGAGAGCCACTTCACCGTGATGGGCATAGGCCGGGCCCATATCCCCGGCATCTGCCTGGCCATAGCGGCCGGCGGCTATATTCGAGTGGGCTTCGAGGACAATATTTATTACGCCAAGGGGCGGCTGGCCAAGTCCAACGCCGAGTTCGTGGAACGGGCGGTGCGGATATCCAAAGAAGCGCAGCTGGAGATAGCCACCCCCGGCGACGTACGCAAACTTTTCGGCCTGCGCGGAGCTTAATTCAAAGGAGAATACGATGAAAATACTCAAGAACGGCAATCCCTTCGGCGCGCACCGCGTGCTGGAGCCCAAAGGCGTGCTGCCGCAGCCGGCCCTCAAAATTTCCAACGACATGGACGCCATCTACGACAACGAGATCCTGGTGGACGTGGAGACCCTCAACATAGACTCCGCCTCTTTCACCCAGATCAAGGATTCCGTGAAGGGCGACGAGGCGAAGATCCAGGCCGCCATCCTCAAGATCGTAGGCGAGCGCGGCAAGATGCAGAACCCCGTGACCGGCTCCGGCGGCATGTTCATAGGCAAGGTGGCCAAGATCGGCCCGGCCCTGGCGGGAAAGATAGACCTGAAGGAGGGGGACAAGATAGCCAGTCTCGTCTCGCTCTCCCTTACCCCGCTGAAGATCGAAAAGATCCTGGGCATCAAGAAAGGCACCGAACAGGTGAACGTTAAAGCCAAGGCAGTCCTGTTCGAGAGCGGCATCTACGCCAAGCTCCCCAAGGACCTGCCCGAGACCCTGGCCCTCGCCATCCTCGACGTGGCCGGCGCCCCGGCCCAGACCGCCAAACTGGTGCGGCCCGGCAACACCGTGGTCATCATCGGCGGCGGCGGCAAGAGCGGCATCCTGTGCGCCTACGAGGCGCAGCGCCGCGCCGGCGTGACCGGCAAGATCATCGGCATTGAATATTCCGCCGAAGGCGTGAAGAAGATGAAGGAGTACGGCTTTTTCCACGAGGCCATCCAGGCCAACGCCACCGACGCAGTGGGCTGCTACGAGAAGATAGCCGCCCTCACCGGCGGAAAACTAGCGGACATCGTCATTAACTGCGTGAACGTGCAGAACACCGAGATGGCCTCCATCCTGATGTGCAAGGATGACGGCACCGTCTACTTCTTCAGCATGGCCACCTCTTTCACCAAGTCGGCGCTGGGCGCCGAGGGCGTGGGCAAGGACGTCAACATGATCATCGGCAACGGCTATACCAAGGGCCACGCCGAGGTCACCATCAACATACTGCGGGAAAGCCCGGTGATACGCAAAGCCTACGAGAAACTTTACGCCTGAGCCGGCGAACCAACAGGAGAACACCATGCGCGAATACAAGAAAGTGAACTACAAGAAGATCCCGCTCTGGAAAGACGTCCCCGAGAGCAGCTGGTTCGATTACCAGTGGCAGCTGCGCAACGTCATCAAGGACATCGCGACGCTGGAGAAGGTAGCCGTGCTCACGCCGCAGGAGAAGAAGGACCTGCAGGCCTGCCTGAAGAAGTTCACTATGGCCATCACGCCCTACTACGCGGCCCTGATGGATAAGAAGGACAAGAACTGCCCCGTGCGCATGCAGGCCATCCCCCGCGGCCTGGAACTCCTGGACGACCCGTCGGACCTGTCCGACCCGCTGCACGAGGACGTGGACTCGCCGGTGCCCGGCCTCACCCACCGCTATCCCGACCGCGTGCTGTTGCTGGTCACCAATATCTGCTCCATGAACTGCCGCCACTGCACGCGCCGGCGCTTCGTCGGGTTCGAGGACACCAACATGTCCTCCTCCAACCTGGACCGTGCCATAGAGTACATCCGCAAGACGCGCGAGGTGCGCGACGTGCTGATCTCCGGCGGCGACCCGTTCGTCCTGAACGACCAGATGCTCGAGGGGATCATCAAGAAGATCCGCGCCATAGACCACGTGGAGATCATCCGCATAGGCACCCGCACGCCGGTGGTGATGCCCATGCGCATCACCGACAGTCTGGTGAACATGCTCAAGAAGTACCATCCCATCTACGTCAACACGCACTACAACCACCCGAAGGAGATGACCGCCGAGGCCCGCGAGGCCTGCCGCAAGCTCGCCGACGCCGGCATCCCGGTGGGCAACCAGAGCGTACTGCTCAAGGGCATCAACGACTGCCCCCAGACCATGAAGCGCCTGGTGCATGAACTGCTGATGGCGCGGGTGAAGCCGTACTACATCTACCAGTGCGACCTGTCCAAGGGCATCAGCCACTTCCGCACCACGGTCTCCAAGGGCATAGAGATAATCGAGAACCTGCGCGGCCACACCACCGGCATGGCCGTGCCCACGTTCGTGGTGGACGCACCCGGCGGCGGCGGCAAGACCCCCGTGATGCCCAACTACCTGATCTCCATGTCGGACAAGCGCGTGGTGCTCAGGAACTACGAAGGCGTGATAACCACTTATACCGAGCCTACCGGCTACGTCTCGTCCTGCGACGGCTGCGAGTACTGCGGCGACGACAAGTACAAGCCGATAGACGGCGTGGCCAAGCTCCTCAACGGCGAGAAGCTCACGCTGGAGCCGGCCAACCTGATGCGCACCCGCCGGCACGGCAAATAACGGCGGCAGGATGGACTTCGTAAAAGGACTCAGGGACAGGACGGTCTTCATAGTCGGCTCCAGGAAGAACGCCGGCAAGACCACGTTCCTGAATTACGCCCTGAGCCGCCTGCGCGGCGAGACCCCGGTAGGGGCGCTCAGCGTGGGCGTGGACGGGGAAGCCAGGGACCAGGTGTTCGGCAGCCCCAAGCCGCAGGTGAAGGCGGAGCGGGGCGACCTCCTGCTCTGCGCCGAAACCGCGCTCAAAGGCGCCGACCTGCACGCCGAGATATTGAACGTCTACCCTTTCCGCACGGCCATAGGCCGCCCGGTGCTGCTGCGGGCGCTGCGGCCCGGCAAGGCCGAGATCTCCGGGCCGGAGAACAACGAGCAGCTGGGCGAGATCCTCTCCGACATGCGCCGCCACGGGGCCCGTACGGTCCTGGTGGACGGAGCGGTGGACAGGATAACGCAGGTAGCCTCCGGCGGCAAAGCCGCCTTCGTTTATGTGGCCAAGGTGGAGCCGGAGAACCTGGACTCCTCCGCGGCCGGGATAAAACTGGTCTGGTCCGCTTCGGGAGTGCCGCTGTGCAGGGCGGGGGAAAAACTGCCGGAGCCGGTCTTCATAATCGACGGCGCCCTGACCGCGGGCAGGATCCCCGGCAAGGACGTGAAGCGCGGCACGCTGATCATGGAAGACCTGACCAAGGTCTTCCTGACCTGGCAGCAGTGGACGGAGCTGAGGACGCGCTTCGAACTGCGCTTCGGCGCCAAGCCGGACCTGGCCGCCTTCGTGGTGAACCTTTGCAACGTCAGCCGGCAGGATTTCGAGAAAAAGCTGGGCTCGCCGGAACTGGCCGGCAGGATAATTTACAACCCGTACGCCGTGGCATGCTAATGGAAAAATTCAGGGCTTTCGCCGAATTCGAGACTTTCTACGCGCTCTTCAGGCCGCTGACCCCTTACGGCCGCCTGTACCGGGAGCAGCGCCGCTTCTTCGCCTCCGCGGCGGAGCTCAAGGCCGAATACGACCTGGCCGAGGCCATGGGCGCCTTCCTCGGCGGCCAGCGCCACAAGACCGACAAGCTCCGTTTCCACCTGCGCAACCTACCCTCGCTGGACCTCTCCGCCGAGGCCCTCAATTCCGCACCCGGCCTTTTCCTGGCGCGCAAGTTCCTCGCCAACGCGGCCGAGATCTTCCGCCTGCTGCCGGCGCCGCTGCGGACCAGGTTCGGGGCCCGCTGGACCTCGGAAGAGCTGCTGGACCTGCTCAACAAGGGCGGGGCCGGCGAGGCTTTCCACGTGGGCGACGCCTACGACAAGGACCTGGCGGCCGAAAGGGCGGCCATCGCGGCCTGCGACAGGACGCTGAAGGGCCTGCGCGAAAAGAAACTGAAGACCCTGCGCGAGCGCTGGGGACTGGATTTCACCGACCGCGACTTCCTGGTGATACCGGAAGCCGCCGCCGCAAAGCTCGGCGGCGCCCCCGAACTTTTCGCGGAACCCTTCGACGGCGGCCACGTCACGGTAAAGCCGGTCTACGGCCAGGATCACATGGAAGTTTTCGCGGAGCGCGACCGCCTGCGCGGCCGCGAACAGGAGTTGGAGGCGGCCGTGCTCAAGAAGCTGGCCGCCGCCGTCGCCGCCGAAAGGAAGGCCCTCGAGGGCTATCTCGCGGCCGTCGAGAAGATCGACGTCGCCGCGGAGCGCGCGCGCCTGGCCGCCGACCTGAAACTGACCAGGCCGCTCATCCGCAAGTACCCGGCCGCCATAAAGCTGGCCAAGGCGCGCTTCCTGCCGCTCGAAACCCGTCTGGCCGAGTCCGGGCTGAAATACACCCCGCTGACGGCCTCGTTCACGCGCCGCGTGAACGTGATCTACGGCTCCAACATGGGCGGCAAGACCGTAGCGCTCAAAACCCTCGCCTTTTCGCAGCTGCTGGCCCAGAGCGGGTTCTTCGTCCCGGCGGCCTCTTTCGAGACCTGCCTCTTCCACGGAGCCGCCTTCATAGGCGGCGCGGAGATGGAAACGGCGGGGGGGCTGAGCAGCTTCGGCCTGGAGATGAACGATTTCGCGCAGGCCCACGCCGCCCTCAGGAACGGCCCGCTGCTGCTCGTTATGGACGAGTTCGCCCGCACCACCAATTCGGAGGAAGCCGCCGCTCTGCTCAGCGCCATCCTCGCCGACCTCGGCGAGAAGGAGCCCGCCTTCGCCTTCCTGGCCACGCATTTCTCCGGCCTCAAGGCGGGCGGCGCCGCTTCTTTCAAGATGCGGGGCTTCGACACGGCCGCCTTCAACGAGTATTTCTCCGGCAAGCCGGCCTGCGGCCTGGACGAGAAACTGCGGATGATCAATAAATTCATGCGCTACGAGCTGCTGCCCGGCTCCGGCGGCGAGGAAGCCCGGGACGCCATTAAAATAGCCGGCATCCTCGGCGTGGCGAAGGGCATCATCAAGCGGGCCCAGGATTTCATGGAGGATAAAAAATGACACCGCTGAAAAGCAAACTGGGGCTTTCCAAGCCCAAGATAGACAGGGCCCGGGAACTGGCCGCCGAGATCACGGCCCCCGTGCAGGAATTCATAGACACGCACACGACCGTGACCATAGAACGCGCCACCCTGCGCCTGCTCGGCGCCGACGGGGCCAACGACGACGGCGTGCCGGTACCCAACCTCATAGCCGCCCAGTGCGGCGCCAAGCTTTCCGGCGGCGCGGCGGCTTTCTACCTCAACGCCCTGCTGAAGCTGGACAAGAAGCCCGCCGAGCTCAACAAGGAGATAGAGAAAGGTCTCAACATCTGCGAGATCCCGCTCACCGACGCCAAGCGCATCCAGAAGAAAGCGGAGGAGATAATCAAGGGCCTGGACGCCCGCATAGCCGGCAACGTGACACACCGCAACGCCCAGCTCAAGCTCTCCAAGGACAAGATCAAGTCGCCGATGATCTACGTCATCGTGGCCACCGGCAACATCTACGAGGACGTGAAGCAGGCCCAGGCCGCCGCCCACCAGGGCGCCGACATCATTGCCGTCATCCGCACCACCGGGCAAAGCCTGCTGGACTACGTGCCCTACGGCGCCACCACCGAAGGCTTCGGCGGCACCTACGCCACCCAGGAGAACTTCCGTATCATGCGCAAGGCGCTCGACGAGACGGGGGAGAAGGAAGGCCGCTACGTCCGCCTGGTGAACTACTGCTCCGGGCTCTGCATGCCCGAGATCGCCGCCATGGGCGCGCTGGAGCGGCTGGACATGATGCTCAACGACTCCATGTACGGCATCCTGTTCCGCGACATCAACATGTACCGCACGCTCACGGACCAGTTCTTCAGCCGCATGATCAACACCGCGGCCGACATCATCATCAACACCGGCGAGGACAACTACCTGACCACTTCGGACGCCGTGGAAAAGGCGCACACCGTGCTGGCCTCCCAGTTCCTCAACGAGCGCTTCGCGGCCGGCGCCGGCATGCCGGCCCGCCTCATGGGCCTGGGCCACGCCTTCGAGATCAACCCGGAGCTCAAGAACGGCTTCCTCTACGAGTACGCCCAGGCCCTGATGGCGCGGGAGATCTTCCCCGAGCACCCGCTCAAGTACATGCCCCCGACCAAGTTCATGACCGGCGACGTCTTCAAGGGCCTGGCCATGAACACCCTGTTCAACTTCGTGTCAAAGGCCACCGGGCAGGGCATACACCTGCTGGGCATGCTCACCGAAGCCATCCACACGCCTTACCTGCAGGACCGCCACCTCGCCATAGACAACGCCCTGTACGTGCACAACACCATGGCGGACTTCATGGACGAGATCGAGTTCAAGAAGGACGGCGTCATGGCGCGCCGCGCCCGCCAGGTGCTCGACGAGACGGTGGAGATGCTCGAAGAAGTGAAGCGCCACGGCCTGTTCACCGCCATCGAGACCGGCATGTTCGCCGAGATCAAGCGCCCGCGCGACGGCGGCAAGGGCTTCGACGGCGTTTACGAGAAGGCCGCCGGCTACTACAACCCGGTAGAGGCTTACCTCAAGAAGAAGCTCAAGGTCGGGAAATAAGGAGGCACCATGTTCATTAAACCCTACGGCGATACTTCCAACGACGGCGCGGTGCAGCTTTCCTTCACCCTCCCGGTCAAGAACTGCGGCCGGGCCAAAGAGGCGGCCCGCCTCTACGTGCAGAAGCTGGGCTTCCAGAAAGTGGACGTGGTGCACGCGGCGGCCCTTTCCGAGGACTTCACCTTCTTCGTGGCCTACGGCAAGACCGACGTCTCCCTGGACTACGACAAGGTGGAATACGCCGAGGCCGTGGACAAGTACATGTCCATGGACGAGGTGAACGAGTTCATCAAGACCCATTTCAAGCGCAAGCTGGTGATAGTCGGCGCCTGCACCGGCACCGACGCCCACACCGTGGGAATAGACGCCATCATGAACATGAAGGGCTACAACCACCACTTCGGCCTGGAGCGCTACCCCATGATAGAGGCCCTCAACATGGGTTCCCAGGTTCCCAACGAGAAGATCCTGGCCAAGGCGAAGGAACTCAAGGCCGACGCCGTGCTCGTCTCCCAGATCGTCACCCAGAAGGACGTGCACATAAAGAACCTGACCGAGCTCATAGAGCTGGCCGAGGCGGAGAAGATGCGCGGCAAGACCCTGCTGGTGATGGGGGGGCCCCGCGTGAACAACAAGCTGGCCAAGGAGCTCGGCTACGACGCCGGCTTCGGCGCCGGCACCTACGCCGAGCACGTGGCCACCTTCGTGGTAAAGAAGCTTTACGAAAGGATGACGACGAGGAAGTAAGCGCGCCAAGGGGCTGGCGGGGCATTCCCCGCAGGCCCCACTTGGGGAGGGGGCCCCGTCCCGCAGGGACGGGGGAACCGCGCAACGGTTCCCCGGGTGTGGGGCAAAGGGGAATGCCCCGGCAGCCCCGAGAGGCCTCGCAGCTTTAGCTTGACTTTATTCAAGGAGAGACCAAAATGGCTGAACATCTTAAACTCGACAATTCGGAGCGCCTCTACAAGGAAGCTCAGGAACTGATACCCGGAGGCATGATGGGTATCCGCCGCCCCTACAACTTCGTGCCGGGTGAATACCCCATTTTCTTCGACTCCGCCAAGGGCGGCAAGGTGACCGACGTGGACGGCAACGAGTACCTGGACATGCTCTGCGCCTACGGCCCCATCATCATCGGCCACCGCGAAAAAGAGATAGACCGGGCCGTCATCGACCAGATCAAGAACAAGGGTTTCTGCATGTCCATAGTGCAGGAGATCCAGAACACCCTCGCAAAAAAAGCCGTCTCGCTCATCCCTTCCGCCGAGAAAGTGGTGTTCACCAAGACCGGCTCCGACTCCACCACCCTGGCCGGCCGCATCGCCCGCTCCTTCACCGGCAAGACCAAGACCATCCGCTGCGGCTACCACGGCTGGCACGACTGGTGCGTGGAGAACAAGGGCGGCGTGCTCCCCAAGAACTACGAGGACGTGCTTGAATTCGAGTACAACGACCTCCAGGGGCTGGAAGACCTCCTGAAAACCCACGGCGGCGACGTAGCCCTCATCATCATGACCCCGCTGGGCCACCCCAACGCCCACGAAGTGGAGATGCCCAAGCCCGGCTTCCTGGAAGGCTGCAAGAAACTCGCCGAGCAGTACGGCGCCGTGCTGTGCTTCGACGAGATCCGCACTGGCTTCCGCGTCAGCCTGGGCGGCGCCCAGAAGTTCTTCGGCGTGACGCCGCACATGAGCGTGTTCGGCAAGGCCATGGCCAACGGCTACGAGATCAGCATGGTGGCCGGCCGCAAGGACATCATGGACGTGCTGGTGAGCAAGGCCTTCGTGAGCTCAACCTACTTCAACAACACCCTGGCCATGGTCGCCTCCCTTAAGACCATAGAGATCCTCGAGCGCGACAACATGCTAGACGTCATAGCCAAGCGCGGCCACACCTTCTGCCGCAAGGTCCGCAAATACGTGAAGCAGAGCGGCCTGCCGGTGCAGTTCACCGGCGAGCCGTGGATGCCCTACATCACCTTCGACAAGGACGAGACCGGCGCGTACAAGAAACTGCGCGTTAAGTTCTATACCGAACTTATCCGCCGCAAGGTGTTCCTGCAGCCCTACCACCACGGCTACGTCTGCTACCGGCATTCTTCGAAGGACCTCAACAGCGCCGCCGAAATGATAGCCGAAGCCCTGGAGGCCGCGAAGAAGTAGAGCCGGCGCCCGGCCGGAATCGCCGGCCGGGAGACAGTCCATTCAATGAAAGAGACCATTTCAAAAGGGGTACGCAGGGGGGAGGCCACCCTGCGCCTTGCCGCCGTAAAGTTCATAAACATCGACGGGGGGCAGCGAGCCGCCGCGTTCGCCTACAGCGCCTTCTTCGCGCTTTTCCCGCTTATAGTGCTCTTCGTCACAGCGGCCACCTGGTTCTCGGACAAGGCCTCGGCCGGCGCCGCGGTAATTTCTTTCGTAGAGAAGTTCGTCCCCATAAGCGGGGAAATGCAGGCCTACGTCTTCGACACGGTGGCGCGCACGGTAAAGTCCAGGGGGCAGGCCAGCGCCGTGGCCGGCCTTATGCTGGTCTGGCTGGCCTCCCAGTTCTTTACAACCCTCATACAGGCCGCCAACCGCGCCTGGGGCACTTCGGGCTCCAGCTGGTGGAAACTCCCCCTGAAAAGCCTCAGCCTGCTTTTCGCCGTAAGCGTCGCGGTATTGGCCGGTATAGGCGTACCCCTGGCCGGCAAGCTCTTCGGCGGTTTTCTGAAGACCGGGCTTTTCCTGCCCCTCGCCTATAAACTGCTGCTGTTCGTACTGCCCTGGCTGATAGTCTTCTTCAGCCTGGCTTTCTTCTACAAACTGGCCCCGCACCGCCGCACCAGGTATTCCGAAGTCTGGCTTTCCGCCCTGTGCGCCACGCTGCTGCTCAACGCGGCCCAGAGCCTGTTCGTCCTTTACCTCAAACACATGGCGGCTTTCAGCGCCCTCTACGGCGCCTTCGGCGGCATCATGGCGCTGCTCTTGTGGATCTACTTCTCCGGCGTCATCTTCATCTTCTGCGCCTGCCTCTGCGCCTCCCAGGCCGCCACCAGGAGCGCCCCGTGAGCAAGCCCCGGATCGTCCACATCATAACCCGCCTGGAGCCGGGCGGCTCCAGCCGCAACACCGTAGATTCCTGCGCAGCGCAGGCGGCCTCGTACGAAGTCACGCTGATAGCGGGCCCGCACCCGGAGTCGGCGGCCCTGCGCAACCTGCTTCCGCCCGAAGTCGCCTACATAGAAGTGCAGGAACTGCAGCGGGAGCTAAGCACGGCCCGGGACTTCCGCGCCCTCATGGAATTGAAAGCCCTGCTGGGGCGCCTGCAGCCGGATATCGTCCACACCCATACCTCCAAGGCCGGCGCGCTGGGCCGGCTGGCCGCGGCCCTGGCCAACCTGAAGGCGGCAAAGCCCGCGGTGGTAGTGCATACTCCGCACGGGCACCTGCTCTACGGCTACTACGGCTTTGCAAAGACCTTCGTCTTCAAGCTGACCGAACGCTTTCTTGCGAACTTCACCGACCATTTCATAGCCCTCACCCCGGGGGAGAAGCGGGAGACCGCGGCCGCCGGCATAGGGCGGCCCTCCCAATGGACGGTCATACACAGCGGCGTGGATCTCTCGCCGGCCAGGCCTGTTTCCCGCGAGGAGCTCGGGCTCTCCGGCGACCAGGTGGCAGTGGGCACCGTGGCGCGGCTGGAGCGCGTGAAAGGGGTGGAGTATTTCATCCGGGCCGCCGCCGAACTCGCCAAGACCGCCCCCGGGCTTAACGCCCGCTTCATCGTTATCGGCGGAGGGCAGCTGGAAACCGGCCTGCGCAGCCTGGCGGAAAGCCTGGGCCTTTCCGGCAAGGTGCTCTTTACGGGGTTCCGCGGCGACGCCGCGGCCCTTATGGGCGCGTTGGACATTTACGTGCAGCCTTCGCTGAACGAGGCCATGGGCCGCGCGCCGCTGGAAGCCCAGGCTCTCGGCATACCGGCGGTGGTCACCTCGGTCTGCGGCCTGCCCGACATAGTTAAGGAAGGGGAGACCGGCCTGCTGGTCCCTCCCGCGAATCCCGAAGCTCTGGCCGCGGCCATAGGGCGGCTGGCCGGGGACGGCGGGTTGCGGCTGAGCATGGGTCAGGCGGCCAGGGCATGGGCGCTTTCCAAAGACGCCGCGGGCCTGCCGCGTTTCGGGGCGGCCGCCATGAACGCCCTGCTGCTAAAGTTCTATAATAAAGTCCTGGGAACGGGGGGATAAAGACCGATGCATAAAATACTCGCGGTGGACGACGACCTGAGCATATTGGAGATCTACAAGGAGATCTTCGTCAAGGCCGGCTTCGAAGTGCGCACGGCCGAGGACGCGGTGGCCGCGGTGACCCTGTACCAGCAGTTCCAGCCGGACCTGCTGGTGCTGGACGTGGACATGCCCGCCGGCGGGGGGCAGAAGGTGTTCGACCGCCTGCGCAACCTTTTCCAGACCGCCACGCCCATAATCTTCTCCACCGGCCTGCCGGAAAGCGTGCAGCACCTGGCCAAGCTCGGCAACGTGGCAGTGCTGAAAAAGCCGGTAAATCCCGAAGTTCTCATAGCCGAGACCCGGCGCCTGCTCAAACTGCCCTGAGCCGCCGTTAATTACCAACAAAAAACCGGGTATTAAAGCCCGGTTTTTTTTGTTATACTTTTTATATAGCTTTCAGCACCACGCGCGACTAGGCTATGCCTGTGCCTTAACAGGGCCTCTGGCCATCAGAAGGCCTTCAGGCAGTTCGACAGTAGTCTCTCCCGCCGATACGCCACGCCGCGCCGCAGACTAAAAACCGGAGGTTCTATGCCAAAGATGGAAGTCGACGTGGATAAGTGCAAGGGCTGCTACCTGTGCATACAGGTCTGCCCGAAAAAGTGCATCGAAAAGTCCGACAAATTCTCCAAGACCGGTTATTACCCGGCCAAAGACTCCAAGGAAGGCTGCTGCATCGCGTGCCTGAGCTGCGTGCGCATCTGCCCCGACCTTGCGATCAAGGTCTACAAATAAGGAGGCATGATCATGGCTGAAAAAAAACTGATGAAAGGCAATGAAGCCCTGGCCGAAGGCGCCATCCGCGCCGGCTGCCGCTTCTTCGCCGGTTACCCCATAACCCCCCAGAACGAAATCCCCGAATACATGAGCTGGCGCCTGCCGCAGGTAGGCGGCGCGTTCGTGCAGGCCGAGAGCGAAGTCTCCGCCATCAACATGGTCTACGGCGCCGGCGCCACCGGCGTGCGCTGCATGACCTCCTCTTCCAGCCCCGGCATGAGCCTCAAGCAGGAAGGCATCTCCTACGCGGCCGGCGCCGACCTGCCCATCTTCATCGGCAACGTCATGCGCGGCGGCCCGGGCCTGGGCAACATAGCCGGAGCCCAGGGCGACTACTGGCAGGCCACCCGCGGCGGCGGCCACGGCGATTACCGCTGCTTCGTGATGGCGCCCAACTGCGTCACCGAGCTGGGCAATTTCCCGCACAAGTGCTTCGAAGTGGCCTTCAAGTACCGCCTCCCGTCCATGGTACTGGCCGACGGCATCCTGGGCCAGATGATGGAGCCCGTGGAATTCAAGCACCCCGAGATAGACCCCAAGACCCTCACGGAACCGGCCTGGGCGCTGGGCAAGTGCGAGGGCCGCGACAAGCGCATAGTTAAATCCTACGACCTCAAAGAGGGCGGCGTGGAGATCATGGTGAACGAGCGCGTGCAGCGCTACAAGGCTATCGAGCAGAGCGAAGTGCTCTACGAAGAGCAGATGATAGAGGACGCCGACATAGTGCTGGTGGCCTACGGCATCTCCTCGCGCGTCTGCGTGGCCGCCATGAAGCAGGCCCGCGAGAAGGGCCTGAAAGTGGGCCTGCTGCGCCCCATCACGCTGTGGCCGTTCCCCAAGGCCCGCCTGATAGAGCTCTCCAAGCGCGTGAAGAACTTCCTCGTCGTCGAGATGAGCCTCGGCCAGATGGTGGAAGACGTGGCGCTGGCCATCAACGGCCGCGCCAACGTCCACCTGCACGCCAAGCCCGGCGCGTCCGTGATCACCGCGGACGAAGTCTGCAAGACCATGGACAAGATCCTCAAGAAGGAGGCCAAAGAATATGCAGCTGTTAAATAAGAAACCCGAATCCCTTCTCGACGTCAAGATGCACTACTGCCCGGGCTGCGGGCACGGCATCATCCACCGCCTGGTGGCCGAAGTGATGGACGAACTGGGCATCCGCGGCCGCACCGTGGGCGTGGCGCCCGTGGGCTGCGCCGTGTTCGCCGACACCTACTTCAACTGCGACATGATCCAGGGCCCGCACGGCCGCGGCCCCGCCGAAGCCACCGGCATCAAGCGCGCCAAGCCGGACACCATCGTGTTCAGCTACCAGGGCGACGGTGACCTGGCCTCCATCGGCATGGCCGAGATCGTGCACGCGGCGATACGCTCCGAGAACATCACCGTGATCTTCGTGAACAACGCCATCTACGGCATGACCGGCGGCCAGATGGCCCCGACCACCCTGATGGGCCAGAAGGCCACCACCTGCGTGGAGGGCCGCAACGCCAAGCAGGCCGGCTACCCCATACGCATGAGCGAGATGCTGGCCACCATAGACGGGGCCACCTACCTGGAGCGCACCACCGTGCACACCGCCCCCGGCGTGGTAAAGACCAAGATGGCCATCAAGAAGGCCTTCCAGAACCAGATAGACGGCAAGGGTTTCTCCATGGTGGAGATCCTCTCCATGTGTCCCACCAACTGGGGCACCCGCCTGGACAACCCCTCCGAAGCCACCAAGTTCGTGGCCGAAGGCATGCTGCCCGTGTTCCCGCTCGGCGTGTACAAGGACGCCTGCGCGGCCGACAAGAAGTAAGGGAGGAATTTACTATGTACCAAGGCATAAGGATATCCGGTTTCGGCGGACAGGGCGTGATCTCCGCCGGCGTGCTGCTGGCCCAGGCCGGCATGATGGAAGGCAAGGAAGTCAGCTTCTTCCCGGCCTACGGCGCCGAAATGCGCGGCGGCACGGCCAACTGCTCGGTGGTGGTGGCCTCCGACCAGGTTTCCACCCCGATAGTCACCGCCCCCGACACCGCCATAGTGCTCAACGAGCCCTCGCTCGCCAAGTTCGAGCCCATGGTGAAGCCCGGCGGGCTGCTGATAGTCAACACCTCGCTGGTGAACTCCAAGCCCACCCGCAAGGACATAAAGATCCTCAACGTGCCCTGCAACGAGATCGCCTCCGAGCTGGGCAACCCGAAGATCATGAACATGGTGGCCATGGGCGCCTTCGCCGCGGCCACCGGCGCCATAACGGTGGACGCCATCGCCAAGGCCCTGCCCAAGGTCTACAAGAAGCTCAAGCCGGAAGTCATCGAGCTCAACGTAAAGGCCCTGAAGCGCGGCGCGGAGTTCAAGATCAGCTAAGCACCGGGACAAGAAAGAAAAGGGCCCGGAGAAGAACCGGGCCCTTTTTCTTTAAACTATGCACTGGGAAAATCAGGACGACGGGCAGGACCCGAAAGAGAAGATCAACTACAAGTCCACCTTCCGCCTCATCACCGGCCTGCTGCTGCCGGAGAAGCGGGGGTTCGCCGCCGCTTTCGCCTGGCTGCTGCTGTCCACCGCCTTCAACCTGCTGACGCCTCTCATTGCCAAGCACATCATAGACACGGCCATTCCCGCCGCCGACACCCGTATGCTGGCCGTCTCGGTGGCCGCGCTGTTCCTCAATTCCATCCTGTTCCTGGTCACCAACTATTTCCTGCGCATGCGCCTGGTGAAGACCGGCCAGAAGATCATGACGGACCTCAAGAAGCGCATGCTCGCCCACATGCTGGCGCTGGACCTGCCCTTCTACGCCGAATTCCCCGTCGGGCGCCTTAACGCCCGCGTGCAGGCCGACACCAGTACCCTCTACGCCCTTTTCACCGAGACCACGGTGAACATCTTCCGCGATATCCTGATGTTCATCGTCACCTTCGGCGTGATGTTCTACTTCAGCCCCAAACTGACGCTGCTGCTATGTTCGGTGTTCCCTTTCGTGCTCGTCATCAGCTCCGTCTTCCTGCGCAAGAGTTCCACGCATTTCGTGACGGTCCGCAAGCTGGCCAGCGAGATCTCAGGGTTCCTCACGGAGCACCTCAACGCCGCAGGCCTCCTGCAGACCTTCAACCGCGAGCGCATGACCGAGGACCGCCTGGAGGACATCAACAAGCGCAAGTTCGACGCCGAGCTGAAGGCGGAGCTCATGATGATCATCTTCTTCATGAGCATCGTCATCATCAGCCCTGTCTCCATAGCCATGATCCTCGGCGTGGGCGGCGGCTGGGCGATAGAGGGAAAGATGACCATCGGCACGCTGGTGATGTTCATCCTCTACATCGACAAACTTTTCGAGCCGGTCTTCAGCATCTCCGAGCACGTCAGCATCATCCAGCGCTCCTTCTCCGCCGGGCACCGCATCCACAAGATCCTGGAGCGCAAGCCGGCCATCACGGACCCGCCGCAGCCGCATTTCATCAGTTCCATAAAGGACGGCATCGAGTTCCGCAACGTCTGGATGCGCTACGCGGCCGACGCCCCGTGGGTGCTCAAGGACGTCTCCTTCACGCTGCCGAGGGGCAAAAGCCTGGCCATCGTGGGCGAGACCGGCGGCGGCAAGACCACCGTCACCAACCTGCTTTTCAAGTTCTACGTGCCGGACAAGGGCAGGATCCTGGTGGACGGGAAGGACCTGGCCGACATCAGCCTGAAGTCGCTGCGCACCTCCATAGGCCTGGTGCAGCAGGACATCTACCTGTTCCCCGGCACCATCATGCAGAACCTGAAGCTGATGGACGACAATATCCCCGACGAGATGGTGCACGACGCCATCCGCACCGTGGGCCTGGAGGCGTTCTTTAAAAAGCACGGGCTCAACAAGCATATCGCCGACAAGGGCGCCAACCTCTCCGCGGGCGAGAAGCAGGTGATCGCCCTGGCCCGCGCCATGGTGCTCAACCAGGAGGTCCTGGTCTTCGACGAGGCCACCTCGCACATAGACCCCTACACCGAGCGCCTGATAAACGCCGCCATGCAGCGCCTGCTCAGGCAGAAGACGATGATAGTCATCGCGCACCGGCTTTCCACCATCCGCAACGCCGACAACATCCTGCTGGTCTCGGAGGGCGAGATCAAGGAAAGCGGCACCCACGACGAGCTGCTCCAGAAGGGCGGCACCTATTCCAAGTTCTATAAGCTGCAGTTCGGCGAGGGGGCCCGGTGATCTTCACCCTGAAATGGCTCCTGCCCCACTGGCGCCGCTACAAGTGGCGGATGTTCGCCATAATCCTCATGGGCATGGCCAGCGCCGCCCTGAGCGCGCTTTACCCCTACCTGATCAAGCAGATCATCAACGGCCTGGGCGCGCAGATGACGCGCGCCTACCTGCTGCGTTCCATCTGGCTCATTCTGGGCGTGGGCCTGGCCAACACCGTGGTAGGCATAGTGGCGCAGCGCAACCGCGCCTACATGAACTGGCGGCTGGAGTGGGACTTCCGCCGGCAGACCTTCGGGCACATCCTCGGCCTGGACCAGCATTTCTACCACAAATTCACCACGGGCGACCTGGTCACCCGCCTGATGGACGACATTTCGCAGAAGATCTCCTGGTTCTCCTGCTCCGGCGTGTTCCGCTTCATCCAGGCCATCTTCACCCTGGTCGGCGCCGTTACCATGATGGTCCTGCTCAACCGCCAGCTGGCCTTCTGGGTGCTGCTGCCCACACCGTTCATGCTGGCGCTGTCGCTGATAGCCGGCCGCAAGCTGCACGAGCGCTACGACGCGGTGCAGAAAACCATCACGCTCATCTACGATTTCCTCGAGACCTGCTTTACCGGCATAAAGCTCATAAAGGCCAACGCCAAGGAGGCCGCGCAATGCGCCTTCTTCACCGCCAAGGCCGACGGGCAGATGCACGCCGAGATCGCCTCCGAGCGGCTGCATATAGTCTTCTCCTATTTCTACCATTCCGCCAACTTCGTCTCGGTCGCCATTCTCTACCTGGTGGGCGGCCTGATGGTGATAGGAGGGAAGGCCACCCTGGGCGACCTGATAGCTTTCTATTTCTACTCCGGCATGATCATGGGCCCGCTCAGGGACATCAGCGAATTCTTCGTGGCCGGCACCCGCGCAGGGGCTTCCATAAAGCGCGTGGACGAACTCCTGCAGGCCAGGAGCGAGATCAAGACGCCGGCGAAGCCCGCCCCGGCCCCCTGCCGCATCGAAGCGATCAGCGCCGACAATGTCTCGGTCAAGACGGCCAAGGCCGACGGCCTGCTGCTCAAGAAGATAACTTTCGAGGCCCGGCGCGGCCAGCTGATAGCCGTGGTAGGCAAGATAGGCTCCGGCAAGACCAGCCTGATCTCGCTGCTCACGCGCCTGGCCGAGTTCTCCGGCGGAGAACTGCGCGTCAACGGGCAGGACATCAGGGAGTTCGCCCCGGCCGAGCTGCGCTCGCGCATGGGCCTGGTGACGCAGGACCCATTCATCATGACGGACACCGTGAAGAACAATGTCACCCTGGGCCGGGAAGGATTTACGCCGGAGGCCTTGGAAGCGGCCCTCGCGGTGTCCCAGCTCAAGCACGACCTGGCCAAGCTGCCGAAGGGCCTGGAGACCTCGGTAGGCACGCGCGGCTTCTCCCTGTCCGGCGGCCAGAAACAGCGCGTCTCCATAGCGCGCGCCCTGCTGACCAAGCCCGACCTGCTGCTGTTCGACGACGCCACCAGCGCCATGGACGCCCAGACCGAGGACAATTTCTGGAAAGCTTTCAGGAAGGAACTCCCGGAGGCCATCTGCCTTATAGTCACCCACCGCGTAAAGACCATAGAGCACGCCGACCTCATCCTGACGCTCGACGAAGGCCGCCTGGCAGAGAAGGGCACCCACGCCGAGCTGCTGGCCCTGAACGGGGTCTACAAGCAGATCTACGAACGCCGCAAGCTCGAAGAAGAGTTCGCCCCCAAAGAAGCCAAATAATCGGCAGGCCTGCAAGTTCGCGGGATGCATAGTCGGGCCGAGCGGGGCATTGCTCCGCTCGCCATGACTGCAGGGAACCGTTGCGCGGTTCCCCTCAATCGCTGCGCGATTGAGCCTCCCTTCCCCAAATGGCGCTCGGAGCAACACCCCGCCCGTCCCTCCAGGCAGGCCGAATAATGGGAGCGGGCGACGAGGGTATGCCTTCGGAGGGGCGTCGCGGAGGCCGAGGCTTACGCAAGCGACGAGGCCGAGCGACGAGCGGCGAGCACGGTGTG
>MGTV01000019.1:74809-91880 GCA_001799635.1 Elusimicrobia bacterium GWA2_62_23
TGCTCTGCCCCACCAGGTCCTCGTCGAAATCGAACTCACGCGCCACAATATAGTTCATCACCGCCACCGGCATCACCATCTCGATAAAAACCACCCGGGACACGAACCCCGTATACCCGAAAGCCAGCGCCGCGAGCAGGTAAAAGAACGGTAGCAGCAGCAGCTTCAACCCGCTCACCAGCGCGATGCGCGGCAGGTTATGCGCAATCTTCTTGCCGTACAGCCCCACCCCCAGCGTGAACAGCGAAAGAGGCAGCGTAGTCTTGCCGATGTCCGACAGCACCCGGTGCAGCAGCTCAGGCAGTTGCAGGCCCCACCAGGCCATTACCAGGCCAGCCAGCGAAGCCCATAGCACCACGCTGCGCCCTATCAGCCGCACGAACCGCGCCGGAGGGCAGTCCCGCTCACAGACGGAAGTCATCAGCAAAAAGCCAAAAGTAAAGATAAGAACATTGTGCACCGACGAAGCGATGGCGGCGTAGCCGATGGCCTCTTCGCCTAAACGCATGGCAGCCACCGGGAAGCCCAGGTAAACGGTATTGCCGAGGGCGGAGACGATTATAAGCAGGCGCGCCAGCCTCCAGTCTATCTTTCCGGCCTTCCAGAGCCCCCAGGCCACGCCCATCAGGGCCGCCAGCGGCAGCGTGTTAACGGCCAGGAAGCGCCAGCCCAGGCCGGCCAGAGGCGTATCCGCGATCTTAACGATTATTAGAGCCGGCAGGGCGAGATAGTAAAGGTACTGGTTAAAAGCCTTCTCGGACCCTTCCCCGACGATATTGAAGCGCCGGAACAGCCAGCCGGCGGCCAGCACCAAGGCGAGGTTGGCGATTATTATGGTCATCTTAAAAAGAGCAGCACCATCACCTGGGCGGAGATGACGCGCAGGATCATCACCAGCGGGTACACCGTGGCGTAGCTCATGGCCGACAGATTGGACGGGCTCATGGCGTTGGAGAAAGCCAGCGCGGGGGGATCGGTCATGGATCCGGCCAGCGCGCCGCACAGCGACATATAGTTCAATTTCAATTTAGCCTTGGCGAAGACGCCTATAATGATGATGGGCAGCACGGTAATGAGGAAAGAGAGCAGGACTATGGTCGCGCCGTTGCCGTTAAGCAGCGTCTCGAAGAACCGGCCGCCGGCCTTCAGGCCCACGCAGGCGAGGAACAGCGTGATGCCCAGCTCGCGCAGCATCAGGTTGCCCGCCGGGGGCAGGTACCAGTTCAGCGGGCCTATGTGCTGGATATAGCTGAGCACGATGGCCATTATGAGGGGGCCGCCGGCCAGGCCCAGCTTCACCGGGGCTCCCAGACCGGGGATGGAGATGGGGATGGACCCCAGGAACACCCCGGCGGCGATGCCGATGAAAGCGGGGATAAGCTGCGGGTGGTTGAGGTCCTTGGGCGAATTGCCGAGCAGGGCCGCGGCCTTGGCCACGGCGGCCTCCTCGCCCACTATCACCAGGTTGTCGGCGAACTGCAGCACGTAGGAATCCGAGACCAGGAATTCCACGTCGGCGCGGGCCACGCGGGTAGCCACCACGTCGTACTGGGACTCCAGCCCTATTTCTTCCAGCGTCTTGCCTATCACCTCTTTGTGGGTCACTATCACGCGGGAATGGAGGATGCGGCTGGGCAGCTTCTTCAGGTCCGTTTCGCTCCGTGAGCCCACCACCAGGGTAAACTTCTTGACGTGCTCTTCGGAGCCGACGGCCAGCAGGATGTCGCCGGTATGGACTACGGTGTCGTCGTGGGCCACGCCCAGCTGCCCCGCGTGATACACCCGGGAAACGACCACCCCCAACTCGTTAAGGGCGGGGATCTCCCTGATCTTCAGGCCTTCGAGGTTCCTGTTCTCCACGGTGATGCTCGCGTTTATGAGCGAGGACGCCATTTTTTCCGCGTGCACTTCCAGCAGGTCCTTCTCGGCCTGGGCGCGGAAGAGCCGCCGGATGAGCACCATGGTCAGGATCACGCCCAGGATGGCGCCCGGGTAGGCCAGGGCGTAGCCCACGGAGGCGCTGTTGGCGGCCTCGGGGCTCACCGCGCCCAGCGTCTGCTGCGCCGCGGCGAGCGAAGGGGTATTGGTGACCGCGCCGGCGTACATGCCCACGGCGGTAGCCACGTCCAGGCCGGCCAGCCGCGCCACGGCCAGCGTGACGCCTATGCCGCCCAGCACCACGGCCGCGGCCATCAGGTTAAGCTGTATGCCCTGCTTCTTGAAGGAGGAGAAGAAGCCCGGCCCCACCTGGGTGCCGATGGAATAGACGAAAAGAATGAGGCCGAAGTCCCGCAGGAACTCCAGCGTGCCATGGTCTATCTCCAGGCCGAAATGGCCGAAGAGGATGCCCGAGAACAGCACCCCGGCTATCCCGAGGTTTATGCCCAAGAGCTTTACATTGCCTATCGCCAGGCCGCCGGCGGCCACCAGCATGATGACGAACACCGACCAGGCCACGGATTGGGGGGAGAAGAGCGCGGAGAGCAGGTCCATAGGATAATTTTATCAAAATAGGGGGCGGCTTCAGTTGGCCGGCGGAATTTACTATGATTTAACTGTTAAGAAGCGCCGCAACGGAGAGAACATGATAACCAAAGCAGAGAACCGCAGCCCCTGGGCCTACGTGCCCACCACCTATTTCGCCGAAGGCCTGCCGTACATGATAGTGAACTCGCTGGCCGTCATCATCTACAAGAAGATGGGCGTGTCCAATACGCTCATCGCTTTCTGGACCAGCTGGCTGTACCTGCCCTGGGTCATCAAAATGCTCTGGGGCCCGCTGATAGACATGTACTCCACCAAGCGCAACTGGATAGCCTGGACCCAGGCGCTGATGGCCGTGGCGATAGCCACCGCCGCCCTTTCCCTCAAGACCCCGCTGTTCCTGTACGTGTCCATGGCCTGCTTCATGGGCATAGCCTTCCTCTCAGCCACGCACGATATCGCCGTGGACGGCTTCTACATGCTGTCCATGGACGACAAGCGCCAGGCCTTCTTCGTCGGCATCCGCGCCTTCTGCTACCGCCTGGCCATGCTGTTCAGCTCCGGAGTTCTGGTGATGCTGGCCGGCCGCATTGAGACCAATACCGGCAATATCCAGAACAGCTGGACCACGGTGCTGCTCCTGGCCGCGGCCATCATGGGCCTGCTGTTCGTCTACCACCGCGTCTGGCTGCCCTACCCCGCCGTGGACAAGCCCGACCAGGCCAAGGCCAGCCAGCTGGCCGAGTTCGGAGAGATCTTCCGCGCTTATTTCAAACTGGAGAATGTGGGGATAGGCCTGGCCTTTATCCTCACCTACAGATTCGGCGAGGCGATGCTGCTGAAGCTGGCCGCGCCGTTCCTGCTCGACACCGCCGAGGCCGGCGGCATGGCCCTGACAACTTCTCAGGTTGGCGTGGCTTACGGCACCATAGGCCTGGCTTCGCTCATCGTTGGCGGCCTGCTGGGCGGCTGGATAATCTCCAAGTACGGCCTGCGCCGCACCATCTGGCCGCTGGCCTTCATGCTCAACGCCCCGGACCTGGTCTACGTATACATGTCCTACCACCAAGCCCTCCCGACTAACTTCATATACGGCCTGGTGGCGGCGGAGCAGTTCGGTTACGGCCTGGGCACCACGGCTTTCATGTTCTTCATGATAACGCTGACCGGCGAGAAGTACAAGACGGCCCATTTCGCCATTTCCACCGGCATCATGGCCCTGGGCATGATGCTCCCCGGCTTCATCAGCGGCAAGCTGCAGGACCTGGTGGGCTATCCCAAGTTCTTCATAATAGTCTGTATCGCCACCATCCCCGGCATGCTGATCATTCCTTTCCTGAAGCTCAAAGGCAAGGAAAAACCGGTCTAGGGCCCCGGCACGGCATAAAAAAACAGCCCGCTTTCTGCGGGCTGTTCTTTTTTTACGGCTCTAAAGGTTATTCAACCTTGATGCACTGCACGGGGCAGTTGGCCGCCGCGTTCTTGCAGGCGTCCTCTTTGCCGGCCGGCACGGGGCCTTTCACTATGGCCTTGTCGGCGTTCATCTCGAAAACTTCGGGGCAATCATTGGCGCAGAGACCGCAGCCTATGCAGGAACCGGCGTCTATAGCAGCTTTCATGTTAATACCTCCGTATATTTACTTCCAAAATCTTACGAACTAATTATACCTAAACTCGGCTGGGCGCTCAATGATCTACTCGCTTATGCGCTTTTCGGTGACCTTGTCGAACACGTGCATGTTCTTGTAGTTGAAGCAGACCTGCACGGCGCTGCCGGGACTGCGGTCAAAGAAGGCCTCCACCGTGGCCAGCAGGCGGGTTTCGCCCACCTTTATATAGAGGTTCTCCCGGTGGCCCAGCAGCTCGCAGACCTCCAGCACGCCGTCCACCTTGTCGGAGCAGCCGTCGGCGGTGCGGCCCACCAGCACGTCGTCCGGGCGCACGCCCACCGTAACCTCGCGGCCGTCGTGTTTCTTCGGGTCGTGCAGCAGGTAGGGGGGGATGGTGAGCTTGATGTCGCCGCTGGAAAAGCGCAGATGCTCGCCGTCCAGCGCCAACTTGCCGTGCATGAAGTTCATGGTGGGGCTGCCTATGAAGCCGGCCACGAACAGGTTGGCGGGCTTGCGGTAGACTTCTATGGGCGAGCCGACCTGCTGGATTATGCCGTGGTTCATGATGACTATGCGGCCGGCCAGGGTCATGGCCTCCACCTGGTCGTGCGTGACGTAGATGATGGTGGCGTTGAGGCGCTGGTAAAGCTTGGCTATCTCCACGCGCATCTCCTCGCGCAGCTTGGCGTCCAGGTTGGAGAGGGGCTCGTCGAAGAGGAACACCTTGGGCTTGCGCACGATGGCGCGGCCTATGGCCACGCGCTGGCGCTGGCCGCCGGAAAGCTGCTTGGGCATGCGCTTGAGGAACTTCTGCAACTGCAGGATATTGGCCGCCTCGTCCACGCGCGCGCCGATCTCAGCCTTGTCGGTCTTGCGCAGGCGCAGGGCGAAGCTCATGTTCTCCTCCACGGTCATGTGGGGGTAGAGGGCGTAGTCCTGGAACACCATGGCGATCTGGCGCTTGGAAGGATGCAGTTCGTTCACGCGCAGGCCGTCTATGAGGATGTCGCCGCCGGTTATGTCCTCCAGGCCCGCGAGCATGCGCAGCAGGGTGGTCTTGCCGCAGCCGGAAGGCCCGACGATAACGACGAACTCGTGGTCCTTGATGTCCACGTCCACGCCGTTGAGCACCAGGTTATCCTTGAATTTCTTGACTATGCCTTTGAATTGCACCGAAGCCATAGGTTATCCTTTCACGCTGCCGAGCGTCAGCCCGGAGATGAGCCACTTGGAGGAATACAGGAACACGGCCAGCACCGGGATCGTCACCAGCATGGAGCCGGCCGCGAACATGCCCCATTGCGTTATGTACTGGCCCTGCAGCTCGAACAGGCCGAGGGTCCAGGTGTACTGCTTGGAGCTGAACAGCACCACCCGCGCCACCAGGTACTCGTTCCAGGCGGTGGTGAAATTGAACAGGAAGGCGATGCTGAGCGCCGGCGTGGACAGGGGCAGGATGATGCGCCAGAACGCGCCCACCTGGCTGGTGCCGTCCACCAGGGCGGCCTCTTCGAGGGAGCGCGGGATGGTGTCGTAATAACCCTTCAGGATCCAGATGCTGAACGGCAGCGACGAGACCGAGTAGGCGATGATCATGCCCAGGTAGGTGTTCATGAGCTTGAGCTTCATGATCATCAAAAACAGCGGCAGGATGAGCATGCCGGCGGGGATCATCTGGCTCGACAGCAGCAGGATCAGCCCGGCCTTCTTGCCGGGGAAACGGAAGCGGGAGAAGGCGTAGGCGGCCGTGGAAGCCAGCGAGACGCCTATGAACGAAGTGGCCAGGGTGATGAGCAGGGAGTTCCACAGCCAGCGCAGGAACATGGTGTCCTTGAGCAGGCTGGCATAGGCCTTGAAGGTGGCCCCGTCGGGGATCAGGGACAGGTCCGTGGAGAACAGTTTGTCGCCGGGTCGCAGGGACACGGAAAAGATCCGCAGCAGCGGATAAACGCAGATGGCCGCCGCCAGGATGATCACGGCGTGGATCAGCAGGTATTTAACCGTCCGGCGCCTCTCTATCGCGTCTTTTTCGCTCATATTACCTTTCTTCCTTGGCGGCGTCGAAGCCGTGCAGGTAAGTGACCGAGATGAAGAACAGCAGGGCGAACACCACTATGGCGAAGGCCGCGGAATAGCTGTAGCGGTTGTAGGTGAAGGCCGCCTTGTAGAGCGCGGACACCAAAATGTCGGCCTGCTCGGTACCGCCGGCCTGGCCGGTCACCAGATAAATGACGTTGATGTTGTTGAAGGTCCACACGGTGCCCAGCGTTACGGCCGGCATCAGCACCGGCTTGATCAGCGGCAGGGTGATAAAGCGCAGCTTCTGGAAATAGGAGGCGCCGTCTATGTCGGCAGCGTCGTAATATGAGCTGGAGATGCTCTGCAGGCCGCCCAGGATGACCACCATCATGAACGGGATGCCCAGCCAGACGTTGATGATGGTGCAGGTCAGGAGCGGATAGTCGCTGAGCCACTGCACCGGCCCTATGCCCATGGAGGCCAGGAACGGGAAGGCCGCGGTCAGCTTTGAGAGGATGATGTTGACGAAGCCGTTCTGGGAGTGGAACTCGCCGCGCATGGCGAGCACCGCCACTACCTGGGGCATGGCCCACGGGATCACCAGCAGGGTGCGGTAGAAGCCCTTGAAGCGGATGGCGTTATTGAGGAGCAATGCCAGCGCGAAACCGCCGGCGACGTGAAAGAAAACGTTGGAGAAGGTCCACAGCAGCGTCCGGCCGAGCAGGGCCCAGAAAGAGACCTCGGAGAGGGGGGACGTGGTGAAGACCTTCACGTACTGGTCCAGTCCGGCGAAGGGGATCTTCCCGGTGTTCTTCCACATCATGATGGTGGTGAGTTTCAGGTCGTGGAAGGAAAGGTAAACCTCGAAGACGAAAGGGTAGACCAGCAGCAGGGCCAGGCCGACGAACGCCGGGGCCAGCAGCAGGTACGGCACGGTGTGGCGGCCTTTGACCGCGTACTTGAAACCCGCCAGGACCAGGAGTTCGGCCATCAGGAACCAGGACCAGAGGCGCGGCTGGAAACCTCCGGTCACCGCCGCGGAGACGGCAAGGGCCAGAGCTGGAAAAGCCAGCAGGGCCGCGGGGAAGAACCAGGAGCGGTCATGGAACTTGAAATGGTAGTAGAAGTAGCCTTCCAGCGCCGCCACGCCGAGGGCGATCAGGACTATGAACCCGGTTACTTCGTAGATGGATCTGAGGATGTCCATGCCTTTACCTGTTCATCTCGGCTATCTTATTGTCGGTGTTGGCCTGCATGCGTTTCACGGCGTCTTCTATGCTCAGCTTCTTAGTGGTGGCCAGCCCCATGTAATTGCGGGCGGAGTCCCAGACGGCCCGCATCTCCGTGGACATGGGCATAGGGCGCCCTTTCAGGATCTGTTCCAGCGAGATGCGGGAAATGTCGTCGGAAGTTATCTCGGGGGCCCGGCCGGCGGCCTTAAGGGCCGGCAGGCGGGTGAGCTCCTTATACTGCTTCACCTGATTCTCGCGGGAGGTGTAGAATTCCACCAGGCGCTTGGCGAGGGCCAGTTTCTCCGGCTTCAGGCCGGAGCTCACGGTGAAATACTTGCCGCTCACCATCGGCGAAGGCCAGCGGCCGGTCGCCGAGAGCTGCGGGATCACGGCCAGGCCGAAATCCTTGCCGAAGTGCTTCTGGTAGCCGGAGATGGCCCAGTCGCCGTTGATGATGAACGCGGCCTTGTTCTCCTTGAACAGCGAGTCCATGCAGTTGTAGTCGCATTCCATCGGCACGAACTTCCTGTCGTACTTCAGGTCCAGGTAGAAAGCCAGGGTATCGCGCATCGGCTTGGTGTCGAGCGTGGGGGTCTTGCCCTCCATGGGCCAGCCGCCGAAAGCGCCCAGCCAGGGCATCAGCCAGAAAGGCTCGCCCATGTCGAAGGCCACGCAGCTGGAAAGCTTGTATTTCCTGGCCTCGCCGCCGCAGAAGGCGAACAGTTCGTCGGTGGTCCTGGGAGCGGCCTTCACGAACTTCTTGTTGTAGAACATCAGCAGGTGGTTGCCGTTGGAGACCGGAACGCCCCAGACGTGCCCGTCCAGGCTGATGGCTTCCACCACCGGCGCGTTGAATTTGGAAAAATCGAACAGTCCCTCGAGCGGGATTATGAACCCGGAAACGGCGTAGAGGCCGGCGGTATCGGAGGGGCCGAGCAGGAGGTCGGGGGGGACGCCGGCCAGGGACGCGGCCTGGAACTGCTGGCGCAGGTCCTCGGGCTGGTAGTGCGTGCGGACTATCTCCACGCCGGCATTCTCCGGCAGCTTCTTGAAAGCCTCGAAAACTGAATCTATGTAGGGCGCGACCTGGGCGTCTTCCTGCTCCCAGACCACCAGGGTCCTGGCGTCGTCGGCAGCGGGGCGGGCGCAGGCGGCAAGAACCGCCAGCAGTACCGGGAAAAGATATGTTTTTTTCACCCCTAACCCTTTTTAGGTCTAACTTTTGGAGATATTGGTGATGGCGGCCAGCAGGGCCACCAGCACCGACAATTTGAGCGCGGTCCACCAGGAGATCACCCCGGCCACATAGCCTGCATCCACGGCCTTCGGAAAAAGTGCCGGGATGGTCCACATCCAGAACCACTTGATAAGGAAGATGCCGAGCACGAAGATGCCAGCCACCCACAACACTATAGCGGGCAGCCCGAGAAAAAGTATGTTGCGGAGCTTCATAGGCAAATTCTAACAAATTTAAGCCCCGCGGGGGCCCTAAAATGAAGAAGCCGCCCCTGCTCGCGGGCGGCTTCTTTTTAGCGGCTGGGCGCGCTCAGGCCTTGGCGGCGTGCAGCGCGGGAACCGCGACCTTCTTCAATTCCGGCTTCTTCAGGCACTGCTTGGCGAAAGCGTCGTCGCGCAGTTTGTTCTGGTAGCCGGGGTGCTGGAAGGTGTAGTCGAACCGGGTGTGGATGTCGTAGGAGCCGTTCATGAGACCCACCACGTCCTCCACGAAAACCCGTTCTTCGTCGGTGGGGATCACGAACACCTTCACCTTGGAGGTCTTGCACGAGATCTCGGTTTCGGCGTTGCGGGTCTTGGAGATTTCGTTATGCTCCTTATCCAGTTTCACGCCCATGAACTCGAGGCCGGCCAGGGAGGCCGCGCGGGTGATAGGGCCCATCTCGCCGACGCCGGCGGTGAATACCACGGCGTCTATGCCGCCCACGGCGGCCGCGTAGGCGCCGATGTACTTGCGGATGCGGTTGGACTCCATGTCCAGCGCGAGCTTGGCGCGGGCGTCGCCCTGTTCGGCGGCCACCTCCACGTCGCGGGCGTCGCTGTACTTGCCGGTGATCCCCAACTTGCCGGACTTCTTATTGAGGATGGCGTCCATCTCGCCGGGATTCATGCTCTCGCGCGCCATCACGTAGAGGGGAATGGCCGGGTCGTGGTCGCCGGCGCGGGTGCCCATCACCAGGCCCTCGAGCGGCGTGAAACCCATGCTGGTGTCGTAGGAAAGGCCGTTGCGGACCGCGTTCACCGAAGCGCCGTTGCCTATGTGACAGATCACCAGGTTGGTCTTGAAAGGGTCCTTGCCCAGCAGCACCGCGGCGCGCTTGGCGTTATAAAGAAAGGACGTGCCGTGGAAGCCGTAGCGGCGGATGCCGTATTTTTCATACCAGGCGCGGGGCAGCGCGTACATATAGGAGGCCTCGGGCATGGTCTGGTGCCAGGCGGTGTCCATGATGGCCATGTGCGGGATCTTGGGCATCAGCGCGCGGGCGGCCTCGATGCCCTGAATGTTCGGGGGATTGTGGAGCGGGGCCAGCGAGGAGAGTTCGCGGAAGGTTTCAACGACCTTGTCGTCGATGATGACGGACTTCACGAACTTTTCGCCGCCGTGCACGACGCGGTGGCCCACGGCGGTGATCCCGGCGAGGCTGTCTATGACGCCGTGCTCCTTGTGGGTCAGCGTGTTGATGACCAGCTGGATGGCGTCCTTATGGGTGGGGCAATCCTGGTTCACGGTCACCTTCTCGCGGCCGGGCGCCTCGATGTTGATGAACGAGCCGCCTATGCCGACGCGCTCGACGAGGCCGGAGGCCACCGTGGTCTTGGCCTGCCAGTCGAAAAGCAGATATTTCACGGACGAGCTGCCGCAGTTCAGACAAAGTATTTTCATGTGTGGGATTCCCCTTTGTGAAGTTCGTAAAAACTTTATATCCTAATTCTACCAAAATAAACGGACGCCCGTTCTGCGGAGGATTCACTTTTATGAAGAGAAAATTCGCTTTTGCGGCCGCGGCGGCGGCCCTGGTCCTGGCCGCGGCCTGGCTGACGGACTTTTCGTCGGGCATGGACCCGCAGGAAGCCATCCGCAAACTTTCCGGCCTGCGGATGTCGCTGGCCCTGTACGCCATGGAGGGGAAGACGCCGCCGGCCGCTTTCGCGGACGTGATCGGGGCCGGCAAGCTGGAGGAGGCGCCCACTCTCAAACTGCCCTGGCACCTGCGCTCGGCCAGGGTGCGGGACGTGCCCTCCCGGGCCGTGACGGACACCGGCGGCTGGGCCTACGTCAACGCCCCCGCAGATCCGGATTTCGGCCAGGTCTTCATAGACTGTTCCCACAGGGACCCCAAGGGCAGGTTCTGGAGCGAGTTTTAGACCCGCCCCGCAAAAAGAAAAACCCGGAGAGAGCTCCGGGTTTTTTCGTGCGTGCTGGCGCGCTATTTCTGCAGGGCGTCCTCGTACAGGCGCAGCAGCAGGTTCGCTGTGACCGGGACGGACATGTTGTTATTGACGTAATCGAAGGCCATCTTGGCCAGACTGTGGCACATGCCGGGGTTGTTGATCAGGCGGATCACGGCCTCGGCGCAGGCGGCCACGTTATCCGGCTGCACTATGAGGCCGTTGCAGTCGTGCACGGTAAAATCGCTCAGGCCCCGCAGCCGCGGGACTACGCAGGCCACCCCGGAAGCCTGGGCCTCTATCAGCGACATCGACATCCCCTCGCGGCGCGAGGTCTTGGCGTAGATATGCATCATGGCCATGATCTCCGGCATGTCCGCGCGCTCCCAGAGGATATCCACCTTGTGGCTGATGCCGAGCGCCCTGGCGAAGGCCCGGATGCGCTCGTCCTTGAGGCCGACTATCATGAAATTGGTGTCGGGCAGGGCCTCGAGCACGTCCTTGGCCATCATCAGGAACAGCTGCTGCTCCTTTAAGGTGCGGTCCATGCTGACCGTGCCCACCTTATAGGGCCGCTTCTGGAACATGGCCGGCTTTATCAGCATGGCGCTTTCCCAGCGTCCGATATTTATGCCGGGGGGCACCATGAAGACTCGCCGCTGGTCCGCGCCGGCCCTGACCAGGTCCTCCTGGACGGAATTGCAGGCGGCCACGTAATTATCCACGTACGGCTCCAGAGAAGCCAGGCGCTCGAAAGCCTTCTGGCTGCCGAGGCGGACCTGGGTGATGAAGACCCGTGAACCGGACCTGGCCTTCCTCAGGAACAGCGGCGTCACGCCCATCGGATTGTAAAAATGGACCACGTCCCAGCCGCCCGGTTTGAAAAAACCGAACTTGGCGCCGAGCGTGAGCGGGGACACGGCTATCTTGTTCTTCTGGCACTCGGCGTAAAGGCGGGAGTTTTTGGGGCAGAGCACCGAGGCGTTGTGCTTCAACCGGCCGAATTGGATGGCGGTATGCAGCGCCTGATAGGCGGTCATATCCCAGTCGGTACCGTCGCAGACGTTCAGTATGTTCATTTGGCGGGCACCCTGGAGGAAAGTTTGGCGAGTTCGCGCCGGGCGTTGGCCACGTAGGCCGTATCCTTGGAAGTAGCCGCGATATCGGCGTAAATGGCGGCCGCGGCCGCCAGGTTGCCGGCCCGCTTGTTGAGGAAGGCCGCCAGCTGCTTGAGCATGACCGGGCAGTCGGGGTCAGAAAGGAACGGCCGGATGGCCTCTGCGACCTTCATCGGCTCCTTGGCCTTGCTGTAGCCGATAGCGGCCAGCAGCAGGGGATACTTCCACTCCCGGGGCGACTGCTTTATGCCGAAATTCAGGAGTTCCTGCGCCTCCGCCGTGCGGTCCAGGTTGAAAGCGAGCGCACCGGCGCCGTAAAGGCCGGCCGTGGCGAAATGAGGGTCGAGCTCCAGTATGTGCCTGGCGCGCGGCAGGAATTCAGGATAGCTGCCTTCGCCGTTCAGGCCGTGGTGGTGGTGATGCTGGCCGGGATGCTCCGGACATTCCTCCTCTTCCTCGCCGATGTCCTCCTGGGTGCCGTAATACTGCATCAGGCGCACGAACCAGAGGTCCGCGAACAGGCGGCGCGCGCCGAGGGCCAGCGAGAACATATCGCCGGCGGCGCCGGCCGCCGGCACGCGGATCTCGTACGGGGGGGGGTAGTGCGGAACGTAAGCGCCGGAAGCGGCCAGGCCGCCGGCTAACCAGGCCAGCAGGGCGGCGGGCAGCAGCAGGCGCGGCATCCTAGAACTCCTTCCTCGACAGCAGCCAGAGGGCGGCCAGGCAGGCGCCGAGCGTCCAGGCGGCCGCGGCGGCGAAAGCCGCCGGCGGCAGCGCGCAGGCGGCCCCGGCGGCGTCCCGAGCGTTGAACAGCTGCAGGTTGGGGATGAGCAGCATGGCCCCCTTCAGGGCCGCGGCGGAGACGCCGTGGGCCTTGTCGGCCAGGAATCTGGCTTCGGAAACGAAATGGCCGGCCGTCCAGAGCACGCCTGAGATCACCATGGTGGAGACCGCCGACGTGGAGAAAAGCGAGACGAAGAAGGCCGCCGAGGTGATGACGGAGAGTTTCAGGAAGGAGCCGAGCACGGCCCAGCCGTAGCAGGCCGGCGCCCCGAAGCCGCGCAGGGCCAGCAGCGCCAGGTGCATGCCTCCCATCACCACGAGCATCAGCGCGGCCGTCAGCAGCGCGCCGGCGAGCTTGCCGCCCAGATACGCCCAGCGGGGAACGGGGCGAGAGAAGACCAGGTAGATGGTCTTGGTCTCGGCCTCGCGCAGCAGCACGGAGGAGGCGGTGAAAAGGGCGTAGGCCAGGGCGGTCAGCTCCATCAGGGCCAGGCCGAAATCTGCCAGCACCCTCGCCTCCTGGTCCACGGCCATCACGCCGGCCAGCACGGAGGCGTAAATGGCGGTGAAGGCGAAGACCGCGAAGAGCAGGAAGAAGCGGTGGCGGACGCTCTCGTAGAAAGAATTACCGGCCACGGCCAGCAGCACCCTGACGCTCTTCATCGCACGGCCTCCACGAAAATAGTTTCCAGGCCGCCGGGAGCGGCTTCCCACTGGGCGCGCTTCACCACGGCGGCGAGGCGGCCCTTTACCATGATGAGCACCCGTGAACAGAGCTTTTCCACTTCCGAGATGCTGTGGGAGGAAAGGAAGACCGCCCGGCCTTCGGCGTTCAGCCCGGCGAGCAGGCCGCGGATGTCGTGGATGGCCAGCGGGTCCAGGCCGCTGACCGGCTCGTCGAGCACCAGCAGGTCGGGATCATGGAGCAGGGCCTGCGCCAGGCCCAGGCGCTGGAGCATGCCTTTGGAAAATTCAGAGACCCGTTTGCCGGCGTGCGGTTCCAGGCCCGTGCGGTCCATGGCGGCGCGCACGGCCTGCGCCAGGGCCGGGCCCGCCAGCCCGGAAAGGCGGCCGTAGTAGGCCAAGGCCTCCGCCGGCTTCAGGTGCGGGGGAAAATAGGGCAGCTCGGGCAGGAACCCGACGCGGGCTTTCGCGGCCCCTTCGGTGGGGGCATGGCCGAAAACCTTCACCTTCCCCGCGCTCGGGAAGATCAGGCCGGTAAGCAGCTTCATGATGGTGGTCTTCCCTGCGCCGTTCAGGCCGAGCAGCCCGGTGATCTCCCCGGCGGGGATCTCGAAGGACAGGTCCTTGACGGCGGTGGTATAGCTGGCCCCGAGGAACCCGGGGCGCTTGTAGGTCTTTTCAACGGCTGAGAAAGAAACGGCGTGAGCGCTCATCTTATGATCTTCTTCTCCTCCCGCTTCTGACGGCGCATTTCGTCCTCTATGCGGCCCATCGGTATCTCGCCCATGCGCAGGAAGAGGGTATGGAACCGGCGCAGGTCGAAATATTTGGCCTCGGTGCGTTCGTAATAACGGCGCATCTGCATGATCCTGTCCATGCCGATGATATAGCTGAACCCGTCGGTGGGCGCGAGCGAGAGCTTGAGCACCTCCGCGTCGGCCGCGGCCTTGGGCATGAACAATTTATCCTGGAAGAACTGGGAAGCCTCGGTGGGGGTCCACTTCTTCATGTGCAGCGAGGCGTCGGCGTAGGCGCGGGCGGCGCGCAGGGCGCGCACGTAACAGCGCAGGAAACGGGACCAATAGGAGGAGTAGTAGCCCATCTCCTCGGCCAGCAGCTCGGAATAGCACGCCCAGCCGTTGGAGACGGCCGGCTGCCGCGATACCCGGCGGATCCTGGAGCGGTTGGTGGAGGCCTCATAGCCGCGCAGGTGCAGGCCCGGCATTATGGAATAGGCGGTGAGCAGTTCCACCTGGGCGTAATTGAAGCCCGCGGCCAGGGCCTTCTCCCTGGCCGCCTCTGAGGCGGCGTCAGGAGGCAGCAGCACGAACAGCTCGGAAATGCGGGTGTCGTCCAGCGCGAAAGACGGGGCGTAATAGACGTAGGGCAGCACGGAGGCCATGAACCCGGGCATGCGCTTGATGAGCAGGCGCTGGCGCGGGAACTCCACCACCTTGTGCTCGTCGAAATGCTGGTAGGCCCGGTCCATCTCGTCCTGGAAGACCTTGAGCACCTCGGAAGCCGGCGGGTGCTCCTTAGGCAGCTTGTCCATGACGCCCTTCCAGCCCTTCTCGGAAGCCACTATGCTGTCCACGTTCACGGCTTCCTTGTCCAGGTCCTTCAGGGCCTTTTTGAAGGCCTTCTTGGAATAGGAAAGCGCGGCGCCAGGGGTCATGTCCAGGGCGTGCAGGCGCTCCAGGTAGAAGCCGTAGGTGTATTCGCCGGCGCGAGGCTCTCCGTCGGAATTGGGCAGGATGTCCTTCTGCAGGAAGGCCGCGTAGCGCGTCAGGGCGGCTTTCACTTTGGCCATGGTCTCGTCCACCTGCGTCCGCAGCACGGGGTCATAGCGGGTGTAGCCGCGGAAGACCGGGACGAAGTCGGAAACGTAATTCAGGGCGTCGTTGGTCTGCTTTATCGCCTGGCGGGTCCAGGCCTCCGGGGGATGCGACAAGTTGCGCTCCGCCTGCTCCAGGACCGAGGGGAACTGGCGCAGCCGGGCTATGGCGTTGGAAGAACGGGTATTGTAATCCTCATAGTCCTTGTTCATCATCTGGAAGACCAGGAAGAGCGGCTCGAGGTAGTACTGGGGGCGCCGGGCCAGGAAACCCAGGTTCTCCATCTCGTAAATGTCCACCTCGAGCATGTGGTCGAGCGTTTCGTAATCCACCTTGAGGTTGGGATGCATGGTCCCCTTCTGGATCTCGCCGAGCTTGGCGCGCAGGCGCTTTACGGCTTCCAGCTGCCGGGCCAACTGGTCGGGGGTGCGGGGGGTAAGCGAGGAGTCCGCGCCATGCAGCCCCAGGCGCGTGGCGCGCTCGGGGTCGTACATCTGGATGGTGGCCAGGTACTGGGAGAAGACCTCGCTGAGTTTGGTGTTCTCCAGCTGGCCCTGTATCTCCTCGGTAGTGAGGGTGTCTTCGTAGGCCCCGGCGGGAACGGCCGCGAACAGGCAGAACAGCGCCAGGCGCAGTGATAAGAGGGACATCGTATGCCTCGCTTTCGTGTCAAAAGGCCGGCAGTTACCGGCTCTTTACGGCCTTCTTGGTCCCGCCGGTCTTCCGGCCGCGGGAAGCGGCCGGCTCCAGGGCGAGTTCAAGCACTTCATCCATCCTTTCCACCGGGTGCAGGCGCATTTTCGAGCGGATCTCGGAGGGGATCTCCTCCAGTTCCTTCAGGTTCGCCTTGGGGAACAGCACGGTGTTTATCTCGTCGCGGAAAGAGGCTATCACCTTCTCCTTCAGGCCGCCTATGGGCAGCACCCGGCCGGTCAGCGTCAGCTCGCCGGTCATGGAGAGGTTGCGCTTCACCGGGCGGCCGGAGAAGAGGCTGGCCAGGGCCGTGGCCAGCGTGACGCCGGCGGAGGGGCCGTCCTTCGGGATCGCGCCCTCCGGGATGTGCACGTGGAAGTTGTGGGAATTGACGTAGGAATCCGGAGCCAGCTCGCGGGAGCGCACGTAGGAGAAGGCCGCCTGCGCGGATTCCTTCATCACGTCGCCCAGCTTGCCGGTCAGCGTCAGCGCGCCCTTGCCGGGCACGGCCACGGCTTCCACGGCCAGCACTTCGCCGCCGTTCTCGGTCCAGGCCAGGCCGGTGGCGATGCCGACGGCGTTGTAGGAGGCCTTGGTGTCGAGGAACTTGGGGATGCCGAGGAAGTCTCCGACGTTGTCGGGGGTGACCTTGACGGATTGCACGCCGGTCTCCACTATCTTGCGGGCGGCGCGGCGGCACATCGAAGCGAATTCGCGGTTAAGGTTGCGGACGCCGGCCTCGCGGGTATAACCCCGGATCACGGCGTCTATGCCCTTGTCGTCGATCTTCAGGGCGCCTTCCTTGATGCCGTGGTCCTTGAGCTGGCGGGGGATGAGGAACGTCTTGGCTATCTCTATCTTCTCGTCGTGAGTGTAGCCGCTGAAGTCGATGATCTCCATGCGGTCGCGCAGGCTCACCGGGATGCCCCACAGCGTGTTGGCCGTGGCGATGAACATCACCTTGGAGATGTCGAAGGGGACATCCAGGAAATGATCGTTGAACTCGGTGTTCTGCTCCGGGTCCAGCACTTCGAGCAGGGCCGCGGCGGGATCGCCGCGCCAGTCGGTGCCCATCTTGTCTATCTCGTCCATCAGGAAGACGGGGTTGCGGCTCTTGGCCTTCTTCATGCTCTGGATGATGCGCCCGGGCATGGAGGCCACGTAGGTGCGGCGGTGGCCGCGGATCTCGCTCTCGTCGCGCACGCCGC
>MGTV01000020.1:0-36728 GCA_001799635.1 Elusimicrobia bacterium GWA2_62_23
AGGCCTTGGCAGGATGGAAGAACTGCCTTCCGCCTGGGCCGAGGACGGGCCCGGTATCCTTGGCTTCGGTATAGACTGGGATTGCAACCTGAGATGCCGCCATTGTTTATCGTCGAGAAAAGGTAAGGGAGTAAAAGCCGAAGATTTCCAGGCTCTTCGGACTTTTACGGAGAAAAGCCGCTTTTTGCGTTTCATGGGCGGGGAATTCACGATCAATAAAGACTGCCTTTCGATGCTTAAGGAATTGGGTACTTGGGAAGCCCAGCCCGCAGTCTTTTTCAGCACCAATGGGCAGACATCACTAGCATCCATTATGCCGTACTGCGGAGAATTAAAAGGGCTGCACCTTAAGTTCTCACTGGAAGGTTTGAACGCGGATTATGAACACATACGCCGCGGAGCGTCATGGGATGTTTTTGAGCGCAATCTGGATGAGGCCGCGGCCATCTTTGCGGCCAAGCGCGCGGAGGGAAAAGACTGGCGACTATATCTGAACTTCTGTGTGATGAGAAGCAACTTCCGGGAGCTGCCGTCCATTATTCGATATGCAGTCAAGAAAGACCTCCCGCTGGTCCTCAACACCATAAACGGAATGCGGCATATAGATGAGAACATGTTCATGTACTCCGCCGCCTGCCCGCCAAAAGAAGAAATACAGCAGATCGCCGAACAATGCCGGGCGATCCTGGGCGAAGCCGGACAGTATTGCTTCAAGAGCGAATTCGCGACGCACCTGGATTATATTCTCCGTTCCGCCAATGATAACAAACTCGGGTTACCGCGCCGAACCTTACAGTTATGGAGACTATTTGTTAAAGGCCGCGCAGCGGACCTCTCTATGTACGCTTTCTACAGGCTCTCAATGAACCCGACCGCATTTTTATCCTATGCCTATAGGAAGATTCGGGGAAAAATAGAGAGCCCAAAGATCAGATTCAAGACTGCGCGCAGGATCATTGAGCACACCAGAGATATTTTAAGGGGTTGGGCATGGAATTACTCAGTAACTAAAGCAGGAAAACCGGAAACGAGCGAATTCCGGCACCGGATAGGCGAATTTCAAGTACCCATAAAGGAGCGGGGAGAACTGGGCGTTGAAAACAAGAACCGTATCTCAAATATGCGGATAGCCTGCGAGGCTATCGATATGTTGGTACTGCGGCCGGGGGAAATCTTTTCAATGCGGAAAATAATCGGTGAACCAGTAGCCCAGAAAGGATATAAACCTGGCCCCGTTATCATCAGAGGCAAACTATCCAGCTCGGTTGGCGGCGGTCTGTGCCAGATATCGACAGTTCTCTTCAACGCAGCCCTGCAGGGGAATATGCGCATACTTGAAAAGCACAATCACAGCGTGGACTTGTGGGGGGAAGAGCGGCTAGTTGAGCTTGGACGGGACGCGGCGTACACCTATGAACTGAAGGACCTGAAGTTCAGGAACGACATGGCGGCACCAGTATTGATACGTATTTCAGCTGATGGAGAAAAGAGACTTGTTCGTGCCGAATTGTATTGCAGCAGCCCTCTATCCGGCGCGGTAACTGTGGAAACCCTGGCGGACACTAAGCCGGGAGAGGTTACACACATAGAAACACGGAGATTTTTAAAAAATAACGGAAAGATGGAATTGACTTATTCCCGGCGGGAAACTTATCGTTCCCGCAGCTGATATCACGCAGGAGAACTTTGTGCGCAAAATAAAGAATATCGGGATCGTGCTGGAGACTAAAGCGGACGCGATGAAAACAGGTCGGCCGCTGGACCAGCTATACCATTGGCGGGAGCCGGGGGAAATAGCCGCGATAACCGGGGCGATAAAAGAACTCGGTTTTACCCCCGTTATCTTGGGCACGCCGGCAGATATAGCGGCACAGTCCGTCAGCGGAGTTGATTTCATTTTCAATCTTTCAGTAGGCTTCGTCGATCGCTATCGCCTGGCGGCGGGTCCTGCCCTCTATTCGCTCTTAAAACTTCCCTATTCCGGCGCCGACCCGTACACGAAGATGATGAGCCAGCATAAGCACGCCATGAAGTCCTTCTGGGACAAGCTTGGCATTCCTACTCCTGAATGGGCATACATTCATACTCCGGGCGACGTGAGAACAGCCTCACTCCCGCCGTTCCCGCTTATCCTCAAGCCGGCCTACGAAGGCTCCTCAATAGGGATAGATGAGAATTCTGTGATCCATTCAAAGAAACGTTTACTGGCAAAAGCAGATGAAATTTTTTCACGCCTCAATATGCCAATGATCGCGGAACGGTTCATCGCCGGCCGCGAATGTAAGGTAGGGATTATCGGAAACTCCGAGACAGAGTTTTCCGGCATTATCGAAGATATCGGCGCAGATGGGAGAGGGCTAGGAGAGGAAATTCTCTATTTCCGCGCCAAAAAGGCTGGGACATACTCAAAACGGACCCTCGCCGCCAGAGATGACCTTTCAAAACGCATAATGAAGGACTCGCGGCGTATCTATGAACTGTTCCGGCCTGTAGACTACGGGACCATGGACGTGCGCGTGGACGGCCAGGGTCGCCATTACTTTCTGGAGTTCAACGCCGACGCGACATTGCATCCGCAAAGGACGCTGGCACAGTGCTGCGCTTTGAATGGGGCAGACTACAGGACAATGATCGCCAAGATTCTTTCGGCATCCTTCAAACGATGGGGTATTAAGCAACCGCTACCGAGGATTAAATCCGAGAGTGCGCATCACACGGGCAAATCGCGCCGGGCCTGAGAGAGCAAGTTCGCGGCAGGAAAACTCAACCCTGTGCCGGTAGCGCTTCCTAAAGGCGTTAAACGCCACAGCCGCGGTGGGTGCGTCCGCTACTTCCCGCTTAAAGTCAGCTGAATCTTTTTCGATATTATATATCCGCCGGACTGCGCCCTGAAGAACACTGTAAGGCGTATCTCCCGGCGAGCACGAACAGGAAAGAGGCGTGCGCCTACGGACCGGAGGCTTCCAGACCGGGGATATGCCGAAATGAGAGCATACTGCGGCGTAGATCACGCAGACCGCGGCGAGCCGAGCTTCTTGAGATAGGCCGGCCACATGTGGAGTGCTGATATCGGCCAGCTCCACCAGCCCTCGGTCTATCTCCGGCTCATTCTCCCAGACGTCGACTACCGCACCGCCGAGCCGCTTGGACGCGAGACATCCCTTAAGAGAGCGTTCGCAGACTATCCCACCTCTGGCGGAATTGATAACAATGGCACCGCGCTTAAGCCTAGCCAGCCTTTGCGCGCCGAACAGACCCGCAGTCTTGTCCTTCCCGGTAAAGGTCAGCGGTGTATGGATAGTTATAACATCTGAATCCATCAAGTTGGATAGCGGCTTGAAGGATTTATCACCGGTAGTTCTGCGCTTTGGTGGATCGTTCAGCAGGACATTCATTCCCAAAGCCTTCGCCTTCACCGCCACACGGCTGCCGACATTACCAGCTCCGACAACGCCTAACGAGGCCTCAGGAATGTTTATACGGCCCATCTTATGAAGGGACAACAACGCCGCGACCACATACTCTGCCACTGATTCCGCATTACTGCCCGGGGCGGCGGAGAAAGCGATTTTTTGGTCCTTTAAATACCTGAGGTCGATATGGTCCGTACCGGCTGAAACCGTTCCAACGAATTTCACACTGCTTCCCGCTAAAAGCTTTTTATCGACGTGAGTCACATACCGTATTATCAGGATATCGCAATTCTTTACCGCCGCAGCATTGATTTCTCCGCTTTCAAGCAGCCGCAGCTGGCCGATTCCCTTGAAAGCGGCATAGACATGCGGGATATTCTTATCCGCAATGACCTGTAGGATTGGCCTATGGATTCGCATCGTTATTCAAAACAGCAGAGTTATTCCAGACTTTCCAGCTTACGAATCAATTTTAACTCTTTTCATTCTTGAAGGATATAAATTGGGTGGGTAATTACGCTGTATCATTAATGGGGGGAACAGCTAAAGCGGGCCAGGGCGGGGGCGGCGGCCTCTCGCGGCAAGACGCTACCGCCCTGGCCTTTCCTTATTTTCTTCGCGGTTTCCGCCTCTCCCGGTGGCTACAAATTAATAACAGAAAAGACCGCCCCGGCGGCCGCAGAAGCGGACGCCGGGGCGGTGTTTTATAATTACGGTGCCACCGGGGTCAGTTAAGATAGATAACAGCAACAGGCCCGCGCCGCGAGTGGCAGCAGCCACTGGCGAGCGCGGGCAGAGTCTGTAAAGATTACAGTTCGACTCTTTGCAACGCGCGCGGGGAATAATTTTCTGCTTTGTTTAAGTGCGGGACACCTTGGGAGCAGGAGCGAAGGCGCGTAGTGCCGAGCCCTGCGAACCCGCTACTTAGCGGCAAGGAGCAGTGCGGGGCCGCGCTGCGTGGCCACGCCTGCGACGACATCTCGCGGATAAGATCCCCGTACCGCAGATCCAAAAGGAATTCATAATGTTTCCTCGGGATGTTGCGCAAAGTAGGTTATTACTGAGGCCTGAAAATCACCCCAAAATTTAAAATTCTCCCAGTAGCCCGAAGGATCGCCCCGCTTGAACGCGGGGCATTCTTTTTTGGGGAACGGTTGAACAGTCACTGGAACAATCTATACAATTAGGTTGGGTTAGATAGGGGAGTCAAGAATCAAGACCTGACCCCGTTCCCGCACATGGGAAGCCGAGAAGATACGGTTTTCAACAAAAAAGTTTTTAGCTATTAAGCAGAAAAAAGACGACCTTCTCAAGCTCACGGAGCAAAGCCTTGCGCAATGCGATAAGAATTTCGTGAAACGATTTGATTCCTTTTGGGGCTCCCAGGTAGAGATATTCCCCGAAACAACGAATTGCAAAATCCCAGGTGTAGAGGGTTGGACACGACATAAAATGAAAGTCCCTCTATCGAAGCTGATATTTTCTCCGGCAGTCCCATACACATTTCAAAGAGAAGAAGGGGCTAACTATTCAAAAAGCGATGATGGCACTCAGGGCACTCGCAGCCTTACATTTCATGACGGTGAGATCCAATTCACGATAGAATCAGATACAGACACCTATACCGGCCCCAGCAGTATCTTTTGGCAAGTCAGAAACCGCATAAAAATGCAAAGCCCATGGGGTCTAAATTGTTATATGCCAAAGCGAATTTGGTGTATCCACAACAATTTCATTCTCGCACTCAAAGATATCCCAGCAGATATTGGCAGCGAATCGGTTCTCTTTGCATTATGGAATTTGGCAACTGACAAGTGGTATTACTTCGAAATGAGCGTAGACATGCTCCTAAATCACTTACCCGATTGGGAACTAGCGAAAGCTGGGGTCAAAGATTCAACAATTGTGCTGCAAACAGACAAGAACACCTTAGCCATCTGCCCAGAGAAAAAAGAGTGGGCCCCTTTAAATCCAGCTACCGGAGAATCTATCCCCGACTCACAAGAAGGCCTTGCAGAATCCCGTCCCGTTGACAACAGAATTCCCATCGATGATGTAATACGAGTGTCGTCCGCTGCGATCAGTAGATTAATGCAGTTCAATCCTGACACCGAATATTTCTTTGAACATCAATTTCCTCCAGAAGAGTTACTCTTACGGAACAACGGGAAGAAGGAAGCCTATTATTTCTTTTTCCGACACAAAACAACACTCGGTGATGAGGTCGGGCCCACCACCGTAGGATACTTCATTTTACGGCAACAATATCCAATCAAACTGATTCCATTGGACATCCGAAAATCCTCTATTCTGGAGGATTCATTCCTTTTACGAGTGTCCACCGCTAATGACATAGGAATACGCACTATGGACGATACACATGGAATAACAATTGGTTACTACGAGTACAAAGCAGATCTTAATACCGGCAAAGTTGATATACAATTTAAGAGTGAGTAAAATCATAGCCATACTTTTCAAATACAAGGGGAACAATGAGGGTATATACCGGACACATCGGTAACATATTATACCGGATACATAGGTAACACTTTGAGCCCAAAGGGATTCCCGATGGGCTCAAATCTTTTATCCTCCAGATCAAAATACCCCAGGTCATAGTCCATAAAAGTCACCAGCCAAATTCCTTCCCCGACCTCTTTGATCCCGACGTGCTGCCCGGCCAGCGGTTTACACAAATTTATCTTCTTTTGCTCAGCTGGAATAAAGCCCCGGGCGAGCCGAACGGCACACCATTGTCAGTGGAAGTAAAGAGAAAGTGTCTCAATCTCAAAGTCAGTTACCAGAGGGGAAAGCAACTTAAAAACAATCTCAAAAATGGAGGGATAAATGTTAGACGAAAACCACTTGTAAGCGGCTTGTATAAAGTTAATCCGCAGAGGATGTTCCATTCAGATTTTTCACGGACTACACCAATTCTCTTGGGTGGAGATACCTCAAGAGGTAGCGGTGTACAATGGATTGCGTCTGCTGGGGTAAAACAGATAAACTCTGCGTTAGTTTTAAAAGTAAATGGATTACAGTTTTTTTGTAGGAGCAAGTTGTTAAAGTAGGCGAGATTAAGGAGAGTATCATGGGATATGATGTTGATAGTGTTGAATGGCAGGGGCACTCAATTAAAGTCGAGCGATTTGATTTTCACATGTTATTGTGGATGAAACGCCTCGTGAGGCTTGTTGTAGACGATAAGATGCTTGACGAACAAACCGACTGGCGACCTTTGCCATTATATGTTGCATCCTGGCCCATAACAGTTACGGCGCAGATTCAAGAGGCTAATAAAAAACATCATCTTGTTAAGGCTGTCCTCGGAGTCTACATGCCAGCAAAGATCTACGTTGACGGCAAGCAGGTCTCTTAGGCTATTGGCCCGACTTAAACTCTCTCTCACCAATCCAGACTGTGCTCGACAGGCGGTTGACGGGGTAAACAAGGCGGATCAAGGGGGAAAGGCAGGGAGCCTTTTTAGGTGAAACCTTCGGGATGTGGCAGAGTATTCGGCGCTGCGACGTTTTGGGGCGAGTTTAGGGCCGCAATCCTGACCTATTACGCCCAGAGTAGCCCGAAGGATCGCCCCGCTTGTACGCGGGGCGTTTTTTCATACATTGACCGGCCACGGCGGAATCTATACAATCTAGCCAGGGTTAGTTGGCGGCCGAAGATAAAGACCTAAACCAATTCCATATGAAAAAGAGCACGGCGATATTTATACAGGCGGTCATTGTGCTGATCGGCGTGGGGGCGGCCGCTTTCCTGCTTTGGGAACCGCACGTCGAAGGCAGGAACGCGCACGCCACGCTCTTCGATATTTACTTCAAGGACCCTTTTCTGGCTTACGCGTACCTGGGATCGACCCCGTTTTTTATGGCGCTCTTCCAGGCGTTCAAACTAGTTGGGCACGCCAAGGGCGGCGCGGGGCTCCCGCCGGAGGCACCGAAAGCTTTGCGGACCATAAGATACTGCGCGCTGGCACTTATTGGTTTCGTAGCGCTGGGAGAGGTCTTCATCATCCTTAGCGTATCGGACGACCGGGCTGGCGGGGTGTTCATGGGCCTCCTCGTCGCCTCCGGCTCCGGCCTGGTCGCCGCCGCGGCGGCGCGGCTCGGACGGATCTTGCCGAGTGGAGAAGAAAAGCGGCTACCACGCAAGGAGACAGAATAATGAACAGAACTGATTGGCAGGGCATATTCAAGAAGCGGTTCAGGGCGATACCGGACAGCAGGGACTCGCTGCCGGGGGAAACTACCTACGATATCCCGGACAAGCAGGTCATCGTAATAATCCGCTCACCAACGCCCACGGGGGCGCTACGCGCCGAGTCGCTCACGGACTGCGAGGAATGTCTCGTAGTAAACAGGGGCCAGGGCCGCCGGGCCTTCGTGGAATGGGAAGCCATAGAGGCCATAGCCACCTCCGACAATTAAGACCGGGCAAAAGCCTGGCAGCCGCGGCGAAGATCCCCGACCACAAGGCCGGGGATCTTTATTTCCCGGGCGGTTAGAGACTCGCCGCATCACTAAAAGGCCGGTTGACTGGCGCGGGCGCCCGTAAGCCGACAGGGCAAAAGGCCTGAGTATTAATACGAGCAGGCGGTGGGCATTGCGCCTCATGGCGGCGCGGCGGGGAAACGCTAGACTATATCAACGGCTTAAAAGCCGCAGCAGAGTGGAGGGAAAAACAAAATGAAAAAGTTCAACCTGATAGCCTTGATGGCCGTAGTAGCGCTCGCAACTACCAGCGCCTACGCCCGCGAGGCTTCTTTCGAAGAAATGCTGGGGGGAGACTCCGCCAGCGTGGTCCACGGCCTGAACGCCCCGGACGCGGAACAGAAGATAAGCTTCCCCGTGCCGGCAGGCATGGAGAGCTGCAAGTACGCCTCGGTACAGGGAGATGTCTGTTCCTTTATATGCAAGAGCGGCGCTACCGTAACCCGGCCCCGTCTCAACTCCTCGGTGGCCCAGAATGGCGGCTGCGCCCTCTTCGTGATGGTGCCTGTGCAGAAAGCGGCCAAAGACCTTTTCGACGGCCCCAAGGAAACCCCGGTAGAGAACCCGCAGTATGTCTGCCAGGCCTCCGGCGGCGGCTACGCCATAGCTACCACGGGCGCGAAGCCCAGGATCTGGCAGATAGGCGGCCTGAGCGAAGGCGCGAAATCGGGCCTGGAGCTCGCAAGCGTAGCGGTAACCCCCGGCAGCCGGCCCGGCAAGCTTGAAGCCTCGGGAACGCTCACTTTCTTCGGAGAAACGCTGAAAGTCGGGCTGTCCCTTAACCCCGACGCCAAGAACGGCGGCAAGCCCTCCATGACCGCAACCCTGAACGGGGAAGCCGCCCTTAAGGACGTGCCCTGCCAGGTTTACAACTCCGGGGCCAAGTCCGAACCCGGCCGGAGCGCGGCCAAGGTTTACGCCGAAGGGCACCTGTACGCCTACAATCGCGCCACCAAGAAGTACGACACCGACATGTTCCTGCGCTGCTCGGTCACGCTGAATAACTTCAAGAGCTACCTGGACACCCAGCACGGCTCGCCGCGGGAAGTGGTCTCCGCCGACTACCGCCTGGGCGGTTTCCCGGAACTGGCCAAATACGCCGCCGGCAACGCCGTGGCCAGCGCCCCGGACCAGTATTCCGACTACGCGAACCTGCAGGGTTACTACCAGTCGGGGCTCAGCAAGGGCGTGGACGTGAACATCTTCATAGACAAGGTGCCTTCCGCGCAGGCCTTCGTGACCAATCCCGGCACGCCGTCCGACGTCTATGTGACCATGGAGAACTCGGCCACCTCCTATTTCGGCGGCAACGGCGTGAAGTGGGGCTACTGGTGCGACTTCCGCCCGAAATAGCCGCATACGTCTACCCGGAGCGTTGTAACGCCCTGAAGGTCCCCGGTGAGAGCCGGGGACCTCTCATTTCGCGGTCCCGCATTTATTGTTCGTTCCGCTTCCGTCTTTTAAAAGTTAAAATATACCTTTAAAGGCGAACGCGGTTTTTGCCGTACCGGCCGCGCGCATCCGACGAGGAAAGGCACAATGGAAATACTTATCACCAACGACGACGGGATCTACGCCGAGGGCATTTACGCGCTGGCCGTGGCACTTAAGAAGGCCGGCAACGTGACCGTGGTGGCCCCGGACACCCAGCGCAGCGCCGTCGGGCACGCCATCACCATCACCGACCCGCTGCGCGTCACCGAAGCCCGCCGCAACGGCAAGTTCTTCGGCTACGCGGCCAGCGGCACCCCCGCCGACTGCGTGAAGCTCGGCATCAAGGCCATCATGAAGAAGCGCCCCGACCTGGTGGTCTCGGGCATAAACCTGGGCGGCAACCAGGCCTATAATATCCTCTACTCCGGCACCGTCTCCGGCGCCACGGAAGGCGCGCTCCTGGGCATCCCGTCCATGGCCGTTTCGCTGGACACGTTCAAGAACCCGGATTTCGGCCCGTCGGCGGAGTTCGCGGTGAAGGTGGCCAGGCAGATGGCCAGGCGCCCGCTGCCCAAGGGCACGCTGCTCAACGTGAACCTGCCCAACCTCCCGGCGAAGAAGATCAAAGGTGTGCGGGTGACCAACCAGAGCCGCACCTGTTTCAACGACTGGTTCGAGAAGCGCACCGACCCGCACGGCAACACCTATTACTGGATGACCGGCGACTACGAGCCCAAGGACGCCGACAAGGCCAGCGACCTCAACGCCCTGCGCGCCGGCTACGTCTCCGTGACGCCCATCCAGTTCGACCTGACCGACTACAAGTTCCTCAGCGAGCTGGAAGGCTGGGACCTGCACTAAGGAGAGCGCATGAAGACCCTGATACTCGCCCTTTTGACCTGCTGCGCGGCGCGCGCCGCCGCCCTGGAGGAAGCCGTAATAACCGATCCCGGCGCCGAGACCGCCCCGGCGCAGGAAGAAGTGAAAGCCCCTGAGCCGCCCAAGCCGCCTTTCAAGCCCTCGCCCGAAGCCCGCCTGGCCGCCCTGAACCTGGCCCTGCTGCTGGAGCGCGGCGGGGAAATACCCGCGGATCGCCTGGCCGCCCTGGCCCCGCAGCTGGCGGCCTTCAACTCCGCCGCTGAGCAGGCCCTGGGCGCGGAGCTGCTGGCCGACGCCGCCGCCGAGCGCTCGAAAAAAGCGCTGCAGAAGGTGCGCACCGCCCTGCAGGTGTGGTTCGGCGATAACGGGGGGAAATACCCGCCCGACCTGGCCGCCCTCGTTCCTTCCTACCTGCCCGCCCTGCCGGAACTGCGGCTGCCCGGCCACCCCCTGACCGATAAGGTCACGGTCATCAACACCAAAAAATACGACGCCGACCTGGCGAAGGCCGTTACCGATTCCGGCGGCTGGCTCTATTTCTCCGGCGAAGAGTCCGCCAACCGCGGCCTGCTGGTGATAGATTGCTCGCACAAGTCCCCGGCGGGGCAGGAATACTTCAAATACTGAGGCGACGATGATAAAAGAAGAAACGCTCAACCGCACCATAGAGAAACTGACCAGGAAATACCCGTCCGAAACCGAACGCATAGGCCTGTGCGTGCGCCAGGCCGCCGCCCTCTGGAACACCCGGGTGGACGGGACCGCCGCTGAGTTCTCGCGTTTCTGCCGCGACAATTTCCTGATAGGGCCCGAACTGGAGAAACTGCAGGCCTCCTTCGAGAACAAGCTGGAGAGCGTTAACGGGCATTTCAACGCCCTGCTGCTTAAGCTCCGGCGCGAAGTGGACGAGGACACCGGCCCGCTGGGCCCGGCCGACCGCCTGTTCGCGGCCTGCGCCCCCGGCGCGCATTTCACCGAGGACATGTTCCGGGCGAGGCTGGCCTTCCTGGTGCTGCTCAACTTCCCGGTAAAGACGCTGGAGACCTGCCTGGAAAAAGGCGCCGGCTGGACCCGCGACGAGTGGGCCGCCGCGCGCCTGGCGCAGGGCTTCGCCTACCGCGTGCCCGCCGAGGTCAACCGGGAGCTGGCGGCCGCCGAATCCGAGGCCGAGCAGTACATCGCCTCCTACAACGTTTTCCTGAACAAGGTCACCGGCCCCGACGGGGAAGAACTTTTTCCCAAAGGCCTCAAGCTGATCTCGCACTGGGGCCTGCGCGACTACCTCAAGGGTCTCTACTCCAACCCCGACGGGCTGAAGGGCCAGCGCGTGATCCAGAAGGTAATGGAGCGCATCATAGCCCAGGAGATCCCGCTCAAGGCGGTGAATTCGGACAAGCACGTCTGGGACCCGGCGGCCAATACGCTCGACGGCGGCAAGGCCGACAGGGAACCGGACACCCGCTACGAAAGATTCCTGGACATCTTCCGCGCCCACCTCAAGGAAGACCAGTACTATCCCTTCGCGCCCACGCACATGGACCGCAAGTTCAAGATCGCCAGGGAGATCCCCGAGGACGAAGTGGAGGCGCTGTTCACCTCCCTGCTCGAGGCCAAAGAGGGCAAGGAGGCCGCCGCCCTGATAGCCGCGCGGCTGGGCCGCCCGCTGGAGCCTTTCGATATCTGGTACGACGGGTTCAAGGCCCGCTCCGGGGTGAAGCAGGCGGACCTGGACGCCGCCGTGACGGCCCGCTACCCGAACGCGGCCGCTTTCCAGCGCGACATCCCGGAAATACTGCGCAAGCTCGGTTTCTCGCCCGACACGGCCAAGTTCGTGGCCGACCGGGTGGAGGTGAACGCGGCCCGCGGCGCGGGCCACGCCTGGGGCCCAGGCATGCGCGGGGAAAAGGCGCGCCTGCGAACCAGGGTGCCCAAGGGCGGCATGGACTACCAGGGCTTCAACGTGGCCATGCACGAGCTGGGCCACTGCACCGAGCAGGTCTTCTCGCTCTACCGGGTGGACCACACCCTGCTGGCGCGCGTGCCAAACACCGCCTTCACTGAAGGTTTCGCCTTCGTCTTCCAGGACAGGGACCTCGACGTGCTCGGCCTGTCCAGGCCGGACCCGGAGACCCTGCACCTCAAGAACCTGGACGCTTTCTGGTCGGCCAGGGAAATAGCCGGCGTGGCGCTGGTGGACATGAACGTATGGCGCTGGCTGTACAAGAACAAGGACGCGGAAGCCGCGGACCTGCGCCAGGCCGTGGTGGAGATAGCCAAAAGCGTCTGGGACCGCCACTACGCGCCCCTCCTGGGAGCCAAGGGCAGCCCGCTGCTGGGCATCTATTCCCACATGATCAGCAGCGCCCTCTACCTGCCGGATTACCCGCTGGGGCATATCATCGCCTTCCAGATAGAGGAATACTTCAGGGACCACGTACTCGCCGAGGAAATGGAGCGCATGTGCGTGCAGGGCTCCATAACGCCGCGCGAGTGGATGCGCCGGGCCGTGGGCGCGGACATTTCTCCGGAGCCCATGCTGAAGGCGGCGGGGCGCGCGCTTAAGGCCCTCACGGAAAAGCAGGGAGCCCGCCGGTGAACGGCCATTATGAACCCTAAAGAATACTCGCTGATCGCGGTGGTGGGCGTCTCCGACGACGCGTCCAAGTACGGGCACAAGATCTTCCGGGACCTGCTCAACGCAGGCTACCCGGTGAAAGGAGTGAACCCCAAGGGCGGGTTCGTGCTGGGCAGCCAGCTCTACAAGAGCGTTTCCGAAATAGAGAAGCGGCCCGACCTGGTAATAACCGTAGTGCACCCGGCCGTAACCGAAAAAATCGTAGAAGAATGCAACAAGCTCGGCGTGAAGACCATCTGGATGCAGCCCGGCTCGGAATCCGCCCAAGCCGTGGAGAAAGCCGCTGAGTACGGCATCAAGACCATAACCGCCTGTTTCATGGTGGTAAAGGGAGTCTGGTAGTGATACAAAAGCTGCTGGGGCAGAAATACGGCGACTACCTGGCCTTCATCCGCCGCCAGATGATAAAGGACCAGATAGAGTCGCGCGGCGTTAAAGACCCGCGCGTGCTGGCCGCCATGGACAAGGTCTGCCGCCACTGCTTCGTCACCGAAGACATGCTAAGCCGCTCCTACGAGGATTACCCGCTGCCGCTGGCCCGCGGCCAGACAATTTCCCAGCCCTATATCGTAGCGCTCATGAGCGAACTCGCCGGCCTGGCCGGCGGGGAGCGGGTGCTGGAGATCGGCACCGGCTCCGGCTACCAGGCCGCCGTGCTGGCGGAACTGGCGGCCGAAGTGGACACGGTGGAATTGTTCGCCGACCTCTCGGCCGCGGCGCAGGCTCGCCTGGCCAAGCTGGGCTACGCCAACATAAATTTCAGGACCGGAGACGGCGCCGCCGGCTGGCCGGAACGGGCGCCTTACGACGCCATAGTGGTCACCTGCGCCGCCCCGGCCATCCCCGAAGCGCTCGCGGCCCAGCTCAAGCCCGGCGGCCGGCTGGTGATACCCGTAGGCACCGGCGCGCAGGAACTGCGCCTGGCCATAAAAACTCCGGAAGGCCTTAAGGAACGCGCGGTAGCTGGCGTCTCCTTCGTTCCTATGCTCAGGGAGGGCGCGTGAAACACCTGGCTTTTCGCATAGGCTGGCGCTTGCTGTTCTACCCGGGCCTCATCTACGCTGTATTCTCCTTCATCTTCTTCTGGCTGTACGCCCACCCCAAGCGCTATACCGGCGCCTACACGCCGGGGGATTTCGGCCTTAAGCCGGAACCGGTAAAACTTAACACCTCCGACGGCGTGGAGCTGGACGGCTGGTTCATCCCCAACAAGGCGTCGAAAAAAGCCGTAATGGTCTGCCACGGCTACCCCATGGACAAGTCCGACGTGCTAGGGCTGACGGTCTTCCTGGCGCGGGAATTCAACCTGCTCTATTTCGATTTCAGGGCCACCGGCCGCAGCGGCGGCTTCTTTTCCACCGGCGGCGCGCGCGAGGTGCGCGACATAGACGCCGCGGTGAAGTTCCTGGAGGACCGCGGCTTCGCGGGCAGGATCGGGGCCTTCGGTTTCTCCATGGGCGGGGCATCCATCCTGCTGTCGCCCAACCCGGGCATAAAGGCCCGCGTGCTCGACGCCCCTTACGCCGACCTCGGCGGGGAGCTGGACTACGTTTTCGGGGCCTGGGGCGTCTGGCGCAAGCCGCTGCTGCTGATGATGAAGGGCTGGAGCCTGCTGTTCACCGGCGTGAACATCAACGCGGTCAGCCCGGCGAAGGCGGCCGCGGGCCTAACCACGCCGCTGCTGCTGGTGCACGGCGACGCCGACCGCCAGGTGCCGCTGGAGAATTCCCGGCGCATCAAGGCCGCCTATCCGGCGGCGGAACTCTGGGTGGTGAAAGGCGCGGGGCACGGCGAGAACTGGTACAAGGCCGGCAACGCATACGAAGTGCGGGTGAAAGCCTTCTTCAACGCCGGGCTTAAATAAGGAACTTTATGGCCGCTATCAAGACGGAGAACCTGGTAAAGCGCTACGCCGAAGTGACGGCGGTGAACGGCGTTTCGCTGGAGATCAAGGAGGGGGAGGTGTTCGGGCTGCTGGGCCCCAACGGCGCCGGCAAGACCACCCTTATCAGCATGCTCGCCACTCTGGTGCGGCCCACTTCGGGCTCGGCCCTGGTGGCCGGCCGCGACATCAACCGGGAACCGCTGGAAGTGCGCCGCAACATCGGCATAGTCTTCCAGGAGCCCAGCGTGGACGACCTGCTCACCGCGCGCGAGAACCTCTACCTGCATTCCATGCTTTACGGCATGCCGCGCAAGGAGATAGCCCCCGCCATAGAGAAGATGCTGCGCCTGGTGAACCTCTCCGACCGCGCCGAAAGCCTGGTGAAGACCTATTCGGGCGGCATGCGGCGGCGCCTGGAAATAGCACGCGGCCTGATCCACGGGCCGAAGATCCTTTTCCTCGACGAGCCCACCCTCGGCCTGGACCCGGCCAGCCGCAAGGCGGTCTGGAGCCACATCCGCGAGCTGAAGCAGGCGCACAACACCACCATCATCCTCACCACACATTACATGGAAGAGGCTGACAGCCTGGCCGACCGCATAGCCATCATCAACCGCGGCAAGATCATAGAGCTGGACACGCCGGAGGCCCTGAAGCGCAAGGTGGGCGAGGACCTGGTCTTCATCGCCGGCCCGGTGGACGAGGCCGCGGTGCGCGCCCTGCCGTTCGTGAAGACCTTTGAGCGGGAGGGCGGCCGCAGCAAGATCAGCATCCAGAACTCGGGCGCCAACCTGCACGCCCTGCTCAACGCCGCCGGCAGGATAGAGGAAGTTGAGGTACGCCGGGTCACGCTCGACGACGTCTTCCTCAAGTTCGCCGGCCAGCAGATCTCCGACGACGCGGACGAGAAGGCCGAGGGCATCTTTGAACGCATCGCCGTCAATAAGGCGGTGCGCCGATGAACTTCAACGCCGTTTACGCCCTGCTGCTGCGCGAGGCCAAGATCTTCCTGCGCGAGAAAGAACGCATCGTCTCCATCCTCATCTCGCCGCTGCTGTTCCTGTTCGTGATGGGCAAGGGCATGGCCGGCGGCCAGAGCCCCGTGCCGGGCTACACCTACCAGCAGTTCATCTTCCCGGGCATCATGGCCATGGTGATCCTTTTCACGTCCATCACCTACGGGCTCTACATCATCTGGGACAAGCGCCTGGACTTCCTGAAGGAAGTGCTGGCCGCGCCCATCTCGCGCGCCACCCTGTTCTACGGCAAGGCCCTGGGCGGCATGCTCGGGGCGCTCATAGAGACGCTGCTCCTGGTGATGATAGGCGGGCTGTTCATCATGCCGCTGGGACCGGGCAAAATGCTGCTGTGCTTCCTGGCGGCGGTGCCGGTGTCCTTCATGATCACCAGCATGGGCCTCACCATAGGCGCCAGGATGAAGTCCATGGAGGGTTTCGGCCTGGTAATGAGCTTTTTGACCTGGCCGCTGTTCTTCTTCAGCGGGGCGCTGTTCGACCTCGCCGGGGCGGCGCCGTACATCCGGGCGGTAAGCTACTTCGACCCGGTCACCTACGCGGTGGACCTGATGCGGATCATAATGCTGGGGCAGGGTTACTTTTCGGTCTGGACGAATCTTGGGGCTATCGCCCTGTTCTGCCTGGCCGCCGCCGCCCTCGGCGTGGCCGCCTTCGGCAAGCTGCAGCAGGAAAAATAATTATTTCTTCACGTCGGCAGAGGGACCCGCCCGCGGGGTCCCTCTCCGCCGTTTAAAAGACGCGTCGCAGCAGTTCCGAGGCCTTGGCCTTCTCTTCGGGCAGCAGCAGGCCGGAATACCAGGCGAGAACGGGGAAAGCGCAGAGGCAGGCGGCCTTTACCAGCAGGCCGGCCGCGCCGGCGGGCGCCAGCAGCAGGCCGGGCACGGCGCAAACTGCGGCGGCGGCGGCGGCCCAGCCCAGCCGGCCGAACTCGTAGGGCACCTGATAGAACGCGCGGCCGCGGCGGTACATCAGGACGGCCATCACCAGATAGGAGGCCAGCACGGCCCAGGCCGCGCCGTACATGCCGAAGGGGGGGATGAGCGCGAAGTTGCCGGCCACGCTCACCGCGGCGCCGGCGAGCGTCACCCCGAGGATGGCCCCGGTGCGCTTGGCGATGATGACCGGCGCCAGGAAGTTGACGTAAACGCCGTTGAGCAGGTAGGCGGCCAGCACTATGGGCACTATCCCGAGCCCGCCCCAGTAATCCGGGTGAATGAGGTTCACTCCGGAGAAGCGCAGGCGCGCCAGGTCCCCGATGAAGAAGGAGAGGGCCAGCCAGAGCCACAGGCCGCCGAGCGTGAAGTAGGTGAGCACCCGGGCGAAGACGGCCGGCGCCTCCGGGCGGTGGGAGCGCTCTATGAAGAAAGGCCGCCAGGCCTGGTCGAACATGGTGACCACCAGCATCATGAAGATGCCCAGGCGGTAATTGGCCTGGTAGACGCCCACCGAGGCCTTATCGGCCAGGTGCAGCATGATAGGCCGGTCCAGCACCTGCACGGTCATGGAGCCGAGCCCCGCGGGCAGCAGCGGCAGCGCGAAAGAAAGCAGCGCCCTGGCGGCGGAGCGGTCTATCTTCAGGCTGAGGGCGGAGAGCTCCGGCAGCAGCAGCAGGGCGGCCAGCGCCGAGGAAATGAGATTGGCCCAGAAGACGCTTTCCAGGCCGAGGCCCAGGAAGCGCAGGAACAGCACGTTCAGCCCGACGTTAAGCGCTATGGAGGCCGTGCGGATGCCGGCGAAGCGCAGCGGCCGGTGGCGCATGCGCAGGTCCGCGAAAGGGATGATGGTGAGGGTGTCGAGCAGCAGGATCCCGGCGGAGAACCAGACCAGCCGGTAGTTCTCGGCGCCTATGCCGGAGGCCCCGGCCCAGAAGGCGGGGAACAGGCAGAGCGCCGCGGTGAGCAGCAGCGTGGTGCCGGCCAGGCAGGCGAAAGCCGCCGGGAAGGCCTTTTCCCTGTCGGCGTAATGGCGCATGTAGGCCTGGTCCATGCCGTAGTGATAGACGATATTGAGGAAGGCGATGTAGGAGAAGACCGCCGCGACCACGCCGTATTCGGCCGGCACCAGGTAGTGCGTGTAGAACGGCATCAGCAGGAAATTGAGCAGGCGGGCGCCCACCGTGGAGAGGCCGTAGATGAGGGATTCCTTGCCGAGAGCCTTAAGGTCTTTGAACATTGTCGCCGCCACTGCTATTCTATCAAATGACGGCCTTGGCAGAAATAAGTTATAATTAAGAGGAACCCGACGTTACCGGGTGGGGGAAAGAAATGGACAGATTCACCAAGAACCAGGCTCCTGACTGCGGCAGCTGCCGCTTCAAGGCCGTTTGTTTTTACAATAAGCTCGATCCGCAGGCCCAGAAGGCCTGGAACGGGCTGAAGCTCGGCCGCAAGTTCGCCGACGAGGAAGGTATCTACACCGAATTCCAGCAGCCGCTGGGCGTGTACACCGTCTGCAAGGGCCGCGCCAAGGTGTTCTCCACCGACGCCAAGGGCCAGCAGATGATCACCTGGATCCGCCATCCCGGCGAGACCTTCGGCCACATCGCGCTCTTCTCCGAGAACGACTATTTCTGCAACAGCCGCGCCATGGGCGACACCATCCTCTCCTTCGTGGACAAGAAGAGCCTGGAGCATTTCCTCAACGAGCACCCGAAGACCTACAAGCTCTTCCTGCACAAGGTGGCCACGGAGATGCGCGGCCTGCAGCTCAAGCTCAAGGACACCGCCTACAAGCCGGCCAGGTCCAAGGTGGCCCGGGCCCTCATCAACGCCATTTCCTACAAGTCCAAGGACACCTCCGCTCCCGCCATCCACGGGCTCAAGCGCACCGAGATCGCGGAGATCACCGGCCTGGCGCTGGAGACCGTGGTCCGCACGCTGGCCGAACTGGAGAAGCGCAGCATCATAAAGCGCGAGACCAAGGCCATCAAGATCCTGGATTACCCCACGCTGCTGCGCGTGGCCGACCCGCACGCCAAGAAGTAGGCCGGCGCGCTAAAAAGAAGAAGGGGCGGCTTTTAAGCCGCCCCTTCTTCTTTGCTTTAGGCCGGTTCAGTTGGTGCCGAACATCCTGTCGCCGGCGTCGCCCAGGCCGGGGACTATGTACCCGTCGGAGTTCAGGCGCTCGTCCACCGTCCCCACGTAGATGGGCATTTCGGGATGGGCGGCGGCCAGGCGCCGCAGGCCCTCCTTGGACGCGAGCATGCAGATGAAGCAGATGTTCTTCGCGCCGCGGCTCTTCATGATCTCCACGGCTTCCACCGCGGAGCCGCCGGTAGCGAGCATGGGGTCGGCGATCACCACCAGACTGTCCGAAACCTTCTCCGGCAGGCGCACGTAATACTTCACGGGCTTGAGCGTTTCCTCGTCGCGGTAAATGCCTATGTGGGCCAGCCGCGCCTCGGGGTACAGCTTTATCAGGCCGTCCACCATGCCCAGGCCGGCGCGCAGGATGGCCACGAAAACCAGGTCGTGGGCCAGGCGCAGGCAGTCGGCCGTGCCCACCGGGGTGCGGACCTTGGCGGGCTTCACCTTGGCGTGCGCGAAGGCGTCGTAGGCCAGGAACATGCTGAGCTCGCCCATCAGGCGGCGGAAGTCGGCGACGTTGGTGCGCTTGTCCCGCAGCTTCGCGATCTTATCCAAAACCAGCGGGTGCTTGGAAACGTGGACGTTCTTCATTCCCGTGTTCTCCTTGGGCTACTTTATTATCTCGCGGATGAGCGGCTCTTTGCGCGGGGCCCGGGGCCCGTAGGCGAGCGAGCTCTCGAACATCTTCACGCCGTCGGCGAGCTTCTGCGCGGAGGAGGCGTAGGCCGCGGCTATCACGTCGCCGGGCTTCACGCGGTCGCCGGGCTTCTTCTCCAGGATGAAGCCCGCCCCGAAATCCACGGCGTCCTCGGCCTTGGCCCGGCCGCCGCCCAGCGCCACGCTGGCGAAGCCCACCGTGCGGGCCTCCATGGCGGTGAGGAAACCGGCCTTCTTCGCCTTTATCAGGCGGGAAAGTCTGGCCTTAGGCATGAAGCGGTCCGGGTCGCCGACTACGCGGACGTCGCCGCCCTGCCACTTCACCATCAGGCGGTACTTCTCCAGGGCGCTGCCGTCGGCTATCGCCCGGCGGGCCTTCTCCTCGCCCTCTTCGGCCGTGCGGGCCTTGCCGCCCAGGTGGATCATCCACCCGGAGAGCACTTCCAGGACCTTCATGAAATCCTCCGGGCCTTTCTCGCCGGCGAGGATCTTTATGGACTGCGAAGTCTCGATGCCGTTGCCGATGGCCAGGCCCAGGGGCTCGTTCATGGCGGTCATCACGGCCACGCAGCGGATGCCGAGCAGCTTGGCGGTGCGCATCAGCGCCACGGCCAGTTCGCGGCTCTTCCTGAAATCCTTCAGGAAGGCGCCGGAGCCGTACTTCACGTCCATCACCAGGCCGGTGATGTCCTCGGCGTATTTCTTGGAAAGGATGCTGGCCACTATCAGCGGCAGGGCCTCCACGGTGCAGGAGGCGTCGCGCAGGGCGTAAAGTTTCTTGTCGCTCGGCGCCAGCTCCGCCGTCTGGCCGAACATGGAGAGGCCGGTGGCCTTGAGCTGCTTCACTATATAGGAGGGCTCCAGGCGCACCTTGAAGCCTTTCATGGCCTCGAGCTTGTCCAGGGTGCCGCCGGTGTGACCCAGGCCGCGGCCGCTCATCATGGGCACCACCACGCCGCAGGCCGCCACCACGGGGGCCAGCGCTATGGAGACGCCGTCGCCTACGCCGCCCGTGGAATGCTTGTCCACCTTGCGGCCCTTGATGGAGGAAAGGTCCAGCTTCTTGCCGGAGTGGGCCATGGCCCTGGTAAAGGCGGCGGTCTCGGCGGGGGTGAGCCCGTTGAGGAAGGCCGCCATCAGCCAGGAGGAAAGCTGGTAATCCGGGATGGAGCCGTCGGCGGCGCCCATGGCTATGAATTCCAGTTCGGCCGGGGTCAGCTCCAGGGCGGAACGTTTCTTGAGCAGCAGGTCCAGCATTCTCATGGTTATTCCTTTATCGCCTTGGACTTGAGCAGCCCTTCCAGGATCTGCTGCAGCTTGCCGGACACCTTTTCGCCGAGCTCCAGCACTTCCTTGTGGGTCAGCACCTTCTTGGAGATGCCGCTGCAGAAATTGGAGACCCAGCAGAGGCCGGCCACGCGCAGCTTGAGCTGGCGGGCGGTGATGGTCTCGGGGACCACGCTCATGCCGGCGATGTCGCCGCCGAGCAGGCGGTAAACCTTCACCTCCGCCGGGGTTTCATAGGAAGGCCCGGTGACGGCGGTGTAAACGCCTTCCACGGCGCGCACGCGCGCCTTGCGGGCCAGTTTAACGGCCTCCCGGCGCAGCGCCTTGTCGTAAGGGTCGTTCATGTCGGGGAACATCTCGCCGAAGGCTTCGTGGTAGTTGCCCATCAGCGGGTTGGAGCCCATGAGGTTGATATGGTCTTTGAGGATCACCAGCTGGCCGGGCTTCAGGCCCGGCTTGAGCGAGCCCACGGCGGCCGTGAGCAGCAGGTTCTTCACGCCGAGCGCGCGCAGCACGCGGATAGGGAAAGCGATGAAGGAAATGGGGCGCCCCTCGTAGTAATGGAAGCGCCCTTTCATCATCACCACGTCGTGGCCGCCCATCCGCCCGAACACGAGCTCGCCGGCGTGGCCCTTGACGGTGGTGGCGGGGAAACCGGGGATGTCCTTGTAGGACACGGCCACGCGGTCCTCCAGGCGGGGCAGCGCGCCGCCCAGGCCCGAACCGGCGATGATCGCCGTGTCCGGCTTGAAGCCGGCGGCCAGTTTTTTAAGCCAGGCGGCCGTCTTTTCCACCTGCAGCAGTATTTCGGAAGATTCCATGTTGTCTCCTTAAGGCTGGGGCCCGGTCAGAAACCGGCCCCGCCCGCGTCGAAAGCGCCTTCTATGTGTTCCGGCTCGCGGCCGGGGACTATGCCTATCACGTCGAAGCGGAAACTCTCCGCTTCAGGCCGGCGGGCCTTCAGGTAAGCCTGCGCCGCCTTGATTATCTTGACCTGCTTGGAGCGGGTCACGCTCTCCGCCGGCGTGCCGTAGCCGCGATCGGCCCGGGCCCGGACTTCCACGAAAGCTACCAGCCCTTCTTTCTGCGCCACTATGTCCAGCTCGCCCATGGGACAGGCCCAGTTGCGGTCCAGGATCCGGAAGCCGGCCGCCTCCAGGAAAGCCGCCGCCTGCGCCTCGTACGCGGCGCCCTTAGTGTTCACCGGGGCGCTCCGGCCGCCGCCCTCACCGGGGCGAAACTCCGGCGGTGTTCGGCACACGGCCCCAGGGCGCGCAGCGCCTGCAGATGCGCCGCCGTGCCGTAGCCTTTGTGGCCGCCCAGGCCGTAGCCCGGGTACCTGCGCTCCAGCACCTGCAGCCAGCGGTCGCGCAGCACCTTGGCGAAGATGCTGGCCGCGGCTATGGAAAGGGATCTGGCGTCGCCGTCTATCACGGGCTCCTGGGCGCAGTCGGCCAGGCGCTTTATGCGGTGGGGCCCGTCCACCAGCAGCAAGGCGCCGCGCGCGTCGGCGCCGGTGGAAAGCAAGAGCCGCCTCACGGCGGCGCCCATGGCGTTGAAAGTGGCTTCCAGGATATTCACCCGGTCTATCTCCGCGGCGGAGGCGTAGCCGAAGCCGAAGCGCACGCCGGAATCGAGCATGAGGAGAAAGGCCTTCTCACGGCGGGCCGGGGAAAGTTTTTTACTGTCGTTTACCAGGGGGGAGATCAGCGGTACCGCTTCGGCGGGGATCCAGGCGGCGCAGGCGGTAACGGGACCGGCCAAAGGGCCGCGCCCGGCTTCGTCCACGCCCGCAAGGAAAGCCGGCTTTCTGGTTTCAAGGACCGCTGAGTCGAATGCTCTGAGGGGCACGGTTAATCCTGCCTGCCCCGGCGCCGAAGGGCGCCGGGGACCAGGCCGGCTTATTTACCGGCGGGCTCGGCCTTGGGGGCTGCCGCGGCGGCCGTATCCTGCTGTTCTACTTCCTCGAGCCTGGCGGCCTTGCCGGACAGGGCGCGGAGGTAATAGATCTTGGAGCGGCGGACCTTGCCGGTCTTCACCACTTCGATCTTCTCTATGCGGGGGGAGTGCAGGGGGAACACGCGTTCCACGCCCACGCCGTAGGAGATCTTGCGCACGGTGAAGCTCTCGGAAATACCGCTGCCGCGGCGGGAGATCACCACGCCGTCGAAGATCTGGATGCGCTCGCTGTCGCCTTCCACCACTTTGGTGTAGACTTTCACGGAGTCGCCGGACTGGAAATTGAACTTCTCGTTCTTGATGCCCAGATGGTTAGCGATGTTATTCATACTGCCTCCTAGTTAGTTGAAACAAATCTATTTGCCTTTCTTCTTCGCGGCCGCCGGTTTCGGGGGCCGGGCCAGGTCGGGCCTGTGTTTGCCGGTCAGCTCCGCGGCCTGCTTCCCGCGCCACTCGGCGATCAGCTTATGGTTGCCGCTCACCAGTGCCGCCGGGACTTCGCTGCCGCGCCAGACCGCCGGCCTGGTGTAGTGCGGGGCCTCCAGCAGGCCGTCCGTAAAGGTCTCGTTCACGGTGGCGTCGCCCTTCCTCAGGACCCCGGGGATCAGGCGCGTCACCGCGTCTATCACCGCCACCGCGGCCGGTTCGCCGCCGGTGAGCACGTAGTCGCCGATGGAGAGCTGCAGGTCGGCCAGCGGGGTAACGCGCTCGTCTATGCCTTCGTAGTGGCCGCAGATAAAGACCAGGTGCTTCTTCTTCGCGAGTTCGAGGGCGGCCGCCTGGTCGAACTTGCGCCCTTTCGGGGTCAGCAGGATCACGAACGAGTTCTTCTTGCGGACCTTCTTAAGGGCCCGGTACACCGGCTCCGCCATCATCACCATCCCGGTGCCGCCGCCGTAGGGTTTATCGTCCACGGTGCGGTGCCGGTCCTCGGTGAAGTCACGCGGGTTAACGAAACCCAGCTCGAGGAAGCCCTCGGCGCGCGCGCGGCCCACTATGCTCTCCGACAGCGGGGCGTCTATCATCCCCGGGAAAAGCGTGACCGCGTCCACGCGCATGTTCAAAGACCCTTAATCTATGTCCAGGTAGACTTTCTTGTTCTGCCTGGCGGCGGCGGTCTGCAGCACGGTGCGGATGGATTTCACCACGCGCCCTTCCTTGCCTATGACCTTGCCGCGGTCGGACGACGCCACTTCGAGCTTGAAGCGGACGATGTCGCCGTCCTCGGAGACGCCTATCTTCACGGCCTGCGGGTTCTCCACCAGCGAGCCGATGATATACATCAGTGCGTCTTTCATGGGGCGCCCCGTTATTTCTGCGCCGCGGCCTTGCGGGCGCGGGTGATCAGGGTGCCGACGGTCTCGGAGGGGCGGGCGCCGTTCTTGACCCAGCGTTCCACCTTCTCGGGGTTGATAGTGACCTTTTCCTTGTCTTTGGCGGCCTTGGGATTGTAGTGGCCCACCACTTCCAGCGGCTCGCCGTGCGGGCCGCTCGATTTCTCGATAGCGACTATCCGGTAGTGCGGCTGGGTGCGCTTGCCGATTCTCTGAAGCCTCAGAACAACTGCCATAGTATCCTCCTTGGAATGCCGAAAAAAATCCGACACGCGCCCGCCTAAGCGAGTTTGCGTGAACGTCTATTATATTATATTCGGAGGGTTTTGGGAACTACCCGATGAGCTGTTTCACCCGCTCCATGAACCGGGCCCAGTCATAGGGCTTATTGATGTAGAAATCCGCGCCGTTGGAGAAAGCCTGCTCCATGTCGCCCATGAGGCGCTTGCCGGTCAGCATGATGACCCGCACGCCCTTGGTGGCGGGGTCGGTTTTGATGAGCTCGCAGAGCGTGTTGCCGTCTATCTTGGGGATGCCGATGTCGAGGATGGCCAGGTCTGGCTTCTCTTTCTTCGCCGCGGCCAGCCCTTCTTCCCCGTCGAAGGCCGTGACCACCTTGTAGCCGAGCCCTTCGAGGCGTATCGCGAGCACCTTCGCTATCAGGTCCTCGTCCTCGACTATCAGTATTTTTTTAGCCATATCCCCTCTGCCGCCCCCGGAGTTCTAAAGCTTGTCGCGCAGCGCGCGCAGGAAGCCGGCCGGGCTCCGCGCCCCGAAGAGCGCGCTGCCGATCACCAGCGAATCCGCGCCGGCCCCCGCCGCCAGCACCGCGGTCTCGGCGTTTATCCCGCCGTCCACCTGCAGCCAGACCGGGCGGCGCGACCGGGCGATGAGCTCCCGGGCGGCGAAGACCTTGGGCAGCATCTCCGGCATGAAGGCCTGCCCGCCGAAGCCGGGCTCCACGGTCATGATAAGGGCGAGGTCTATCTCGCCCAGGAAAGGGATCAGTTTTTTTACCGGCGTGCGCGGGCGCAGGGCCAGGCCGGCCCTGAGGCCGAGTTTCTTTATGGCCTTCAGGCAGGCCGCGGCACCCCGGGCCTCGGCGTGCACGGTAATGAGGCCGGCGCCGGCTTTAGCGAAAGCGTCCAAGAACTTGCCCGGCTCCTCCACCATAAGGTGGGCGTCCACCGGCAGTCCTGAGGCTTTGGCCACGAAGGCGGTGATGGCCGGGCCGAAGCTGATATTGGGCACGAAGCGCCCATCCATCACGTCCACCTGCACCCAGCTGGCGAGCTTTTTCACCGGCGCCAGGCTGGTCTTCAGGCTGCAGAAATCCGCTGACAGCACCGACGGTACCAGGGCGGCGCGGCCGGCGGGAAGGGGGAAGGCGCGGGCGGTCATTTAACGGGCCGCTCCTCTACCAGGATGCCGTTCACGAAGATGCGGACCTTCTCCGCCCCGCCGTAAGGCACCGACAGGTCTATCTTGGAGCCCGGGTCGCGCAGGCCGTTAAAGATCTCCCGGTCGCCGCTCTTGCCGAGGGCCACCACCCGGATATGCCGCTGCGAACCGCTCTGGGAAACCTCGTAGTGGACGCGGAACTCCCGCTCCGAGCCGGCGGAGGAGGATTTGCGGGAACTGACCGTAAGGCTTATGCGGGACTCACCCGACACCACCGTGTCCGGGGCCGGGCTCTGGTCTATGACCGTGCCGCCGGGGAAAAGCGAGGCCGGGTCGTCGGAGAGCGTGAGGCTGAGGCTGTTCTGTGAGGCCCACTGCTGGGCCTCCTCGCTCTTTTTCTGCCGGAAGTCGGGCATCATAACTATGCCCGCCGGGGGCACGCCCGCGGACACCACCACCTGCACCATGGTGTTCTTGGAAACGCTGAGTTCGGGCTTGGGGTCCTGGGAAAGCACCGTGCCCTTCTCGGCCTTCAGGGAATAGGATTCGCTCACCTCGCCCAGCACCAGCTGGCGCTGGCGCAGCAGCAGCTCGGCGTTGCGCAGCGGCAGGCCGATGAGGTTGGGGGTGAAGACCGACTCGCCGCCCTGGCTGAAGACCACCCGCACTATCTTGCCCTCGCGCACCGTGGAGCCGGCGCCGGGCACCTGGCGCAGCACGGTGCCTATCGGCACGGCCTCGTTGAATTCGTAGCCCTCTATCTTCATGGCCAGGTTGTTCTCGGAAAGCGCCTGTAGGGCGTTCACAGAGGACTTGCCGGAGATGTCCGGGACCAGCACTTCCTTACGGTTGTGGATCACGGTCTCCATGCTCCAGGAGAAGAGGAAATAGGTCAGCAGCGACAGCAGCAGGCCCACGCCGCCTACCCTGGCGACGAAGCCGGCGCTGACGATCCTCTCGTCGGAAGCGGAAAAATGGCGCTGGTAGAATTCTTTTATTCCCACGGTCTCTCCTTAGCTCTGCGCGCGCAGCGCGTCCCCCGGTTTCAGGCGCTGGCCGTTCAAAAAATCGGCGCCGGACATTTCTTTTTTCCCTTCGGGCTTCACCGTTCTCACGAGGAGGGAACCGGCGCCACATTTTACAATAAACCCGCCGCCGCCCTCAACGGACAGAACGGTGCCGGGCGCGGCCCCGGCGGGGCCTTCGGGCCCCTGGTCGGCGGCCAGTACCTGCACGGTTAGCAGGCGCTCCGGCAGGGCCAGGACGAAGCGCGCCCTGGGCCCGCAGGCCAGCCCGCGGATCTTGCCCAGCAGCGCGGCGGCTGGGGCCGCAAAATCAAGGCGGGCGTCGGAAGGGAGGATCTTGGGGGCCAGGGAAGGCTCGCCGGCCTGCGGCTCCCGCACAACCTCCCCGGCCGCCAGCCGGCGCAGGGCTTCTTCGAGCAGGTCGGCGCCCGCGGCGGACAGCCGGGCGAAAAGCGAGGCCGCGTCGTCGGAAGGCAGCACCGGCTCCTCACGGCGCAGGAAGACCGGGCCGGTATCCATGCCCTTGTCCAGCCAGAAAATGGTGACGCCGGTGGTCTTCTCTCCGTTCATGAGGGCCCGCTGCACCGGTGCGGCGCCGCGGTATTTAGGCAGGAGCGAGAAATGCACGTTCAGGAAGCCGTGGCGGGCCAGCGCCAGCGTCTCCGGCGGGATGAGGCGGCCGTAGGCCACCGCTATGCCCAGGTCCGGCTTCAGGCCGGCTATCACGGAATGGAGTTCTTCCTTAGAGGCCGGTTTGAAGGCGTTCAGGCAGAGCCGGCCGGCGAGCGCGTCCACCGGGCAGCAGCAGAGTTTCTGGCCGCGCCCTGCCGGGCGGTCCGGCTGCGACACCACCCCGGCGATCTCGTGGCCGCCCGCAGCCACGCGGCTGAGAAAGCCGCAGGCTATGTCGGGGGTGCCGAGAAATACCAGCCGGAGTTTTTCGTTCATTCTTACATCGGCCGCATCTTGCTCTCGTCGAGTTTCTTCCACTGCTGTTTGAGCTTCATCAGGGCGGGCTTGAGCTTGAGCCTGGAAAGGAGGGGGAGCCGGTCCACGAAAGTAATACCGTCCAGGTGGTCCATCTCGTGCTGCAGGGCCTTAGCGAAGAGGCCCTCGGCGTTGATCTCTATCGGGAGGCCCTTTTCGTTGAGGGCGCGCACTTTCACCTTGGCCGCGCGGCGAACCTTGGCGAAGAGGCCGGGGAAGGAGAGGCAGCCCTCGTCCTCGTACATGGAGCCGGACTTCTCGGCCAGCTCCGGGTTGATGATGACGAGGGAGAGCGGCTCCTCGTTCTCGCGCTGGATCTTGATCACGGCCAGCCGCAGGTCCAGGCCTATCTGGTTGGCCGCGAGGCCGGCGCCGCCCACGGCGTCCATGGTCTCGAACATGTCGGCCAGCAGGGCGGGGAGGTCCTTCTTCACCTCCGCGTAATCCACCTTGCGCGTCTTCTTCTCCAGTACCTTCTCGCCGTATTTGCAGATCCTTCTTATTGCCATAACCCTCACCTCGGAATTTTTACGAAAGTTGGAAAGTCATCTGGCGGCCTTCCCAGACCACCTTCGCCAGCACCGGCTTGCCGGCCTCGCCGGGTTTCTTCAGCATGCCCCAGGCCATGGCCAGGCGCTCCAGCTGGATCTCCGCGCCGGTGGAGCCGGACACGCCCATCACTATCTCGTCGGCGCCGGCGGCCTGCGCCACCTGCGCCATGGAATAGAACGGGTCGTTGGAGAAAACGAAAATGGGCTTCACGGTCTTGCCGTACTTCTCGGCCAGCAGCACCACCGCGCTGAACACTTCCTTGTCCTCGTCGGCCATGGTCTCGCCGCCGGACTGGATGCCCTTGGCGATCTTGGCGCTGAGCACTATGATGTCGGTGGTGTCGTCGTCGGCGGTCTCCAGCACCGAAGCCAGGTGCACCAGATTATTGGGGTTGCGCACCGGCACCAGCACGCGGCGGGCCTTGGTCAGCTCCGGGACCACCGTCTGAATATCGGCCTCTCTGCGCAGGTTCATCTTCTCGTCGCTGTCGTCGTCGGGCTGGTAGAGCTGGGCTTTTTTCTCGTTCAGCTTCTCGGAAACGTAAAAGATCGCGTAGAAGACGGCCGTGAAAGCCAGGCCGCCTATGGTGGCCACCTTCTTGGTCAGCAGGTTCATGCCGGTGGCGGAAAGGAGCACGACCAGGACCAGCATCAGTCCCACCGGGATATAAGCGTTGTTGTAGGGGATATTGAGGGGGAACATCCATTCCCGTTCTTCTTCCCTGCGCTTGAACCGCAGGATCACCATGGACATGGTGTTGAAGCTCATGCTGGCCAGCACGCCGAAAGCGTAGGCCTCGCCCAGCAGAAAGATGTCGCCGCCGGAAACCAGGATGATGACGATCTGGATAACGGCGATTATGTTTACTATCCTGTGCGTGGTGCCGTATTTTTTATGGAGATGCCGGAACCAGTCGTGCAGGATGCCGTCTTCGGCCACCCGGTTGAGCACGCCGTTGGCCCCGACAAAGGAAGTATTCACGGCGCCGACCAGCATCAGCACGCCTGAGAGCACCACCAGCACCTGCATGCCGAGACGCGACCAGTAAGGGCCGTTCAACTCCAGGGCCAGACCGCTGAGCAGGTTCTCGGCGTACTTGCCGGCGACCAGGTCCGGCGGGATTATGAGAGCGGAAATAAAGGTCAGCAGGCCGGTGAACAGCACGCTGAAGATAAAGATGGAGACCACCGCTTTTTTGAGGTTCAGCACCTTGGGATCTTCGATCTCGCGGTACACCTGGGCCAGCGTCTCCAGGCCGGAGAGGGCCAGGATGGAATGGCCGAAAGCCATCACGATGCCGATCAGCCCCACGGCCTTGAGCCAGGGGAAATGGACCGTCCAGCCCAAGGCCTCTTCGGAGAAAACCGGCGTGAAAGGAGGCAGCACGAACCCGCGCTGGTAAAGGGTCAGGCCGGACCAGCCCAGCAGCAGCACCGCCACCACCGCCACGAAAGCGATGATCTTGAAATTATTGTCCGCGGATTCCTCTATGCCGCGGATGTTCTCCCGCCAGAAATAGGCGGTGACCAGTATGGCGAAGATCACGGCGAAGGCCCTGGACGGCACGTGCCAGTTTATGTGCAGCAGCGGCAGGATATTGGAGAGCAGCCCGCCGAGGTAGAGGCCGGCCGTCACCGAACTTATCGGCCCGGTAAGGGCGTAATCGAAGACCAGCGCCGAAACGGAGAACTTGGCCATCACCTTGCCCATGGCCTCGCGCACCACCACGTAAACGCCGCCTCGCACGAACATGATGCAGGATTCGGTGTAAACCCCGAGCATCAGCCCGGAAAAGAGCATGACGCCGAGGATGAACCAGGGGAAAGCCGGGCCGAAGGCCTTCATGGCGATGCCTCCGGCGTAATAGGCGCTGGACCCGAAGTCGCAGAGCACCACGGAGGCGGCCTTCCAGAAAGAGATGAAGCTGAGCATGGCCGTGCTGAGCACGAACACCTGCTTTAGCCTGGGATTAGGGACCATATATTAATTATATATATTTACCGCCGTGGACTAAAGCGGCGGCAGGAGCGGAAGGCGCTGGTTTATTTACCGGTTACGAGGGCGGCCGCGGCGGCCGGGTCCTTCAGGACGGCGAGCTTCTCTATCAGCTCGGGCTGGAAAGTCTGGCTGAGCAGGGAGAGCATGTTCAGGTGGCGCTGGAAAAAGGCCGGTTTATGCGGCGACAGCAGCAGGATGAGGGCCTTCACCTTGAGCCCGGTGGCCGGGTCGGTAAAACCCTGGGGCACTACGCCCAACACGCCGTAAAAGGCGTCCAGTTCGGGGAACTTGGCGTGGGGAATGTAGAAGCCGCTCTCCAGCACCTGGTTGAGCTTCTCCACTTCGGCCACCCGGTCGAAGAGCGCCTTGCGGGAAATGACGCCGCTCACCCGGGCGAGCATGCGCTCGGTAAGCTGGCGCACAGCCTCCTCTTTGGAGGGGGTACCTTCAATAAATACCACGTTCTCGGGGGTTATTACCGCGGAGAGGCTTACGCCATCAGACTGTCTTATCATAAAGGACTGACTGCAAGGTTATATGATATCATTTAGCCGTTCCCGTCGTCAAGAAACCCGCATGACAGCAAAAAAAACCGAACTCGCGGCCATAGGCGTGGACAGGGGCGGCACCTGGACCCGCGTAGCCGCCGTGGACAGGCGCGGCCGCACCGTGAAGGCGGCCCGTTTCCGCACCGCCCCGCTGCGCGGCCTGCCCAAAAGGCTGACCACCCTGCTGGCGCGCTGGCCCGGAGCCGCAAAGGCCCCGCTGCTAATAGCCACCCGCGGCGCTTTCAGCCGGCCGTGGAAGAAAAATTTCCTATTCAAAGCCCTGAAAGGCCGGCTCAACCTGACCGGCGTTATTTCCGACGCAGAGGCCGCCCATTTCGCGGCTTTCCGCGGGCGGGCCGGCCTGCTGCTGATAGCCGGCACCGGCTCCGTGGTCTTCTCCGGCAAGCCCGGCTCCTTCCGGAAGACCGGAGGCCGCAACCCCAGGTCCGGGGATCCCGGTTCCGGCCGCTGGCTGGGCCGGCAGTACCTGAAGCTGCGCGGCCGCCTGGGCGAAGCCGGGGGCATGGGGCACGGGCGCTCGGCCGCCTACGCCAGGAAGTTGCTGTTGCTGGCCCTCGACGGCCACGGGCAGGCCTTGGAACTGGCCGCCCGGGCGCAGGAAGAACTGGCCGCCCTGCTGAAGGGCGCGGCCGGCCGGGGCGGGGAGAAAGTGCGGGTGGCGCTCGCGGGCGGGCTGATAAAGGATTTTCATTTCAAGCGCGGCTTTTTGAAGGCCGCGCGCAGGGCGCTGGCCGGGCGCCGGGTCTCTTTCCTGGAGGCGAAAATACCGGCCGAACAGGCGGCGGCGCGCCTCGCCCTGCTCGAAGAGAAAAAATTATGAAAGAACTTCAGCTTATAAAGAAAGCCGCCCTCGCCGGCGGCGGCGTCCTCAAGGCCAAGTTCGGCAAGGTCGGCTACCGGCTCAAGGGCCGCGCCAACCTGCTCACCGAGGCGGACCTGGCCTCGCAGGCCAGGGTAATAGGCCTGATAAAGGCCGCGTTCCCCGACGACGGCTTCATGGCCGAGGAAAGCGCGCCGACCGAAAGCCCGAACGGCCGGCTGTGGATCATAGACCCCCTGGACGGCACCACCAATTACGCGCACGGCTTCCCGGCCGCGGCGGTCTCCATCGGCTTCGCCGAAAAAGGGGTGGTAAAGGCCGGCGGGGTTTACGACCCCTTCCGCGACGAACTGTTCCTCGCCAAGAAAGGCGGCGGCGCCACGCTCAACGGGCGCAGGCTGAAAGTTTCCAAGGTGCCCTCCGTGGACAAGGCGCTGCTCGTCACCGGTTTCCCGTACGACCGCGCCGAAAAGGCCGACTTTTACTGCGGCTTTTTCGCCGAGTTCATGCGGCTCTCGCACGACGTGCGCCGCATGGGCGTGGCCTCGCTGGACATGTGCTGGGCCGCCGCCGGCCGCACCGACGGCTACTGGGAGTTCGGCTTGAAGCCGTGGGACGTGGCGGCGGGCAAGGTGATAGTGGAGGAAGCCGGCGGACTGGTGACGGATTTCTCCGGCCGGCCCTGGCGCACCGACGCCCTGATGGGCTCGCAGACACTGGCCGCCAACCCCCGCCTGCACGCACGTATGCTGGCGGTGATCCGCCGGAGGCTGAAGGGATGACTATCCCCGGCGCCCTGCTCTGGATAGTGGGCTATTGCACGGTCTTCGCGCTGCTGTGGGCCTGGGGCCTGGTGTGGATCCTGGAGCGCAAGGAGAAGAAGTACCTGCAGGGCTCGCTGTCCTTCACCGACGCGTTCCTGGCCGGCTCCTTCTTCCTCATCGCCGTCTATATCTCCAATATCATCGTGCTCTTGCGCTGGCAGCGCTTCGGCATCTTCTACAACATCGCCCTGGTCACGGCGCTGGCCGGGTTCATGCTCTACAAGGAAACGGAATACAAGACCAGGGCCGCCATGCGCAACCGGCGCCTGCGCGCGGAAGTGCGCCTGCTGGAGTTCCATTTAACGAAGGACGCCTCCAACGCTGCCTATTACGAACGCCTCAGCGAACTCTACGAGCAGCTGGGGGAAAAGCGCGCGGCGCTGGACACGGCCCGCCTGGGCGCCAAGCTGGAGCCCACGGTGCGCAACAGCTGGCGCGTGAAACGCCTGGAAGATGGTCAGTGAGCGGAAAGCTCGGCCGCCAGACGCCGGGCGGCGTCCCTGAAAAGATAGTCCTCCGGAGCGGCGGCGCTCCCGGAAACCAGTATCTCGCCTGAAGCCGCGTCGACTATGCGCGCGGTGATAAGATAACCGGATTTATTCCTGCTCACGTTCCCCAGGAGCGCCAGGTCCGCGCCCGACAGGCGGGCCAGCCGGGACGCGGCCTCGCCCTCGGAAAGGCCGGCGTAGGCCAGTTTCTTTTCGGCCAGGATGAAATCCAGTTTGGAGCGCTCTACCAGCCGGTAGCGCCCCGTCTTCAATAATTCCGACTCGGCGAGGTTGCGCACCACCGAAGCCTCCGTCTCGGTAACTCCGGAACCGGCCGAAAACGCGCCCACGGCCAGCAAGGCGCCGCGCCCGGCGGGCGCCGCGGAGCTTTTCTTTGCGTCGGAGGGAGCGCCGCCCCAGGCGAGGCCGGCCGTCATGCGGTGGGCGGCGCCCAGCTCGCCGTAAGGCGCGAAGGCGTAATCCAGCGCGAAGCCGCCGAAGCGCAGGCCGAAGCCGCCGGTAAAGGCGCCCATGAAGCCGTGGTCGTCGTAGTTCTTGAAGTTCATGCCGCCGCGCAGGAAAAGGCCGGAGGCGGAGGCGTAAGGAATGGAGTATTCGCCGGCGAAAGCCAGGTAGGGGGCGTGGTCGGAGGGCAGCCGGCCTTCCATGAAAATATTGAACCGCGGCGCGTACTTCCAGCGCAGCCCGCCGCCCAGTTCGAAGGGCAGCGGGTCTTTTTCGGAGCCGAGTTTGAGGGGCGGGCCGAAATTGCGCACGGCCAGCGCCAGCTCGGTATTGGAGGAAGGGTCCTTGAAGATGAAGCCGGCGTCCAGCGCGGCCGTGGCGCCGCTCTCGCCGGCGAGCGCCGACTTTACGTATTTAAGGTTGAGGCCGAAATCGAAAGCGCGGAAAGCGCGCGCCCAGCCGGCACCGGCCGCCAGGTCGTAGGCCTGCACTTCGGAGCCGGAGCCGGTGCCGGCCCCGTCCAACTGCTCGCCGGGAGACGCCCCGTGGTAGAGGAGCCCGGCGGAGAGGACGCCGGACGCCGTGGAATTTGAGAAGACCAGGCCCGTGCGGGAAGCGCCTTCGAGCAGGGCCTCGTAGGACGCGGAGACGGCGCGGTTCCGGGCGGGCAGGGCCGCGGCCCCTGCCGGGTTCAGGAAGAAGGCGTCGGGGCCGCGCAGGGCCAGGCCGGCTCCGCCCAGCGCGGAGAAACGGGCGGAAGGGGGGACTTTCAGGAACTGGGCGCCGGTCAGGCCGCGCGCCTCGTCGGTAAAAGCGTTGTCGGGGAAAAAGCCGCAGCGCGCAGGGGCGGCGGCAAGCGCGGCGGCCAGCAGCGCGCAGAGAACCGCCCACGTCCCTTTTATCGGCTTTGCCACTTTTGAAGCCTTATTTTTTGAGGTCCGACAGGAGGTACTCGATCCTGGCCTTCAGCTTGACCTTGTCCAGGGAGTCCATGTCGGCGAGGATATCCTCGAGGAACTTCACGGTGAAATCGTTGTTGACGCGGCTTTTGGAAAGCGACGCCTCCAGGGCCTTCAGCCTGGCGTCCAGGCCCGAAATACCCTCGTAGATGCCCCTGACGAAAGTCTCGGCGCGGTTGGCGTCGGGGCCTCCCGCGGCAGGCTCTTCGGCGGGAAGGGTGAGCTCTTCGCGGACGGCGGGGATATCGGAGAGTTCGGGCTGCACCGGGAGTTCGACGGCCGCTGGCTCGTCGACGACGGGCGCCGGCAGGGCTTCGGCGCTCTCGGGCAGGGCGGCGTCGTCGAAAGCGGCGTTCTTGAGCTCGAGGTAGCGGCGGATGGAGTAGATAAGGCCCACCAGGGCGGCCGCCGCCACACCCGACCAGGCGTAGAAAACGGGGTCCATCCAGGCGGAATAGAAGTTGAAAGTAGGCATAGTCTTAGAAGTCTCCGTTCAGAATTTAATTTCCTGCGCTTCCCTCACGGCGAAACACTTCAGTTTGGAGCCGGCCCGGCGCGCCAGCCGCGAACATTCGGCGACGATCCTGTCGAGCTCGGCGTCGCTCCTGTCCTGGTTATGGTGGAAAAGCCCCAGCGAGCGCACCTCGGCCTTGAGCGCCAGGTCCAGCGCCTGCTGCCACGTGGAGTGGCCCCAGGTCCTGCGCCGCGGGTACTCGGCATCCGTGTAATCCGCGTCGTGGACCAGCAGGTCGGCGCCGCGGGAGAAGGCCACATAGTCGGAGGCGGTCCGGCCGCCGGGGTGCACGAAGCCCAGCTCGTTGTCGGTCAGGAAAACGAAGGTCTTCCCGCTCTCGCAGAATTTATAGCCCAGCCCGTTGTTGGGGTGGCTGAGCTCGATGGGCAGCACCTGCAGGCCGCCTATCTCGCAGCCGGCCGTGCAGACGGAGGAAAAATCGAAACGCGCCGAGATCTCCTCGAACTTGACCGGGAAGCCGGGCGGCTGCATGGTCTTGGCTATGATCTCGCGCACCGGGTCCGACGTGAAAGAGCAGCCCAGGATGTTGATGCGGGTCTTCTTGTTGTAGATGGGGGCGAAGAACGGGAAACCGAGGACATGGTCCCAGTGGGAATGCGTGAACAGCATGGTAAAACGGTTGGAGGGGTTCTTGATGAGCTCCTTGCCCAGCAGGCGTATGCCCGACCCGGCGTCTATCACCAGCAGTTCGTTCTTCCTGGAGCGCACTTCCAGACAGGTAGTGCTGCCGCCGTATTTTATGTACTGGCGCCCGGAAACCGGGATGGAACCGCGCGCGCCCCAGAATTTTATCTTCATATTTTCTCTATATTAGCAAAAACTTTCCCGGTTTTACGCTTAACTCTCAATACATACCGCTTTTTTCCAGTTCGGCTGGGGACAGCGGCGCCCGGAAGAGCCGGTAAACCCAGGCCTGGTAGCCTATCACCACCGGCAGGAAGACCAGCACCACGCCCGTCATCAGGCGGAGGGTGTAGACGCTGGAGGCGGAGTTGTACACGGTCAGGGCGAACTCCGGGTCTATCGCCGAGGGCAGCAGCGCCGGGTAGATCCCCGCGAAGCCGGTCAGCGTGAAGAAGACGATGGCGGCCATGGACACGAGGAAAGCCGCGCCGCGCAGACCGCGCGCCAGCAGCACCCGGGCCAGGACCAGCGCCGCCGCGAAGAGGACGGGCAGGACCGCCAGCGCCGGGCGCGCCAGGAAATTACCGTACAGGCCGGTGGCCGCCCAGCTGTAGGCCAGGAAAGCCGCGGTCAGGGCCGCGAGCAGGTACCAGCTCCGGGCGGCCAGACCGGCGGCGCGTTCGGCCGCCGCCGCGGGCGCCTTGAAGGAGAGCCACAGCTGCCCGTGGAACAGGAAGAAGGCGCAGAACAGCAGGCCGGTCAGCAGGGCGTACGGGTTCAACAGGCCAAGGAAGGTCCCGGCGTAACCGTCGGGCCCTATCTGCAGGCCGCGGAAGATATTGCCGAAGGCCACGCCCAGCAGCAGCGTCGCCAGGAAACTGGAGACACAGGCGGTCCGCTCCCAGAAAGAGCGCCAGCGCGCGTCCTGCACCTTGCCGCGGAATTCCAGCGCCACGCCGCGGAAGATGAGCGAGAAGAGGATGAGGAAGAGGGCCGGGTAGAGCCAGCTGAACAGCCCGGCGTAAACCGCCGGAAAGGCGGCGAAAGTGGCGCCGCCCGCGGTGATGAGCCAGACCTCGTTGCCGTCCCAGAAGGGCCCGACCGAGGCGAATACTCCGCGGCGTTCCTCGTCGTTAGCCGCGGCCAGCCAACCGGAAAAGCCCACGCCGAGGTCGAAACCGTCCAACGCGAAATAACCGGCCCAGAGCACCGCCCAGAACACGAACCAGAGTTTTGCGTAATCCATAGAAATCACCTCTTATCAAACCAGCGACTTAAATCCAAAGGGGACGGCGAGGTGTTCCCCGCACGCCCCAGTTGGGGAGGGGGGCCCCGCCTTAATTATCCCAGGCGGGGGGAACCGCGCA
>MGTV01000020.1:36742-44899 GCA_001799635.1 Elusimicrobia bacterium GWA2_62_23
GAACAGCGTGAACCCGCCGAGCGACAGCCAGACCTGCGCCGGCGTCACCGTCCGGGAAACCGCGTCGGCGGTGCGCATGAGGCCGTAAACGGCCCAGGGCTGCCGGCCCATTTCCGTGACGATCCAGCCCAGCTGGATGGCGATGTACGGCAGCGGGATGGCGAACAGCATGAGCTTCAGGTAGAGCGGATAGTCGCCGAGCTTTTCCTTGAACCACAGCCAGACCCCGGCGCCGGACAGCAGGATGAAGAGGCCGCCGAGGGCCACCATGGCCCGGAAGCTCAGGAACACCGGCAGCACCGGCGGGCGGTCCTGCGGCAGGAAGTCGTTGAGGCCCTTCACCTCGGCGGAAGGCGACCGGAAGGCCATGAGCGAAAGCAGGTACGGGATCTTCACCGCTTCCACCGCGTTGCCCTCGCCGTTGAGGCGGGGGATGGTGAGCAGCGTCATAGGCGCGCCGGAGCGCGTCTCCCAGACGGATTCCATGGCGGCGAACTTGGCCGGCTGGTTCTTGGCCGCATTCACGCCGCTCAGGTCGCCCACCCCGGCAACCAGCAGCGAACTGGCCAGGGCGAACACGGCGCCGGCCCCGAAGGACTTTTTGAAGAGCTCCTCCTGGTTCTTGCGCAGCAGGTGCCAGGCCGAAACGCCCATCACGAAGAAGCCGGCGATGACCCAGCCCGCGAAGACCGTATGGAAGAATTCCAGCCAGCCGTAAGGGTTGGTGATCAGCGCCATGAAATCCACCATCTCGGCGCGGCCGTTGCGCAGAACGTAGCCTACGGGGCGCTGCATCCAGCCGTTGGCCAGCAGGATCCACAGCGCGGACATGTTGGTGGCGAAAGCGACTATCCACATGGCCCCGGCGTGGGCCTTTTTCGACATCCGGCCCCAGCCGAACACCCAGACGCCGATGAAAGTGGACTCGAGGAAGAAGGCGACCATGGCCTCGATGGCCAGCGGGGCGCCGAAGATGTCCCCGACGTATTTGGAATATTCGGCCCAGTTCATGCCGAGCTGGAATTCCATGGTGATGCCGGTCACCACGCCGAGCGCGAAATTTATCAGGAACAGCTTGCCCCAGAAGCGCGCGACGCGGAGGTATTTCTCGTCGCCGCCCCAGGCGTAGCGCGTTTCGAACCAGGCCGTGAGCCAGCCCAGCCCCAGGGTCAAAGGCACGAAGATGAAGTGGAACATCGCGGTAACCGCGAACTGCAGCCTGCTCAGCGCCAGAGTGTCCATAAGCGACCGTCCTTTATAAGGTGACAGCAATTATAATAATTATAAGCGCGCCAGGACAAAACCGCAAAAACCGCAAAATCCTTAAACTTGCCGCACGTCGGCGAATATTGCTAAACTAGCCTGGTTAGGGGAAACTGTGACCAAATACGAGAAATACGCGGCCGCGGCCGCGTTCCTGCTTTTTTCCGCGACGCTGGCCCCGTGGAGCTTCGACTTTCCGCTCAACGACGACTGGGCCTACGCCCTGCCGGTCCGCGCCCTGGCCGAAACCGGCCGGCTGGCGCTCAGCGACTGGGGCTCCTCCACGCAGCTGCTCCACGTGCTCCTGGGCGCCCTCTGGGCCAAGCTGTTCGGCTTCAGCTTCGGGGCGCTGCGCGTGCTGAACCTCCTGCTGGCCGCCGGGGCCATTGTCATGTTCGTTAAGCTCCTGGAGGAATTCGAGGCGGGCCGGTTCGAGAAGCTGGCCGCCGGGCTCACGCTGGCGTTCTGCCCGCTATACCTGGTGCTCGCCAATTCCTTCATGACCGACGTCCACTACTTTTTCTGGATGATCTCGGCCCTCTATTTCTACGTCCGGCGCCTCAAGGACCCGGCCGACGGGACCGCCCTGTTCCTGGCCGGCCTGTGCGCGGCGGCGGCGTACCTGACGCGGCAACTGGCGGTGGCCCTGCCGCTGGCCTTCACGGCCTCGCTGCTCCTGAAAGGCCGGCCAAAAGCGAGGGACCTCGCCCTGGCCTGGGCCGCCCCGGCGGCGGCCGTACTGGGCTACGCGCTGTGGTTCAAACTGGCGCACGGCCCTACGTGGGCCTCGGAGAATTACGTGGCCGCCTCCACCCTGGCGCACGTGGCCAAGCCGCTGGCTTTCGCCAACGATTCGCTCTACCGCCTTTTCGCCTCCATGGCCGAGACCGGGCTGCTGCTGCTGCCGCTGGCGGCCGGTTATGTTTTCAGCCTGCGCAAATTCACCTCGGGGAACCCGGAGGGGGGACGCGTCACCCGCGGCGCCCCCTGGCTGGCGCTGGCGGTAATGGCCGGCTTCGCGCTGCTCAACGGGACGCTGCCTTACCTGGAGAACACCCTGTCCGTTTCCGGCCTGGGCGCGCGCACCCTGGCCGGCGCGGCCATGAAACCCTCCGGGCTTTTCGCCAGCACTTTCTTCTGGACCGCGGCCACCGCAGCGGCGGCCGGCGCCGCCGTCCTGCTGATGTGCGCCTCGGGCCTGGCCCTGCGGTCCGGCGGCCCCGCCCTGCGTTTCGTCTTCCTGGCCTCTTTCGCCCAGCTGGCCGTCTCCCTGCTCGGCGCCAAATACTTCGACCGCTACCTGCTGCCCACCCTCATCCCCTGGTTCGCGGTCGCGGCGGTCTTCGCGGCGAGGGGGATAAAGTTCCACCGGCCGGCCGCCGGCCTGGCGCTGGCCCTTTATGCCCTGCTCGGCTGGGCCGGAATGAAGGATTACCTGGCCTGGAACCGGGCGAAGTGGGAACTGGCCGGCCGTTCCACGGCCGCGCTGCCCAAAGAAGTCATCAGCAACGGCTTCGACTTCGACGCCTGGCACAACTATGAAAGGAACATGGCCTATCTCAGGGGCCTGAAGCCGCTCAAGCAGATAAACGAATGGGAATGGCAGGGCATCATCAAATACAAGGCAAAGATCACGTTCGCGCAAGACCCCCGGCTGACGGTCCTGGATACGGCAGAATATTCCACCCCGCTCTCCTCCCGCAAAGGGATCCTCTACCTGATGGCCCCCAGACCGACCGCCAGACAGTAAACTCTCCCCGGCCAAGGCCCGGAAAGGCGCCCCGCGGGTTGCCTGACCCGGACCTTTTTTAATAAAATATATATATGACATCCTTAAACGGCCCGTTCTGACCCGTTTACCCCTACAATTTCGAACCCCGGGAACCCCTTTATTGGGGTGGGATGGAACAACGCAACCTAAAAAGGTGAACACAGATTATGAACAATGAAAAAATAGCGATAGTCGGTCTCGGTATCATAGCCCCCAAAGCCCTGAACAAGGACCAGTTCTGGCAGAACGTCACGGAAGGCCGCAACTGCATAGGCGAAGTCCCCGCGGACCGCTGGGACTGGAAGCTCTATTTCTCGGAAGACCATAAGGCCGCGGACAAGACCTATTCCAAGATAGGCGGCTTCATAGAGGGCTTCAAGTTCGATTCCATCAAGTACAAGATCCCGCCCCAGATAGCCACCCAGATCTCCCGCCTGCAGCAGATGACCATAGAGGCCGTGCGCATGGCCCTGGAGGATTCCGGCTACGACAAGAAGCCTTTCGACCCCAGGATGACGGCCGCCGTAATAGGCAACGCCATGGGCGCCACCCGCAAGGAAATGACGGACATGCGCGTCTACAAGTTCTATAACGAGGACATCCTCAAGAAGACCGCCGCCTTCGCCTCCCTGCCGAAAGCCAAGCAGGACGAGATGATACGGGAGTTCGAGGAAGGCATAGACAACGGGATCATCAAGATCACCGAGGACACCATGCCCGGCGAACTGGCCAACGTGACGGCCGGCCGCATAGCCAACGTTTTCAACTTCAACGGCCCCAACATGACCATGGACGCGGCCTGCGCCTCCTCCATGGCGGCGCTGGATTACGCGGTGCTGGGCCTGCGCGCAGGCAAGTTCGACATGGCCGTGGCCGGCGGCGCGGACGACATGATGTCGCCGCCCGCCTACGTGAAGTTCTGCAAGATCGGCGCCCTGTCCGCCGACGGCTCCTATTCCTTCGACACGCGGGCCAACGGGTTTGTGATGGCCGAAGCTGTGTCCGTGTACGTGCTCAAGCGCCTGTCCGACGCGCAGCGCGACGGCGACAAGATCTACGCGCTCATAAATTCCGTGGGCGCCTCCTCCGACGGCAAGGGCAAGGGCATCACCGCCCCCAACCCCAAGGGCCAGAAGATAGCCATAGAGAACGCCTTCGCCCAGGTGGACTATTCCCCGGCCGAAGTGGACTTCGTGGAAGCGCACGGCACCGCCACCAAGGTGGGCGACGCCGCCGAAGTGCAGGTGCTGGGCGAAGTATTCGGCCCGCACATGGGTTCCGGCAAGAAGCTGGGACTGACCTCCGTTAAATCCCAGATCGGCCACTCCAAGGCCGCCGCCGGCGCGGTCTCCATCGCCAAGACGGCGCTCGCCATCTACAACAAGATACTGCCGACCTCCATCAACTACAAGAACCCCAACCCCGGCATAGACCTGAACCTCTTCAAGGTCATAGACAAGGCCGAGCCGTGGAACAAGACGGGCATCCGCCGCGCCAACGTGTCCTCGTTCGGCTTCGGCGGCACCAACTTCCATGTGACCATGGAAGAATACACCGGCCCCAACCACCAGCTTTACGCCAAGGCCGGCGCCGACGCCGAAACGCCAGCCGCCCAGGTGGAGATAGTGGAAAATTCCCGCGCGCCCTTCGCGAACCTCCAGGGCGAGGCCGTGACCTTCACCGGCGCTACGCCCGCCGACGTCATAAAGAACGCCCAGGCCGAGAGCGCCGCCGTGTTCAGCAAATGGCCCGAGGCCTATCCCCTTGCGGCTTACGCCCAGCCGTCCATGATCAAGCCCAAGGCCGCCTATGGCGTGTCCGTGGTGGCCAAGTCCCCCAAGGACCTCATGGAGAAGGTCGAGTTCATGGCGAAGAACGCCAAGCCCGAGACCTGGACCGAGCCGCCGCTCAACTTCAAGCTGAAAGGCGTCTACACCTTCAAGACCGGCACCAACCAGGCCAAGGTGGGCCTGCTGTTCCCCGGCCAGGGCTCTCAGTACGTGGACATGATGCGCGACCTCGCCGCCAAGTACCAGGTGGTGCAGGAGACCTTTAACGAGGCCGACGTGATCCTGGACAAGATGATAGGTATCCGCCTGACCGAGGCCATCTGGAGCAAGCCCGGCGAAGGCAAGGAAGAACTGGCCAAGCGCGAAGCCGCCATCAAGCAGACCCAGCTCACCCAGCCGTCCATGATGACGGCCGACATAGCCATGTACCGCCTGATGCGCGAGTTCGGCATAAAGCCGGACATGGCCATAGGCCATTCCCTCGGCGAGTACGCCGCCGCCACCGCCGCCGGCATCTTCACCTTCGAGAACGGCCTGCGCGCCGTCACCAGCCGCGCCAAGGAGATGTCCTCCGTGAAGGTAGCGGACCCGGGCAAGATGGCCTCTATCGCCATGGGCTGCGACAAGGTGGACGTGGAGCTGAAGAAGATCAGCGGCTACGTGATCTGCGCCAACAAGAACTGCCCGCTGCAGACCGTCATAGCCGGCGAGGCGAAGGCCGTGGAGCAGGCCGTACAGCATTTCAAGAACATGGGCGTAGAGGCGGGGGAGATCCCCGTGAGCCACGCCTTCCACTCCGAGATCGTGGCGCCCGCCATGGGCCCGTACCGCAACTTCCTGCAGAACATCCCGATCAAGGCCGCGGACATGAAGATCCTCTCCAACGTCACGGCGGACTTCTTCCCGACGGACCCGCAGGGCATCTACGACATGCTCATCAAGCAGATGACCAGCCCCGTGGAGTTCATCAAGCAGCTGGAGCGGATGTACGACGAGGGCGTGCGCACCTTCATAGAGTGCGGTCCCAAGCGCGTGCTCAGCGCCTTCGCCACGGCCACCCTCAAGGGCAAGGACGACGTCACCGTGCTGGCTTCCAACCACCCCAAGCGCGGCGGCATCACCGAGCTCAACGACCTGCTGGCCAACATGACGGCGCTGGGCATCCCGGTGAACTGGAACGGCAAGCTGCCGCAGAACGGCGGCAAGTTCTTCAATCCTTACTACCAGGGTTGGGCCATGAAAGTCTCGGCCCCGGCGTCGGCACCGGTCTCCGTGAGCGGCCCGTCCGCCCTGCCGGCCGACAAGGCCTCTTTCGCAGAGAAGTTCGGCTTCAACTTCAACCCCATAGCGGTCTCCGGCATAGCCGGCGGCACCCCCGGCACCTGGGACAAGCTGTTCCGTGAGCATAACCTCGACGAGATCCTCGCCGGCAAGAACATGATAGAGCAGATCCCCGGCGCGTGGCGCGAGAAGCAGATAGAGAAGAACATCATCCGCGTGGTGAAGTCCCCGACGGGCAACCACAGCATAGAGAAGATCGACTCCGTGGACCAGGCCATAAAGCTGTCCGCCCGGAGCGGTTCGCTCGACATCGAGAAGGAATTCGGCCTGCCGCATACCGTGGCCAAAGCGCTCGACACCACCTTCAAGATGGCCATAGGCGCGGGCGTGCTGGCCCTGCAGGACGCGGGCCTGCCGCTCATCCATTACTATAAGAAGACCACCACCGGCAGCTACCTGCCCGAGAAGTGGGCCCTGCCCGAACCCGTGGCCAGCGAGACCGGCGTGGTGTTCGCCTCCGCCTTTCCGGTGACCGAGTCGCTGCTTAAGGAGGTCACGCACTTCTTCAACCACAAGTACGCCGGCAAGACCGCCGAGCAGCTGTGGGAAGTCTACCACCGCGTGGTGGACAAGCTGCCCACCGAAGCCGACAAGGCCGGCCTGCGCGCCTGGCTGCAGAAGGAGTTCGCGGGTTACCAGCCCGGCGAGGGGAAGGACCCGTATTCTTTCAGCCAGAACTTCCTCCTGAAGGTCATCCCGATAGCTGACTCCCAGTTCGCCCAGTGGGTGGGCGCCAAGGGCCCCACCATCCACGTGAGCGCGGCCTGCGCCTCCACCACCCAGGCGGTACATATCGCCGAGAGCTGGATCCGCGCCGGCAAGTGCAAGCGCGTGGTAGTGATAGCCGCCGACGACATCACCAACGAGACCATCCAGGAATGGACCATGCCCGGCTTCCTGGCCTCCGGCACGGCCACCACCAAGGACAACGTGTCCGAAGCGGCCCTGCCCTTCGACCGCCGCCGCCACGGCCTGATAGCCGGCTCCGGCGCCGTCGGCATGGTGATAGAGGACGAGACGCTGACGCGCGGGCGCGGCATGAAGCCGCTGGCGCGCCTGCTGCTCACCGAGTGCGCCAACTCCGCCTTCCACGCCACCCGCCTCGACACCGAACATGTGGCCACCGTGATGTCCAACTTCGTGAAGAAGATAGAGCGCATCTACGGCCTCAAGAAAGAGGAAATGGCGCCGTACACCATGTTCATGTCGCACGAGACCTACACCCCGGCCCGCGGCGGTTCCGCCTCGGCCGAAGTGAAGGCCCTGCGCCGGGCCTTCGGCGACGCCGCCGACAAGGTGGTGGTCAGCAACGTGAAGGGCTTCACCGGCCACACCATGGGCGCCTCCCTGGAGGACGTCATAGCCGTGCGGGCGCTGAACACCGGCATCATCCCGCCTATCGCCAATTATAAGGAGCCCGACCCGGAACTGGCCGGCATCAACCTCTCGAAGGGCGGCCATTACGACCTGAAGTACGCGCTGCGCTTCGCGGCGGGCTTCGGCTCCCACATGGCCATGGCCATGACCGAGCGCGTCTGGAAGGCGGGGGAGTCCCGTTTCGAGGACCAGAACCGCTACAACGCCTGGGTGAAGGAAGTTTCCGGCGACCCCGCGGCCGAGCTGGAAGTTGTCTTCAACACGCTGCGCGTGAAGGACAAGAAGACCGCCGGCAAGCCGCCGGCCGCGCCCGCGGCGCCCGTCCGCGAACCCGTCGGCGTAGCCGCCGCCCCTGCCCCCAGGCCGGCGCCCGTGGCCGCCGCGCCGCAGCATTACGCGGAGCCCAAGCCGGCTCCGGCGCACAGGCCCGCCGCGCCCGCCGGCCTCGGCGAGGAAACGGTGAAGGAAACCATCCTGGCCATGATCACAGACAAGACCGGCTATCCCAAGGACATGCTGGAACTCGACCTGGACATGGAGGCCGACCTCGGCATAGACACCGTGAAGCAGGCAGAGCTCTTCGCCGCCATCCGCGAGCATTACAGCATTCCCCGC
>MGTV01000021.1 GCA_001799635.1 Elusimicrobia bacterium GWA2_62_23
CGCTGTCCACGCCCAGGAAATATTTCACCGGGCCCCCTTGTAGGCCGGCAGGAAGGCCTTGTTCTGGGCCAGCACCTCTTTGAGCAGGCGGAAAGTGATGTCCGCGTCTGGCGTGAGCGGGTTCAGCAGCAGCGCCTGGTAGGCCAGGTCGAAGTCGCATTTCCACGCGGCCTCGGCGGTAAGCGCCTCGTAGGCCTTTATCCGCTGCGACAGGCCCCGGGCGAAGACCGGCAGCTGCGCCGTCTTCAGCGGCTTATAGCCGCCCTTATCTATCATGCAGGGCATTTCCAGCACATGTTCTTTCTCGAAACCGTCGTAAGTGCCGTTATTGGGCACGGCCACGGTGACGCGCTTCTTCTGCAGGCCCAGCAGGCAGGCGATGACGTCGTAGGCGACTACGTTGTAGAAGGCGCCGCCGCGCTCCTTGACGGCCTCGGGGAGCTCCGAAACTTCAGGCGAGCGGTAGGCCGCGAAGATGCGCCGCTCTATTTCGGCCACCTTGGCAGCGCGCGAAGGCGTGGTGCGGTCCTCTTTTACCACTGCGTCGGTGTGGAAGAAATACTTGTGGTAGCCGGTCGGGATTATTCCGGCGCGCCTCATTATCTCCGGCGTCAGCTTTACCTTGGTGATATTGAGCGCCGTCGGCAGGCCTTCCTGCTCTATCATTTTCTTTATCACAGCGCCCTGCACGGAGCGGCCGTTGCGGCGTACGTCCAGGACCCAGGCGAAGTGGTTGGGCCCGACATAATCTATCTCGGTATCCTCCATGCGCGCACCCAGCAGGTCGCTAACGCCCTTGTGCATGGTAAGCGAGCCGTTACAGATCCCCACGGCCCTGATATCGTGGAAGCGCACCAGCGCCTCGGTAACTATGCCCGCCGGGTTGGTAAAATTCACCAACCAGGGGTCCTTGGCGCCGTAGCGCAGCAGGGCGTCGGCGATCTTGCGGATCTGCGGTATGGTGCGCAGGGCCTTGGAGAAACCGCCCACGCCGGTGGTCTCCTGGCCGATGATGCCGTACTTACGGCCGAGCTCCTCGTCGCGCCGGCGCGCGGCCATCATGCCCACCCTTATCTGCGGAACCACAATCTTGGCGCCCTTCACCGCCTCGTTGAGGCTGAGCGTGGCTTTGATGGCCAGCTTCGACTTGGACTTTTCAGCCAGCCGCCGGGTAAAGCCGTGCACGGCCTTCAGGCGCCCGGCGTCTATGTCCATCAGGCAGATTTCGGACACTTCCCCGTCCAGCCCGGAGTTAAGAATGTGGTCGATAAGGAGGGGGGTGTAGCTCGAACCCGCCCCTACGATAGCCAGTTTTGTCATGGTAAACCTCTAGACCGAAATTCACGCGGCGCGCTGTGATACACCGACGGCGCCAGTCAAACTTTATCAGTTTTTCAGCCCCCGGAGAAAGGGGAGAGCAGGGTGACCAAGTCGCCGTCGCGGATGGGTTCGTCCCATTCAACGAACCGGCCGTTGACCATGGCCTTGGAGATGTTGGTGGTGAGGGGAATCTTCTTGCTCGCCTCTATCTCGCGCAGCAGCTGGCGGGCCGTGGCGGCCTCGGTCTCGTAATCGTCGGTCTGCACCCCGCGGCGTTCGCCGACCAGGGCGAAATACTTCACCTTTATCTTCACTTGCCGCCCCCGTGCAGGTACATGAAGGCCTTCTCCGGAGTGATGGGCAGGGAAGGAAGGTCCCGGTCCGCGCGGGCGGCGCTCAGCGCGTCCGCCAGCGCCAGGTAGGCGCCTATGCCGTGCACGAAAGGCGGCTCGCCCACGGCCTTGGAATTACAGACGGCATAAGGATTCGTCGAGTCCTTAAGCAGGGTCACGTCGAAATGCGCCGGCAGGAACTTGATATCCGGCACCTTGTAGGCGCTCACGCCGGTCAGCACGCGGCCGTCGGGGGCGTAGCGGAGCTGCTCCATGGTGGCCCAGCCCATGCCTTGTATCACGGCGCCCTCTATCTGGCCGCGGTCTATGGCCGGGCTCAGGGATTCGCCTACATCCTGCACTATGTCCACGGCCTCTATGGTGTAGGTGCCGCGCACGGCGTCCAGCAGCACCTCGGTAAGGGAGGCGCCGTAGGCGTAATAAGCGAAGGGGCGGCCCTGTTCCTTCTCCATATCGTAATGCAGGTTCGGCGTGGCGTAGAAGGCGTGCTCGCCCAGGTCCACCCGGGCCCACTGCGCGTCTTTGGCCAGTTTGTTCCAGCCGAAGCCGGCAGGTTTTCCGGAAATCAATACTTCGCCGTCCTTTATCTCCACGGCGGCGGGCTCGGCCTTCAGCGCGCCGGCGGCGAAAGCGATAAGCCGGGCGCGCAGGCGCTCGCAGGCATACTTGGTGGCCATGCCGTTGAGGTCCGCGCCGGTGCTGGCCGAGGTGGGGGACGCGTTGGGAATGCGCGAGGTATTGGTGGTCTCCACGCGCACGCGCTCCAGCGGCACTCCCAGCGTGCGTGCGGCCACTATGCGCAGCTTGGCGTTCACGCCCTGGCCCATTTCCACGGCGCCGGTGCTCACCGCCACGCTGCCGTCCATGTAAATATGCACCAGCGAGCTCGCCTGGTTGAGCGCCGTCTGGGCGAAAGAGATGCCGAAGCAGACCGGCACCACGGCCAGGCCGCGCTTCTTGTCGGTGTGCGCCTTGTTATAGGCCTCCACGGCGGCGCGGCGGACCTTTATGCCGGCTTTCTCCTCCAGAGTTTCCCAGCAGCGGGCGGCGTTCACATCGGACAGTACCACGCCGTAGGGGAGTTTGTCGCCGTCGCGCAGCAGGTTGCGGCGCTTGAGCTCTTCGGGCTTCACGCCCAGCACGCCGGCCGCGCGGGTGATGGCCGCCTCTATGGCGAAGGTGCCCTGCGGCACGCCGAAACCGCGGAAGGCGTTGTTGGGGGGGATATTGGTGCGGCAACTCAGGCCGGTGACGCGGCTGTTGGGGATGCGGTAGGAGCCGCAGACGTGCAGGAAAGAGCGCCCCAGCACCGCGGTGGAGATGTCGGCGCAGGCGCCGGCATGCTGGTACAGCGTAATGTCATAGGCGAGGATATTGCCCTCGGCATCGAGGCCGAGCTTATAGTCGTACTCGTAGGCGTGGCGCTTGCCGGTGGTGGCTATGTCCTCGTTGCGCTCCAGCAGGAGCTTTACCGGGCGCTTCAAGAGGAAGGCCGCCATGGCTGGGGCCACTATCCAGACCGCGGTGGACTCTTTGCCGCCGAAGCCGCCGCCCAGGCGGCGGATGTCGAGCTCCACCTTGTGCATGGGTATGCCCAGCACTTCGGCCAGGTGGTGGTGGAAGGCGCCCGGCGACTGGGCGCTGGCGTAAACCTTTATGGTGTCATGCTCGCCGGGCACGGCCAGGGCGCGCTGAGTTTCGAAATAGAAATGCTCCTGCGCCCCGCTGGCCAGCCGTCCTTCGAAAATATGTTTGCATTTAGCGAAGGCGGCGTCCGGGTCGCCATGCACCTGCACGCGCTTCTTGCCGTGCAGCTGGCCGGCTGCGGCGGCCGCGCGCGGGTCCAGCATGGGCTCCAGTTTCTCTATATCGGCTTTGATGAGGGCCAGGGCCTTCTTGGCGTTGCGGCGGGTATCCGCTATCACCAGCGCTATGGGCTGGCCGATGTATTCCACGGCGTCCACGGCCAGCAGCGGCTGGTCTTTGAAAACATGGCCCACCTGGTTCAGTCCGGGCACGTCTTTATGTGTATAAACCGCGGCCACACCGGGCGCCGTGACAGCCTTGGAAATGTCCAGCGAGCGTATGCGGCCCTTGGCCACAGGCGAGGTGAAAAGCACCGCGTGCAGGCAGCCGGGCACCGGAATATCGTCCACGAACTGCGACGTGCCGCGCACGTGCATCAGCGTATCGTCGTTCCTCATGCGGCCTCCACGGGGGCGAGCGCCCTGCCATGGGCGAGCATCAGCTGGCCGAGCAGCAGCCGCTTGTACTCAGCCGAACCGCGTATGTCGTCTATGGGGGCGGCGGCGGCCAGGGCGGCCTTTGACAGGTCATTGAAGAAGGCGGCGTCCGGCTTGCGGCCGTTGAGTTTATCAAGGCCCGGCAGCAGCATGGGTACCGGGCCCACTCCGCCGGCGGAAACACGCAGGTCTTTCACCGCCCCGTCGGGTCCGGCGGTAAGGAGCAGAGCGGAATTGACCGCCGCGATGTCCAGCGTGGTCCTGTTGGAAACCTTTTCAAAGTGATAGCGGGCGCCGGAGGGGGGCAGCGGGACCATGATCTCGCTTACCAGCTCGCCGCAGGCCAGGTCCGTCTTCTTGTAGCCGAGAAAGAACTTATCGAGCGGCACCTCGCGCTTGCGGCCGCCTTCGCCGGTTATGACCAGGCGCGCGTCCAGCGCCAGCAGTATTATGGCCGCGTCGCCTATGGGCGAGGCGTTCACTATATTGCCGGCCAGGGTGGCCTTATTGCGCAGGATGGCGGAGGAATGCAGCAGCAGGTCGGCGGCCAGCGCCGGGAAATGCCGCCGCACTTCGGGGGAATTGCGGAAATCCTCTATGGTTGCGGCCCCGCCCACCCGCAGGAATTCCTTGTCCTCGCGCACATAGTCCAGGTCGCCGCGCCGGGAAAGGAAACAGAGCTCGCTTTCCAGCAGCTGCTCCGGCTTCTGCACGAACAGGTCGGTGCCGCCGGCCACGGTCACGGTGTTCTTGCCGCAGGGGACCGGGGCCGCGCCCAGGCCGGCGAGGCGGGCGGCGATATCGGTGAAATAGGCCGGCACCACTCCGGAGGAGATAAGGGCCGCGAGGCGCCGGTCGGGGGCTTTGTCTATGCCCTCCAGGGCCGCGCACAGCGCTTTCGCGGCGTTGCGGATAGAGGCGTAACCGGTGCAGCGGCAGATATTGCCGTCCAGCGCGGTCACGGCGTCGTCGTAGGCGAGGGTGGCGCTGCCCAGGGCGAAGCCGGTGAGCGACAACACTATGCCAGGAGTGCAGAAGCCGCATTGGGAGGCGCTGTGCTCCACTATCAGGCGCTGTGCCAGCGTCAGCGGTTCCCCGCCCAGGCCTTCCACGGTTACCACATGACGGCCGTCCGCGTCGCCCAGGGCCGTCAGGCAGGAGGCGCAGGCCTTGTAGGCCATGGTCCCGTCGGACTGCCGGGAGCCGAGCAGTACCGTGCAGGCGCCGCATTCTCCCTCGTGGCAGGCGTCCTTGGTGCCGGACAGGCAGGCGACGCCGCGGATGAATTCCAGCAGGGTCATGCCGGGGCGCTCTTCGGTGCGTATAGGTTTTTCGTTAAGTATGAAACTGGTCATAAAATCTCAGTGAACTGATCGCGCCGGCGGGTGATCAGGCCGGTTTCAGGAATTTGAATTCCCGTTTGTTGCAACAGGGGCAGGCCGGGTCGCGCGGGACTTCGGCCGTGGTGACCGTGCCGTTCCAGATGTCCAGGGTGTGCATGCGGCCCCAGTCCGCTCCGCCGCAGGCCAGCGCTTTGAGCGCCTGCGTTGTCTGCAGCGCCGCCACCCAGGCGGCGGCCGTGGACAGCACGCCGAACACGTCGGGCGGGGGCAGGCGCCCTTCGGGCGGGGGCAGGTCGAACAGGCAGCGCAGGCAGGGGCCGTGGCCGGGGCGTACCGCCATTACCATGCCGTCGGTGCCCAGCACGCCGCCGTAGATCCACGGCTTGCCGGCCTTCACCGCCGCCTCATTGATGAGAAAGCGGGTCTCGAAATTGTCGGTGGCGTCCAGTATCAGGTCCGCCTTGCCTATCAGCGGCTCTATGTTGGCGGCCGAAATGTCGGCGACTACCGGCTCGATGGCGATGCCGGAATTGATGGTGCGCAGGCGGCGCGCCGCGGCCTCCGCCTTGGGCGCCTGGGCGCGGAGATCCTGCTCGTCGTAGAGCAGCTGGGTCGCCATGTTAGGGGTCTGCACCGTGTCCCGGTCGGCCAGCAGCAGCCTGCCCACTCCGGCCCTGGCCAGAAAGGCGGCCTGCGCGCAGCCCAGGGAGCCGCAGCCTATTATCAGTACGGAACTTTGCTCTATCTTTTCCTGGCCGGCCCGGCCTATGAGCGAGAGCCTGGCGTGCCGCGCATAGCGCGCGCCGTCAGGAGCTTTTTCATGGGGGGGAATGCCGGTGGCCATAGGGTAAATCTATATGTGAACTATACTATTTTTCCCGATTCCACTTCTATTTGGGCCGGCCTCCCGGGCGCGAATGTGAGTGACGGTGTGCCTCCTGTGCGGGGAAGATTGTTTCTTTTGGGGTATTGACTTTTAGTGTAAATTCACGTATATTTAAACTAGTTGTCCAAGATTCTAGCCTAACAAGAGGATATATGCCTAAAAACATCCCGGAATGCGCCACACCCCTTAAGAACTTCCTGGAGATACCTTACGACGAACTGGAACAGCTCAACCTCGAGGCCGCCGACGCGGCTTTGCGCCTGGGCCCGGCTGAGCTGGAAAAAAAATACTGCGATTACCTCAAAAAAGAGAAGCGCCTGAAGGCCGTGACGGTCTGCTTCACGGATATCGAAGGCCGCTTCCACATGCTGGATTACGACAAACAGTATTTCCTCTCTTCCAATGACAATCTGACCTTCGACGGGTCTTCCATCCGCGGCTTTTCCGCGCAGAAAGAGTCCGACCTGCGGCTCGCGGTGGACTGGGGCAGCATAGTCTGGCTGCCGTCCGATGTGTTCGGGCCCGGCAAGGTGATAATGTTCGGGACCGTCCTTAACCGGGACCGCACCCCCTACGATTCCGACTTCCGCGCCCGGCTCAGTTCGCTCTCCACCGAAATGAAGAAGGGCAGGGGGCTTTCCGCCAACGTGGCGGCCGAGGTGGAGGGGTTCGTGGTGAAGGGCCTCAACGCCGAGCAGAGCTATAACGAGGTCGCCGGCTTCGAGCTGATCTCGAGCGGCGGCTACTTCCATTCCCTGCCCCTGGCCCCGCTCAAGATCTTCATAGACACCGCCGCCGAGGCGCAGCGGGCCATGGGGTTCCGCAACGAGAAGGACCACCCCGAGGTGGCCCCGTCGCAGTTCGAGCTGAACTTCTCGCACGCCGACGTGGTGCGGGCCTGCGACCTGGTGCAGCTCTACAAGCTGGTCTGCCGGCAGGTGGCCGCCAACATGGGCATGACCGCCACCTTCCTGCCCAAGCCTGTTTCCGGCGTGAACGGCAGCGGGATGCATCTGAACATCTCGTTCTCCAAGGGGGGGAAGAACATCTTCCACGACGCCAAGGGCGAGGACGGGCTGTCCAAGGCCGCCTGGGACGCGGTATCGCGCATCCTTAACCACGCCCAGGAACTGTCGCTGGTCCTGAACCCCAGCGTGAACGCCTACCGCCGGCTGGACCCGCATTTCGAGGCGCCCAACCAGATAAAGGTCTCGTCGGTGGACCGCGGCGCCATGATCCGCATCCCCGCCGGCAACGAGAAGTCGGCACGGCTGGAGATCCGCTCCGTGGCGCCGGACGCCAATCCTTACCTGGCCCTGTACGCCCTGGTCAAGACGGCGCTGGAAGGCCAGCCGCTCACCAAGGACGAAGGTAAGCGCGACCGGGTGCGTTTCCTGCCGGGCAATATCTACGACGCTATCCGCCTGTTCCGCGGCAGCGAGTTCGTGAAGAAGATAATGGGCGCCGACCCGCATGAGAAGTACGCGGCGCACAAGCAGGCCGCGGCCGACCGCAGCCCCAAGGAACTCGGCACCATAGTGAAGACCTCGGAGGTGCTGTTCCACCACGACGTGACCACGCAACGGCTCTGGCATAAGTTCTAGCCAGGCCGGCGCAAAAAAAGAAAAAGCCCGCGAGCGCGGGCTTTTTCACTTTAAGGGCGGAAAGGCTATTTCACTACCGGCAGGCCGGCCGCGGCCCAGGCGGTGATGCCGCCTTCTATGTCGTGGATGTCGGTAAAGCCCAGGTCCTTCATGATCAGCAGGGACGCGCCGGTGCGGCGGCCGCTGCGGCAATAGAGCAGGTACTTGGCGCCGCGGTCCAGTTTGGCCAGCTGTTCCTTGAAGTCGGGCGCGTAATAGTCCAGGACCAGGTGGGTGGGGGCGATGTAGCCGGCGGCGTGCTCCTCGGCGGTGCGGATGTCTATCACCACCGGGTTCTTGCTCTCTATGAAGTAGCGGGCCTCTTCCGGCTTTATGTTGACAGGGAAGTCGCAGTTGCCGGGCTTGGGCTGGGCTTCGGGCGCGGCCGGAACCGCCGCCGCCAGGTCCTTGAGGCTTGCGGGTTTGCCGCAGCCGGAAAAAAGCCCGGCGAAGTCGAAAGCGTAGGCGCCTGCCGCCGCGAAAATTATAACCAAAGCCGCGATAAAAGGTTTCATTGACCGCCTCCTAATATAAGGATATTTTATCAAAAATAGAACCTCCGCTTATGCCGGAAACTGGCGCGGCGGGGAATTTTTGTATCATATCCCTGAGCCCTTATGGACAACCAATACCGCCTGCCGCGCATCCTGGCCCTCGCGGCCCTCGTTTTTCACCTGTTCGAAGGCTTCGCCTTCATCAACTCGGCCTCTCCTACCTACGACGAGCCCGTGCACCTGGCCAGCGGCTATTCTTACCTGGCCACTGGGCGCTACGCCATGAACATCATGGACCATCCGCCGCTGTCCGAGATGCTCTCCGCCCTGCCGCTGCTCTCCCTGCGCCCCCAGGCCTTCACCGGGCATCCTTATTTCGCGTCCCGCATGCCGTACCATTACGGCGACCTGTTCCTGTTCCATAATTCAGTGGGGCCGGCGCGGCTTCTTAACTCCGCCAGGCGCTTTACTTTCCTGCTCTGGACCGCGCTGCTGGCCTGGTTCCTCTGGCTGTTCGCCTCGCGGCTGGAATCGCCGGCCGCCGGCTGGCTGGCCCTGGCCGTTTTCGGCCTGATGCCGGCGTTCATCTCCAACGACGCCCTGATCACCACCGACTCGGCCGCGGCCGTATTTTATTTCGCCTCTTTCGCCCTGGCCTGGCGTTTCACCTCGCTGGCGCCGGTGGAAAAGGAAGGGCGGGGCCGCAAGGTGCTGGCCTATCTGGACGCCGGTAAACTGGCGCTCTGGGCGGCGCTGGCCGGGCTCGCGGCGGGCCTCGCCATGGTCTCCAAGTTCAGCATGTTCATCATACCGCCGCTGGTGGCGGCCTTCTGGATCGGCGACAACCTGCGCTGGCCCAGGCTAAAGTTTTCCCGGCTGCTCGCCTATCTCGCCCTCTATTTCGCGGTCTGCCTGCTGACCGTGCTGCTGGTGTATAAACTGGATATCGCCCTGTATTTCGACGGCCTTTCCGAAACCCTGCGGCGCCTGGACAAGGGCCGGTCTTCCTTCGCCATGGGCCGCTACGCGCTGGAAGGCGTGTGGTGGTATTTCCCGGCCGCGCTGGCGGTCAAAACGCCGCTGCTGGTCCTCTTCGGGGCCGCCGCCGGCGTCTGGCTGGCGCTGAAGAATTTCCGCAAGGACTACCTGTGGCTGCTCCTGCCGCCGGCGGTCTATTTCGCGGTCTCGCTCAACGCCAAGGTGCAGATCGGCTACCGGCATATCCTGCCCGTGATGCCGTTCATGGCCGTGCTGGCCGGCCTCGCGCTCGCGCGCCTGCTGCGGGTGAACAAGGGCGCGTGGCTGGTAGGCGGCCTGCTGGCGCTGACCGCCGTTTCGGTCGGGCGGGCGCATCCTTTCCACCTGGCCTATTTCAACGAACTGGCCGGCGGGCCGGCCAACGGCTACAAGCTTTTCGTGGATTCCAACCTAGATTGGGGGCAGGACCTGGGCGGGGTGGCGGAACATCTCAGGGGCAGGGGCAACCCGCCCGTCATCCTCGCCTACTTCGGTGTGGCCAGGCCCGAAAGCTACGGCATGGGCTATGTGCCGCTGGGGATAGTCTCCAACGTGGAACTGACCGGCACCGGCGCGGACGTCTGCTCCATGAAAGAAACTTTGCTGGCGGTTTCCGCCACCAACCTGCAGGGCACCTATTACTCGGACAAGACGACCTTCGCCTGGCTTAAGGCCCGCCAGCCCGTCTTTACTGCGGGCTATTCCATCTTCCTGTACGATCTGACCGGGGATAAGGACGGGCTGGAGAAACTGGCTGCCTTGTTCGACCGGGAAGGCCGCAACGCCGAGGCGGACTGCCTTTACGCCCGGGCAGGCAAGTAAGCATCCCTTTATGACGATAAAAACACTGGTCCTGACGCTGCTCGCGCTGCTCGGCGCCGTCCACGCCGGCGCGGAGGAGTTCACCCCCAAGGCTTATATGAAGGCCGTAATGACTGCCTCGCCGTCGCTTAAAAGGGCCGAGCAGACTTTCCTGAAGGCTGAGGCGGATTACCGCGCCGCGCTGCTGGACGCGGCGCTGCCTTCCTTTAACTTCTCGATGGCGGACTCGTTCTACGACCAGGACAGGCACAACCTGCATTTCGACAAGGGCGACGCGACCTCGGTCCTTTCCGCCTCGCTGAACCTCTACGACTCGGCCTCCAGTCCGCTTTCCAGGATAAAGACCGCGAGGCTGAGCTACGAGAGCGCCCGGCTGACGCTGCTGAACGCCAAGCAGGCCGAGGCCTTGAAAGCTCTTAGGCGCTTCTACGACCTCTATTCCGCCCAGCGCAAGATAGAGATAGCGCGCAACAACCTGGCCTCCCGCGAGCGGCAATACAAGGACACTAACGAGCAGTTCGAGTCGGGTACGCGCAGCAAGATAGAGGTTACGCAGAGCGAGGGCGACAAACTGCAGAGCGAGCTGGCGCTGGCGCAGGCCGAGGTCTCGGCGGCGAAAGCGCTGATGTCCTTTAACGAATTGATAGACGCCGATCCCGACGCTCCGCAGGGGGTGCAGCTTACCAGCGCGGCGGTGGAGGTGAAGCTGCCCCTGCCCCGCGCGGACGTGGCCCGTGCGCTGGAGAATAATTACGGGCTGCGCCTCAGGCGCTCCGCCCTTGAGAGGACCGGGATAACCGTGCGCAACGCGCTGCGTTCGGACCTGCCCCGCCTGAAGGTGGACGCCGACTGGAACAAGTACAACACCGGGATCTTCGGCACCCGCGGCGGGGCCTGGCGGGAGGGGCAGACCTACGGCGTCGGCGCGACGCTCAATTTCCCTTTCGGTTTCCTCGGGGCCCAGAACCTGCTGGACGCCGGGGGACAGAAGGCGTCGCTTAAGGCGGCGGAGCTGGAACTGGAAGACGCGGTCAGGGCGCTGAAGACCGAGGTGCTGACCAGACAGAAGGACATAGAGCTGCAGGTGAAGTCCAAGCAGCTGCTCGAGTTCCAGGTGAAGGCCCTTAAGGCCACCACGGACAACCTGCTTTCGGAGTACTCGCTGGGGGGGGCTTCCTCCCTGCAACTGGACAGTTCCCAGACCAAGTACCTCGACGCCAGTAACAGCCAGATCGCGGCCGTCAACGACCTGGACCTGGCGCTGGCCGCCTACAGGGCCCTGCTGGGCGAGCCTATCTGGGAGTAACGGGAGAGATTATGAAACATTTGGCGAAACGTTCGGTGTGGATGGCTGCGCTCGTCCTGACCTCGGCGCTGACCTTCGCCGGCTATACCCGGTACAAGAAGATGCTGGTGCGCCAGGACCTGGCGGACTTCATCAAGACGGCCGAAAGGGGGGACCTGAAGCTGGACCTGCAGGAGGCCGGCGAACTGGTGTCCCGCGACGCGGTGGACGTCTTCCCTCCTGGCCGCGGCTTTATAGTGGAAGTGCTGCGCAAAGAAGGGGAGTACGTCGCGAAAGGCGACAAGATCATGATGTTCAAGGGCGGAGAGCGCATGGAATCCGACCAGTACGTGCCGGTTCCGGTGACGGCCACCCGCGACGGCCTGCTGACCCGCTGCGTGAGCCGCAATTATTACGGCGGCGCGGACGAGGAGATACGCGCGGGCAAGCGCATAGACGCGGCGTCCACTTGTGTCACGCGCATAGTGGACATGCGGACGCTGGCCGTGAACCTGAAGATCAGCGAGGTGGACATCTTCAAGCTGAAGCGCGGGATGCCGGTCACGGTCACCTTCACGGCCATACCCGGAGAGAAGTTCGCGGGCCGCATAGATGTGATTGCGCCCACGGCCGACACCAAGAACAGCCCCTGGGGCAACAGCAGCCGCGTGTTCCGCGTGGTGATCACGCTCGACCGTACCAGCCAGAAGATGCGCGTCGGCATGAGCGCCGTGGTGACGGCCAACCTGAACGCCAAGAAGGACGTACTGAAGGCGCCTATAGAGACCCTTTTCCAGGAAAGCCTGAACTACTACGTTTACCGCCAGAAGGACGGTTACGACTACGAGAAGGTGCAGGTCTTCCCCGGCCTGCGCTCCGAGACGGAGGTGGAGCTGGCCGGCGCCGTTAAGCCCGGGGACAAACTGTTCACCGCGGCCCCGGAGTCGCTGAAATGACGATAAGCTGCAAGGACCTCGCCAAGGTCTATGAGGGCGGCAAGGAAGGCTGGCCGGCCCTGCGGGGTGTGACCTTCGACATAAAACCGGGAGAGTTCGTGGCGGTGACCGGGCCGTCCGGCTGCGGCAAATCCACACTGCTCAATATCCTGGGTCTGCTGGACGAGCCCAGCGGCGGCAGCTACCGCCTCCGCGGCCGGGACACCGGCGCCATGTCCGACGCCGAACGCTCGCTGGCTCGCCGCGACGGTATCGGCTTCGTTTTCCAGAGCTTCCACCTGCTAAACCGGCTCACCGCGGCCGAGAACGTCGGATTGCCGCTGCTTTACGCCGGAGTGGAGCGGGAGCCCATGCGCGAGCGGGCGCACGGATTGCTGGGGCGCGTGGGCCTGCAGGGGAAGGAGCGCAAGACGCCCCTGGAACTGTCCGGCGGCGAAAGGCAGCGCGTGGCCATAGCGCGGGCGCTCGCCAATTCCCCTGAGATCATCCTGGCCGACGAGCCTACAGGCAACCTGGACTCGGCCTCCAGCCGGGAGATACTGGATATCCTGTTCGGCCTCAACGCGGAGGGCATCACGGTGGTCATGGTCACGCACGACCGCGAGCTGGCCGCCCGGGCCGGCCGCAACCTCCGTATGCGCGACGGGAGGCTGGAGGCATGACCAGGGCCCTGTTGAACGCGGTCCGCACCGGCGGTGCGGAGATCTGGGCGCATAAGACGCGCTCGGTGCTGAGCTTTCTGGCCATCGCGGTGGGCTCGGTGGTCTTCATAGACGCGTTTTCGGCCATCTTCCATACCTATGAACGCCTGGAACAGCAGCGGGAATTCTCCGGCCTGGCCCGTATGCGGATAATCCAGAACCAGGCCGCCAGCTATTCCTCCCCGGACGACTACGTTGAACCCCCGACGTTCGGTTACGAAGAGCTCAAAAAACTGCGCGCGCAGGCGCCGGAGTTCTATATGGTCTCCGGCGAGGCCCGCTCCTGGCGCAACGTGATGGAATACGGGGGGGAGCGCGTGGTGGCCTCGGTGGCCGGCGTGACCCCGGAATGGATGAAGCGGGATTTCGGTTATACCCTGCGGGGCCGCTTCTTCAACTGGCACGACATGGAGGATAAGTTGCGCGTCTGCGTGCTGATACGCAAGGCGCCGCCGCCGCCGGGTGAGAAGATCTACCGGAAGGTCTACAGCAACACCAACGCCTTCGACACGCTGGTCACGCACCAGGACCTGCTGGGCAAGGCGGTCAGTATAGACGGCATAACTTTCACCGTCATCGGGGTGGCGGAGGAATTCCCGCAGTCCAGGCGCATGCAGGGTTTCAGCGGCTGGCGCGAGCAGACCAAGGTGCTGATCCCGGTGACCACCGGCGCCAACTACGGCATAGTGCGCGGCGGCGGCCAGCTGGAGGTCAGCATTGACTCCGGCGACGAGGCGGCCTTCGACGACGCGCAGCGCAAGGTGAACAACTTCCTGAAGATCAATTTCGGCGACGGAGATTTCTTCGTGGTGGAGAACCAGCTGGAGGAGATCCGCAAGAACATGGCCGCCCGCCTGAAGGACGCCCTGGTCACTATCTCCCTGGGGATGCTCGCGTTCATAGCCGGCGGCATAGGCATCATGAACGTAACGCTGGCCACGGTGTTCTCCCGCACCAAGGAGATAGGCGTACGCCGCGCCATAGGCGCCAGCCGCAGCGACATCATGCTGCAGTTCATCGTGGAGGCGGTGCTTTTAGGACTGACCGGCGGGGTGCTCGGCTCAGTGCTCGGCTACCTGTGGGGGGTTCCGCTGAAGGTGATACTCGGCATGGGCGCCAGCCCTATCAAGCCGTGGATGCCGCTCATCTCCATACTTATCGCGGCCGTCACGGCCTTCGCTTTCGCTATTTATCCGGCCTGGGTGGCCGCCGGCCTCAAGCCCGCGGACGCGCTGCGCGCGGAGTAGCGGGGAAGGGGTTCAGCGGTAGAGGTCGGCCAGGAAGGCGAGCTTGAATTCGCGGATGGTGAGCAGGAGCAGGCCGGCGATCACTCCTATGTCCAGGAGCAGGCGCCCGTCGGAGTCTTCCGACCCGACCGGGCGCTCGTTGAGGCGTATGAGCATGCGGGCCAGATAGACGCCGGACCCCGCCACGGCCGCCAGGCCCAGCAGGAAGGCTTTCCAGTCGTTCACCGTTTCCATAGTTAAAACTATACCAAATTGGACTTGGCGCGCCGGCGGAAAAAAAGCGGCCGGGCGCTAAGCCCGGCCGCCTGTCTTGCCGCTGGCGGCTAGTTCTCCGGTTCGAATTCCTCTTTGCCGGCCCCGCAGACGGGGCAGACCCACGCCTCGGGAACTTTTTCCCAGGGGGTGCCGGGGGGGACGTTATTGTCGGGGTCGCCCACGGCGGGATCGTACACGTAGCCGCAAAGTTTGCAGACTTGTTTTTTCATTAGGTTCTCCTCGGGTTACGCTTTCCAGAGGCCGTGCAGGTTGCAGTATTCCCGCGCCTCGAGAGTCTTGGGCTGGAAGCAGAGGCAGAACGTCGCCTCGGCGGGCTGGCCCGGCTTCAGGTATTCCCTGAAGACCTTGCCGTCGGCCACCAGCTCGATCCATTCTATGAAATGCTTCTCTTCCATGGGGTGCGGCACGCCGCCCACCTTCACCTTCACGCCTTTCTCCGTCTTCTCTATCACGGGCACGTGCTTTTCCTTGGACGCGTCCACGGTGTTCTCGAACATGGGCTTCATGTCGGCGCCGCAGCAGACCAGCACGCCGGGGCCGCCGTGGAGCACTTCCACGATGTTGCCGCAGGCTTCGCATTTGTAAACTTCCCTTCTTTCAGCCATAGTCGTTTCCTCCTTAACCTTTAAACCAGCGCCCTGAGGGCGGTCAGAACCTCGTCGTAATTAGGTTCTTTCGTGACTTCGGGGACTATCTGCGCGTACTTCACTATGCCGTCCTTGTCCACTATGAACACGGCGCGGGCCAGCAGGCGCAGGTCCTTTATCAGCACGCCCCAGGTCTTGCCGAAATCGGCTTTCTGATAGTCCGAGAACGTGCGCACGGCCTTTACCCCGGCCGCTCCGCACCAGCGCTTCTGGGCGAAGGGCAGGTCCATGCTGACCACGAGCACTCCCACGTCGGGGCCGAGGGCCTCGGCTTCCTTGTTGAAGCGGCGCGTCTCCAGGTCGCAGACCGGCGTGTCCAGCGAAGGCACCGCGATGACCACGGCGACCTTGCCGCCGTAGGTGCGGGAGAACTTCATGGGCAGCATGTCGTTGTCCGTCACCTTGAAGTCGGGGGCGGGCGTGCCGGGCTTCAGCTCGTCGCCGGCCAGGGCCATGGGCCGGCCCTGCATGGTGACGGTGCGCTTTACGGTCTCTTTCTTTACTTCTTCGTTTATATTCTCGTCCATGATGGTTTACCAGTTCTCCGTCAGCAGTTCGAAATACGCTTTGGGGTGGGCGCAGGCCGGGCAGGCCTCGGGGGCGGCCTCGCCCTCGTGGGTGTAGCCGCAGTTGATGCAGCGCCAGGTGACCTTCTTGCCCTTCTTGAAGACCTTGCCTTCTTCGAGGTTCTTCAGGAAGCCGCGGTAGCGGGCCTCATGGTACTTTTCGGCCACGGAGACCGCTTCGAAGGTCTTGGCGACGGGCTCGAAGCCCTCTTCGCGAGCGGTCTTGGCGAACTCGGGGTACATGTGGCCCCATTCGTGCTTTTCGCCGTCGGCCGCGGCCTTAAGGTTGGTCTTGGTGTCGCCGATGCAGCCGGCGGGGAAGGTGGCGGTTATCTGGAGGTCGCCGCCCTCGAGGAACTTGAAGAAGCGCTTGGCGTGCTCCTTCTCCTGGTCGGCGGTCTCTTCGAAAGCTTTCGCTATCTGCACGTAGCCCTCTTTCCTGGCCGCGCCCGCGAAATAGGTGTAGCGGTTGCGGGCCTGCGATTCGCCGGCGAAAGAGGCGAGCAGATTCTGTTCGGTCTTGGAACCTTTTATCTTCATTTTTCCTCCTGGTAGAATACGTGAGGGCCGCTGCCGGGCCCCACCGGCAGTAATAGAGAGTGATATTATTTTACCAATTTAATCAGGTATTGTTGCCCCTGATCCCCGCCCGGGTAAGGGCGAAATCGTATTTTACCGGGTCCGCCGGCTCGATGCGCGAGAAGAAGGCGGTTATCTCCACGGCCGTCTTCATGGAAGTGTCCTTGCGTTTCGTTATGCCCATGCCCATGGAAACCTGGCGCATGTGGGTGTCCAGCGGGATGATGAGTTTGGAGGGGGAGACGCCTTTCCAGACGCCCGGGTCCACGGAGTCGTTGCGCACCATCCAGCGCAGGAACAGGTTGACGCGTTTGAAGGAACTTTTGAGTTCGGTGCACGGCGTCAGTGTGGGGGCGCAGGCCTGCGTGTTGAAGGCGTCTATGAAGCGGTAAAGCGCCGCCTCCACGGTGGGTTCCTTGGGATCGTAACCGTTCAGGAAAAGTTTTTCGAGGGAGCCGTGCTCGTTCATGGCTCTTTTTATATTCAGGAGGAACACGGCCATTTCCGCGCCGGTGGTAAAGCGGTGCTTGAAACGGGCCAGGCCCTTCTTTATCTCCGCCGGCGGCGTGCGCTTTAACCAAGCCGAGGGGGACTTGCCCATGGGGGCCAGCACCTTCTCCACGCTTTTGAGTATCTGCGTCACGTTGCCGTAGGCGAGGCAGGCGGCTATGAGGCCGACCACTTCCCGGTCGGCGGCGCTTTTATAGCGCCAGACGAACTCCAGCGGGTCCGGGTGGATGTACTCCGGCCGGTTCATGGCCTTGTAGGTCTTTTCCAGGAAATCTTTTGTGGGGAGCATGGTGTTATTATAGGAAAATAGGGACAGACACCTGTTTTCCTAATAATATAATTAGGGCGGAGGTATAAAATAGGTGTCTGTCCCTATTTTATGTAAAGAGCGGGGCCAAGGTCTCTCCTCCTTGGCCCCGCCCGGTACTGATCTTTACGCGTGCGCTTTGGCGCCCAGGATGGCCTCCAGGTCCTTAGCGGCGGTGGTGGTAGGCATGATGTTGAACTTCTCTATCAGCACCTTCAGCACGGCCGGGGTTACGAAGGCTGGCAGCGTGGGGCCGAGGCGGATGTTCTTGATGCCGAGGTGCAGCAGCGTCAGCAGGATGCAGACGGCCTTCTGCTCGTACCAGGAGAGGATCAGCGAGAGCGGCAGGTCGTTCACGCCCACGTTGAAGGCTTTGGAGAGCGCTATGGCCACCTGGATGGCCGAGTAGGCGTCGTTGCACTGGCCCATGTCGAGCAGGCGCGGGATGCCGCCGATGTCGCCGAACTCCATCTTGTTGAAGCGGAACTTGCCGCAGGCGAGCGTCAGCACCACGGTGTCCTTCGGGGCCTGCTCGGCGAACTCGGTGTAGTAGTTGCGGCCGGGTTTGGCCCCGTCGCAACCGCCGACGAGGAAGAAGTGCTTCAGCTGCCCCGCCTTTACCGCGTCTATGACCTTGCCGGCCACGCCCATCACGGTGTTGTGGCCGAAGCCCACCAAGATGGTCTTGGGGTCGCCGTCCTCGGTGAACCCGGGGGCCTTGAGCGCGGCTTCCACGGCCGGGCCGAAGTCGCCGTTCTTGAGGTGCGTAACGCCGGGCCATTCCACCAGGCCGGTGGTGAAGATGCGGGCCTTGTAGCCGTCCAGCGGCTTCTGTATGCAGTTGGTGGTCATCACCACGGAGCCGGGGAAGACGTTGAATTCCTTCTGCTGGTCCTGCCAGGCGCCGCCGTAGTTGCCGGCCAGGTGCTTGTACTTCTTCAGGCCGGGGTAGCCGTGGGCGGGGAGCATTTCTCCGTGGGTGTACACGTTCACGCCCTTGCCCTCGGTCTGCTTAAGGATGTTCTCGAGGTCCTTGAGGTCGTGGCCGCTTACCAGCAGGGCCTTGCCCTTGAGGGGATTGATGCGCACGGGGGTGGGGACGGGGTGGCCGTAGGCGGTGGTGTTGGCTTTGTCGAGCAGCTCCATCACGCGCAGGTTCACCTCGCCGCATTTCATGTTGTAGCCGACGAGTTCGTCCACCGTGGGGTTGGGTTTCGTGAGGAAGTCCAGCGCCTCGTGGATGAAGGCGTAGACCTTCTCGTCTTCCTGGCCGAGGATGAGCGCGTGGTCCGCGTAGGCGGCCATCCCCTTGAGGCCGTAGGTGAGCAGTTCCTGCAGGCCGGCGGCGTCGTCGCCGAGCGCCTTCTGGCGGGCCTGGATGCCCTTCTCGGGGGCCTCGGCCAGCAGGGCCTTGTAATCGGAGGGGGCGGTCCAGGCGGCCGGGCCGTCCAGCTTGGGGTTGCCGGCCAGGGCGCGGGCCTTGGCTTTAATTTCCTGCCCTTTCTGTATCTGCTGCGCTATGTTCTTGGGGTCGAAATTCACGTTGGTGACGGTGGTGAACAGGGCTTCCACCACGAACACGTCTATGGCGCGGTCGCGCTTGCCGGCCTTGGCGGCCTGGTGCGCGTACTGGCTTATGCCCTTGGCCTGCCAGAGCAGGAGGTCCTGCATCTTGGCCGTCTCGGGGTCCTTGCCGCAAACGCCAACGGTGGCGCAGCCCTTGCCGCCCGCCGCCTGCTCGCACTGGTAACAGAACATATTGTCGCTCATTATTTATCTCCTTATATATACCGAGTTTAAATCACTTCCGCTTGGAAAACTCCGAAATTTTGCCGTCCAGTACCGCGTCGAAGCGCCTGTTGGTATCCTCCAGGAAGCGGCCGAACATGCAGTCCTTGTGGCGGCACACCTTGGCGCCCATCAGGCAGGCGTGCAGTTTTACCGGGCCGTCAATGGCCGTCATGAAATCGCGTACGGTGGCCTTTTTCCCGGAGGGGGAAAGGGTGAAGCCGCCTTTGGGGCCGCGTACCGGGACTACCAGACCGGAGCGGGTCAGCTGCTGCAGCACCTTGGACAGGTGGTTATAGGAAACGCCCAGGGCTTTGGCTATTTCCTGCGCGGAGCGCAGGCCGGGGCGCCCGGCCAGATAGTCCGCGGCGTGCAGGGCTATGGCGGCGGCTTCCGAGATCTTGAGTATGGTCTGCATGTCCGTGGCGGCTCCTTAAATGGTATTGTGGTATAACTATACCAATATATCCGGAAAGTGTCAAGGGCCTTTTGACCCGCTAAAAAAGCGTATTGCCCTGTTTTTGCCGTTCCCCGTCTGGCGGCGCGCGCCGGATTTGTGCCTCGGGATTTAAAATCGTAGAATATCCGTGCTGTAATACTTCCAATTCCCGGTTAAGAGGTGCGTATGCTTAAAGCAGCCATCGTCATGGGAAGCGATTCTGACCTGGGAGTATTGTCGGCTGCCGCCAAGGTCCTCGAACAGTTCAAAGTTCCCTTCGAAATAAAGATACTTTCCGCCCACCGCACCACGCGGGAGGCGCTCGCTTTCGTTTCCTCGGCCGAAAAGAACGGCTTCGGGGTGGTCATAGCCGGGGCCGGGGGGGCCGCGCACCTGCCGGGCGTGCTGGCCGCCGCCACCGCGCTGCCGGTCATAGGCGTGCCGGTGAACGCCACGCCGCTGGGCGGCCTGGACGCGCTGCTTTCCATAGCGCAGATGCCGGCCGGCATCCCGGTGGCCACCGTGGCCGTGAACGGCGCCAGGAACGCCGGGCTCCTGGCCGTGCAGATCCTGGCGGTGGGAGAGAGATCGCTCCGGGCCAAATTTAAAGCGTATCGCGGGGCCATGAAGAAGGAAGTGCTCGCCAAGAACGCCCGCCTCGGCAAGATAGGATTTGTTAAGTACCTGAAAGCCATGAAGTAGCAGTCAGCTGTTGCGCGGGCCGGCAGTCTACCGAAAGGAGATGCGCATGCTTGAGCTGAAGTTGATGCATAAGGGGAAAGTCAGGGACTTGTATTCCGCCGGGGAGAAGTATCTCCTCATAGTTTCATCCGACCGTATTTCCGCCTTCGATTTCATCCTGCCCACGCCCGTCCCCGGCAAGGGCGCCCTCCTCAATAAGATAAGCAAGTTCTGGTTCGACCGGACCGGCCATATAATAAAAAACCATATCGTCTCCACGGAGATAGAGGATATCCGCGGCCGTGTTTCGGCCCCGGCCGGCTTCGACTGGGAGTACATGCGCGGCCGGGCCATGCTGGTGCACCGCGCCAAACGCGTGGATTTCGAATGCGTGGTGCGCGGGTATATCACCGGCTCGGGCTGGAAGGAATACCTGAAACAGGGCAGCGTCTGCGGCCTGAAGCTGCCCGCGGGGCTTAAAGAGGCCCAGAAGCTGCCCGAGCCGCTGTTCACGCCCACCACCAAGGCCGACCAGGGCCACGACGAGAACGTGACCTTCGAGACCATGGCCGCCGCGCTGGCGCCGGGCCTGGCCCTTACTATAAAGGAGACTAGCCTCGCCCTCTATAAATTCGCGGCGGAGCACCTGGAACGGCGCGGCATCCTGCTGGCCGACACCAAGTTGGAGTTCGGCCTGCTGGACGGCGAACTGATCCTCATAGACGAGGCGCTGACCCCGGATTCCTCGCGCTTCTGGGACGCCGCCAGGTATAAAACGGGGACCAGCCCCGCGAGTTACGACAAGCAGTACGTCCGGGACTGGCTGGAGGGGAGCGGCTGGGACAAGAAGTCCGCCCCGCCCGGGCTGCCCGAGGAAGTAGTGCAGGGCACCCTCGAAAAATACGAGGAGGCCCTGCAAAAAATAACCGAAGCCGGGTGAAGTGCCGCCCGGCTTCTTCTTTTATCCCGAATTCTGCGTTCGCAGAATTCCACGGAAGCCGGAGGCTGACGGGTCGAGGACAAGCGCTATGCGCGACAGTCCAAGAGGGTGTATGCCGCACGCAGTGCCCGAGCTATGCGAGGGAAAAGTCCCATCGGGAACTTTTCGGCGATATTAGGGAGACAGCATGATAATCGAGATACGGACCAAAGAGAAATACGCGAAAAACGAGGAGGCCGGTTTCATAGGCCGCATGGCGCACGCCGGGCTTAAGGTGAAGGCCGCGCGGCTTTCGCGCCTCTACCGGGTGGAGGCGCCTTTCAGCCGGGCCGAGTTCGGCCGGCTGGGCGCCGACCTGCTGACCGACAAGATAACGGAACATTACTCGCTCTCGCAATGGCGGCCGGGTCTCAAAAAGGCCTGGCGGGTGGAGGTCTGGCTGAAAGACTCCGTCACCGACGTGGTGGGGGAAAGCGTGAAGGGAGCCATAGCGGACATGCTCGGCAAGGAGCCGGAAACCGTCAGGTTCGGGCACGCCTACTACGTGGCGTGCGAGTCGGAGGTTAAGCTCAGGCACGCCGTGGCCAGGACACTGGTCAACGAGACGGTCAATAAGTTCAGGATCGGGAAAATATGAAAGATAAACTCGCCAATTTTAATTCGCTGCCTAAAAAAGAACTGGAAGCCCTGGACCGGGCGGCCGGTTGGTCGCTTAACTTAACGGAACTCTCCGAGGTGCAGCGGCAATTCCGCAAAATGGGCCGCCAGCCTGCGCGGGGCGAGCTGGAGACCATAGCCCAGACCTGGTCCGAGCACTGCAAGCACAAAACTTTTTCCGGGCCGGTGATTTTTCGGGCCGGCGCGAAGGTGAAACGCTACAAGAACCTGTTCAAGGAGACCATCGTAAAGGCCACCCGGTCGCTGAACAGAAAATGGTGCCTTTCCGTCTTCACCGACAACGCCGGCATAGTGGAATTCGGCAAGACCGGGAAATGGGGCCTGGCCTTCAAGGCGGAGACGCATAACCATCCCTGCGCGGTGGAGCCCTACGGCGGCGCCGAGACCGGCGTGGGCGGCGTGATCCGCGACATTTTGGGCGTAGGCCTGGGCGCCAAGCCCGTGCTGAACACCGACACTTTCTGTTTCGGACGGCTGGACACTAAGAAGCGGCTGCCCAAGAACGCCCTGGCGCCGGGGCGGGTGATGCGCGGCGTGGTGGAGGGGGTACGCGACTACGGCAACCGCATAGGCATCCCCACGGCGGCCGGCGGCCTCTATTTCGACGACGGCTACCTTTTGAACCCGCTGGTCTATGTGGGCTGCGCCGGGCTGATACCGGTGGATAAGATAGGAAAACGCGTGATCCCCGGGGACTTGATAGTCTCAATAGGCGGCCGCACCGGCCGCGACGGCATACACGGCGCCACTTTCTCCTCGGCCAACATAGACGAAGAGACCACCGCCTCCGCGGTGCAGATAGGCCACGCGGTGAACGAGAAGAAGGCGCTGGACGTACTGATGCGCGCCCGCGACCTGGGCCTCTATAACGCGGTAACCGACTGCGGCGCGGGCGGGTTCTCGTCGGCCATAGGCGAGCTCGGTTCGGAGACCGGCGCTCGCGTGCGGCTGGATAAAGCCCTTTTGAAGGATACCCGCATAGAGCCGTGGGAGATCTGGGTGTCCGAGTCGCAGGAGCGCATGATCCTTTCGGTGCCCAAGGCGAAACTCAGGCGGCTGGCGGCCATACTGGACGCCGAGAACTGCGAGTATTGCGTGCTGGGGGAATTCCCCGGAGACGGGCGCCTGTTGGTGACGCACGGCGAAGAACGGATAGTCGACCTGCCCATGGCTTTCCTGCACGGCGGCGTGCCTAACTTCGAAAAGCCGGCCGAGGCGCGCAAGGTCAAGATCTCATGCAAACCTCCGGCCGCGCCGAAGGGCGGTTACGCCAAAGTCCTCGCGGACCTGCTGGCGCATCCCAACGTCTGCTCGCGGCACTCGGTGATAACCCAGTACGACCACGAGGTGCAGGGCGGCACCGTGGGCAAGCCCTTACAGGGCAGGTACGGCGACGGGCCCGGCGACGCCGCCGTGATCTGGCCGCAGGCCGCCACGCTGGACCTCAAAGACTTTTCCGGCTTCGCCGTGGCTCACGGTTTCGCCCCGGCAGTGGGGCGCATAGACCCTTACCAGATGGCCCTGCACTCCATAGACGAGGCGGTGCGCAACCTCCTCTGCTCGGGGGCGGATATTTCCCGCACCGCCATACTGGACAACTTCTGCGCCGCCAGCCCCCGCGACCCGCGGGTGATGGGCGACCTGGTGCTGGCCGCCGAGGGCTGCTACGACGGAGCCATGGCCTACGGGGCGCCGTTCATCTCCGGCAAGGACAGCTTCTATAACCAGTCCCGGGACGCCGACGGGAAAGAATACCCGATACCGATATCCCTCCTTATCTCCGCCACCGCCCCGGTGGAGGACGTGCGCCGGTCCGTTACCATGAACTTCAAGGAGCCGGGTAACCCGGTGTTCCTGGCCGGGGTCTCCCTGCGCGGCATGGGCGGCGCGGTTTACGGCGAGATCATCGCCTGCGCGAATAACGCGGTGGCGCCCCTGGACATGAAGGCCGCGGTGAAGCTCTATTCGGCCATAGCGCGGGCCATGCGCTCAGGCTGTGTAGTAGCCGCCCACGACGTGTCCCAGGGCGGCCTGGCCGTGACGCTAGCCGAAATGGCCTTCTCCGGAGGGCTCGGCGCCGAGCTGGACCTCACCGGCGCCTCCCGCGAGGACGGGCTTACGCCGGTGGAACTCCTCTTCGGTGAAAGCCCCGCGCGGCTGGTGCTGGAAGTGGACAAGAGCAGGGAGACCGAGTTCCTGCGGCTGGTAAAAGGGCTGCCCGTGGCTGAGATAGGCCGCGTGAACGAGGAACCGGAGCTTTCGGTGCACGACGGGGGGGAGGCGCTCTTCTCCTCAGATATCGGCGCGCTTAAGGCCAGCTGGAAGAAGGAACTGATATGAAAAGACCCAAAGCCATAGTGCTGCGCGGCACGGCCACCAACTGCGACATAGAAACGGCCAATTCCTTCAGGTACACGGGGGCCGAACCGGAGCTGGTGCATATCAACCAGCTCCTGGCCGGCGAAAAGAAGGTGCTGGATTACGACCTCATGGCCTTTCCCGGCGGTTTTTCCTACGGCGACGACATTTCCGCCGGCAAGATCTACGCCGTGAAGATGGCTAAACTCGCCAAAGACTTCGAAAGGTTCATAAAAGACCGCCGGCCGGTGATAGGCATCTGCAACGGCTTCCAGATCCTGGTGAAGACCGGTTTCCTGCCGGAGAACAGGGGCAACGCCCAGGTGGCCACCCTCTACACCAACGACTGCGGACACTTCCTGGCCAAGTGGATCAAGTTGAAGGTGAACCCGAAGAGTCCCTGTATCTTCACTAAGGGCCTGCCCGCGGAAATAGAGCTGCCCATGGCCCACGGCGAGGGGAAGTTCATAATGGAGGATAAGGCCCGGCTGGCCGCGCTGGTAAAAAGCGAGCTCCACGCCCTGACCTACGTCGAGAATCCCAACGGGTCCATGCTGGACATCGCCGGCATAACCAACGCCGCGGGGACCTGCTTCGGCCTCATGCCCCATCCCGAACGGAATTTCTTCCCCTGGCAGAACCCGGACCGGCCGGCGGCACGGGCGGCTGAGGCGGCGGGGTTCCAATTCTTCAGGAACGCGGTCGAGTACGTGAGGTAAACATGTGCGGAATATTCGGCATAACCGACAATAAGAACGCGGCCAGGCTCTCCTACGTGGGCCTGTTCACCCTCCAGCACCGTGGGCAGGAGTCGGCCGGCATAGCGACCGACGACCACGGGCGCCTGGTTTCCCATAACGGCATGGGGCTGGTGAACGAGGTGTTCACCAACGATACCCTCGAAAGACTCGAGGGCCGCAACGCCATCGGCCATGTGCGCTACTCCACTACCGGGTCGAGCCACATCAAGAACGCCCAGCCGCTCGCGCTGACTTCCTGCCTGGGCGAGGTGGCCGTGGCCCATAACGGCAATATCACCAACGCCGACAGGCTGAAGGCCGGGCTGCAGAAGTCGGGCGCCATCTTCCAGTCGTCGAGCGACAGCGAGGTGATACTCCACCTGGCGGCCCGCTACCGCGGCCGCACCCTGGAGGACACGCTGGCTAAGAACCTGCCCAAGCTTTCCGGGGCCTACGCTTTTCTTTTCATGACGCCGGGCAAGGTGATAGGGGCCCGCGACCCCTACGGCTACCGGCCGCTGGTGCTGGGGAAGTTGGGGAGATCCTATATCCTGGCTTCCGAAACCTGCGCCATTGAAGTGGCTGGCGGCACGATAGTGCGCGAGATAGAGCCGGGGGAAATGGTGGTTATCTCCGGCGGCAAACTCAGGTCAAAGCGTTTCGCGCCGGCTAAGAAGCGTACCCGCTGCGTTTTCGAACAGGTCTATTTCGCCAGGCCCGACTCGGTGGCGGTCGGCCGCTCCGTGCAGACGGCGCGCTACGAGATAGGCGCCATGCTGGCCCGTGAGCTGAAAGACGTTAAGGCCGACCTGGTTTCCGGCGTGCCGGATTCCGGCACCGTCTACGCGCTGGGCTACGCCAAAGAGTCCGGCATTCCCTACCAGACCGCCTTCATGCGCAACCATTACACCGGCCGCTCGTTCATACAGCCCGACCAGAAGCTGCGGGAGTTCACGGCCCACCTCAAGCTGGCCCCTATACGCGACGTTATAAAGGGCAGGACCGTGATCCTGATAGACGACTCCCTGGTGCGCGGCACCACCTCCCGCAAGATAGTGAAGAACCTAAAACGCTGCGGGGCTAAGAAGGTCATCATGGCCATCGCCTCGCCGCCCATAGTCTCGCCCTGCTATTTCGGCATAGACACCCCGACGAAGGGGGAGCTGATAGCGAACCAGCTCAGCCTGGAGAAGATCCGCCGCTTCATAGGAGCCGACGCCCTCCATTACCTCTCGCTGCCCAGCCTGATAGAGGCCTGCGGCGACCACAATGACCGGGATTTCTGCGTGTCCTGCTTTACCGGCAAGTACAATGCCTGCGCAGGTGCCGCATCAAAGGGCTATGCCCATCAGGCGGCGATGGAGGCCCTGTGAACGTACTCCTGATAGGGTCAGGCGGCCGGGAGCACGCCCTGGCCTGGAAACTCAAACAGAGCCCGCTGCTCGGCAAACTCCACTGCATTCCCGGCTCGGCGGCCATAAGCGCGCTGGCGGCCTGCCCGCCGGTAAAGCAGGAAGATCATGACGGCATCTACGGCTATTGCCTGGCGCAGAACATAACGCTCGTGGTGATAGGCCCCGAAGCCCCACTGGCCGCCGGCCTGACGGATTTCCTGACCGGTAAAGGCATAAAGGTCTTCGGCCCTTCCCAGAAGGGGGCCATGCTGGAGGCCTCCAAGCAGTTCGCCAAGGAATTCATGGAGCGCAACAACATCCCCACGGCGGAGTTCTCGGTGCTCTTCTCGGCCGCTTTCGCCCGGGAGAAGATCGCCGCCAACAAGAAATACCCGGTGGTGATAAAGGCCGACGGGCTGGCGGCGGGCAAGGGGGTGAGGATATGCGCCAGCGAGGCCGAGGCGCTGGCCGCGGTCGAGGATTTCATGCAGAAGCGCGTCTTCGGTTCGGCCGGGTCCATAGTGGTCATGGAGGAATTCCTGACCGGGAGGGAGGCCTCGGTAATGGCGCTGACCGACGGGGAGAGCGCCCTGCTGCTGCCGGCGGCGCGCGATCACAAACGCCTGCTGGACGGCGACAAGGGGCCCAATACCGGCGGCATGGGCGCGGTCTGCCCCGTGGAGATATCCGAAGAGGACATGGAGATTGTCAGGACGGAGGTCATCGGGCGGTTCCTGGCCGGCCTAAAAAAAGAGCGCATAACTTTCCGGGGCGTGATCTACGCCGGCCTGATGTTCACCCCGGAGGGGCCCAGGACGCTGGAGTTCAACGTCCGCTTCGGCGATCCGGAGACCCAGGCCGTCATGCCGCTCATAAAGAGCGACCTGCTGCCTGCGCTCGCCGCCTGCGCCGAGGGCCGGCTGGAAGGCAGGGAACTGGAACTGGCCCACGGCGCCTGCGTGACCGTGGTCGCGGCCTCGGCCGGCTATCCGGAGGCCCCGGAGACGGGCAAAGCCATTACCGGCCTGTATGACCAGCCTTCGGGAGTTCAGGTCTTTCACTCCGGCACCGCCGGCCGGGACGGCGCCTATTTCAGCGCCGGCGGCCGCGTGCTCTCCGTGACTGCCCGCGGCAAGGACGCGCAGGACGCCCGGCGGAAGGCCTACGCCGCCCTTTCCGGGATAAAATTCGAAGGCATGCAGTACCGCAGGGACATAGGGCTTTAAGAAGGAGATTAAATGACCACTTACAAGAAAAGCGGCGTGGATATAAAACTGGCCGATAAGTTCACCGAGTTCCTGGAGAAAAAATCCAAGGCCATAGGCGGTTTCGCGGGCCTCCTGCCGGTGCCAGAGATGAAGAACAAGTACAGCATCGTGGCCTCTACCGACGGGGTGGGGACCAAGCTGAAGCTCGCTTTCCTGCTGGACCGTCACGACACCATAGGCATAGACCTGGTGGCCATGTGCGTCAACGACCTGCTCTGCTGCGGGGCGCGGCCCATGCTCTTCCTGGACTACTACGCCACGGGCAAGCTGGACCTGGGCCGCTCCAAGAAAATAATAAACGGCATCATGGAAGGCTGCCGGCAGGGCGAGTCCGCGCTGCTGGGCGGCGAAACGGCCGAGATGCCCGGCTTCTACCAGCCCGGCGAGTACGACCTGGCCGGCTTCTCCGTGGGCATAGTGAAGAACTCCGAAACGCTGGACGGCCGCAAGGTGCGCGCCGGCGACGTTCTGGTGGGCCTGCCCTCCACCGGCTTCCATTCCAACGGCTTCTCCCTGATCCGCAAGGTGCTGGGCGATAAAAAACTGCTGAAGAAGTACGCCGCGCGCCTGCTCACTCCCACTAAGATCTACGTGAAGGACGTGAACAAACTGCGCGCCGCGCTCAGGAAAAAGAAGCAGGACGTCCTGGCCCTGGCCCATATCACCGGCGCCGGCATCCCCGGCAACCTGCCGCGCGTGCTGCCCAAGACCCTAGGCGCCGTGGTGTATATGGATTCCTGGAAGGTCCCGTCCCTCATGCGGGAGATCCAGGCGCTGGGCCGCATTCCCGAAGCCGACATGTGGGATTCCTTCAACATGGGCATCGGCATGATAGCCGTAATGCGCCCCGCCGCCGTAAAGACCGCGCTCAGAACTCTAAAGGGTTCCGTGGTCATCGGCGAAGTCGTAAAAGGCAGGAACGAAGTCGCTTTGATGTAGTACGCCTTAGGGATGGCCGGGGGATTACCCCCGAGCGCCATTTGGGGAAGGGAGGCTCAATCGCGAAGCGATTGAGGGGAACCGCGCAACGGTTCCCTGCAGTCATGGCGAGCGGGGGTAATCCCCCGGACAGCCCGTTAAACCAGGAGGCCTATGAAAAGCATAGTCGTATTCGCGTCCGGCGGCGGCAGCAACCTGCAGGCTTTGATAGACGCGGCCCGGGACGGCCGCATAGACGGCAAGATAACGCTGGTGATCTCCAGCAAGGCCGACGCCGGCGCCATAGAGCGCGCCAGGACGGCCGGCATCCCGGCCGAGATCGCGGCCCCCAAAGATTTCGCCCCCGGCAACTACGACGAACACCTCGCCTCCCTGTGCCGCGGCGCCAAGGCCGACCTGGTCTGCCTGGCCGGCTTCATGCATAAACTCGGGCCCCGGATGCTCTCCGGCTTCAAAGACCGCATACTCAACGTTCATCCCGCCCTGCTGCCGAGTTTTGGCGGCAAAGGCTTCTACGGCCTGAAAGTCCACGAAGCCGTGCTCGAGGCCGGGGTGAGGGTGAGCGGCGCCACCGTGCACTTCGTGGACGAGAACTACGACCGCGGCCCCATCGTCCTGCAGCAGACGGTGCCGGTGCTGGGGGGAGACACCCCGGAGACGCTGGCCGCGCGAGTGCTTACGGCCGAGCACGCCGCCTACCCGGCGGCCGCGGCCCTCTTCTGCTCTGGCCGCCTGCTCCTGGAAGGGGGGAAGGTGAAGATAACCGGCCCGCTGCCGGAGACCGGCCGGGTGCGCCGGGCGCTGCTGTCCGTCTCCGACAAGGGCGGCCTGCTGGAATTCGCCAAAGGCCTCTGTGCCGAAGGCGTGGAGCTGGTCTCCACCTCCGGCACCTATAAACTGCTCAAAGACGCCGGCGTACCGGTGCGCGCGCTGGAAACCCTGACCGGTTTCCCGGAGCTGCTCGACGGCCGCGTGAAGACCCTGCACCCCGCGGTGCACGGCGGCATACTTTACCGCCGGGACAATCCCGGCCACGCCGAGACGGTCTTTAAGTTCGGCATAGAGCCAATAGACATGGTGGTAGTGAACCTCTACCCTTTCTCGGCGACGGCGAAGAAAGCCGCGCCCTGGTCGGAAGAACTGATAGAGAACATAGACATAGGCGGGGTGGCGCTCATCCGCGCGGCGGCCAAGAACTGGCAGTCGGTGGCAGTGCTGACCTCGCCCGGAGACTACGCAAGCGTGCTGGAGGCGCTCCGGGAGGGAAAAGGCAGCCTGCCCGCCGGGCTGAAGAAGGAGCTTTCGGTGAAAGGCTTCGCCCATACGGCCGCTTACGACGCCGGGATCTCTCGCACCCTGGCCGCTCCGGCCGCCGACGCCTTCCCCGAGAAGCTGGAGATAACGCTCAATAAAGTGCATGATCTGCGCTACGGAGAGAACCCGCACCAGGCCTGCGCCCTGTATTCGCGAAAAGAGAGGCCGCCCTTCGAACAGCTGCAGGGCAAGGAACTTTCCTTCAATAACATTCTGGACGCCTACGGCACTTACCAGGCCGTGCAGGAGTTCGACGAACCGGCCGCGGTCATCTTCAAGCACGTCACCCCTTGCGGCCTGGGAACCGGCTCCGACGTGGCCGAAGCCTTCGAACGGGCCTGGAGCACGGACCCGCTCTCGGCCTTCGGCGGCATCATCGCCGTGAACAGGCGGCTGGACGGGCGGATAGCGGAATTTCTCTCCAAACGTTTCGTGGAAGTGATCTGCGCCCCGGATTACGACCCTAAAGCGCTGGAGGTGTTCTCTAAAAAGACCAACCTGCGCCTGCTGAAGTGGTCCGCCTTTCCCAAGGGGCACAGGGTGCTGCGTTCAGTGGGCGAAGAGGTGCTGGTGAGCGGCGACGACGACCGGCTGCTGGGCGATAAATGGGAGGTCCCCACCAAGCGCAAACCCACCGCCGCGGAAGAGGAGGCGCTGCGCTTCGCCTGGACGGCCGCCAAATACGTCCGCTCCAACGCCATAGTGCTGGCCGACGGCGGGCGCACGGTGGGCATAGGCGCCGGACAGATGTCCAGAGTGGACTCGGTCTTCATGGCCGGGCACAAGTACGAAACATTCCTGAAGGAGAACCCGAAGCCGGCCACGCTGGTGATGGCTTCGGACGCTTTCTTCCCGTTCCCCGACGCGCTGGAGGAAGGGGCCCGCATAGGCGCCACCGCCGTCATACAGCCCGGCGGGTCAGTGAAGGATAAGGAAGTGGTGGAGGCCGCCGACAGGCTGGGGGTGGCCATGGTGCTGACAGGGCTGCGGCACTTCAGGCACTAGGCTTGAATGGCCGGGAGGTAGATGGTGAACACCGCACCGCCATTGGGCCGGTTCCCGGCGCGAACTTCCCCGCCGTGCCCCGAGATGATGCCATAGACGGAGGAGAGGCCCAGGCCGGTGCCCTTGCCTTTCGGTTTAGTGGTGAAGAAAGGATCGAAGATCTTCGTGAGTATCTCTTTAGGGATGCCCGGGCCGGTATCCGCCAGTTCGAAAACGGCGTAGGCCCTGGCGGGGATCCCGGGCGGCAGCCCCTCCGGCCCGGAGTTGTAGGTGCTGATCATTATCGCGCCGGAACCGCTCATGGCGTCCCTGGCGTTGACGGCGAGGTTCATTACCGCTTGTTTAAATTGTTCCGGTTCTATCCTGGTCTTTGAAAGGTCTTCTGACAGGGAGTACGCCGTGGAGATGTTGCGCCCGAGCAGATTGTCCAGCAGGACTTTCAGTTCCTTGACCGGGTCGTTGAGCGAGATCTCCACCGGCTTGGATTCCTGGTGGCGCGCGAAGACCAGCAGCTGCTTTATGAGGTTGGCCGACTCCTTGGAGGAGCGCAGGATCTCGGAGGCGAGTTTGTGGCCCACGGTGCCGGGCTTGAGGTCCTCTCCGATAAGCTCCATGGAGCCGATGATGATGGTGAGCAGGTTGTTGAAGTCGTGGGAGAGCTGGCCGGCCAGCAGGCCGAGGGACTCCATCTTCTGGCTCTGGTTGAGCTGTTCTTCCAGTTGGCGTTCCCTGGTGATGTCGTGGCGGATGGAGAGGAAGTAGGCTACGCGGCCTTTCTCGTCGCGGATAGGACAGATCCGCTGCTCGTCGATGTAGTTGGACCCGTCCTTGCGGCGGTTGACCAGGCGCCCGCGCCAGGGCTGGCCGGACTTGAGGGTGGCCCACATGGCCTTGTAGAATTCGGCGGAATGTTCGCCGCTCTTGAGCACCCTGGCGGTCTTGCCCAGGACCTCTTCGCGGGAGTAGCCGGTAAGCCGTTCGAAGGCAGGATTGACGTAAACGATGGCTCCCTCGGCGTCGGTCAGGTAGAAGACCTCGCAGGTCTGGCGCAGCGCCTGCATGACGATGTCGGCTATGGCCGGGTTGCTTTCCATAGCGATATTGTAGCAAAACGCGGTTTTGCCGGGCTTCTGGATTTGTGTTAGAATTAATTGCAAGACCCCATGTCTTGCGCAGGCGGACAAGGGGTCGGTTTTTTGGAGGCTATATGGCTGCAGCGCGCGACATGGAAGCGGTAAGTCCCCTCGACGGCAGGTACGCCGCCAGGCTCGGCGGGCTTAAACACCTGGCCGGGGAAGGGGCTCTGGCCGGCTACCGGGTGCTGGTGGAATGCCGCTACCTGGAGAAGCTCTGCGCCACGCCGGGGATAGGCGCGAGGCGGCTCACGGCCGCCGAGAAGGCCCTCCTCGCCAAACTGCCCAGGCTCTCCGCCGCCGACGCGCAGCGCATCGCCGCCATAGAGGAGACCGGGGTCCCGGGTATCCCGGCCACCAGGCACGACGTCAAAGCGGTGGAATACTTCATCAAAGAGAAGCTCCGCCGCACTTCCCTCAAAGACCTCTCGGAGTTGGTCCATTTCGCCCTTACTTCCGAGGACGTCAATAATATCGCCTACGCCCTCATGCTAAGGGACTGCCTGGCCCTGGAACTCTTGCCGGCCCTGCGGGAACTGCTGCGCTCCCTGGACGGACTGGCCGTGAAGCACGCGGCTACCCCGCTCTTGGCCCGCACCCACGGGCAGCCGGCCGTGCCCACCACCTTCGGCAAGGAATTCCGCGTTTTCCACGCCCGCCTCGCCAGGCAGGTCGCCCAACTCGGCAAGGGTAAACTCTGCGCCAAACTTAACGGCGCCTCCGGCAATTACAACGCCCACCTGGCGGCCTATCCCGCCGTGAACTGGGAAAAGTTCGCCAGGGAATTCGTGGAGGGTTTTCCCGGGCTGGAGTTCAATCCCTTTACCACGCAGATAGAACCCCACGACAGCTACGCGGAACTTTTCGACGCGCAGCGCCGCGCCAATACCGTGCTCTTGGCCTTCTGCCAGGATATGTGGCGTTACATCTCCGCCGGGCTGGTGGCCCAGAAGGCCGTGGCGGGGGAAGTGGGATCCTCCACCATGCCGCAGAAAGTGAACCCCATACATTTCGAGAACGCCGAGGGCAACCTGGGCCTGGCCAACGCCCTGCTCGGCTTCTTCTCGGCCAAGCTGCCGGTATCACGCCTGCAGCGGGACCTGTCCGATTCCACGGTGGCGCGCAATTTCGGGGCCGCCATGGGCCACTCGCTTGCGGCCTACCGCTCGGTGCTCACCGGCCTGGCGCGCGTTTCTGTGGACGAGGCCGCCTGCCGGGCGGAACTCCGGGCGCACCCCGAGATAATAGCCGAGGGGGTGCAGACCATCCTCAGGCGCGAGCGCGCGGCTGGCGCCTATGAACTGCTCAGCAAATTTACCCGCGGGCGCGAGGTGACGGCGGAGGGGTTTGCGGCGTTCATCACCGGGCTGGACGTGAAGCCGGCCGTTAGAGCCGAACTTGAAAAACTTTCGCCCCTGACGTACACGGGGCTGGCGGCCAAACTGGCCGCGCGTAAATAAAAGGAGACACCACATGCCTGTTGATATCGTAGTGGGCGGCCAGGCGGGAGACGAGGGAAAAGGCAAGATCTGCGCGTGGCTCGCGGCCAAGGGGAATTACGCCTATTCCGTGCGCGTGGGCGGGCCCAACGCCGGGCACACCATCTTCTTCAAGGATAAGATCTACACGCTCAAGACCATGCCGGGCGGCTTCGTGAACCCGAAGGCAAAAATGGTGCTGGGTGCCGGCACTTACATAATCCCGGACTGGCTCGAAAAAGAGATAGCCCTCACCAACACGGCCTCCCGGCTCATCATAGACCCGCACGCGGTCATCATAGAGCCGCGGCATACCGCCGCCGAGCGCGGCGACGCGCGCCTGATGGCGAAGATAGGCAGCGTGGGCACCGGCCTGGGCGCGGCGGTGCGCGACAGGGTGGACCGCAAAAAGCTCATGTTCGCCAAGGACCATCCCCGCCTGAAAAAATACGTGAAGGACGTGCCGGAGCTGCTCAACAAGGCGCTCGCGAGGGGCGAGCGCATGCTGCTGGAGGGCACCCAGGGCATGAAACTGTCCAACCTGCACGGGGAATACCCTTACGTCACCTCGCGCGACACCACCGCCTCCACGTTCATGGGCGAGGCGGGCCTGGGGCCTAAATACGCCGGGGAGATCTACGCCGTGTTCAAACCTTACGTCACCCGCGTGGGGCCCGGTTTCGTCGCGAAGGAAATGAAGGATAAGGCGAAGCTGAACAAGTACCACACCGCGGGCCGCGAGGTGGGCAGCGTCAGCGGGCGCCTGCGCCGGGTGGGGGAATTCGAGATGGACGTGGCCCTGCAGACCGTGCGGATAAATTCGGCCACCCGCCTCGCCGTCACGCACATCGACATGCTGGAGGGGGCGGACCTCTCCCGGGGCGTAAAAAGCTTTACCGGGGAAGCGGCCAGGTTCATGCGCACCCTGGACAAGGTCTGCGCGGCCTACCCGCGGCCCAAGGTGGCGCTGGTCTCCTACGGCCCCGGCCTGTTCGACGTGTTGGAAGTTTAACCCCGGCACCCCGTTAACAGGTTTTTTAAAAAATGCTATTATTGAAGGGCAGTATTTACCACATTTTGCCGCGGTAGCTCAGTGGTAGAGCACTGGTCTGAAAAACCAGGTGTCGTTGGTTCGATCCCAACCCGCGGCAAATTTTTTATCTCCCGGTGACATTATGCAGATGAAAAACAAGATTTTGATCGCCGACGACGACGCCGAAATGCTCGAGACCCTGAGCTCCATGCTCGAGGGCGAGGGCTATACCGTGGTGCGCGCCGAGAACGGCGAAGAGGCCGTGGAACTGGCCCGCAAGGAACTCCCGGCCCTCGTGATGCTGGACATCCACATGCCCAAGATGGACGGGCTCAAAGCCTGCAAGGCCATAAAGACCGACAAGGTCACCAAGGGCGTGCCGGTGCTGATGCTGACCGTGGAAGGCAGCATCAACGAGATCCAGCAGGCCATCAGCTACGGCGCCAAGACCTATATCACCAAGCCTTCCAGCAAGGCCGAGATCCTCAAAGTCGTAAAAAGCATCCTTTATTGAGCCCGGATAAAAAGAAAGGGGCGCGGCCTTTAAAAGCCGCGCCCCTTCTCTTTTTCCGGCCCTCTAGACTACACGCAGCAGCGCGAAGTGCAGGTACTCCGTTTCCGGCATGCTGACCAGGATGGGATGGTCCTTGGCCTGGCCGCGCAGTTCCGCGAGCACGGCCTTGCGGCCGGCCCTGGCGGCGGCGCCGGCCAGGGTTTCCACGAAGATGCCCCTGGAGATATGGTGCGAGCAGGTGGAGACCGCCAGGTAGCCGCCCGACGGCAGGGCCTTGAAAGCCGAGCCGGCCATGCGGCCCAGCATTTTCAGGGCCTGGGGCAGGTTCTTCTTGTTCCTGACGATGTTCGGCGGGTCCAGGAGGATGAAGTCCGGCTTCTCCGGCAGCTGGTTGGCGTCCATGGCCTCCAGCACCCTTTCCGCTTTTTCTTTCCTGAAAACCACCTTGTCGGCCAGGCCGTTGAGCACGGCGTTCTTCTCCGCCGCCTCTATGGCCTTCTCCGAAGAATCAACGCCCCAGACGCGCTCGGCCCCGGCCTTCGCCGCGGTCAGGGCGAAAGCGCCGAGGTAGGTGTGCAGGTCCATGACCTTGCGGCCTTTGAAGAAAGGCGCCAGCGCCAGGCGGTTCTCCCGCTGGTCGAAATACCAGCCGGTCTTCTGCGCCCCGGCCAGGGGGATGGAGTATTTGAGGCCGTTCTCCTCGATCTGGACCTCTTCGGGCATTACGCCGAAAGCGGTCTCCTCGTAGGAGCGCAGGCCCTCCAGCTCGCGGAACTGGTGGGTGTTCTTGTAGAAGATGCCCTTGGGGCGCAGCAGGTCGGTCAGGGCCGCCGTCACCTCGTCCTTCAGGAGTTCCATGCCGGCCGAGAGGATCTCGGCCACCACGGCGTCGCCGTAGCGGTCCACCACCAGGCCGGGCAGGCCGTCGGATTCGCCGAAGCAGATCCTGCCGTAGCGGTCCATGCCTAGTTCTTCGCGGTAGCGCAGGGCCGCGGCCAGGCGTTCGCGTACGAAATCAGCGGGCAGCGCCAGCGTGTCCTGCACCAGCAGGCGCATGGAGATGAGGCTTTTGGGGTTGAAGAAACCGGCTCCGGCCGGTTTGCCGTCGGGGAAGACCAGGGAGGAAAGAGTTCCCGGGGGGACGGAGGTGTCTACGGTCTCCAGCTCGTTGGAGAAGACCCAGAGACGGCCGGCGGCGCGGCGCCTCGCGGCTTCGCGCTTCAGTTTCAGGACAGGTGTTTTATTCATCAAGCGAGACGATGGCTTCCACGGGGGAGCCGATCTTTACGTCGAAGGTGCGGGCGAAGCTGCCGTTGCGCACGGAAAATTCGAGGAAGCCGAAGGACCCTATCACGGCCAGGGCTTCGCCCTCGGGCACGGAGGCGTAGGTGAGCTTGAGGCCCTTGAGCATGCGGTCCGCCACGTTGAAGACCGACTTGGCGGTCAGGAAATTGCGGTTGATGTTGGTCACCACGTTGCCGAAATGGTCTATGGCTATCACTTGGCCCGTTATGCGGTTGCCGGCCTTTTCGGGGTGGGGGAAGGGGAAGCGGCGGTACTCGTTAAAGATGGGGCCTATTTTCTTTTCGGGCAGGCCCTTGGCTATGGCCGCCGCCACCGGCGACATGATGTCGCGGCCGTGGAAGGTGGCGCTGATGGTCTCGCTGAAAAGCGAGGAGTTGCTGATGAAGCGGGCTTCCTTGATCTTTTCTTTCTGCTCCACCCAGCTGATGAGGCCGTTGTCGGGGGCGATGAACTGGTAGTTCTCGGTCTTCGCCCAAACGATGCCGCGCCCGGTCCCCACCGTCGGATCCACCACGGCCAGGAAGAGCGTGTGTTTGGGCATGTACGGCATGGCGGCCATCAGGTAGAACGCCGCCGTCTGGATGTCCTGCGGGGGGATCTGGTGGGTGATGTCGATGATGGAGAGCCCTGGCGCCCTGGAGAGGAGCACGCCTTTCATCGCGCCTACGAAGGGATCGTAGGTGCCGAAGTCGGAGAGCAGGGCGATGCACTTTGTTTTCATGTCGGTGGCGGTACTGTAAACGCGGCGCCCGGGCGCCGGCCGGTTATTCCTGGCCGTGCACGTGGTGCGCGGAGGAACCGGGGATAGTGAGGGGCAGCTTCTGCCGGCAGAGCGGGCAGTTGTCCGGGGGGAAAAGCTGGAGCGGGTAGGAAATGAGCCCGCGCACGGGGACGTTCAGGGTCAGGTCGCCGGTGGAGCGGTCCACGATGGCCGCCACGCCTATGACCTTGGCGCCGTAGCCGCGGGCCAGATTGATGGCCTCGCCGCACATGCGGCCGGAGTTCAGCACGTCGTCGACTACCAGTACTCTTTCGCCTTCGGAGATCTTGAAATCGCGCTTGAGCACCATCACGCCGTTGATCTTCTCGGTGAAGATGGAGCGGGCTTTCTTCACGCGGGCCACTTCCTGGCCGATGGCCATGGAGCCCACGGAGGGGGAGATCACCACGTTGATCTCCTGGGGGAACTTGGCGGCCATCTCCTTGGCCACTTTCTGGGCCAGATGCGGGTACTGCAGCACCAGGGAGGGCTGGATGTAGGTCTGGGTATGGAACCCGGAGGGGATCTGGAAATGGCCGTTGAGGATGGCGCCGTGCTCCTGCAGGAGCCCCACCACGTCGAATTTGCCGAGCTTGGACATTATTGCTTTCCTCCTAGGAACCGGTCTAACTTCGCGAAATCTATGGCCGCGCCTTTCTGGGCGGCTTCCTTGATGATCCTGCCGCTTTCCTTCGGGCTGATCATCTTGAAATCCGGCTTGGCCATCTTGCCTTCTATGGTGAAGGCGAGGGCCGGCTTGCCGCTGGCGTCGGTGAGCGCCTCCGGGAGGCTGCCCATCGAATAATACTTACCTGATATTGTATAAATTTTCAGGTTCATCGTATCATCGGAAAAGTCGATATGCCCGGTGGCGTAGGCGGAGAATTCCTTGCCGTCCATGTAGAAGTTCTTTACTTCCACCCTGCCGTCGTTGAGCGTATAGTCGCCGCCGATGGCGTTGAAGGAAACGTCGTTGACCTTGTAGCCGAACTTCAGCGCCCCCATGCGGTTCATCTTGTGGATGAGGATGAGCGGCATGGAGACGATGTAATAGATGCGGTCCTTTTCCGAGGTCTTCTGCACCTGGTAGAAGGTGCCGCTGCCGGACTTGATGGACACCGTGCCGCGCATCTTGGTGATGTCGCCGGTGAGGTTCTTGAGGGCTGCCTGGGCGTAAAAGTCGTTGGCGTCCAGGTACTCGTGGCGGAACCGGCCGGCCTTGTAGAGCAGGCGGAAGGCGGCGTAGCCGGTAGGGATGGAGTTCTTGAGGGTGCGGATCCAGGCCAGTTCGGAGTCGTAGCGCTGCTTCTTCCTCGGCTTTCCCCGCAGGGCCAGGGTCCCGAGGATGAGGTTCTTCATCTCCGAATAGACCAGGTCCTTGGAATACCCTATGAAATCCACCGTTTTGGCGGCGCTGAAAGGGTCGCGGATGGCCGTGCGGCCGCGTACCGGCTCGCCGTTGAGCTTCGCGGAATAAGTGAGAGAGAGTTCTTCCTTGGAGATCTGGGTGCGCAGTTTGAGCCCGCCGAGCTTGTCTTTGCCTATCGCCAGGCGGCCGCCGGTGGCGGTGATGAAGCTGTTGCCGAAGTTCTCGGCCAGCAGCGCCGACAGGTCGAGGTCGGCCGCGGTCAGGGTCTTGTAGCGGCCGCCGGCCCTCATGGTGTTGATGAAAATGCGGGAGAGGACCGGCCGGCCGTTCTTCGAGGAGATCTTCAGGCGGGCCTGGACCTTGCCGGAGGGGTCGGCCAGGGGCAGTTTGGCCCCGTAGCGCTTGGCGTTGCCCAGGTTAAAAGGCGGGGCCCAGATATTGAAGGAATACCGCGGCGTGGAAACTGAAACGTCGAAGGACCCTTCGGCCTTGATGTTCAACGGCCGCGAGACCAGGCGGACCTCGGCGGTTCTGGTGGAACTGAAGACCGTGTTGATCTCCCAGAAGGAGCGCGGGGCCGTGAAGTCCCACGGGGAGGTGAACAGGTACGCCATCTCGTTGCTGCGGAATTCCGGGGTTTCGGCCTTCAGGTCAAGTTCCGGGCGGCGGAAGTTCTTTATGGCGCCGGTGAACCGGGCCGATTTGTCGAGCAGCGTCAGGTCCGCGCGCAGGTCGCGTACTTCCGCCTTGGCCCAGTTGAAGCCGGCGAAGTTCACCAGGCCTTCGGTGTAGAAGCGGCCAGTTATAGGTTTGCGGAAAGAGTCGCTCTTGAAGAAGACGGAGGCGTAGAACGGGCTGTCGGCGTCCGGCTTGAAATCCTTGAGCGTCAGGTTGAAGTTGTCGAAGGAGTAGCCGAGCCCGGTCTTGCGGTTAACTATCGAGAGCTCCCCGTCCTTGATCTCGGCGTCGGCTATCTTGTTGAGGCGGTGCTTGCCGCCGCTGGACCGGTAGGAGGCGAAGATGTCCCCTATGTTCCAGGTGCCGTCCTCGCGCTTTATGAGCTGGATCTTGGGCGAGACCAGGATCACGCTGTCTATCTCCACCTTGCGGCGCAGCAGCGGCAGCAGCCGGTAGGTGGCGTAAATATAATCCGCGCGCAGGAAATCCACGGCTTCCGGCCCAGGTTCCGTCACCCGCAGGCCCTTTATCTTTATCTCGCCGGTGGCGGACAGCCGCGCCCACTCTATGCGCACCGGCCGCTTGAGGATCTCCTGGAACTGGTTGGTCACTACCGATTCCAGGTCGGCGGGCGTGAACATGAGGCGCGCGGTGACCATGGCGGTGGCCGCTATGCCGGCCGCCAGGATGACGGGCAGGAAGATCACCCGCGCCATTATCTGCCTGAAAAGTTTCATGACCTGATATATATTTTAGCAGTATTAAAGGCGTAACGGCCGGCCTCGGCGAGGGCTTTGTAGGCCGCGCCCTGCGCGGCCAGTACTCGCCCCGTGTAAGCCCGGAAGCTGAGCAGTTCGGGGAACAGCAGTTTCAGGGCCACGGCCAGGCCGAGGCAGTTGAGCAGCAGCAGCAGCGGCAGGGAGAAGACGGGCCCCCCGGCCTTCTTCAGGTCGCTCTGTACCGGCCCGGAGAGCACGTCCGCGGTGTGGAGCAGGTGGAAGGCGAGGGTGAAGCCCGCCGCGGCCAGGAACCAGGGCCTGAAAGGGGCCACGTTCCAGAAGAAGGCGGCGCCCCAGTAGGCCGCGGCGGCGGCCAGGGTGTAGAACGGGATGAAATACGGCGCCAGGGAGATGAAGGCGTTGGTGGAATCCAGCAGCACGTAGCCGCTCTGCCGCTTCACGGAGATCTTCCTTACGCGCACGCCGCTGAAGACCGCCGCCAGGGCGTGGGTGAGTTCGTGGGCGGCCACGTAGGGCCGGCGGCCGCGCCCGGTCATGTGCAGCAGCAGCCCGGCCAAGGCCCCGCCAAGGAGGGGGAAGGTCACGTCGAACTTCGCCAGGGCGGGGCCCAGGGCGGCCGCCGTGGCCCAGGCTGCCGCGAGGGCGGCCGGGGCCAGCGCTATTCCTGCCAGGGTCTTGACTGTGCGCATGGTGGTGGGGAGCGGCGCGGGGTCAGGCCGCTACTGCAGCATCCAGGGCTCGGCTTTCACGCCGGCCGCCGCCAGTTCAGCTTTCCAGGCCTCGAGGGCGCCGGGCAGGCGCCGGCGGGCCTCCGCGGCCCAGGGGTTGAAAGGCAGGCGGAATTCCTCCGCGGCGGTCTTGTACCAGAGATAGGCCAGCTTGGCGGAACTCTCGGTCAGGAGGAACTGCTTTTCGGCTTCGCGCAGGGCCTCCGCCCTGGCGCCGGAGCCGGCGGGTAATTTGGCCTCTGCCCAGGACGCCTTCGCCGCGGGGTCGCCGCGCAGGAGTTCGTGCCGCCGGGCCTCGGCCAGGGCGGACCGGGAGCGCAGCGCCAGGTCGCCGGCCGCCAGCGCCAAAAAAACCAAGGCCGCGAGAGCGGCCCTGGTCAAAGCGCGTAAGGCACTTCTGCTCATGGCTCAGGCGGGCCTTTTGGCCGGCTGGGTCTTGAGGAGTTTGTGTATCAGCGCGGAAAGGATCTGCGGCTTTACCGGCTTCTCGATGAAGTCCCGGACATTGGGTTCCTGCTTGATCATGTCCGAGGTGGAGCGGTCCGTGTAGCGGCCGGTGATGATGACTATCGGGATGCTGCCGGTCTCGTCGCTCTGGAGCTCGCGCAGGATCTCGAAGCCGCCGTACTTGGGCAGCATCAGGTCCAGCAGGATCAGGTCGGGGTTGACGGAGCGCGCCTTGGCCAGCGCTTCCTCTCCGTCGGCGGCTTTTTCCGTGCGGAAGCCCTCTTTCTTGACTATGAACTCTATCAGCTCGCGGACCGACTCGTCGTCGTCCACGATCAGGACCAGCTTGTCGGCGGGCCGGCCGGTACCAAAGGAGTTTTCCATTTATTTCCCTCTGAAACTTAAAGGTTCGTGGTGACCAGCGTTTCGGTGGTCTGCACGCCGTGGATGCCGCGCACCTCGCGCACTATCAGGCCGCTGAGCTTGTCGATGGTGTCGGATTCGGCCACCAGGATGGCGTCCCAGCCGCCGAAGGTCATGTAGACGTCCTTCACGCCGCGGATGTTCTTTATCTGCTGCACGGCCTTCTGTTCGAGACCGGCCACCAGTTTGCAGAGTACAAAAGCCACCATGATTCCCTCCGTTGCCGACGCTGAATTTCCGTCAGATCCGTTCGTTCCAGTCCCGGCTGCGGTACTTGGCCGCGGCCAGTTCTTCGGTCTTGGCCAGGGCCGCGGGGGGCATTCCCGCCGCTTCCCACTCGAGGGCGAACTCGCCGCCGAGGGCCTTTATTACCGCGTTGCGGTGGACGGAGCCGTTAGTTCTCGCGTCCGGGGCCTGGAAAGACGCCTGGTAGAGCATGTAGTCGCCGAACTTGCGCAGCGCCCCGCCAAGCACTTTTTTTCCATTATACAAAATATCCATATTAACGGGTTTTGCGAAGCAGTTCATCACCGGGTCGTTCACCGCGTAGTCCTTGGTCTTCTCGTTGAGCAGGTCGAAACTTATGCCCAGGCGGGCGTATTCGGCGTTGATGGCCCGGTGGAGGCGGTCGTAGGTCTTGCCGGGCTCGAAGTAGGCGCCGGGTGAGTGGAAGATGAAGGAGAAGGTGAGGTCGCTCTCGTGGAAGACTATGCCGCCGCCGGTGGGGCGGCGGGTGACGGCGGTGATGGCGCAGCCGGCGGCCGTTACGGCCTCGGCCACGGCCTTGCGGCGCTGCGAGTAGCCGAAGGTGATGCCGGGCTCTTTCCAGTTGTAGAAGCGCAGGAGGTGGCGGGCGGGCAGGGACTCGCAGAGCGCCTCGTCCGCGGCCATCTGGCCGTAGACGTCGAGTGGCGGTGTTTCGATTATCAGTCCTTTTTCCATTGTTCTTCTCACACAACCGGCCGTCGCCGAGGGGGATGGAACGCAAAAACGGCGTCGCGCACACCGTGCGCGCGCCTCCCGCTCTCAACCCTCGCGCTTACGCAAGCTCGGGTTTCCGAGGGGGTTTTGCTAACCCATCCCCCTCGTCGCCAGCCGGGGGCGGCTACCAGCGCAGGTTGGGCTGGCGGGCGGCCAGCACTTCGTCCAGGCGGCGCACCGGCAGCGTGCGCGGCGCGTCCTTGAGCGACTGCGGGTCGGCCACGCCCTGGTCGTGCACGTCCTTCATGGCCGCCACGAACTCGTCCAGGGTCTCCTTGGACTCGGTCTCGGTCGGCTCTATCATGATCGCCTCGTGGACGATCAGCGGGAAGTAGATAGTCGGGGCGTGGAAGCCGCGGTCGATGAGGCCCTTGGCCACGTCCAGGGTCTTGAGGCCCTTGGCCGTCATGTCCTCGCCGGGGGTCAGCACGCATTCATGCATGCAGTGCTCCTTGGAGTAGGAGGGGTACAGGTCCTTGAGCAGCGCGCGCACGTAGTTGGCGTTGATGATGGAATAGCGGGCGATGTCGCCGAACTCCTTGGCCGAATGCGCCAGCATGTAGGCGTAGGCCTTCACCAGCACGCCGGTGTTGCCGAAGAACGCCTTCACCTTGCCGATGGTGCGCTTGTCGCCGAAGTCGGAGACGTACCGGCCGCCTTCCTTCCTGACGGTCGGCACCGGCAGGAACGGGGCCAGGTGCTTGCGGCAGACTATGGCGCCCGCGCCGGGGCCGCCGCCGCCGTGCGGGGTGGAGAACGTTTTGTGGAAGTTCAGGTGCATCATGTCGATGCCCAGGTCCCCCGGCTTCACCAGGCCTATGAGCGCGTTGAGGTTGGCGCCGTCCATGTAGAGCAGGGCGCCGGCCTCGTGCACGGCCTTGGCGATGGCCTCTATGTTGGTCTCGAAGATGCCGAGAGTGTTGGGCACGGTCAGCATCAGTACGGCGGTCTTGGGCCCTATGTGCTTCTTCAACTCCTCCACGTTCAGGCGGCCGTCGGGTTCGGACGCGATGTTGACGGTGGTGAAGCCCATCATGGAGGCGGTGGCCGGGTTGGTGCCGTGGGCCGAGTCCGGCACTACGATCTCGGTGCGGGTCTCGCCTTTGTCCTCGAAGTAGGCCTTCGCGAGCAGCAGGCCGGTGAACTCGCTGTGCGCGCCGGCGGCGGGCTGCAGCGTGATGGCATCCAGGCCGCACAGCTCGGTGAGGCGGGCCGACAGGTCGTGCAGGAGTTCCAGGGTGCCCTGGGAGCAGGTGTCGTGGGCCAGCGGGTGCAGGGCCGCGAAGCCCTCCAGCGCCGCGGCTTCCTCGTTGAAGCGCGGGTTGTACTTCATGGTGCAGGACCCCAGCGGGTAGAAGTGGGTGTCCACCGAGAAGTTTAGGCGCGACAGGCGCGTGAAATGCCTCACCACGTCGAACTCGGAGAGTTCGGGCAGGCGCGGGGCGGCCTTGCGGCGCAGGTTAGCGGGCACTTTGGCCCTGGCACGCAGCGGGTTCTTGCAGAACAGGCCGCGGCGGCCGGCGTCGGATTTCTCTATGCTGAGGCGGTTCTCCGTGGGAGCGCAGATCATAGGGCCTCCTTTACGGCGGTTTCGAGCTTTAAGATGTCGGCCTCGGTCTTGGTCTCGGTGGCGCAGACCAGCAGGGTCTCGCCGAGCTCCGGGTAAAGGGGGGCGAGCGGCAGGCCTATGTCCACGCCGCGGGCCAGCGCTTTCTCGCGCATGGCCGCGGCCTTGCCGGGCACGGCGAGTACGAATTCGTTGAAGAACGGCCCCTTGAACTTGAGCGAGCAGCCTTTTATGGCCGAGAGGCGCTCGGCGGCGTAAGCGGCGGCGCCGGCGTTGGCCTCGGCGAGTTCCTTGAGGCCTTCGGGGCCGTAAAGGGCGGAATAGACCGTGGCGGCCAGCGCGCACAGCGCCTCGTTGGAACAGATGTTGGAGGCGGCCTTGTCGCGGCGGATATGCTGTTCGCGCGCCTGCAGCGTCAGCACGAAACCGCGCTTGCCGTCACGGTCCTTGGTCATGCCGCAGATGCGCCCCGGCATCTGGCGCACATGCTCCTTCCGGCAGGAGAACAGGCCCAGGTAGGGCCCGCCGTAAGCGAGCGGCAGGCCAAGGCTCTGGCCTTCGCCCACGGCGAAATCCGCGCCGTATTCGCCGGGCGCGGCGAGGAGGCCGAGGCTGACCGGATCGGCGGCGGCCACCAGCAGGGCGCCGGCCTTTTTAACGGTCTCGGCCACGCCGTCCATGTCCTCTATGAGGCCGAGGAAGTTGGGGGTCTGCACGGCGAGACACGCCGCTCCCTCGAGCAGGGCCGGCAGCGCGGCCTTGTCCATGGCGCCGTCCTTCATGGGGACTTTAACGTAAGTGTAGTCGGCGGAATGCGCGAAATAGGTCTTGAGCGTGTCCATGTACTGGGGGTTCACGCCGGCGGAGTAAATTATCTTCTTCCTGCCGGTGACGCGCACCGCGGCGCGCACGGCTTCGGCGAAGGAACTCGCGCCGTCGTACATGGAGGCGTTGGCGTAATCCATGCCGTAGAGGGCGCTGACCGTGCTCTGGAACTCGTAGATGGCCTGCAGCGTGCCCTGGCTGGCCTCGGGCTGGTAGGGCGTGTAGGCCGTGAGGAACTCGGTGCGGGAGGTGATGGCCTTCACCGCGGCCGGGGTGTAGCGCTCGTAGGCGCCGGCGCCCAGGAAGCTCAGCGGCCGGCAGTTCCTGGCCGCGAGGCCCGAAAGCTTCGCCGCGGCCTGGGCCTCGTCGAGGCTTTCCTGCGGCAGGTTGAACTTGGGCCAGAGAAATTTGGAGGGGACCTGCTTCACGAGGTCCTCGAAGACGGGGACGCCTATGACCTTAAGCATCTCGCTTTTGTCTTTTTCGGTGTGCGGGATATACATGGGAACTCCTGGTAGCGCGGGAAGAACACGGCGGGCGGGGCCGCGGGAGGTTTCCCTCCGCGCGGGCCGCCGTCCGCAGTCTGCTGCTTTAGTGGACCGACTGCTTTACGAATTCCTGGTAGGCGTTCCAGTCCATCAGCGCCTGGGCGTCGGCGGGGTTGGAAGGCTTCATTTTGTAGAGCCAGCCGTTCTCTAGCGGGGACTGGTTCAGGAGGGCGGGCTCGGAAACCACGGCCTCGTTCACGGCCGTCACTTCGCCGGAGATCGGGGCGTAGATGTCGAAGGCCGACTTGACGGACTCGACGACGGCGCAAGGCTTCTCTTTTTCGAGCTTCTGGCCGACTTTCGGCAGCTCGACGAACACCACGTCGCCCATCTCGTGCTGGGCGTGGTCGGAAATGCCGACGGCCGCTTCGGCGCCGGGGGCTATCCACTCGTGGGTCTTGGTATATCTGGCTTCTTCGGGTTTAGGCATTTTAGTCTCCTTAGGTCTAGAGCTGCGGCCGGCTTACTTGCCGGTGTAAAGCGTTTTGCTGAAAGCGGTCCCCTTGTGGAAGGGCACCTGGGCCACTTCGGCCTTCACGCGGCGGCCGCGGATCTCCACTTCGAGGGGGGTGCCGGGCTTGAGGTTGGGCGGCGTCATGTAGCCCACGCCTATGCCCTTCTTCAGGGTGGGGGAATAGGTGGCGCTGTTGAGTTCGCCGATCTCCTTGTCGTCCATGAAAACCTTGCAGCCGGTGCGCGGCACGCCGCCGGTCAGGGTCACGCCGGTGAGGCGGCGCTTCACGCCGTTGGCCTTCTGGTCCACCAGCACCTGGCGGCCTATGAAGTCGCCCTTGTCGAGCGAAACCACCCAGCCGTAGCCGGATTCGTAGGTGGTGTGGACGTCGTCCACGTCGGAGCCGTAGAGCAGGTAGCCGGATTCCAGGCGCAGGGTGTCGCGCGCGCCCAGGCCGCAGGGCACTATGCCGTAGGGCTTGCCCAGCTCCATCATCTTGTCCCAGAGCTGGACTATGATCTTGTGGGGGGCGGTGATCTCGAAGCCGTCCTCGCCGGTGTAGCCGGTGCGGCTGATATAGCAGTGCTCGCCCATTATGTCCTTCTCCACTATGCCGAAGCGGGGGAGCTTCAGGGACTCGGGGGCGAACTCCTCGAACATCCTGGGCACGTTGGGGCCCTGCACGGCGATCATGGAAAAATCGTCGCTCTTATTCTCCACCCGCACGTGCATCTTGGTGGCCTGCGTCTTGAACCACTCGTAGTCCTTGGTGGAGGTGGTGGCGTTCACTATGACCAGGTAGCGGTCGGCGGCCAGGCAGAAAGCTATGATGTCGTCCACCAGGCCGGCCTTCTCGTTGGTCACGTGGGAGTAGACGCCCTTGCCGGGGGTGGCCTTGCGCAGGTCGTTGGCGTTGGTGAGCTGCAGCAGCTTGAAGGCGTCGGCGCCGGTCACGAAGACCTGGCCCATGTGGGAGACGTCGAAGATGCCGGCCGACTTGCGCACGGCCTCGTGTTCCTTGAGGATGCCGGCGAACTCTATGGGCAGTTCCCAGCCGTGGAAGTCCACCATCTTGCCGCCGGCCTTCCTCATGGTCTCGTTAAGGGCTGTGCGGCGAACGGTAGTAGCGGTGGACATAGTGCCTCCTGTGGAATTTTTACGGAAAAAGGTATGTAAAATTTATAACAAATATAGGCGGGGCCGGGCAAGGACGGCCGGCAAACGCTAATCCCTGAATTCTATGCCCAGGGGGCAGTGGTCGGAACCCTGTACCGAGGGGAGGATGAAGGCGTCCTTTACCAGGCCGGCGTGTTCGCGGTCTATGAAGAAATAGTCTATGCGCCAGCCCACGTTGCGCTCGCGGGCGCGGGTCTTGTAGTCCCACCAGGTGTACTGGTCCGGTTCCGGATGGAAGGCGCGGAAGGTGTCGGTCCAGCCCAGGCCGGTGATCTTGTCGAGCCAGGCGCGCTCAATGGGCATGAAGCCGGAATTCTCCGTGTTCTCTTTCGGGCGGGCCAGGTCTATCTCCCTGTGCGCCGTGTTCACGTCGCCGCAGAAGATCACCGCTTTGCCTTTTTTGCGGAGCGTTTCTATGTGCTCCAGGAAGGCCTCGTAGAATTCCAGCTTATAGGCCAGCCGCTCGGGGCCCTGGCCGCCGTTGGGGAAATAGACGTTGAGCAGGAAGAAGGCCGGGTATTCCAGCGTTATCACGCGGCCTTCGCAGTCGAACTTCTTCACGCCGAAACCGTTCGCTACGGCCAGCGGCTCTTTCCTGTAGAAGGCCGCCACGCCGCTGTAGCCCTTGCGCTCGGCGCAGTTCCAGGCGGACTTGTAGCCGGCGGCGGCCCGGTCGGCGTCGGTGAGCTGGTCAGGGCAGGCTTTTACCTCCTGCAGCCCCAGCACGCCGGCCCCGGAGGCCGCGAGGAAATCGGCGAAGCCTTTTTTTAGTACGGCCCGGTAGCCGTTCACGTTCCAGGACAGCAGTTTCATTATTTCGCCAGCGCCTCGTGGATGGCTTCGGCCATGGTGGGGTGGGCGTAGATGATCTCGCGCAGGTCCTTGCGCTTCAGCTTCAGTTTCACCGCCAGCGCCAGCACGTGGATGAGCTCCGTGGCGGGCCCGCCCACTATCTGGGCGCCCAGCACCGTCTCGTCGGCGGCGTCGAAGACCAGCTGCGCGAAACCTTCGGTCTCGTCGGTGGCCACGGCCTTGCCGATGCCGAGGTAAAAGGAGCGGGCCGTCTTCACCTGCAGGCCCTTCGCCTCCGCCTGGGCTTTGTTGAGGCCCACGGAGCCGACTTCCGGCCAGGAGTAGACGCATTTAGGCACGATGCTGTCGTCGAAGGCGTGGGAGGCGCCCATGATGTTCTCGGCGGCTATCTCGCCCTGGCGGCTGGCGGAATGCGCCAGCAGGGAAATGCCGTTGACGTCGCCTACGGCGTAGACGTTTGGAACGGCGGTGCGCATTTGCGCGTCGGCCTTCACGCCCCGCCTGTCCCAGGCCAGGCCTATGGACTCAAGGCCCATGCCGGTCAGGTCGGCCGCGCGGCCGGCGCCTACCAGGATCTCCTCCGCTTGCAGGGAGGTGCCGTCCTCCAGCTCCACGGATTTGAGCGGGCCTTCGGCCGAGATCTTCACCGTCTTCTTGCCGAGGTGGAATTTCACGCCGCGCTTTTCGAAGGAGGAGCGTACCGCGCGCGTCACCTGGGGGTCCTCGCCGGTCAGGATGTCGGGCAGCAGTTCCAGCACCGCCACTTCCACCCCGACGGAATTGAAGAAGCAGGCGAACTCCAGCCCTATGACGCCGCCGCCGACGATGAGCAGGGACTTGGGGAGTTTCGGCAGGTCGAAGACCCGGTCGGAATCCGTCAGCCGCTCCTGGTAGTCGCGGAAAGGCGGCGGGAAGCTGGGGCGGGTACCGGCGGCGAGGATGGCCGCGTCGAAGGTCTTCTTCACCGCGCCCTGCGGGCCGGTCACGGTGATCTCGTTCGGCCCGGAGAACGCGGCCCTGCCGCGCAGGACCTCTATCTTCCTGGCCTGGAAAAGCTTTTCCAGGGAAGTCCGCAGTTTTGTTATCACTTCGGAGCGGCGGGCCTTTATTTTCTCCCAGTCCAGCATGTCGGGCGAGAAGCTGGCGCCCGAACCGTCCTTCAGGAGTTTGCGCAGCCCGTCGAAGGCGTGCACGCGGTGGCCGGTGTCGAGGAAGGCCTTGGACGGGATGCAGCCGCGGTTGAGGCAGGTGCCGCCGAAATCCCAGGCCTCTACGATGGAGACTTCCGCCCCCAGCTCCTTGAGGCGCAGGGCCGCCGGATAGCCGCCGGGGCCGGAACCTATGACTATGACCTTCTTTGACATCAGCGTTCTCCTGTTACGGGGAATATTTTTAAAAGCGAAGCCTGCGCGCCGGCGAGGGCGGCCTTGAAGCTGGCGGAAAGCGTGGAGGAAAGCAGGGGCTTGATCTCCGGCGCGGCCAGCGGGCCGGAGGCGGACATCTCGAGCTTGTTCTGCCCTATGAGGACCTTCAGGGACGTGTCGGAGGTTTTGGCCGGGCCGTTGATGGATAGCCCGGCGTCCAGGTCCAGGAAGTTGGTGCGCAGCGAAACGTCCTTCACGGCCAGCACCGAATCGTCCAGCGAGAAGGCGGCGGAGAGGGAGGGCATTTCCATGTCGGTGATCTTCGGGGCGGGCCGGCCCATGGCCGCCGAGAATAATTTCAGGCCCTCGGCCACGGCGTCGCGCGCCTTGTTGCCGTTCGCCGGCACCAGCAGGTGCTCCGCGGTAAGGGAGACCTGGTAATTCTTTTCGGCCAGTGGTTTGCGGATATTAAAAAGGGCCCAGTTCGTTCTAAGGCCGGCCAGGGAGATCTCGCCGTAAGAGGCCTTTTCTGCCTCCAGGCTGCCTTTGGTCGACGCCAGGCCGCCGTAATCGAAATTTATGTCGGCTTCCAGTTCGACTTCGGCCGAAAGCAGTTTGCCTTTTACCGCGCTCTTGAGCAGCCCTTCAGCCTTGAGGCCGTAATTGCCCCCGAAAGCGGAATAATGCTCCAGTTTCAGGTTCGTGTTCTCCAGCGCGAGGGACAGGCCGGAGGTTTCCAGGTCCGCTTCCAGGTAGGCGTCCTTGAGTACCAGTTCGCTGGCGTTCCAGGTCAGGTAAAGGCCCTTGTCTGTCTCCGGCAGGAAGGCCAGCAGGTCCTCGAAATCCCAGCGGCCGTTCTTCTCGCGCACCTTGAGCGCCGGCTTTTCGAAGGAGACGCTGGAAAAATAGACCTTGTTGCGCAGCATGGCCGTAAGCTGCGGGCGAATTACGGCCTTTTTGGCGCAGAAGAACTCGCCCTTGGAGAAATCCGGCCGGCGCGAGACGCAGGCCTCCCTTATGACTATGCCCTTGAGGGGGGAGAAGGCCACGCTCTTGACCCTGACCTCCCGGCCCAGCTTTTTAGCGGCCTGGCCGCCGATCTGGTCCGCGAGATAAGCGGAGAATTTTTTATACTTGAAGTAGGAAAAAACGCCGCCGGCGGCGAGGAGCAGCAGCAGCGCGGCGAGAACGAGGCGCAGACGCGTGAAGATCATGCCTAAATTGTAACTATTTTAGGGGGCGGCCGGAAACGCGGGCGTTCAGCGGGGGAGCTGCGTCCCTATGGCGGACCTGAGGAGTTCCCGCTGGTCCGGGGCGGTGAAGGCCAGGGCGTAGTTGTAGTAGCCGTCCGGGTCGCGCAGGGCGGTCCTGATCCTGGCCCGGACGTCCTCGAAGGCGACGCCGCCGAGTTCGAAAGAAAGCGCCAGCGTTTTCCCCGCGGGGAGTTCGAAGTGGGAGAGGAACTCCGCTTCGTCGGAGGAAAGGGCGGTGAGCCTGCCCCAGAGCGGCGGCAGGTCCAGCGCGGTCTTGGCCAGCGCGGGGATATAGGAGTCGGCCTTATTTGGGTTCATTTTCGAAGAAGACCACGCCGCGGCCGCCGTCCTCGCCGGCGAACCAGATCCTGCCTTTCTTCGAGGCCAGGGCGGTCACTTTAAGCGTTTTGGAGGCATAGGCCTTCAGCTCTTTGCGGGTCAGGATCTTTTCCGGGTCGTCCAGGGACATCTTTACGAGGGCCTTCAGGCCCCCGTCGGCAGCCCAGAGAAAACGGGTGTCGCAGGTGAGCGCGCTGAGGCGCCCGCCGGGATATTTATAGGATTTCAGCTCGGTGAGGGCGTCGCCGGGCATGCGGCGGGTAATGACGCCCGACCGCGAATCCGCCGTCCAGAAGTACAGCCCGTCGAAGCAGACGCTGTCCGGCGGCGGGGAGAAGGCCGCGGTCTTTGAGACCGGGGTGTAGCGCGTGTCTGGCAGGCGTTTTTCCAGCACTCCGTTGGCCCCGGCCAGCCAGAGCGAGTCGGCGGTGGCCGTCATGGCCACGGGGGTCTGCTCGGGCAGGCTGGTCACCTTGCGGATGGAAAAATCCTTGAGGTCGTGCTCGTAGAGCCCCTGGCTGTACCAGTCGGTGACCAGCGCGGTGGTCTCCTTGATGACGATCCCGGTGGGGTGGGCGTAGGGCAGGGCGAAGGTGTGCGGCTTCACCGCTTTGGGGGAGAACCGCTTGAAACCGTAATAGAAGCCGCCGGCGAACCCCGTGAAGGCGAAGAAGGCCGCCAGCGCCAGGGCGGCGGAGCGCCGGCGGGAGCGCAGCGCCGTGGAATCCAGTTCTATGGCGGTGCCGGAGAGGCGCAGGGCCTTGCGGTACACGGGGCGCAGCGTTTCCTCGGTCCAGGGGGACTGCGCGCAGTCGAAAGCTCCGGCCTTCATGAGGCCCACCGCGCGCTCGGCGTCGCGGCGCTTGAGGAGGGGGACGGCGGGAATGAGCGGGGCCACCCGCTTGATCTCGCGCAGCAGTATCTCCGCCGGGGGCTCCTCGCCGTCTGCGAAGAACACCGCGGCCGGGCGGGCCTTTTCAAAAACGGCCAGCGCGTCGTTGAGGTCCGCGGAAAAAACGGCGTCCGCGCCCAGGTTGGCGAAGATGCCGCGGAGAATGGTCCGGTCCTTTTCGGAGGCGCAAATTACTTGTACGGTGTTGAACATAGAATTATTTGGACGCCGGCGGGGGCGGGATGGTAAGCACCGCGCCTTCTACGGGCAGGCCCTTGGAGATATACTTCTCGTTGGCCTCGTAGATCCTTTCCCAGAGGTTGGGGTTACCGTAGTATTTCCCGGCGATGGAGCGCAGCGTCTCGCCGGCCGCGGCCTTGTGCAGCCTGGGCCAGCGCTCGGGCGGAGGGGGGACGTAGCGTTTTACCGGCTTAGGCGTCTCTTTCTTGTACTGCGCCTCCAGCACCTGCAGCTGCAGGTCCTTGAGGTCGCTCTCGAGCCCGCGCAGGCGGCCCTGCATCACGGTCAGGTCGGTCTCCAGCATGCCCTTATTGACGCGGTAGGTGGCCACGGAGCTCTCCAGCGCGGCCCGCTGCTCGCGCAGGTCGTCTATCTGGGTCTTGAGGGTGTCGGCCTGGCGGGCCGCGTCACCCACCAGCTTCTCGCTGTAGGTCTTGGAGCCGAAGCGGTAGCCCACGTTGAAGCCGTAGTAGCCGGAGTTCTCGTTATAGCCGGCCCAGGGGATGGACCAGGCCAGGTCGATGGTCCAGGGCAGGGTGTTAACACCGAGGCCAAGGGCCAGGTACCGGCCGCCGTCCAGCGCCATGCCTTTGCCGGCCCGCGCCTGCACGAGGCCGTTGAAGAGTTCATGCTCGGCGCCGAGGAAGAATTCGGAGTAGGAGCCGCGGGCCTTCAGGTCGGCCAGCAGGCGGTAGTTCTTTATGCGGTAGGAATTGCCCAGCGTTACCGTGGCCAGGGACCTGCCTATGCCCAGCATCATGTCGGAAAGCACCAGCGCGGTGGCCAGGCCGCCGTCGCTCTCCACTTTAAGGCCGGCGTCGAAGCCGATGCCCAGGTGGCTCTTTTCCGGAGAGCGCAGGCTCATCAGCTTGAAATTGAAGCCGTAAAAGAGCGGCTGCTGCAGGTATTTTATCACCGTCCTGTTGCCGGTGCCCATGGTAAGGGTGTCCTTGCTCAGGCCGCCGCCCTGGCGCGCCGCGTAGTAGCCCAGCCCGGCCACCTTGCCGTCGGTGTCGGGCACGGGGCGGATATAGGCCAGGGAAGCTTCGCCGGCCTGTGCCGCGGCGAGGCGGCGCCCGGTCTCGAAACGGACTTCCTGTTCCGTCAGGGAGGTGAGGTTGGCAGGGTTATAGAAGACGGCGTAGGCGTCCCCGCCCACGGTGGTGAAGGCGGAGCCCATGGCGTTGGCCCTGGCCCCGGGCCGCACAAAAGTGAGGTCCACGGCCGAGCGCGCCTGGGGCGCGGCCAGCGCGACAAGGAGGAGCGGGAGCAGGGCTGATTTTTTCATAAGTTCGAATATATTATAATCATAACCTGACCATGTTAAATTTATATTTCGTATTCTTTAAGAAACTTATCCAAATGAAACCCATTTTCACCGCAGCCCTGCTCTTCCTCACCGCCGCACCGGCCGCCGCCGGAGAGATCAACTTCGTCTACCCGGCCGAAGGGGCCCAGTTGCCGGCGGTGCAGAAGACTTTCGTTTTCGGCAATATAGTGCCGGCTACCGCGGCCTTTACTCTGAACGGGGAAAAGGTGCCGGTGCATTCCAACGGCGGTTTCATCGCCTACCTGCCGGTGGCCGGGGGGGAGTTCTTCTTCCGCGGCCAGCTCGCGGACGGCACCACGGCCCAGCGCGGCGTAAAGGTGCGGTCCGGGGCCGAACCCTGGCCCTCCACCGGGCCAGCCCGGCTTGAGATAACCAATTACGCGTCCGACGCCGAGGTCTTCCCGGGAGACTATATCAGGCTCGCCGCCTTCGGCACCCCGGGCAAAGAGGCTGTCTTCTCTTTCGGCGGCCTGAAGGAAGGCCCCATGACCGAAGCCCCCGCCGGCTCCGGCCGCTATTATGCCGCCTACAAGGTGCGGTCTTCGGACGCAGGCCAGGAATTCTTCCCGGCGGCGCGGTTCAAGGCCGGCCTTTTCGGCCACGGGGCTTCGGCCAGGGCCAAGGGCCGCGTCCGGGTGACGGATGCCGTTTCCATCGTGGAGACCTCCACTGACACCGTGGTGCTGCGCAACGCGCCCGAAGGCGGCTACATAATGTTCCTGCCCAGGGGCGTGAAGCTGGTCACCAACGCCCGGGCTAACGGCATGCGCAGGGTGGTCCTCGGGCGGGACGAGGAAGCCTGGGTGGAAGAGTCCAAGGTGCAGCCGGCCCAGGGCCTGCCGTACCCTTTCTCGCCTGTCACCGAGACCGGCTCCATCCGCCTGAAGAAAACCGACTTCGGGTCTTCCGCCACGGTGTCGCTCTATGAAAAAGTACCTTTTGCCGCCGAGGTCCTGGAGAACGGGCTGCGCGTGAAGCTTTATTACACCAACCAGCACACCAACTGGATCGTCTATGATTCTGCGGACACGCTGGTGAAGAACGTCGCCTTCCGGCAGGCCGCCGCCGAGGTCACGGAACTGGACTTCGAGACCGCCCCCGGCGCGCTGTGGGGCTACAGCGTTTCCTACTCCACTTCGGCCAGGGCGCTGCAGGTGGACCTGCGGGCCGCGCCACGCGCTTCCCTGGCCTGGCCCAAACCGCTCTCCGGGATCACGGTGGTGCTGGATCCCGGGCATTCTACTTTCCTTAAATGCGGAGACAGGAAACTGCCGCTGCGAGACGTCAGTTTCTCCTCGCTGCCCGCAGGCGCCGGCTGCCGCCTGGACGGCGCGGTGGGGCCGAAGGAGACCTTCGAGGTGAATCTGAACCTGGCCATAGCGCGCCGCCTGGAGAGCCGCCTGCAGGCGCTGGGCGCCGCGGTGCGCCTGACCCGCTCCGGGGACGAATTCGTGGACCTGGCCGACAGGCCGAAACTCGCCCGCGACCTGGGAGGCGACCTGTTCGTCAGCATCCACAACAACGCCATAGGCGACGGGGAGGACCCTTTCTCCCAGCCGCGCGGCTTTTCCATCTACCATTACCAGCGCCACAGCCGCGCGCTGGCCGCCGCCATCCACCGCGCCTATCTCAAGTCCATCCCGCTGCCCGACGAGGGCCTGCGCTACGGGGACTACCTGGTGGCCCGCATGACCTGGATGCCCTCCGCCCTGGTGGAGAACGCTTACATGATCCTGCCGCGCCAGGAGGAAATGCTCAATTCAGCCGCTTTCCAGGACCAGCTGGCCGAGGCCATGGCCGCCGGCATCCTGGAGTTTTTTCACGCGCCGCACCGGCCGCAGAAGGGTAAACCATGAACGCTCCCATAGACCTGATCCTTAAATTTACCGCCGACCTCGCCGCCGAGAAGCCCCCGTCCGAGGACGCCCTCTGGGATTTCCTGGTGCGCCGCGGGGCCGGCCTGCTGGGCTGTCACGCCGCCAGCTTTTTCGAGGCGGACGAAGCCAGGAAACTGCTCACTTTCCGCAAGAGCATAGGCCCCGTCGGAGGCGACCTGGTGGGGGTGGCCTTCTCCTACCAGGGCGTGGCCGGGGCCTGCGCCGAGGCCCGGGAGCCGGTGCTGATCAACGACGCCGAGACCAGCCCGATGTTCACCAAAAAGGTGGATAACGGCACCGGCTTCAAGACCAGGAACGTGATAGCGGTGCCGGCCGTGGCCAACGGCGAACTGTTGGGCGTAGTGGAATTCATCAATGCCATGGCGGGCTCCTTTACAGGCGAAGACCTGAAGGCGGCCGCCCTGATCTCGGCCGTCGCCGCCAGGGACGTCTACATAAAGCGTCAGGAAACCACTATAAAGCAGCTTAATCTCAAGGGCGAGAGCACCATCAACAACTTGTCCGGCGGCTTTATCGGTTCGGACATGGAAGGCAAGGTCATCTTTTTCAACCCGAAGGCTTCGGAGATCTTCGAGGTGGGGCAGGAGTTCCTGGGCCGGCCGGTGGTGGAACTGTTCCAGCTGTGCCCCGACATCGTGAGCGCCATCGGCGACGTGCTCAAGCAGGGCAAGACCGTGCGGCGCCAGGAGTTCTCCTGCCTGGTGAACGGTAAAAAGAAAGTGATAGGGTACAGCTCTATCAACATCAAAGGCGTGGACGGTAAGATAATAGGTGCGGGGCTGATCTTCCAGGATATCACCAACTTATAGGCGCGGGGGCGCCTCGGGGGGGAAAGATGAGATACGGGCAATGTCCTTTCTGCGTGTGCCGTTACGACGGGGAATTTTTCTATTACTGCCGGTTGACCAGGCGGGAAGTGGCCAAATCTCACCGCTGCCTTAACCCGGCGCTGCGCAAGGCCCGCTCGCGCTGACGGGCCGCGGGCAAAAAAGAAGAAGCCTGGCTTAAGCCAGGCTTCTTCTTTTGCGGGGTCAGGCCGGTTTTGCCGGAGGGGGGGGCGGCGGCGCGCCCGCCGCGGACGCGGGGCCTTTGAGCGGGATGTGGAAGAAGAAGCGCGAGCCCACGCCGAGCTCCGACTCTATGCCCATCTCGCCGCCGTGCCGCTGCACGATCTCGCGGGCGATCTTGAGGCCGAGGCCGAAGCCGGCCTTGCGCATGCCCTGGGCTTCCTTGGTCTGGAAGAAACGTTCCCACACGCGCGGCAGGTCTTCCTTGGAAATACCGATGCCGGTGTCTATCACGCTGACTACCACGCGGTCGGCGGCGACTTCGGCCTTTATGGTGATCTTGCCGCCTTCCTTGGTGTACTGGATGGCGTTGGTGCAGAGGTTCTGCACCACCTGGCCTATGCGGGCGTCGTCGCCGGCCAGCGGCGGGAAAACTGGCGGCGCTTCCAGCGTCATGCTGAGGCTGCGCTTCTGCGCGGCTATCTTAACCCGCTCGAAAACGTCGTTGATGACGGCCATCAGGTTCAGCGTGCCGATCTCCACGCGGAGCTTGCCGGACTCTATGGCCGCCAGGTCCACCAGGTCGGAGATGAGCACGTTGAGCGTCTTGGCCGAGGTCTGGATATTGGCGGCGTAGCGCTGCTCTCCCGGCATGGCCTTGAGCTTGCCGGTCAGCACCTCCGAGTAGCCCATGATGGCGGTCAGCGGGCTCTTCACGTCGTGCGCCACGGTGGCGAAGAAGTTCTTCTGGAAGCCGTTTATGGCCGCCAGCTGGCGGTTGAGCTCCTGCATCTCCTTGAGCAGGCGGGCGTTCTCGAGCATCAGGAAGCGGCGCTCCAGGGCCTTGTCCACGGAGAAGATGAGGCGCGAGGCCTCCACGGGCTTGAGGATGGCGTCGTCGAGGCCCAGCTCCACCACCTGGCTCACGCCCTGCAGCGCGGCCTTGAGGGGATACTGTTCCACCATGAAGATGATACGCAGGTCGGGGTCGCGCTCGCGCATCTTCTGCGCCAGCTCGCCGCCGGAATGCTCGCCCATGGTGATGGCGGTGCCGATGACGGCGAGGTGGAAAGCGCCCTTGTTGCAGAGCTTCAGCGCTTCCGAGCCGTCCATGGTGGCCGTCACTTCGTAGCCGGCGCCCTGCAGGGCCTGCGTCAGGCCGGTCAGGGCCGGCTTGAAATTGTCCAGCAGCAGGATGCGCTCGGTTTCGCGCGCCTTGAGGCGGACGTCGGCGCCCTCGCTGTTCTCTATGATGATGGCGGCCACGCGCCCGGCCTGGTCGCGCGGCAGGGCCACGGCGCGGCCGTCCTTGAGCTCCTGCAGGGCGTAGCGCACCAGGTCCATGCCGGAGATGAAATAGCAGATGGCCTCCGGCACGGCGGCGCGGATGGCGGCGTCCAGGGCGTAGGCCTCGGCCGCGCCTCCCGGTACGGGGGCCAGGACCACGTTGGCGGGCAGCTTGGCTATGTCGGTGGCGGCCTGGTCGTCGCCGCCGAGCAGGGACCAGGATTTCTTGGGCTTCTTCTCCTGCATGGCCAGGATGCGGGCTTCGTTCTGGCGGCGGATGAATTCCGGCAGGTCTTTTTCCGATTCCACCGAGAGCGGGCTGACGCCGGACTGCTGAAAAACGGTCTGTACCGCCCCGGTGGTGAACAGCACCTGGTCGGCCAGGAAGACCAGCATGCGCCCGATGACCCGCACCTGATCGGCGAAGCCGGCGGGCAGCGGCCAGGGCAGGCGGCGCAGCGGCGACGCTACCGTGGGGGCCAGGCTGGCCGTGGATTCCAGGATGAAAAGGTTCAGTTTCGGGTGCTGCTTATGCAGGGCGAGGAAAGGTTCCCGTTCGGCGGGGGGGACGCGGCTGAAGTCCACTACCATGGCGGCGCAGCCGCCGGCGGCCAGCCGCTCCGCGGCGTACTTCAGCGTGGGCACGCAGAGCAGTTCCAGGCCCCGCCCGGACATGGACGGGGTCATCTCGTCAAGGAGTTCCTTGCCGGAGGTGACGAGCAGGACTTGGCCTTTGGTATCTGCCATCAATCTTATTATAGCGCTAGCGGCTTGCCCGCGCAACCTCGGCGCGGCCGTGCCGCGCTAAACTACGCCCTTCCTGGGGCAGGGTCCGGCGAGCGGGCAGCCGGCGCAAAGCGGCTTGCGGGCCCCGCAGACGGCCCGGCCGTGCAGCACCAGCGCGTGGGCGAACCAGATCCAGTCTTCTTTCGGCAGCGCCTTCATCAGGTCGGCCTCTATCTTGCCGGGGTCCGTGTGCCGGGTCAGGCCGAGGCGGAAGGCCAGGCGCTTCACGTGCGTGTCCACCACCACGCCGGCGGCTATGCCGTAGGCGGAACCAAGTACCACGTTGGCCGTCTTGCGGGCCACGCCGCGCAGGGTCAGCAGCTCCTCCATGACGCGCGGCACTGTGCCGCCGAAGTCCCTCACTATGGCCGCCGAGGCCTCTTTCAGCGAGAGGGCCTTGTTCTTGTAGAAACCGGTGGAATGCACCAGGCGCTCCAGGTCCGCGAGCGGGGCTTTCGCCATCTCCGCCGGGCCGGGGTATTTTTTGAACAGGGCGGGGGTCACCTGGTTCACCCGCTCGTCGGTGCACTGGGCCGAGAGGATGGTGGCCGCCAGCAGTTGGAACGGGTCGGCGTGGTCCAGCGAGCAGTATGCCTTCGGGTAGGCCGCCTTCAGCAGTTTCACCAGTTCCGCGGTCTTCTTGTCCATCAGAGGATGAAGTCCGTGGAGAGGAATTTGGACTTGCGGCCGCGCAGGATGCCGCGGATGAGCTTCTTGTTGGCGTCGGAGTCCTTGGCCGCCACCAGCGAACGGATGGAGAAGGCCCGCAGCGCGTCGGAGACCGACAGCGTGCCTTCGGCCGAATCCTTGCGGCCGGTGAACGGGAACACGTCGGGGCCGCGCTGGCACTGGCTGTTCACGTTGACGCGGCAGACCTGGTTCACCAGGGTGTCGAGCATGGGCGCTATCTTCTCCATGTCCCTGCCGAAAACGCTCACCTGCTGGCCGAAATTGGACTCCACCACGTACCGCAGCGGCTCCCTGACGTCGGAGAACGGCACCACCGGGATCACCGGGCCGAACTGCTCCTCCTTCCAGAGACGCATCCTGGCGTTCACGGGGTAGAGCACGGCCGGGTACACGAAGTTGCCGTTGGCCAGCCCGCCGCTCTCGTTGATGACCTTCGCTCCGTGCTTCTTGGCGTCGGCTATGACCTCCGCCAGGTACGGCACCTTGTCGTCCTCGGGCAGGGGGGTGATCTTCACCTTGGGTTCCCAGGGCATGCCCAGCTTCAGGGCTTCCAGACCGGTCACCAGCTTCTCTATGAACTCGCTCTGCACCGAGCGGTGCACGAAGAGGATCTTGAGGGCGGTGCAGCGCTGGCCGTTGTAGGAGAGCGCGCCGGTGAGGCATTCCGAGACCGCCAGGTCCACGTCGGCGTCGGGCAGGATTATGCCGGCGTTCTTGGCGTCCAGGCCCAGCACGCAGCGCAGGCGGTGGGGGGCCGGGTGCTGCTGGCGCAGGATGTCGGCCACCTTGCTCGAACCGATGAACGCCAGCACGTTGACCTTGCCGGTCTTCATGAGGGGCCCTATGATCTTGCGGCCCTCGCCGTAAAGGGTGTTCACCACGCCTTTCGGGAAGGAGTCGCGGAAGGCCTCCAGCAGCGGGCGGTGCAGCAGCACGCCGTACTTCGGCGGCTTGAACACCACGGTGTTGCCCATCAGCAGGGCGGGGATGAGGGTGGTGAAGGTCTCGTTGAGCGGGTAGTTGTACGGGCCCATGCACAGCACCACGCCGAGCGGCGCGCGCTTGATCTGGGCTATGATCCCCTGGGTCACGGACAGGCGCGAGGAGTTGCGGTCCAGGTCCTTCAGGGCGGCGACGGTGTCGGCTATGTATTCCACCGTGCGGTCGAATTCCTTGGCCGAATCCTCGGCGGATTTGCCGATCTCCCACATCAGGAGGTTCACCACTTCGGCGCGCCGCTCCTTCATGCGCCACACGAACTCCTCCATGTGGGCTATGCGGGCCTCCACGCTGAGCGTGGGCCAGAGGCCCTTGCCCTCGTCGTAGGCCTTGGCGGCGGCGTCCAGGGCCTCCAGGGCTTCTTTCTCCGTCATCAGCGGGTAGGAGCCGAGGCGGACCCGCTCCGGGCCTTTAGCGCCCGCCAGGCTGACCGGCGACAGTACTTCGTGGCGAGGCCCCGGCCAGGGCTTTATGCGGCCGTTCACCAGGTACTCCTTCTGCTCCAGCGGGGCGAGCTTCGCTCCGGCGGGGACGGTTTGCGCCCCCGGGAAAATGGACATCACCTTTTCCGCTATTCTCATGGCCGCCTCCAGTTCAGAGTATCCTGCCGAAGAAAACTTTCTTGCCGTTCACCAGGGCGCCGTGCTTCACCTTGGCGAAGTCGGCCCCGAACTTTTCCTTGAACGAGACTTCCCGGACCGAATTGCTGTCGCCGGTGGCCTCGATGAGCTTGCCGGCGCCCGAATACAGCATCACGTGGGTGATCAGGCCGGGCTTGGCCGCGTCGGCGGAGAAGATGAGGTCGGCCGGCTTGAGCTCTCCGTTCGGGACGCGGCGCGAGGCCGCGTATTGGTCGCCGGCGTTGCGCGGCACGTCCAGCCCCCAGGCGCGGTAGGCCAGGTTCACCAGGCCGGAACAGTCTATGCCCCAGGCGGAGCGGCCGCCCCAGTAATATTTATCGCCGAGGAAAAGGCGCGCCGTATCCAGGATCCTGGCGCGCAGGGTTTCCGGTTTGGCCGGCTGCGGCAGCGGGTTGAGGTGTTTGGCCTGGAGCACGGCCGTTTCGCCCCCGGGCAGCAGCACGCGCGCGCCGGCGGCCCCGGTGCCCAGCACCCGCACTTTCACCCCCATGGAAACGTCGGCCCCGTCCGTTTTGACGGTCTTGCTGCGCACTACCGCCGTGGGCGGCAGCGGCAGGCTGAAGGTGAGGGCGTCCAGCGGCAGCCAGCCCTCGTAGGGGGCCAGGGTCCTGCCGTCGGATTTGAGGCTGGTCTGCTCCACGGCCCGCGCCCGGGCCCAGGTTCCGGCCACTTCCAGGAGTTCCACCCGCTCGTTGGCCAGCAGCTGGCTTTCTATGAGCTTGCCGCGCTCCGCGCCGTCTGCGGGGGGCATGGAATAAAATTCCGCCATGCCGCTCTTTACGGCCAGCAGCCGGTTGAGGTCCCTGGCCAGCACATAGGAGGTGCCGTACTTGTTCTTGAGCCAGGCGGCCGCGAATTCGGAACGCTTATAGATCCGCTCCACGGTCTTGTCGTCGGGGGCCGCGGGGTCGTTCACTATCACGTCGCCTTTGGCCGTGAAGCCGGTGACGGCCATCAGGTGGCCCTTGGTCTTCTTGAGGGGGGAGTTCTTGAGTTCGTCCGGACCGAAGGTGACGCTGACCACCACCGCCGCGCCCGCCTCCAGAAAATGGCGCAGCTCGTCGAAGGAGTTGAGCCGGGTGAGGATGGCGTAAACGCCTCGGGCGCCGGCGTGGGCCGTGTTGAAGAACCAGTTGCCGTAGATATTGGCGGCCGGGTCCAGCACCGCGGCCGCCGTCTCCAGCGGGTCCGCCTTGAGGCCCAGCCCGGCGAAGGCCATGCTCATGGAAACGGGGCTGCAGATGTCTCCCGAATAGTTCACCTGCAGCGCCATCTGGGAACAGGGCGGCAGCTGCGCTTTGAAAGGCTTGAACCTGGCCGGCACGGCCGCGGCGGAAGGGTCGTAGGGTGCGGTGGAGTCCGTGTAGGAGGCGGCGGCCAGGCGCAGCACCGGAGGTTCGGAGCCGCCGGTCAGCGTCACCCGGTAGCGCAGGGCGGAGGCCTTGGCCTTCAGGCGCAGAATGTCCACGTCCATCCGGCCGAAGTCGTTCTCCTGGGCGCCGGCGCTGCCGCGGGTCCGTGCCGGGGAGAAGCTGCCGAAGCTGAACCACGGGCTCCAGCCCGCCTTGGTTTTTACCTGGGCTTCTGCCTCCAGGGCCCCGCCGCCGGGAAAAACGGCGTCGGCCGAGAGCAGCAGATTGTCGAAGGGGAAAACCGAGGCCAGCTCCGGCGAGGTCAGCACGGCCGGCCGGCTGGAGTCTTCCACCCGGAAGGCGCCCTCGGGAAAGGCGGCCGGCGCCAGGTTCTTAACGGAGGCGTCGGTGAAATCGCCGGGCAGGAAGTGCACTACGGTCCAAGAGCGGGGCAGCGGCCCGGGGAGGGCCAGGGAGTCTGTTCTAGCGGTCATAATTGCCAGTCCTATTAAAAGTATTGTCCGGGGTTTCACTGGGGGTTTCCATAACGCGTTCGCCCAGCGGGGCGGCGGCGGTTCCGGCCGTCGTATCGGAATAATCGTATCAAAATAAAAAAGCGGTGTCATAAGGTATCTGGGCCGCCTTCCAGCGGGGGCTTGGCTAAAGGCCCCACTTTTGGGATAATAACCTTCTTGCCGCATCCTGAGGCGGCCGTTATATAAGGAGCCCTATGAAAAAGTTAGCCCTCACGCTGATCCTCGCCCTGCCCTGCGGCCTTGCCGCCGCCGGCACCGAAATGACCCTCAAGGGGGTGACCATGCCCGGTACCGCCCTCGTGGAGAACAAGCCGCTCGTGCTCAACGGCGTGGGCCTGCGCACCAAGGTGGTGTTCAAGGTTTACGTGGCCGGCCTCTACCTGGAGACGCCTTCCTCCGACGGCATGGCCATCTCGGCCTCCGACCAGCTCAAACACATAGAACTGGTCTTCCTGCGCGCCGTGGACGGGGCCGACGTGGCCAAGGCCATCTCGGATGGCTTCACCAATAACGCCGGCATGTCGCTTTCCGCGCTGAAGGACCGCATAGCTAAATTCGAAAAGCTTATCCCCAGCGTTAAAAAGGGCGACAAGCTGTCGTTCACCTATAATCCCGGCACCGGCGTGGTGATACGGGCCGACGGCCGGGCCCTCGGCGTAATAGAGGGCAAGGACTTCGGCGACGCGCTGATGCGCGTCTGGCTGGGGCCCAAGCCTTCCGACAAGGCGCTGCAGAACGGCCTGCTCGGCCGCTAAGCGTCTTCGCCGGACCGCCCCGCTCATGCTTTCCTTGCTGCCGCTCTTAGCCCTCTCCAGGCTTTGCCTGGGGGGGGTGGCGCTTTTCCTGCTGGCCTGCGCCGCGCTCTGCCCGCGCTGCCGGGCGGCGGAGGGCGGGCGGTTCGTGAAGGAAACGCTGTCGGCCGCTGGCTCCGTGGTCACGGCCCCGGCGCGGCTGGACAGGACTTCGGCCTGGTGGGCGGGCGGCCTTGCCGCGGGCGGCCTGCTGGTTTACGCCCACGACGGGCAACTGCGGCACCTGGCCGGCCGGAACCGCTCGGACCTGAACGACGACCTGGCTTCGGGCCTGGAGAAGTTCGGCAACGGCACTTATGAGCTGAGCCTGCTGGGCCTTTATGGCGGGCTCTGCTATCTTTTTAACGGCCGTGAAGGGCTGACCACCTCGGGTCTGGCCCTGCAGAGCTTCCTGGCGGCCAACGCGGCCGGAACGCTGGTTAAATATTCCGCCGGCCGGGCCAGGCCCTACGCCGAGGACGGTAAACGGCGCTTCACCCCTTTCCGGTTCAAGAGCGCGCGCACCTCCTTTCCTTCCGGCCACACCACCAGCGCCTTCGCGGTGGCCTCAGTTTTCTCCCGGCGCTGCGCGTCACCGGCCGTGGGAATAAGCGCCTACGCCCTGGCCGCCGGCACCGCCCTGCAGCGCGTCTATGACGACAAGCATTGGGCCTCAGATGTTTTCGCCGGGGCCGTCCTGGGCACGGCGGTAGGCCGCTGGATCGCCGACCCCGCCAGGAAAGGCCGCCCCTCGGCCATGCTGCTGCCGGTTTACTCGCGCGATTATTCCGGCGCGGCGGCAGTTTTCGCCTTTTAATTTATGAAAACCATACTCATCACGCTACTGCTGGTCTCTCCTGCCGCCGCCCAGATCCCGGACAAACCCGCCGTGGTCTTTCAGCCGTCGCACCAGAGCGATACCGGGGAGAATTACAACGAAGCCCTTACCTGCGACGCCATAGTGCAGTACGCCATGCACACCCCGCCTTATTACGACGAACACAAGGTCTGGAGCTATTTCCAGCCCGGCCTGCACCACGCCGATACCGGCACCAACACCCTCAAGGCCCATACTACGGCCTTGGAGAACGGCAAGCTCTCCGGCTACGCCTGGGAACTTCAGCGTTCCAACGAAATAGCGCCGGTGGTCTTCATAGGCGTGCACAATAACGGCGGCACCAACCGTCACGCCGTCTGGGGCTACATCCACGACGGCGACGCGCTGGAGGCCCAGAACCGCCGCCTTTCGGATATCCTGATAGAGGAGATAGCGCGCGCCACCGACCTGGAGAACCGCGGCACCCACCTGGACAGCTCCACCGGCCGCAACGACTACCGCTGCGCCGCCACCGGGCGCCTCGCTTTTTACAGCGTGGATGAGAACGTGAACCGGGCGCCTTACCGGGTGCTGCTGGAGATAGGCGACATAGACAAGAGCCGCTCTTTCCTGCTGGACGAAGGGGCCCGGCGGGCCATAGGAGCGGCCATAAAAAAAGGCTTGCAAAGGTTCCTTGAAGGTAAGTAAAGTAGCAGCGGGGGTAGGGATATGCAGAAACTACAGGCTTCAGCGCTCGTCATAGACGACGAGGATGAAATGCTCATGCTCTGCGCCGGCATAGTTGGCGAGCTGGTGGCTGAAGTAGTGACGGCCGATTCCTCGGCCGCGGCCCGGGCCGCTTTCCATAAAAAATCTTTCGACCTGGTGCTCACCGACATAAACATAGACTCCGGCGGCGACGGCGTGACGCTCGCCCAGGAGATCAAGAGCATCTCACCCGGCACCAAGGTCATCATGATGACCGCCGACCCTACCCTGGAGAACGCTATAGGCGGGCTCAAGTCCGGCGCGTCCGACTACATCATAAAACCCTTCAGTATCGAACACCTGTCCAGCGTGGTGCGGGCGGTCTTCGAAAAGGCGGCGCTTTCTTCGGAGCTGCAGCGCGAGAAGGCCATGAAGAAGGAGCTCGAGGACGCCTACTCCCAGTTGAAGGCCAGCGACGGCGCCAAGGACGCCTTCCTGGGGCGGGTGAACCACGAGCTGCGCACCCCGCTGGCCATCGCCGTTACCTCCTGCGAACTGCTCTCGCCGCAGCTGCAGGGGGAACAAAAGGAATTATGCGCGAAAGTGGAAAAAGCCCTGAAGTGGCTGCAGCTGGAGATAGGGGAACTGCTGCTCTACAGCGGCCTGTTCAAAGGCGAGCTGAAGATAGAGAAGGCCCCGGCGGACCTCTGGGCCCTGCTGGAGGAAACTTCCGCCGGCCTTAAATTCATCTACGAGGACATGGCCATTGCTGTGAACCTGGCCCGGGAGGGCGAGCCTTTCCCGGTGCCGGCCGACTCGCGCCTGATGGCCGAGGTGTTCCGGCAGCTGCTGGTGAACGGGGTGAAGTTCAACAAAAAGGGCGGCGCCATAAATGTCCGCGTCCGCTACGCTTCCGACCACGTCATGTTCTGGTTCTCGGATACGGGTCCGGGTGTGAAGGACGAAGTGCTGCCCCATCTGTTCGACAGTTTCTTCCAGGCCGCCGACTACCTGACGCGCGAGGTGGGGGGCATAGGCCTGGGCCTGGCCACCGTGAAGCGCATAGTTGAGGCGCACGGCGGCGGGGTGGCCGCGCAGAAGAACCCCGGCGGCGGCATGCAGTTCTCGCTCTCCCTGCCGCGCGGCTGATTGAACCAGGCCCCGGGTAATTTATACACTATCCGTCTTCGGGGCATGGTGAAATGGTATCACGCGTGCTTTGGGAGCATGAGTCCCGGGTCCGATTCCCGGTGCCCCGATAAGATTTTCAGAACCGCGGCAAAATTTATATAATAGTCCTGTCGGTCCTATTCCGGGATGGTGTAACGGTAGCACGAGAGACTCTGAATCTCTTTGTCTAGGTTCAAATCCTAGTCCCGGAGCCAAGATTTGGTATACCTACTCAAGGTCAGACAGCCTCCGAAAGGGGGCTGTTTTTTTATGCGTCAATATGTGTCGCTATTTTGTATATTTGGGGGAAGATAGAAGAAGACTTGGTTTACGGGGGAGAGGCTTGTCATGCAAAAGCTACGAGTATTGAGTTTAGTGGTGCTGCTTTCTGTTCCGTCTGCGTATGGGCAAATAGCAAGTACAAGACCTTATACATGGGATGATATCAGTTACTCTGCGGCGCTTGAACGGAATATCTTTCAATGGAAAGATGCGAATGCAGTTGAAAGAGCTAGATATTTAGAGCTATTTCGTGTTGCCATTGAGTATTCGCTCCAGAACATGGGGAAACCTTTAAAAGAACTTGATGCGCAGAAAACTGGACCGCATATGGAGTTTTATCAAATGACCCCAGAATTCACGGCATATTACTATCGTAAATATGGGGATTTAAAGAAATCGGCGGAGTGCTTGTATCGCTATTGGTTGAATTCGAATCATAACCCGGAATGGGCACATCCGGATAGTAGTCCATATGAGCCAGTTCTATACGCATACGAGGAAGCTGGGTTGTATAAAGAGAAATCTGAATTCTATTCCCAAGCTTATCCCGATTTTATGAAATGGCTGGCAGCAGGGACAGATGTCAAACTACTGAAAAGCAATTTCTCGAAATACAAAAAGATGTGGCCGGAACATGCCGAGCGCTATCTCTCATTTAAAAGTAATTGGCGCAGAGCCGAAGCGCTTGCAAAAACAGGAAAACCCAAGGGGCTCGATTCTGATGTGCAGAACCATGAGTGGTTCTATAGTGAGAAACAGGAAGAGGTTTTAAAAGCTTTGGAGTATTACCAGAAACACAAGGTCAAATTCATGCTTGAGAATGCTTTAAAACATAAAGACCCTGCAATAGTTGAAAAAGCAAAGCACTATCTTGAAAATTAATAGGAAGGTTTAGGTCGCCAATTTACTTGTCTTTTGCGCAAAGCGCAAACAGTTCCGTAGTCGCTACACATGCGCAGGGTTCCAATAGCCATTCTTTCAATTGCTGCGCAAGTTCGAGCACTGTAGACTCAACGGAGCCAGCTTTTAAAAACCCCCGTAAGGGGGTTTTTTGCTGGCTCCGGGACAGCGGGCCATAATGATGGCCCGCGTTGGGATTTGAAAGGCGGAGCTTCGAGGCCAGCAGGCCGCAGAAGCGAGCCGGGGTCGCGGGCGCCGACGCGCGACGGCGCGGAGGCGACCCGTGACCAAATCCTAGTCCCGGAGCCAAATTTTAAAGCCCCCTGTTCGGGGGCTTTTTATTTATAATAGTCCCTAGAAACGCATGGAGGCACGATGAGCGTATCTTCGCATCTTAGTCCCGAGCCCGAGCGGAGGCTCTGGGTAATACACGAGAACGTGCGGCGGTCCGTGGAATGGACCGACACGAAGCTGGGAATACTGGCCGTTCTGGCCGTGCTCGAGATCCCGGTCATCTTCGGCGGGTTCCGGCCGGGCCTGCTGACCTACGCGGGGGCCCTGCTGATGTGCCTGGCGCTGCCGCTGGTCCTGGCCGGGCTTTCGCCTTTCGTGGACGCGCCCGGCCCCGTCTCCCTGCTGGACCAGCCGGTGGGCAAGATGCTGCCCGACGACTCTTTTCTGCTGGCGCGCGACCTCGCCCGCTATCCGCACGCCGAGCTGGTCTTCCGGCTGGAAAAATACCTGGGCGGGGGCATAACGTCGCTGCGGTATCACGAGGATATAGTGGCCCGCATCATAGCCGTGTCCCGGGCCTGCGTGCGCAAGGAACGGCTGTTCTCGGCCGCCTGCGTCGCGGCCCTCGCGGCCCAGCTGGCCCTGATAGCGGCGCTGCTGCTGCGCTGAAGCCGTCTTTAATTTTTCTACAATATAACCATGCAAAACATCTCCGCCCTGTTCGGCCCCTGGATCATAGGCTTTTACGCCTTTATCTTCATCGCGCTCGCCGCGCTGTACAGGGCCGACCCGGAGTCCCGCAAGCGCCTCGGCGGTACGGCCCTCATGGCAGTCTTTTCCATAGTCGGGCTGCTGACGGTGAAACTGATGGGCGGGGCGGAGGCCGGGCGCCTGCCGCGGCTCCTCGAAATAGCCTCGCGGATGCTCGCCATGGTGGCGGCCATCAACGTGGCGGCCGTTTTCGGTTTCTCCATAGTGATGCCGCGCATGCGCGCCAGGGTCTCCAAGTTCGTGGAGGACCTGATCCTGGCCGGGGCGTACGCGCTGGGCGGCTTGGCCGTCATCTCGGCCTCCGGCGCCAACCTGAGCGGCATTCTCGCCACCTCCGCCGTGGTCACCGGCGTGGTGGCCTTCTCGCTGCAGGACACGCTGGGCAACGTGATAGGCGGCATGGTGCTGCACCTGGAAAATTCCTTCATGCCCGGCGACTGGATCCGGGTGGACCAGTACGAAGGCGTGATCCGCGAGGTGCGCTGGCGCCAGACCACGCTGGAGACCCTCAACGGCGACATTGTGGTGATCCCCAATATCAATTTGATGAAGAGCCCGGTGACGGTGCTGGGCCGCGCCGCGGATAATACTACCTGGCGCGCGGTGCCGTTCAACGTGTACTATGACAGGACCCCCGGCGAAGTTACCGCCGTGCTGGACGCCGCCTTCCGGGAGGACCCGCCCGCCGGGGTTTCGGCCGTGCCGGCGCCCTATTGCGGGCTGACGCAGTTCCTCCCCAATTGCATGACCTTCGAGGTGCGTTACTATCTTACCGACTTCACCTCGCCCGCTGGGGTGGATTCACGGGTGCGCATGAAGATCTTCTACGCCCTGTCCCGCGCCGGCATAAAACTTTCCGTGCCCAACCGCTCGCTGGTGCTCAGTGAAGCCGCGGAGCAGGCCGCCGAAAAGGGCGCGAAGCGCGAGCAGGAGCGCCGTCTGGCGGCGCTTAAAGGCGTGGATGTGTTCCAGGGCCTTACCGAGGCCGAACGCAGCATTCTGGCCGGCAGGCTCCAGCCCACGCCGTTCGCGGCCGGGGAAATGCTGATGCGCCAGGGAGCCGTTGCGGACTGGCTGTATATCGTTTACGACGGCAAGGCCGAGGTCCGGGTGCATTCGGAGGACTCGGATTCCTATCATACGGTCAAGACGCTGGGGCCCGGGGATTTTATAGGCGAAATGGGGCTGTTCACGGGCGAGCCGCGTTCGGCCACGGTAGTGGCGGCCGCCGACACCGGCTGTTACCGCCTGGACAGGGAAGGTTTCAGGGGCGTGCTGGCGAGCCGCCCCGAGATCGCGGACTCCATAGCTTCCATGCTGGCCAGCCGCCGCGTGGAACTGGCCGCGGCCAGGGAAAGGCTGGCCGGCGAAGCCGCCGCCGCGGGCCTTGGCCTGGCGCAGAAGGACCTGTTGTCGAAGATAAGGGATTTCTTCAAGCTGTAGGGGTCACAGCCACTTATGTCTTGGATACCGGCGCGCGAGCGCCGGTTTTAATTTGGGGTAGCTTTCGGCCCAGAAACTCTTGAGGTCCTTGGTGACCTGCACCGGCCGCATGGAGGGGGCGAGGATGTGCACCACCAGCGGCACCCGCCCGGCGGCCACCCTCGGAGTTTCGGTCACCGAAAAAAGGTCCTGGATCTTGGCTTCCAGGTAAGGTTCCCTGCCTTTGGGATATCTTATCTTGGCACGGCGGCCGCCGGGCATCTCCAGACGCGCCGGGGCGTGCTTGTCCACCAGTCGCACTTTTTCCCAACCATACCATTCGTGCAGGGCGGGCAGCACCGGGCGGGTGCGGGCTTCGGCCACCGAGCGGGCGCCGGAGCAGATATCTGAAATTATAAGCCGCCGGTCCTCTTCGGAGAGCGGCTCCAGGCCGAAGTCGGGGCAGGCGCCGGCCAGGAACTCCACGCGCGCCAGCCAGTCTTCCACTTCCTCGTCCCACTTCTGCAGCTTTTCCGTTCCGGCGATGAATTCTTCGGCGATGAGTTCCGAGGAGGCCTTGGCGGGCTTTGCCGCCGCGATCTCGCGGCGAACGGTCACACCGCGGTAAAGGGTCAGGGTCTCGGTCACCGGGGTGCGCATGGTCTCGTCCAGGGCGGCCCGGGTGACTGTTTCCATGTCGCCGGGGAAAGCCTCTTTAAGCCACTCCTCTTTTATCTCGGCGGCGAAAGAAAGGGTGATGTCGGCGGCGCCTTTCTGGCGGCTCTCCAGCGCCTCGCCGGCGCAGATCACGGCCGCGCCCGCGGCGGCGCTGGCCGGGTCCAGGCGCCCGCGGCGGCCGCCGGGCAGCTGGTAGCGGCCTTTCTCGGCGGAGAACATGGCGCCCACCCGGTCCGGGAAGGCGCGCAGAAAACATTTCGCCGCCAGCCGCAGCCCGCCGCCCGAGGGGGAGGCGCCGCCGGCGAGCCGCCGGGCCAGGCGGACGGCGTCGCGCGCGGCGTTCTGCTTTACGCCGGCCTTCTGGCAGGCGAAATAGTCGAAATCGGAGTTGGCGCAGAGTTCCAGCGCCTTTACCACGGCCGCCAGGTCGGAGCGCAGGTCGGCGTGGCGGCTGCCGGGGCCGCCCTTCTCCAGCCAGAGCCCCCGGCCCTGTGCGGCGGCGGCGATAAGGGAACATTCATACGCGCAGCCCAGGCGCGCGCCTTCCACCATCATGCGCGAATAGCGCGGGTGCAGCGGATAGCCGGCCATGGCTTTGCCGTCGGGGGTCAGGCGGCCGCTCTTGTCCGCGGCGCCCAGTTCGCGCAGCAGGCGTTCCGCCCGCTCCTCGTCCTGCTTGTCTGGCGGGTCCAGCCAGCGCAGGTCGCCGAAACCGGCGTAGCCGCAGGCTTTCAGCGTAAGCAGGGCTTCGCTGACGTCCACCCGCAGTATCTCCGGCTCCAGCGAAAGCGGCCGGCCGGCATTGTCCCTTTCCGTCCAGAGGCGGGCGCAGACCCCCGGGCGGGTGCGGCCCGCGCGCCCGGCGCGCTGTTCGGCGGAGGGCGCCGCTATGTTCTCCGTAAAAAGGGTATTGATGCCGCGCGCCCCGTCGAAACGGGCGACCTTGGCCAGGCCGCTGTCTATCACGGCCGTCACGCCGTCTATGGTAAGCGAGGTTTCTGCTATGTTGGTGGCGATGATGATCTTGCGGCGGGAGGAGGGCTCCAGGGCCGCGTCCTGCTCGCGCGCGGGCATGTCGCCGTGCAGCGGCCGCACGTCGAAGCCGGCCAGGGCCGGCAGCCTGGCGAGCTCGCCTGCCGTGCGGTTGATCTCGTAGGCGCCGGGCATGAAGATGAGAGTATGGCCTTCTTTCACGGATTCGGTCACCTGCGCGCAGGTCTTGGCGGCGGCGGCCGGGGCCGGCAGCTTGGCGGTCTCGGGGCCGCAGTAGGCCACGGTCACGGGGTAGGCCCGGCCGCGCGCCAGCACGGTCTCGCAGGGCGCCATGTAGGCGGAGAGTTTTTTCTCGTCGAGGGTGGCGGACATGACCGCCACCAGCAGGTCGGGCCTGGGGCCGCGCTGCAGTTCCAGGCAGGCGGCCAGGGTGATGTCGCCGTGGATGTGGCGCTCGTGGAATTCGTCGAGGATGACGGCGGAATATTTTTTCAGCTGCGGGTCGGAGACCAGCTCGCGCAGGAGGATGCCTTCGGTCTCGAACACTACGCGGGTCCGGGGGCCGGTCTTGTCCTCGAACCTCACACGGTAGCCTATCTCCCCGCCGGCGGCGCCGCCGCGCTCCGCGGCCACCCGGTCGGCCAGCATGCGGGCCGCCAGGCGGCGCGGCTCCAGCACCGCGATGCGCCCTTTCACCAGGCCGGAATCCAGCAGGAGCTGCGGCACCTTGGTGGACTTGCCCGAGCCCGGGGGGGAAGAAATGATCAGGCGGCGGCTTTTAGCCGCGGCCGCCAGGATCTCTCCCGCGCTCTGCTGTATGGGAAGAAGGCTCACCGGGATATTTTATTAATTAATCAGGCCGCCGGGGGCGGGTTCCAGCTGTATTCCGCCTCCGCGAGAAAGGCGGCGTGGTCGGAAACGTCCGCCCAGGGGCCGTCCCTGAGCACCCTGGCGCTGGTCACTTTGAAGCCGCGCAGGTAGATGCGGTCCAGCGGGAAGACGGGCAGGGCGGAGGGGAAAGTGCGCAGCTTCCTGCCGTGCAGCGTAAGTCCGGCGTCCTTCATGGCCAGGGCCGTTTCCAGCACGTCGGTCTTGCGCTTGCGCCACTCGTTGAAGTCGCCGGCCACTATCACCGGTTCGTGGTCCGGCACGGTGCGGACTATGAAGTCGCGGATCTTGCGGAACTGCTTGGTTCGCGACACGCACAGCAGGCCCAAATGCACGCAGACGCAATGCAACGGAGGCTTGCCTTCCGGGAGTTCTATCCTGGCGTAAAGTAGGCCGCGCTTTTCCACGCGGTTGGTGGAGATATCCACCTTCTCCGAATGGAGGATGGGGAAGCGCGAAAGGATGGCGTTGCCGTGGTGGCCGGCGGTATACACGGCGTTCTTGGCGTAGGCGTGGCTGAAACCGGAGACCTCGGTCATGAACTCGTGCTGGGGTTTCTGCGGCCAGCCGAAGTAGCGCTCGGCGTGGCGCAGGTTCTGACCCACCACTTCCTGCATGAAAACGATGTCCGCGCCGCTGGCGTGCACGCATTCGCGCAGCTCCGGCAGCGCGAAACGCTTGTTCAGCGCCGAAAAGCCTTTGTGGGCGTTTATGGTGAGAAAACTGAGTTTCATGCCCGTCCCCTTTCCCATGATAACAAAAAAGCCGGGGCCGCGCGGCTGTTTTAGGCCTTGAAAATCCTCCAAGGGTCAGGCATACTATGTATGTGCCGGGCGAGTAGACTTCGCGCCGCACTATCCATGAAAGACCCAATGACCAGCGCAGCGCCGGACACCGCACTCCCTGCCGCTTTCCGGCGGGAAGCGGTTTCCTTCTACGCTTTACTGCCTGCGCTGGCGCTGACCGCCGGCATCGCGGCGTCCCTGCTTTCCAGGGCGCACTGGAACCAGTTCATCCTGCCGCTGGAAGTCTTCGCGGACCTGTTCATCGCGTTTTTCGCGTTCCGGCAGACGTCCGCCGGAGCTCGCTGGTGGCGGATAGCCGCCGTCTCGCTGCTGGCCGGCGACTCCTTTTACCTGGCAGGCCACGCCGCAGCTAACTTTCCGGCCTGGGCCTTTATGACGCAGGAGGCGTTTTACACCCTGGGCCATACCATGACCGCGGTTTACCTATTCAGCAACCTGCCCCCGGCCCGCGAACTGGAGGCCGTGGAAAAGGCGTTACTGGCGGTCCTGGTCCTGGCCGGGATCTATATCTCGGTGCAATACCTGCTGATTCCGTATTTCAGTTCCGGCAATCACGCCACTCCCTTCTTTTACACTAACGCCGTCCTCAACCGCCTTGCCGAGACGGCCGTGCTCCCGCTCGCCGTGCTGCTTGGCATGAAGGCGCGGTCCAGATACTGGCTTTATCTGACGCACGGCATAGCCCTGCTCTCCATAACCTCGCTGGCCCTGGGCTATAATACCGCCACGAGCGCGAACATGGGGAGCGTGCCGTTCCAGGAGTACGGATGGCTTTGCGGCCTGCTCCTGATACTGGCCGCCCAGGCGTACAGGGCCTCCGGGGGCGAGCCTTTCGCCAGGTGGAAGAGCGCCAGGGTAAGAATGGGCTGGCTGGTGCTCTCTTCCAACATGGCGCTGCTGCTGCTGCTCTACCTGATTCAGACCTTGACCAGCAAGGACGCCTTCCAGCTTACTTCTATCCTGTTCATCTTCTTCGGCCTGTGGCTGGCCGCCAACCTCATAGCTTTCAGGATCTCCGAGGACATCTACCTGCTGCTCGAAAACGTGACCTCGGGAGGGGGAGCGGAGGTGAAGTCTGCCTTCCGCGTGGCCATCTACGAGGCTGAACTTTTCGCGGAAAAACTGAAAGCGGCGTACGAGACCATCCGGTCCCAAGCCCGCTTGTCCGCGCTGGCTTCGCTGGCCGCGCAGGTGGCGCACGACATCCGCAGCCCGCTGGCCGCCCTGGACTCCGTGCTGAAGGACGTTTCTGAACTGCCCGAGGAAAAACGCCGGCTGATAGGCGCCGCTACGGGGCGCATCCGCGGCATCGCCGCCGATCTGCTGGAGCGAAACCGCCGTGACGCCTCTGCGGCGCCGGCCGCAGGGCCGCGGGAACCACTGGCGTTGCGGGGATTGATCGAAGCCGTGATAACGGAAAAGCGGCTGCAGTACGGCGGGCTTTCCGGGGTGGCCATAGAAGCGGGTTTCGGGAATGACGCCTCCGGCCTTTCAGCGCGTGTGGAGCCGGTGGCGTTCGGTCGGGCGCTCTCCAACCTTATCAACAACGCCGTGGAAGCCATGGAGCGCGGCGGCGCGGTAACGGTGTCGCTGGCCAGGCGCGGGAATTGCGCGGAGGTGGCCGTACGCGACAACGGCAAGGGCATACCGCCTGAAGTGCTGGGGCGCCTGGGCCGCCGCGGAGAAACTTACGGGAAGGCCGGCGGCTCCGGCCTCGGCCTGCACCACGCCCGCGAGGCCGCCGAGTCCTGGAACGGTTCCTTGACCATTTCCTCCCATCCAGGGAAAGGAACGGAGGTGCTGCTGCTGCTGCCCCTGTTCGATCCTTCCGGCGGCGGTTAGGGCGGCCCGCGGTGGGGAAGGCATCCGGCAAATAAAGAGCCCGGGGTAGTTCCCCGGGCTCTTTCGTTTTTTTGCCGGCCTGCTTTAGTACCGGTAATGCTCAGGTTTGTAGGGGCCTTCCGGCTTTACGCCGATGTAGTCGGCCTGTTCCTTGGTGAGCTTGGTCAGCTTTACGCCGATCTTCTCGAGGTGCAGGCGGGCCACCTCTTCGTCGAGGTGCTTGGGCAGGCGGTACACGCCCACGGCCATCTTCTTGGTCCAGAGCTCCAGCTGTGCCAGCGTCTGGTTGGAGAAGGAGTTGCTCATCACGAAGGACGGATGGCCCTTGGCGCAGCCCAGGTTCACCAGGCGGCCGTCGGCCAGCAGGTAGATGGCCCGGCCGTTGGGCAGGGTGTAGCGGTCCACCTGGGGCTTGATGTTGAGGCGCTTGACGCCTTTGGCGTTCTTGAGCGCTTCCACCTGGATCTCGTTGTCGAAGTGGCCGATATTGCAGACTATGGCCTGGTCCTTCATCTTGAGCATGTGCTCGAGGCGGATGATGTCCTTGTTGCCGGTGGTGGTCACGTACACGTCGCCTTCGCCCAGGGTGTCCTCCACGGGCTTCACTTCGAAGCCTTCCATGGCGGCCTGCAGGGCGCAGATGGGGTCAATCTCGGTGACGATCACGCGCGCGCCGAAGCCGCGCAGGGAGCGGGCCGAGCCTTTTCCCACGTCGCCGTAGCCGCAGACCACGCACACCTTGCCGGCTATCATCACGTCGGTGGCGCGCTTGATGCCGTCGGCCAGGGACTCGCGGCAGCCGTAGAGGTTGTCGAACTTGGACTTGGTCACGGAATCGTTCACGTTGATTGCGGGCACCATCAGCTTGCCGGCCTCGTGCATCTGGTAGAGGCGGTGCACGCCGGTGGTGGTCTCCTCGGACACGCCCTTCCAATCCTTGGCGGCCTGGTGCCAGCGCTTGGGGGAGACCTTCAGGATGGCCTTCAGACAGTTGTTGAGCTCCTGCTCGTCCTCGCCGCCTACCTTGGCGTCGAGTATCCTGGCGTTATCTTCGGCTTCCACGCCGCGGTGGATCATCATGGTGGCGTCGCCGCCGTCGTCTACGATGAGGTTGGGGCCCTTGCCGCCGCCGAAGTCCAGCGCGCGCTCGGTGCACCACCAGTATTCGGCCAGCGTCTCGCCTTTCCAGGCGAACACGGGGATGCCGGCCGCGGCTATGGCGGCGGCGGCCTGGTCGGAGGTGGAGAAAATGTTGCAGGAGCACCAGCGCACTTCGGCGCCGAGCGCGGCCAGCGTCTCTATCAGCACGGCCGTCTGCGTGGTCATGTGCAGCGAGCCCATCACGCGCGCGCCCTTGAGGGGTTTCTTGGCCGCGTACTTTTCGCGGATGGCCATGAGGCCGGGCATTTCCTTCTCGGCGATGTCAATTTCCTTGCGGCCCCAGTCGGCCAGGGAAATGTCCTTAACTTTGAAATCGTTCTTCATGGTCCTGCTCTCCTTTACCGCTGTGCTCATAAGCCCTCCAAGGCTGGATATAGCAAGATTATATCTTTTTGCCTCCGCGGGAGGGAACAGGCCGCCTGTTTGCTACAATTTAGGCATGAAATATAGAAAAATCGCTCTCGCCTGCGGCCTGCTGCTGGCCGCCGCCCTCTCCGCCGTCCCGGCTTTCGCCGCCGAATGGGTAATAAAACAGAGCACCTATTACCTGACCGCCCAGCAGCAGAGTTTTCCGGATTTCCCGGCGCCGCCGGCCGCCGGTTCGAAGCAGGACCAGGCCGACTTCGCGGTCCTGAAAGAGTGGCAGCTCAAGCGCACGCCGGAAGATTGCGCCCGCGCCAACGCCGGCGCCCACGCCGAGTTCAAGGAATTTTTCGGGGACATGAGCCCGTTCGCCGACCCCCTGCCGGCGGAGGCCGCCGTTATCCTCGACCGTGTGCGGGCCGACACGGATTGGGCCGTTTACGGCATAAAAGAAAGGTTCAAGCGGCCGCGGCCTTTCCTGACGGATAAAGAGCTGGAGCCTTGCCTGGGCCGGGCCGGCGGTAAGGCCTACCCCAGCGGGCACGCCGCCATCTCCCGGGTGTTCGCCCTGCTGCTGGCCGACCTCGTGCCGTCGCGGCGGGCCGATTTCCTCGCCCGCGCCGACGAAGCCGCCCTGGACCGCGTGATAGGCGGGGTGCATCATCCCACGGATATAGAGGCGGGCAAGCGCCTTGCGGACCGTGTTTACAAGGCCTTTAAAAAGAGCCGGCGGTTCAAGCAAGACCTGAAAGCGCTCCGGGCGCTGCTGCCGGCCAGGGCGGGGGCCCGCTGATATGGGCGATAACGACAGACTTGTTTATTCCACCGGCCCCGACGGCACGGTAAAATGCCCGAACTGCGGGGAGACTCCCTGCGAATGCGCCGAAGGGCTGGCCGGGGAACTGCGGCAGCGCACCCAGACGGAGCCGGTGCGCGTGACGTTCAGGAAGACCGGGAAGGGCAGCGGGATGACGCTGGTGGAAAAACTGCCCATACATCCCGCCGGCAAAGAAGAACTGCTTAAGAAATTCAAGAAGCGCCTTGGCGCCGGCGGGGCGGTGAAGAACGGCGTCCTGGAGGTCCAGGGCGACCGCAGGGCTTTCATCAAGGCGGAACTCGAAGCCGCCGGCTACAAAGTGCGGCTTATAGGCTGAGCGTCAGCCGGCCCAGTACCATTCCAACTGAACGGGAGTAGGCGCCACGTCGAGCTGGCAGCCGTCCCCGCCCTCCTGGCGCATCCGCGGCAGGATCTCCCTGAACTTCCAGCGCTTGTCCGCGTCCCTCGCGAAAACCCAGTATTCCGTGAACGGCGCCGGGGCGGCGTCCTTGTGCAGCGGTTTGCCGCCGCGGCTGAGGGCGCGCCTGGCGCTGGCGTTTATGCGCGCCGTGAATTCGTCCTTGCGGCTGGGGGTCCCGGCGGCGAATTGCGTGAGCACTATCTCGGCCTTGCGGGTGTAGAGGTCCGCGAATTCGAATTTCAGGCCCTCTTTGGCCCTGGCGGCCATGAGGGCTTTCAGTTTAGCCAGCGTCTCCGGGAAAAGCGCGTCGGCCTGCAGGTCTTCGGGCCTGTTCTTTTCCCAGGCGCCGTAAACGTTGAGGAAGGCCAGCGTGGCGGCTATCTCCATGCGCTGCCTGTCCCAGGGGTCGCCGGAGGCATCATACCTGGCGGGGGCTTTCGCCCGCTCCGGAGAGGGTGTCTGCCGCCCGGGCGTCACCGGGGCCGGCGCGGCCATCGCCGCCGCGGCGATCACGGCCGCCGCCTGCAGCGGGATATCCGCGGTCTGGCCGGGTTCGGCGGGCAGGTTGGGGGCGTTGAGGATATACTCTTCCGTGGTCTGGTTTATGGCGGAAGGCGCCCAGCGGCCGCCCACCGGGCGGAAGGTCCAGAACTCCTGGAAGGTGGAGGTGAAGCGGTTGCCGCGCACCAGCGCGCCGGAATTCTCGTTCAGGACGTAATCCTTGGCGGAGGCGGTGATGAGGGCGGTGACGGAGCGGTCTTCGGGCGCGGCGGGAAAGCGCACGTGCACGAAGTCCACCGCCTGCACCTGCACGTTCTCCATGTAATTCTTTTCGCCCCGGGCGAGCATGTGGTCCACCTTGGAGGTGTGGCTGTCGTAGAGCTCGGGGGCTATCCTGCTCCTGAGCGGGGAATAGTCGCGGGCCTGCCAGGCGGCCTGCATGGCCAGGAAAATAGAGCGCACTTCGGCTTCCAGCCGGTCCGGCTTCAGCGCCGGGTCGGAAGCCGCGAGCGAGGCGAGGATCTTTTCGGTCTGGGAAGAGCGCAGCGCTATCTGCTCGCGCGAGAAAAGGCGCTCCGTCGCCGCGCCGCCGCCGGTGCCGAAGAACATTTCCTTTAACTTCATCAGCAGTACGATGGGGCCCAGGATGATGAGCGTCAGCAGATTGCCGCCGCGGCTCCCGCGGCCCCCGCCGCCGCCGCCGCCGCCCTTGTTGTGCACCACGAAGCCGTTGGCTATGAAAGTGTTGGGGGGGGCGACATCCAGGTTGTAAACGTCGGTCTCGGAGCCGGGGCGCAGCTTCTTTATCTTCACCCAGACCACCCTGCCGTCCTGCAGCTGGCCTATCTCGTCGCCGGTCTTGAACGTCCCGGCCTCGGCGAAGCCGTGGCGGGTGAGGAAAGGGTGTTCTCCCGTAGTGGTGACCTTCCCGCTCTTCGTGGTGATGGTGAGCAGGCGGCCGCGCTCCTTAATGAACCTGCGTACCGGCACTTCCATCAGGCGGCCGCCGGAGTAGGCCAGCACCCTGTCGCCGGGGCGCAGGGCCTCTATGATGATATCTCCGGCGGTGGTAGTGACCAGCGTGCCGGCGGCGAAACAACCGCCGCCGCCTCCTCCTCCGCCGCCGGCCCTGGACCAGGCGGGCGCGGCCGGAGCGCAAAGCAGGGCTAAGGCCAGCAGGAATTTCATGTTCTTAGTGCAGGGCGGCTATCAGGGCGCCCAGGACGGCCGCGGCGATTATAATGCTGACTCCCAGGATGGCCGAAGAGACTATGCGGCCGAAGTAGTCGGCCACGGCGCGGTTGCCGCGGATTATCTCCTTGCCCTCGTCGATGTTGGGCGTGAGTTTGTTGAAGACCGCGGGTATGCGGGCGGAAATGCGGATGAGCAGCACGGCTCCCGCGGCGGCGCCGGTCAGCGCGAAGATCACGGCCCAGGCGATATTGATTATGGTTTCCATCATGAAGCCTCCCGGAAAGAGTCTGCCGTAAGTGTATATTTTTTGCGCTTTTCTGTCATCAGGGGAATTCTGCGGCGGTTTTGTGGGCGGAGTTTTTGGCGGAGTTTTTGATGCCGCCCTTTAAAATGATAAAATATAACCTGTAGGCAGTCCCGGCATCCTGATCCAGCGGTTCCGTTCAGTTCCCGGCAAATTTTACTGCTAATTCCCCGTTAAGCGGGCCGTACACCTATGATAACGCTCAGAAACGTCCATAAATCTTTCGGCAATCAGGTCCTTTTCGAGGACGCCTCGCTGCAGGTCAACGAGGGCGACAGGTTCGCCCTGGTGGGCCCCAACGGCGCCGGCAAGTCCACTCTGTTCAAGATGATGCTGCGCGTCGAAGAAGCCGATGACGGCGAGCTGCAGTTCAAGAAAGGCGTGGTGGTAGGCTACCTGCCGCAGGAGAACCCGCCCAGTTCCGAGAAGACCGTGGTGGAGGAAGTGCTCGACGGCGCCGAGGACTACGACGGCCGCCTGGAGGCCGAAGGCAAGTCCATCCTGATGGGCCTCGGTTTCAAGGTGGACGGCTTCACCCGCAAGGTGAACACCCTTTCCGGCGGCTGGGCCATGCGCGTGGCCATGGCCAAGCTCCTGCTCAAGAAGCCGGACCTGCTGCTGCTCGACGAGCCCACCAACCACCTGGACCTGGACTCGCTGATGTGGCTGGAGGAATACCTACAGTCCTACCAGGGCGCCATCTTCGTCATCTCCCACGACCGCGACTTCATCAACAAGATCTGCCACGCCATCGTTTCCCTGCAGGACAAGACCCTGCGCGTCTACCACGGCGACTACGAAAAGTTCCTGGGGGAGCGCGAGGCCGAGAAGCAGAAGATCTATTCCGCCTGGCGCCTGCAGCAGGAAGAGATCGCCCAGATGGAGGATTTTATCGCCCGCAACCGCGCGCGCGTCTCCACCGCCGCCCGCGTGCAGAGCATGATCAAGCGCCTGGAGAAACTGGAACGCATAGAGTTGGTGCAGGAAGTGAAGACCGTGAAGATCCGGTTCCCGCAGCCGAGCCGCACCGGCACCAAGGTGCTGGAGCTCAAGGGCATCAACAAGACCTACAAGGTGGCCGACCACCCGGACATCAAGGTCTATGAGAATTTTGATTTCGAGCTGCAGCGCGGCCAGAAGATGGCCTTCGTGGGCCACAACGGCGCCGGCAAGAGCACGCTGCTCAAGATGCTCGCCGGCGTGATCGAGCCGGATTCCGGCGAGCGCGTGCTGGGCCTCAACGTCAAGACCGGTTATTTCTCCCAGCACCGCGACGGCATCCTGGACCCGCGCAAGACCGTGCTGCAGGAGGCCATGGACAACGACCGGATGAACCCCGAGCTGATGGTGCGTACGGTGCTCGGCACCTTCCTGTTCCCCGGCGACAACGTTTACAAGAAGACCGAAGTTCTCTCCGGCGGCGAGAAGAGCCGCCTGATGCTGGTGAAACTGCTGCTGGACCCGCCCAACGTCATCCTGATGGACGAGCCCACCACCCACCTGGACATGGCCAGCGTGGACGCGCTCATTGCCGCCCTCAAGGAGTTCGAGGGCACCCTGTGCATGATCAGCCACGACGTCTATTTCCTCAACGCCCTGGCCGATTCCGTGGTGCACGTGGAGCAGGGCAAGACCACCGTTTACCCCGGCAACTACGATTACTTCCGCTACCGCCAGGAGCAGCTGGCCCGCGAGGCCGCCGGCCAGAAGCGCAAGCAACAGGCGGAGCCGGCACCCCAGGCCGCCCCTTCCTCCGACTACGAGGAGAAGAAGCGTCTGGAGGCGGAGGCCCGCAAGAAGACCCGCCGCGCGGAGACTTTGAAGAAAGAGATCGCCTACACCCGCAAGAACGTGGAGAACCTCGCCGCCAAGATGTCCGCGCCCGAGATCCACTCCGACTACGCGCAGGTAAAAGAGCTCGGCGACAAGATAGCCGCCATGGAAGCCAAGATCGCCGCCTACACCGGCGAACTCAGCGCCCTGGAGAGCGCCTCCGAGGAAATAGTCGGCAATTCCTGAACTCTAAGGGTGGACGGGGGGCGCCTCCGAGAACCCGTTGGGGAAGGGAGGCTCAATCGCGTTAGCGATTGAGGGGAACCGCGCAACGGTTCCCTGCAGTCCGGGTTCACGGAGGCGTCTCCCGTCCGCCCGGGTGAGCAGGGGTAAGCCCCCGGACAGCCCGTACTGGAACGCGCCAACGAATTTAGAGGATTTTTAAGGAGCACAACTAATACATGCAACAAGATAACGCCGAGCGCCGGCCCGACCTGCGCAACATCGCCATCATCGCCCACGTCGACCACGGCAAAACCACCCTCGTGGACGCCATGCTCAAGCAGACAGGCGCCTTCCACGATAAGACCGGGGAAGAAGCCATCTGCATCATGGACTCCAACGACCTGGAGAAAGAACGCGGCATCACCATTCTTTCCAAGAACACCTCGGTCCGCTACAAGAACAACACCATCCACATCGTGGACACCCCCGGCCACGCCGACTTCGGCAGCGAAGTGGAGCGCGTGCTGCGCATGGTGGACGGCGTGCTGCTGCTCGTGGACGCCCTCGACGGCCCCATGCCGCAGACCCGTTTCGTGCTGAAGAAATCCCTGGCGCTCGGCCTGCGCCCCATCGTCGTCATCAATAAAGTGGACCGCCTCAACTGCGACCCGCACGCCGCCCTGGACAAGGTCTTCGCCCTGTTCATGGAACTCGGCGCCTCCGACGCGCAGCTGGACTTCCCCGTGGTCTACGCCGTGGGCCGCGACGGCTGGGCCTCCGCCGACTACCACCACCCCGCCAAGGACCTGAGCTACCTTTTCGAGACCATCATGAAGCACGTGCCCGGCCCGCTGGACCTCGACGACCAGCCCCTGCGCCTGCTCGTTACCATGCTGGACTACAGTTCCTACACCGGCCGCATAGGCGTGGGCCGCATAGTACAGGGCAGGATCACCTCCGGCCAGCAGGTCTCCATGGGCCAGCCCGGCACCGAGCCCAAGACCCGCAAGGTCATGCAGCTCATGGGCTATAAGGGCCTCGAGCGCTGCGTCATCAAGGAAGCCCGCTCCGGTGAGATCGTGGCCGTGGCCGGCCTGGAAGGCATAGAGGTGGGCGACACCGTTTCCGATCCCGAGAACCCCGGCGTGCTGCCCGGCCTCGAGATAGAGCAGCCCACCCTCTCCATGGAATTCTACGCCAACGACAGCCCCTTCTCCGGGCGCGAGGGCAAGTTCGTGACCGCCACCCAGCTGCGTGACCGGCTCTACAAGGAGCAGCAGATCAACGTGGGCCTGAAGGTGGAGGAGATCCCCGGCGAAGGCGGCTTCAAGGTCTCCGGCCGCGGCGAACTCCATCTTTCCATCCTCATCGAGACCATGCGGCGCGAGGGCTTCGAGCTCTGCGTGTCCAAGATGGTGGTGATCACGCACGTGGAGAACGGCGTTACCGTGGAGCCTGTGGAAATGCTGCTGCTCGACTCGCCCGCCGAGTTCCAGGGCGCGGTGATGAACGGCCTCGGCGCCCGCGGCGCCCAGTTAAAGAATATGAGCGTGGGAGAAGACGGCCGGGTCCGTTTCGAGTACGTCATTTCCTCCAAGGCGCTCATCGGCTTCAAGTCCGAGTTCATGACCTTTACCAAGGGCTCGGGCCTGATGCATCACAGCTTCCACGGTTTCCTGCCGGAAGGCAACTTTAACCGCCCCAAGCGCAACGGCGTCTTCATCGCCAAGGAGGCGGGCAAGTCCGCCGCCTACGCGCTCAACAGCCTGCAGGACCACGGCATCATGTTCGTGGGCTCCGGCGAGGACATCTACCTGGGCCAGATCGTGGGCGAGCATTGCCGCGCCAACGACCTGGTGACCAACCCCTGCAAGGAGAAGAAGCAGACCAACATGCGCTCCTCCACCTCGGACATGTCCATAGCGCTCACGCCGCACCGCGTCATGAGCCTGGAGCAGGCCATAGAATACGTCGAAGAGGACGAATTCGTGGAAGTCACCCCCAAGAGCCTGCGCCTGCGCAAGAAGATCCTGGACCACAGCCTGCGCAAGCGGGCCGACCGGGATTCGGAAGTTCTCGAGGACTAGGCCTATGGCCGTCAACATAGAGATCAAGGCCCGCGCCCGCGCCTGGCCGGCGCAGGTGAAGGCGGGCCTGGCTCTCGCGGATTCCTTCGAACGCCTGACGCAGGCGGACACCTTCTTTAATTGTTCCAACGGGCGCCTGAAGCTGCGCGAGCAGCGCGGCAAGAACGACTATCTGGTCTTCTACCGCCGCGACAAGCAGACGGGACCAAAAACTTCCACGTACACCCTGGTTCCTGTGAAGGACGCGGCTAAAACACGCCGCTCCCTCGCCCGCCTGCTGGGCGTCACAAAAAAGGTTTTCAAGCGCCGGCTGGTCTGCCACGCCGGCCGCACCCGCATCCATTTCGACGAGGTGAGGGGGCTGGGCCGCTTCATAGAACTTGAAGTGGCAATGAAGCCCGGGGAAGCGGCCGCCGCCGGCCGCCGGGAAGCCGCCCGGCTGATGCTGGCGCTGGGGGTCAAAAAGGCCGACCTCCTGGCCGGCGCTTACGCGGACATGCTATGACATTCTTCACCAAAGGCGAGGGCGGGGCCGGCGAACTGCTGAAGGTCGCCTACCCCATGATCCTGTCCACCGCCTCCACCACAGTGATGCAGTTCATCAACCGCCTGTTCCTGGCCCGCTACAGCCCCGACGCGCTGGCCGCCTGCGTGCCGGCGGGCCTGCTGTCCTTCGTTTTCATCTGTTTCTTCTTCGGGGTGGCTTCCTATACCAACGCCTTCGTGTCCCAGTATTACGGCCGCGGCAAGTCCGCGAGCGTCTCCGTGGCGGTCTGGCAGGGCGTGTGGCTCTCGCTCTTCTCGGGCCTGCTGCTGCTCCTCCTTACGCCGGCCGGTTACTGGATCATAGAGCATTCCGGCCACGCGGCCTCGGTGGTGCCGCTGGAAAAGCAGTATTTCCTTATCCTCAACTCGGGCGCCATCATTTATCTCTCCAGCGCCGCCCTCTCTTCTTTCTTCACCGGTCGCGGCAAGACCAAGGTGCCCATGGCGGTGAACATGGCGGGCAACCTGGTGTGCATCCTGCTCTCCTGGCTGCTGATCTTCGGCGGCGGGCCCGTGCCTGCCATGGGCATAAAGGGGGCGGCCCTCGCCATGGTGGCGGGGCAGGCCTTGATGCTGGCGCTCTACCTGGTCCTGATCTTCTCGCCGTATAACCGCCGGCGCTACCGCACCGCCCGCCTGGTGGGCGTGCACAAGGGGCTCTTCCTCCGGCTGATAAAGTACGGGGCGCCCAACGGCGTCGGCTTCTTCCTCGATATCGCCTCTTTCGGCGCGTTCATCTTCATAATAGGCGCCATGGACAAGGTGTCCCTCGCCGCGAGCAATATCATCGCCTCCATCAATATGCTGGCTTTCATGCCCGTCATAGGCATGGGGATAGCCGCGCTGACCCTGGTGGGAAAGTATATAGGTATGCGCAAGCCCGACGTGGCGGTGCGGGTAACCGGTAACGCGGTCAAGATCGCAGCCCTGTACGCGCTGGGGCTGGGCCTCCTTTTCGCGGCCGTGCCGGGGCTGTTCGTGAATATTTTCGGTTCGGGCCATTCCGCGGAGTACGCGGAGATCCTGGCCCTGAGCCGCCCGGTAATGAAAGTGCTGGCCGTGTTCGTCTTCTTCGACGCCATCGGCATGATCTTCGCCGACGCCCTGCGCGGGGCGGGGGACACGCGGTTCCAGATGCTGGGTGGGAGCGCCGCCGCCTGGATCCTGTTCGTGCCGGGCATCTGGTACATCACCCACCGCGCCGGCGGTGAACTCATCCACGCCTGGGCGTGGGCCGCCTTCTACATGGTGCTGCTGGCCGTATTCTTCGGCCTGCGGTTCCGCTCCGGCCTCTGGCGGAGGATAGACATTCTCAAAGGCTGACAGGTATAATCTAACTATGGCTGAAAAGATCTTCTCCAGAGCCGGCGGCCTGCCCCGGGTAAAACTGTCGCACGCGCCGGCCGGGCCCAACGCCTTCAAACGCATGGTGGACATAGCCGACCGGGCCGAAGCCGGCCAGCTGGTGGCCGTCTACGACAAGAACAACAATCCCTACGGCGTGGCCATTTATAACCCGCGCAGTCAGATCATGCTGCGCATTATCAGCCGCGAGAATCCCGACGAGTTCCTGGTGGAGAAGTTCCTGGACGACCGGGTGACCCGCGCCGTGGCCTTCCGCCGCGACGTGCTGAAGATCCCGCAGACCAGCGACGCCTACCGCCTGGTGCACGACTACGCCGACGGCCTGCCCGGTATCACGGTGGACGTGTACAAGGACCAGATCGCCCTGGAGTTCTATTCCCTGGGTATGTACCGCCTGTGGCCCTACATCGAGGCCGCTTTCAAGAAACATTTCCCCGGCGCCTCCTTCCACCACCGCGCCAGTTCCTACACGCAGGAGATGGAGGGTTTTAACATAAAGCCCGAGGCCGCGCCCGCCCACAAGACCCGCGTCACTGAGAACGGAGTGCAGTTCGAGGTGGACCTGAAGGCCGGCTACAAGACCGGCTTCTTCTGCGACCAGCGCGAGAACCGCCAGTACGCCGCCACTTTCGCCCCGGGCAGGAAGATGATAGACATCTGCTCCTACACCGGCGGGTTCGGCATCTACGGCGCCAAAGCCGGCGCCGAGGCCGTGACCTGCGTGGAGCTGGACCCGGAAGCCTGCGAGATGAGCAAGCGCAACGCCAATATCAACAAGGTGAAGATAGACGTGGCCTGCGCCGACGCCTTCACCTACATGCGCCAGATGCTGGAACTCAAGCGCCGCTACGGCCTGGTGGTGCTGGACCCGTACAAGCTGGTGGCCAACCGCGAAGAGCGGGAGAAAGGCATCTTCAAATACCGGGATTTCAACCGCCTCGCGCTGTCGCTGGTGGAGGAAGGCGGCATTTTCGTCACCTGCTCCTGCAGCGGCATGGTGTCCATGGACGAGTTCTCGTTCATCGTGCGCGGGGCCGCGGCCAATTCCGGCCGCAGGGTGCAGATCTTCAAGAAGTCGGGCGCGGGACCGGACCACCCGGTAGCCGCGGATTATCCAGAGGGGGAATACCTGAAGGCCATCTGGGCCAGGGTATATTAACATGCTTAAAATGATCGCGTTAGCCATGGCCCTGCTGCCGCTCGGGGCGCAGGACGAGATGATACAGCGCTACCTGGGGAAATGGGCCGGGACGGCCACGGCCAATTCGGCCAGCGGCGCCAGCGACAAATACAAGGTCACGGCCGTGGTAAGCCGTTCAGGGGAGAACCTCAAGGTCTCCTACGTGTCCAGGAATTCGGTAGGCGCCAGAAAGACCGGCAACCTGATGGCCTCTCCCAAGGGCGACGGGGCCTGCTATACCGCCAACCTGGCGGCCAACGCCAAGGCAGGCATCCCCATGATGGCGGACCTCTGCCTGGACGAGAGCGGCAATATTTCCATTACCTCGCTGATGGCCAACGGCCGCGCGGTGATGTCCGAAAGCGGCAAGAGCGGCACGTTCGAGATGAAGTCCCCGCTGGGTTCGGCCAAGGGGTCTTTCCGCAAGATGCTCCCCAAGAAGAAAAAGAGGAAGGCCGCGTGACAGGCGGGAAAGCGCATTTAAAATTCATGAAGGCCGCCCTGGCCGAGGCCCGCAAGGGTCTGCGCGAAGGCGGCATCCCGATAGGTTCCGTGCTGGTGAAGGACGGGCGGATAATAGGGCGGGGGCATAACCGCCGCGTCCAGAAGAAGTCGGCCATTCTGCACGCGGAGATGGACTGCCTGGAGAACGCCGGCCGCCTGAAGGCCGCGGACTACCGGCGCTGCGTCATCTACTCCACGCTGTCGCCCTGCAGCATGTGCACGGGCGCCATCCTGCTCTACAAGATCCCCGTAGTGGTCATAGGGGAGAACAGGACCTTCAAGGGGCCGGAGAGCTACTCTAAAAAATTCGTGAAGTTGGTCAACCTGGACCTGCCGGAGTGCAAAGACCTGATGGCGGGCTTTATTACAGCCCGCCCTGAACTCTGGAACGAAGATATAGGAGAATAAGCCGCCAGGCTATTCGTAGAACTCGTCTTCACCGAACTCGTCGTCATCCGCAGGCTCTTCCGCAGGAGGCGTGTCCGGTTGCGGGGCCGGGGTTACCGCGGTGCCCGCGGGCTTCTTGAAATCCACCGTATAGCGGCGCCACCGGTCCTTAACGTACTTTACGCCCATTACCAGGCGCGCCTTGTTGGCCGTGGTCATGGTGAGGTAGCTGCGCTCCAGGCCGTGCTCCTTGCAGAAATCGGGAGTTTCCTTGCAGGCCGTGTATTCTATATCCGTCATCTTGCCGTACTTGTTCTCCACCCGCTTGAGGAAGGAGTGGATCTCTTTCTTTAATTCGGTCTTGCGGTCCGGGGAAAGCTTGGAGAAATCCTCCGGGTCCGGTTCCGGCTCTTTCAGGGCTTTTTCCTCCGCGGGCGCGGTCAGCGCCACGGCGCCTGATTTGAGGAGGGTTTCCTCCGGAGCGGCTTTTTCGTCCTCTTCCGAAAGGTACTTGGCTTCCGCCCCGTTGCGCCGTTCGGTCACTACGGCCTTCAGCAGTTCGGTGTCCGCGGCGGGGGTGGTTTTAGCGGAGGCGGTGACTTTCGCGGCCGCGGCAGGGGCAGAGGCGTCGTCGTCCTCAGTCCTGCTCCACCAGCCGAAAACAGGGGAGGAACTTCCCGCGTCTTTGGCTTTGGCGTCTTTGCCGCCCGCGGCCCCCTTGCCGTCCTTGGAAGCGTCTACCGGCGACGAGGCCCCGCCGCCGCCTCCTCCTCCGCCTGCCGCCGCGCCAGCCGCGGCCGTAGCGGCGGCCCCACCGGACATCTTGGCGCCGTAATCGCTTTTGGCTCCGGCGCTCGCGCGCTCGAGGCCGCCGTCCAGGTCCGCCGCGCCCGCTTTGTTATTGAAGCCGTCCAGCCCGCCCGTCTTCATGCCCTTCGCGCCGGTTCCGCCGCCGGCTGCCGGCTCTTGGCCGGGGAAGAGAGGGGGAGGGGGTGAACTGAGGGCGCTCCCTCCTGAGGCTTTAGCCTGGGGGAGGGAACTTTTAGGAGCGGAATATGCGGCGCCGCCGGAAGCGGGAAGTGAAGAGGCGGGAGTATCCTTGGCGCCCTGTTCCTGAGACGGAGCCTCCGCCGCGGGCTTGTTCGCCGCGGTCTCGCGAGCGGTTCCGGGGGCTGACTGGGAGGTGGCGCTGTCGCCGCCGCCCCCGCCGCCTCCGCCGAAACCAAAGCCGCCGCCGTCATTCCAGCTGGCGTTGGCGGACTCGGCGCCCTTGCCGTAATGCTTCTCGTAGTATTTGGTGAAAGCGTCAGAATCGGGGGTGTAGTCTTCCTGCGAGTCGGAACCTTCCTGCTGCCCGGTCCCGGCCGAGTAAGACCCGGCCGAAGCGGTCTGGGCGCCCTCGCTCCCGCCGAAGAAATTGTCGAAGACCTGGGCCGTCCGGGCCTTGGCTATGGCCGCGCCGCGGCCTATGTCGCCCGCGTAGGTAGAGGCGGCCAGCGCTGCCCCGCGGACGTTGAAGCTGTAATGGACCTGGTTGGCGCCGCGGGCGCTCATGCCCACTTCCAGCAGGGCCAGCAGGGAGCCGGCTACCAGGAGCAGCAGGGCCAGGGCCAGCGCCAGCATGGGGTTCTTCTTGTCGCGTTCCATAACACACATAGTATATAGGCTTTTTTCGGTTTTCGCCAGCCCCCCCTGACATAATCCTTGCTTTAACCCCGCCATTATGGGATAATATAGAGGTAGTTGAAACCGAGAACTCAAGTTTTTGAAGCCTATCCTACTAGCAGTAGAGTTGGGAGAGAGCAGAAAGAGTTGAGATCAGGTAATGATAGCTAGGAGGATAGTACAATGAGCAAGAGAATATACGTGGGCGGCCTGCCCTTCAAAACCACCGAAGAGGAAATGAACACCCTTTTCTCCGGATACGGTGCGGTTACCAGCGCCAAGCTGATCACCGACAAGTACTCCGGTCAGTCCCGCGGCTTCGGCTTCGTCGAGATGCCCAATGACGAAGAAGCCAACGCTGCCATGGAAAAGCTGAACGGCTCCGATTTCGGCGGCCGCAAGCTGACCGTGAACGAGGCTCGCCCCATGGAAGCCCGCCCCCGCTCCGGCGGTTTCGGCGGTGACCGCGGCGGCCGCGGTGGCGATCGCGGTGGTCGCGGCGGCGGCGGCTACGGCGACAAGTGGTAATCAGAATCCTTTAACGGTTCTAACCGCCGGCCCCTCAAAGGCCGGCGGTTTTTATTGGGGACAGACACCTATTTCAGAACAACCTCCAGCCTCTGGCCGGGGAGACGGAAATAGGTGTCTGTCCCTATTTTTTAGGGGGGTTGACTTTGTTGTTATACGGATGTATAATTATACAGAAGTATAACAATGGAGGGAGTATGTCCAGACCGCCTTCGGGAACAGATCTGAAACTTAAAGCCGCCGGGCGCAAGCTGCTGCAGGCCAAGGGGATCACCGGCCTGAGCGTGCGTGAGGCTTGCCGCGAGGCCAAGGTGAACACCGGTATGTTCCATTATTATTTCGGTTCCAAAGAAGAATTCCTTAAGGCCGTCCTGAAGGAAATGTATGCCGAATTTATGGTAAATTTCAAGGCGGGGGTTTCCGCCGCGGGTACGCCGCGCGACAGGCTCAAGAACGCGCTCATGGAAGTTGGCAAATTCGCTCTGAGCATGCGCCGCGCCGCGCCCATGATCTTCGCCGACCTGGCCCACGGCAAGAAAGAGGCGTTCGACTTCGTAAACGCCAATTTTACAGAGCATGTCCGGCATATCGCGGCGCTGGCCGAAGAGTGCCGCCCAGCCAGCGCGGTCAAGGAACGTTCCATCCCGTTCCTGATGCTGGCCATGATCCCGGTGATGATCTTCCCCGTGCTTATGGCCGGGGTAATGGAACGCAACGGCGTAAAAGCCCTGGGCGGGCGCTCCCTGGAGAAACTCCGCGAGGAATTCTTTTCCGAAGCGGGGATAGCTGAAAGGGCGGAAATAGCCCTGCGGGGGATAGGTTTATGAGACTTATATTTATATTCCTCATGCTGGCCGGCGCCGCCGAAGCCGCCGAGTTCCGGGTCACCTTGAAAGCGGCCGAAGAGGGCGCCCTGGCCTCCGACGGGCAGTACAAGAGCGCCCGGTTCGCCGCCGGCGCGGCCGAAGCCGCGGCCGCGGCCGTGAGCTCCCTGCTCTACCCCCGGCTCAGCCTGGAGGGCAGCCTGCGCTACAATCACGTGGTGTCGGAGATCTCCATGCCGGCAGCTCTTGGCGGCGGGCGGCCGCTGGGCGATAACTGGAATTATTCGGTGGGCCCTTCCGCCTACTGGGCGCTGGACACCGGCGCCCTGCGCTACGGCCGAGACGCCGCCAGGCGCACGGCGGCCGGGCGCTCGGCCGAGGCGGAGCATGCCCGCCGGCAGGCCCTGCTGAAGGCGCGCACGGTCTATTTCGCCCTGCAGCTCGCGCTGGAAAAGGTTTACCTGATAGGCGAGAACCTGCAGCTCTCGGAATCACAGTTGAAGGACATAGAGCTGGGGGTGAAAGCCGGCGCCCGCAGCCGCCTCGACGGCATAAGGGCCAGGCAGGAGACGCTGGCGCGGCGCCGCGACCTGCTGCGCGCGCGCTCCGATCTTTCGGCGGCCCTGCTCGATTTCAGCCTGGCCACGGGGGTGACCGTGCCGGAGGGCGAGGGGCTGCCGCTGGACGCCCGCCTGGCCGGCCGCGCCTACCAACCGGCCCCGGGCCCGCTGGTTAGGGCCGAGCCTTACGAGGAGATCATAGGGCGGCTGTTGCCTGCCGCCGAAGCCGGTCCGGGCAAGGCGCTGCCGTCGGTGGCGGCCTTCTCCGAGGCTTCCGCCGCCGCGCTGGCCGCGGCCAGCGCCTACAAGGCGGAGCGCCTGCCGCGTCTCACGCTCGGCGCGCGGTCCTCGCTGGATTATCCCAATGGCCCCAACCTGTACTCCTTCGTCCAGAACTCCGCTTCCCTCTCGCTTAACCTGCCCCTGTTCGAAAGCGGCCGCCTGGCCGACCGGGAGCGGGAGAGCCGCCTGAACGCGCAGGGCGCGGCCGAGCGCCGCGACGAAGCCGCCCGCGCCGCCTCCGCGGAGCACGCCAAGGCCCGGGCCGCTTACGGCGCTCTGCTCGAGGAGCAGGCCATAAATATAGAGGCGGTGGACGACGCCGCCGAGGCCGCGCGCCTGGCCTACGAAGCTTACAAGGCCGGCGGCGGCACCTGGCTGGACGTGGAAAGCGCCAACCTCAAGGCCCTGCAGGCCAGGACCACCGCCGCCACGGCCAATGCCGAACTGCTCATGCGCCTGGCCCGGCTGGACAGCCTTTCTGATTAGGAGAACTTTATGAAAAAGAAACTAATACCGCTCATACTGCTGCTGGCCGTGGCCGGCGCGATAGTTTATAAAGTGCGCTCCGGCGGCGGCTTCCGCTACGCCGGCACCGTGGAAGCCACGGAAACGGACCTTTCCGCGCGTATTTCCGGCGTCATAGATTCCTACGGCGCCGCCGAGGGGGAACCAGTGAAGAAGGGACAGATAATAGCGGCCCTGGATTGCGCGGACCTGCGCCTGGCGGCCGGCATATCCGCGGAGGATTTCAAGCGCGCGGACGAGCTTTACAAGGGCGGGTCGGTCTCGAAAGAGAATTACGACCGGCTGAAGTACAAGCGCGACGATTCAGCCCTGAAGGTGGACTGGTGCTCCGTCAGATCCCCGGTGAACGGGCGCCTGCTTTACGCCTATCACGAGAAGGGGGAACTGGTGGGTCCCGGCGCTAAACTGGCCACCGTGGCCGACCTCTCCGAGGTCTGGGCCTATATCTACGTGCCGCATGACCTGCTGGCCAGGCTGAAGACGGGGATGGACGTGAAAGGCTATCTGCCCGAAGAGGGGGATAAGGAATTCTCCGGCCGGATCTCGGTGATCTATTCCGAGGCAGAGTTTACGCCCAAGAACGTGCAGACCCGCAAGGAGCGCACGCGCCTGGTCTTCGCGGTGAAGGTGTCCTTCCCCAACCCGGACGAAACGCTCAAGCCCGGGATGACCGTGGAAGTGAAGCTCCCGGAGTAGGAACCCGTCGCCCCGGCGAAAGCCGGGGCCCAGGGCACAAAAGACTGGATTCCGGCTTGCGCCGGAATGACGGAGAAGAGCAAAGTGACCGGTTGAATGTATGGCTGGGTACTCTATAAAGACGAAAAATCTTAAAAAGAATTTCGGCGCCGTGAGGGCGCTGGAGGGGGTTTCTTTGGACCTCTCGGCCGGCCTCCTGCACGGCCTGATAGGCTCCAACGGCGCCGGCAAGACCACCACTATGCGCCTGCTGGCCGGCCTGCTGAAGCCCTCTTCCGGCGGGATAAGTTATTTCCGGGACGGCGCGCCGGCCGCTTTCGGCGACCTGCGCCCTCAGCTGGCCTATATGCCGCAGCAGGCCAGTCTCTACTCCGACCTGTCCGTAGACGAACACCTGGAATTCTTCCGCTCGCTTTACCGGCTGGACGCCGCCGCTTACGCGCGCCGTTCGGCCGAACTCCTGGAGATAACCAGGCTCGGCAAGTTCCGGGACCGCCGCGCGGGCCAGCTGTCCGGCGGTATGTATAAGAAACTGGGGCTGATGTGCGCCCTGCTGCAGTCCCCTTCCGTGCTGCTGCTTGACGAGCCCACCAACGGCGTGGACCCTATCAGCCGCCGTGAGTTTTGGGAACTGCTCTACTCGCAGGCGGCGAAAAAGATCCTGATAATCATTTCCACGGCCTACATGGACGAGGCCGAGCGCTGCTCCCGGGTGCATCTGCTGGACGCCGGAACGCTGCTGGCCTCCGGCGAGCCGCGCGCCGTGCTGAAAGCGGCCGGCGCGGCCAGTTTCGAGGAGATCTTCATAAAGGGGGGCGCTAAATGAGGACAGGGCCCGCCCTGGAGGTCAAAGGCCTCTCCATCCGGTTCGGGGATTTTACCGCCGTGGACGACGTCTCGTTCACGGTGGAGCGGGGAGAGATCTTCGGTTTTCTCGGCGCTAACGGCGCTGGCAAAACCACTACCATCCGCATGCTCTGCGGCCTGCTGACCCCCACTTCCGGCTCGGCGCTGGTGGGCGGGCTGGGTTTTGAAGACGGAGGGATGGGGATCAAAAAAATAGTGGGCTACATGTCGCAGAAGTTCACGCTCTACAACGACCTGACCGTCGGGGAGAACCTGGATTTCGCGGCAGGCCTGCGCAAACTGGAGCCGGCTTTCGCGCGGGACCGGCGTAAGGAACTTTTCGACCTGATAGCCTTCGACAGGCCGCTTTCCACGCTGGTCGCGTCCCTGCCCGGCGGCGTAAAGCAGGAACTTTCTCTGGCCGTGGCCATGCTGCACGACCCGGAGATCGTCTTCCTCGACGAGCCGACCTCGGGGGTTTCGCCCGCTTCCCGCGCCCGCTTCTGGGCGCTGATCCGCAAGGTGACGGCGCTGGGCAAGACGGTGATAGTCACCACTCATTACATGGACGAAGCGGAACAGTGCGGCCGCATAGCGCTGATGCGCACCGGTAAACTCATAGCCCTCGGCTCTCCCGGCGAACTTAAAACCTCCGCTTTCCCCGGCCCGATGACCGAGCTGGACTTCAACGGCCCCGCCCCGGCCGGCTTCATAGTCGGGCTGCGGGCCGCTCCCGGCCTGTTGGAGCTGTCACCTCACGGCATGCGCTGGCATGCGGCTTTCTCGGATGCGGGCGCCATGAAGGCCGCCCTGGCGGGCCTGCCTGCCGGCGCGCTGGCGCACCCTATACCGCCGTCGCTGGAGGACGTATTTATACGGCTGGTGGAGGGGGCGGAAAGATGACGGGCTTCGATATTCACCGCGCCGCGGCCGTGGCCCGCAAGGAGGTCATGCACATCCTGCGCGACCCGTTCGTCCTCGTGCTGGTACTGGGCCTGCCGGTGTTGCTGGTGGTGTTCTTCGGCTTCGCCATCGATTTTGACGTGAAGAACCTGAAGCTCGCCGTCTACGACAGGGACAATTCCCGCGTTTCGCGCCAGCTGGTCTCGGTCTTCGAGAGTTCGGGCTATTTCCTCCCTTCGCCAGCCTCCAGCCCCTCCGGAGCCGTGGCCGGACTGGATTCCGACAGGTTCGCGGCCGCCCTGCTGGTGGAGCGCGGTTTCGGGCGCGAAGTCGGCCGCGGCGCAGCGGCGCGGGTCCAGTTCGTGGCGGACGGCACTGATAATTCCAAGGCCATGGCCATGCTTGGCTACCTGCCCGGCATAAGCGCGGCGGCGCTGCGCAAGTTCCACGGCGAGCTGCCGCCCGACCCGGTGCCGCTCAAGTCCCGGTACATGTACAACCCGGAGCTCAACAGCCGCTGGTTCGTCATCCCGGGTCTCGCCGTCATCATCATCGGGCTGCTCTCCATCCTGATGACCGCGCTGACCGTGGCGCGGGAATGGGAGAACGGCTCCATGGAACTGCTGCTCTCCACCCCGCTGAAGCCGGCCGAGATCATAGCCGGCAAGATCCTGCCCTACGTCGTGCTGATCCTCGGGGGGGTCGTCTTTGTCAATTTGGTGGCGCGCTTCGGTTTCGGCGTGCCTTTCCGCGGCAACCTGCTGCTGCTGCTGGGGGGGACGCTGCTGTATATCGTGGCCGCGCTGTCGCAGGGGATAGTGATCTCGGTAGTGACGCGCCAGCAGCAGCTGGCCATGCAGCTCTCCATGATAAGCGGGCTGCTGCCCTCGCTGCTGCTGTCCGGCTTCATTTTCCCGATAGAGAGCATGCCCGTGTTCTTCAGGTATTTCACCATAATCCTGTCGCCGCGCTGGTTCATGGAGATGGTGCGCGGCATAACCATACGCGGCGCAGGCGCGGCCGACCTGGCCGTGCCGCTGCTGGCCCTGGCGGTGCTGAGCGCCGTTCTGCTTACCGCGGCCTTTAAACGTTTCAAGACGGACCTGGAACCATGAAACGCACGCTGAAGGCTTTTATCCGGAAAGAATTCGCCCAGGCCCTGCGGGACCCTCGCATGAAGCTCATCCTTTTCGTCATGCCGATGATCCAGATGGCCGTCTTCGGCCTGGCGCTCTCCAGCGAGATAAAGAACATCAAGCTGGCCGCGGTATATTCTCCCGGGGATGCCGCCGCCGCCGCTCTGACACGCCGGTTCACCTCCTCCGGGTGGTTCGTCCCGGCCGCCGCGGTGGCAGTGCCGGACCCCGCCGGGCTCATAGTTTCCGGCAAGGCCGACGCCGTGCTGGTCTTCCCCGCCGAAGGGCTGGCCCGGGCCGCCGCCAGGGGCCGCGGCGGGGTGCAGCTGCTGGTGGACGCCACCAGCGTGACGAGGGCCCGCAGCGTGGAGGCCTACGCCCGGAGCATCTTCGCCTCGCACGCGGCGTCCGACGCCGGCCTGGAGCCGGCCTCGCCGCCCTTCGGCTTCGACGTACGCATCATCTACAACCCGGAAATGGAATCCCCGGTCTTCATGGTGCCGGGCGTCATGGGCATGATAGTCTGCCTGGTGACGATCATACTGACCAGCATGTCCCTTACCAGGGAGAGGGAAATAGGCACCTTCGAGACCATAGTCTCCGCGCCGCTGGGAAACCACGAGATCCTGCTGGGCAAGACCATCCCCTACGTGGTGCTTGGGCTGGCCAACGCGGCGCTGGTCATCACTGCCGGGTTCCTGCTGTTCGGCGTGCCGGTGAAAGGCCAACTCTGGCAGCTTTTCTTCGCGGCGCTGGCTTTCGTCGTTACCACGGTGGGCATCGGCACCATGATCTCCACCATCTCCAGGAACCAGCAGCAGGCCATGATGGGCGGCTTCATCTTCCTGTTCCCCGCGGTGCTGATGAGCGGCATCATGTACCCGGTGGAGAACATGCCGGTCCTGCTCAAGCCGGCGGTGTATTTGAACCCGCTGTACTACTTCACTTCGCTGCTGCGCAATATAATGCTGAAGGGCGGGGACCACTCGGCTTTCCTGTCGAACATGTCCGCGCTGGTCCTGATGGCCGCGGTCAGCGGCGCCGCGGCGTATAAACGTTTCAGACAGACGCTGAATTAAGGAGAACTTATGGCTAAAATAGAAAAGAAAGAAGACCTGCGCGGCCGGGCCCTGAAGGCCAAGGACCTGGTGGGTTACGACGCGGGCGCGGTGGTGAGCCGCACCATCATCCAGAAGCCGGTGGGCACCGTCACCATCTTCTCGTTCGACAAGGGCCAGGGCTTGAGCGAGCATACCGCGCCTTTCGACGCCATGGTGGAGATACTCGACGGCGAGGCGGAGATACACATAGATCGCAAGCCGGTGAAGGTCAAGGCCGGCGAGTTCATCATCATGCCCGCCAACCGCCCGCACGCGCTGAAGGCCGTCAAAAAGTTCAAGATGGCCCTGATCATGATAAAGGCCTGAACTTCGGGTCCTGATGGCGAAAAACTGACGCCGAAGGCGGGGCCTGTCCGTCGCCCCCGTGCGGCCATGTTGCCGGCCGTGTCTGAAAAAGAACGCCGGGAGGGTTAAAGGAACATTATGTCATTGGTAAAACTCGAGAATGCACGTAAGGATTATATCACCGGCGAAGTCGCCACGACGGCCCTGAAAGGGATAGATCTTTCCATCGAAGCGGGAAGATTTATTTCCTTCGTCGGGCCCTCCGGCAGCGGCAAGACCACCCTGCTTAACCTGATAGGCTGCCTGGACAGGCCCACTTCGGGCAAGGTGTTCGTGGCGGACGCCGAGGTGAGCGCCATGGACAGGAAAACCTCCGCCAGATTCCGCGGCGAGAATATCGGTTTCATCTTCCAGAACTTCAACCTTATCCCCGTGCTCACCGTGTACGAGAACGTGGAGTATCCGCTCATCATGGTGCAGAACGTGCCGCCGGAGGAGCGCCGCCGCCGCGTTACCGAGATGCTCGACAAGGTGGGCATGGCCGACCAGGCGCATAAATACCCGGCGCAGCTCTCCGGCGGGCAGAAGCAGCGCGTGGCCGTGGCGCGCGCGCTGGCGCCCCGGCCCAGGCTGGTGCTAGCCGACGAACCAACCGCCAACCTGGACCATGCCACCGCCTACAAGGTGATTGGCCTGATGCACGCGATGAAAAAGGAATTCGACACCACTTTCATCTTCGCCACCCATGACCAGAAAATAGTGGGCGAGGCGGAGCTGATCTACACCATAGAGGACGGCCTGATAACCGAAACACGCGAGAACGCGGCGGCCGGGGGTGTGAAATGAAGAACATAATTAAAATAGCCT
>MGTV01000022.1 GCA_001799635.1 Elusimicrobia bacterium GWA2_62_23
GAGTACTCTTCGGCGGCTTCCGGATAATCCTTCTGTGAGACGTACCTGTCGGCCGAGGCCAGGCGGTCCTCGTAGGAGGCCTTGCGTTTGGCGGCCGGGGCCCGGCGCCACGCGGAGATCTCGCTGTCCGAGTTCTTCGTGTCCATCGCCGCCGTATTGGAGGCGTCGGCCGCCAGCGGGGACTTGGGCGCCATGGAGGGCAGCCGGAAGAAGACTCCGATGTTAATGTACCAGCCCAGGTCGCCTATGTCGAAGTCGGAGCCGCCGCCTGGCAAGAACACCAGCGCGGGAGAAATATCCGCGCTCACCGAAAAATTCCTGTCTATGGCGTAGGCGCCGCCGAGGAAGGGCGACAGCTCGTAGGCGTGGCCTGCGTACCGGCCGCTGCCGTAGCGGACATAGCCGGCTTCCAGGCCGGTATAGGCGGTCCACTTGTTGCGCTCATAGAAATCCCAGTAGCCCCGGCCCGAGTAGACCTGTATCCCGTTGCGGGACAGGAAGCGGCCCTCCAGGGCGTAGTCGGAGAAATCGTATTTGAGCCCGAGGAAGGGATAGCCGAGCCCCAGGCTCAGGTCCCCGTTCTCGAACAGCCCGGGCTTTTTAGAGACCCCGTAGGCGTTCTTCTGCACAAGGCCGGGCGTGTCCCGGTCCCCCCCGTCCCCGGCCGGCTCGGCGGCCTCCTCGTCGGACCCGGGCTCCTGCGCGGCCGGGGTCTGCGTCAGCGCCTTGCGCCGCACGGCCAGCAGCACCTCGTTGCTGGCCCCGGCCTCGCGCAGGCGCACCAGGGCGTCGGGGCCGCTGTCCAGGCTGTCGGGAAATCTTTCTATCAGGGAAAGAATGGTGGTTTCGCTCGCCCCGTTCTGCAGCAGGGTGATGAGCCGCTCGTTGGTCAGCAGGGCGGTCTTGCCGGTCTGCGCCGGGGCCGGGCCGGCGGCGAAAGCCGACGCGGCCACTAAAACTGCCAGGATAAACTTGCGGTTCATGGGTACGGGTAGATTATATGAATTTCCCGGCCGCCGCGCCTCCCCAAAGGGCCCGGGCCCGCGGGGGCCGTAGGACTCATGCGCCCGGCGCTGCGCGGGAGTATAATTTAGGTAATGATAAACCGCGTCATCGCGTCCCTGCTTTTGCTGTGCCCCCTCGCCGCCCGCGCCGAACTTCCGCCGGCCTTAGGACAGCTCGGAGACATTTCCGCCCTGCAGCCTCCTGCCGTGCCCTCCCCCGGCCGGCCCGCGCCGAAGGAATGGACCGTGCTCATTTACGTCAGCGCCCGCAATAACCTGGGGCTGGAGGCCATCAACGACGTCAACGAGATGGAGGCCGCCGGTTCCACGGACAAGGTGAACGTGGTGGTGGAGATGGGCCGCATCAAGTGCGACCCGCCCTTCAACCCTTTCGCGCCGGCTCCCAAGCCGCCGCCGCAGGCCGACTGGACCGGTTCACGCCGCTTCCTGATGGTAAAGGACGCCGACCCCGCGATGATAAATTCCCCCGTCCTGGCGCATTTCCCCGACGCGGACATGGGCGACTGGCGGCACCTGGCCGAGTTCATCGCCTGGGGCAAGGCCAATTACCCGGCGAAAAAATACCTTTTAGTGGTGGGCGGCCACGGCAGCGGCTGGCGCGGAGTTAAGCCCCCTCCCGGGAACAAGGGCATTGCCTACGACGATCCCTCGGGCAATCACATTTCACCCGCGGAACTGGCCCAGGCCATAAAGGCCGGCGGCGGCGTGAACGTTTACGCCTCCGACGCCTGCCTGATGCAGACCATGGAAGTGGTGTACGACCTGCGGGCCTCCGCCGAGTACGTGGTGGGCTCGCAGGAGACCACGCCGGGCAGCGGCTGGAACTACGAGGCTTTTCTCAAGGCCCTGGCGGCCAGGCCCGGCGACGCTTTTGCCGCCTCGCAGGCCGTGATGACCGGCTTTTCCGAGTTCTACGGGGCGCAGAAACAGTCGGTGACCATGTCCATAGTCCGCCCGGCGCTGGCCGGCGAGCTGGCGAAGAAAATGGACAAGTTCGCCCGCCTGGTGGCGGCCTCCCCGGAGGATATGAAACTCTACCACGAGAAGAAATGGGGGCTGCGCTCCTTCGAAGACGAGGACGCGCGCGACCTGTACCAGCTCATGAAACTTTACTTCGACAATTCCCCCACCCCGGCGGTAAAGGAAGCGGCGAGGGAAGTGATAATTTTTCTCTCGGAGAAATTCGTGGCCCGCAACGACGCCGTGGGTTACAAGTCCAGGGACGCCAACGGCATCTCGGCGTATTTCCCCGTCTTCTACCTTAACTATAAGCCCAAGTACGAATACCTCACCTTCTCCAGGGACACCTACTGGGACGAACTGGTGAAAGCCGTGGTGGACTCTAAAAAGTAGCGCCGCGGACGCCTCAAAAAAAGGCCGCCGGGTTTCCCCGGCGGCCTTCTGCTTTTAGTCGGTCCCGTTATAGTCCTTCCACTATGCGTTCGAACTTCATGGAGCGCGAGGCCTTGATAAGGAAAGTGCCCTTGCCGGCGCGGATGAGGGCGCGGGCCTCCTGCAGCCAGCCGTCCAGGGTCTCGGCGTAGTCCACGTGCTTGCGCCCGGCGCGCAGGCAGGCGTCCACGGCCGGGCGCATTTCAGGCCCGGCGAGGAAGATCTTTTCCGCCCCGACGTGGGCCAGGGCCGCGCCCAGGTCGGTGTGGTAGTGGGCCGAGTGTTGGCCGAGTTCCTTCATGTCGCCGAGCATCAGGTAGATGGGTTTCTCGCGGCAGGCCACGGCTTTCAGGGCCGAGGCCATGCTCTGCGGGTTGGCGTTGTAGGCGTCCAGGATCACGGTGGCCCCGCCGAACTTAAGTTCCTGCAGGCGCATGGGCGGCGGGGTGTAATGCTCCAGGCCTTTGCGGATAGGGGCGAAGTTGAGGCCGGAGGCCAGCGCGGCGCCGGCGGCCGCGGCGGCGTTGTAGAAATTGTGCCCACCGGCGAAAGGCAGGGCTATGTCCACCACGCCGTTGTCGTATTCGAGGCGCAGTTTGTCCCCCTCGAGGATGCGCAGGTCCGCGTCGGGGCTGCGGCCGAAGGACAGTTTCTTCATCTTTCTGCCGTTGAGGCGCGAGAGGTACTGGTCGTCGTAGTTGTAGACGAGGGTCCCCTCTTCCGCGAGGCAGCCGGCCAGCTCGGTCTTGGTCTCGAAGATGGTCTCCATGTCGCCGAAATACTCAAGGTGGGACGGCCCCACGTTGGTTATGACGCCGCAGGTGGGGCGGGCCACGTCGCCGATCTCCCTGATGTCCCCCCGGCGCGAGGCGCCGAGTTCGAAAACGCCGAACTTGTGCCGCGGGCCCAGTTCCAGCAGCGACAGCGGCAGGCCGAACTGGTTGTTGAGGTTGCCGGCGTTGGAACAGGTCTCGCCGGCGGCGGCGAAGATGCTCCTGAGCATTTCCTTGGCGGTGCTCTTGCCGTTGGAGCCGGTGATGGCGGTGATGGGTATGCTGAAGCGGCGGCGGTGCCAAGCGGCCAGGGCCTGCAGGGCTTTGAGGGTATCCGGCACTGCGACCACGGCGCGCGGCAGCTCCCCGAGGCCGGCTACGGCGTCCTCGCGCACCAGCCAGCCGCCCGCGCCCAGCGGCAGGGTCTGCGGCAGGAAGTCGTGCGCGTCGTGCGCGGCGCCTTTCAGCGCCCAGAAGAAATCCCCCGCCCCGAGCTTGCGGGTGTCGGTGGTGAAAGAGTCGAAGGGAGCGGCGGGCTCGCCCTTGATTATTTTTCCGCCGGCGGCCTTCGCCAGCGTTCCCAGGTCTATGCCGAGCTTCATCGTTTTTCCTTTATCGCCTCGGCCGCGGCCTCGGCGTCGCTGAAATGTACGGTCCTGTCCTTGAGTATCTGGTAGGTCTCATGCCCTTTGCCGGCGATGAGCACTATGTCGCCGCGCCGCGCCAGTCCGACGGCCCGGGTGATGGCTTCTTTCCTGTCCGGCAGCAGTTCGTAGTTGGAGAACTGTCCCTTTATCCCCGCCTCTATGTCGGAGAAGATCCGCTCGGGATCCTCGCCGCGGGGATTGTCGCTGGTGACTATGGCGTGGTCGCTGAGCGCACAGACCGTCCGCCCCATAGGGGCCCGTTTGGTGCGGTCGCGGTCGCCGCCGCAGCCGAAAACGGTTATGATCCGCCCGTGCGGCAGCAGTTTTAGGTTGCCCAGCACGCTCTCCAGGGCGGCGGCCGTGTGGGCGTAGTCCACGAAAACGGTATAGTCCTGCCCCAGGTCCACCCGCTGCAACCGGCCCGGGACGTTGAGCAGGGCCTGCGCCCCTTCGGCGGCCTGCTCCAGCGTAAGGCCGCCGGCGAAGGCCGAGGCCATGGCGGCCAGCGCGTTATAGACGTTGTGCCGTCCGAGGAGGTTGAGCCGCACCGGCAGCCGCCGGCCCGAGGCGGCCAGCGTGAAGGCGGCCCGGTCCGCCCGCAGGTCCAGGCCCTCGGCCCGCAGATCAGCCGCGGCGTCGATGGCGAAAGTGAAGGTCCTTACCCCGGCGGGCATCCCTTTAAGCAGGTCGGGCGCTTTTTCGTCGTCGGCGTTCACCACGGCGGCCCTGGCCGGCTTCGGCGAGCCCGCCAGGAGGTCGAAGATGCGGGCCTTGGCCTTGAAATAGCTTTCCCTGTCCCCGTGGAAGTCCAGGTGGTCGCTCTGCAGGTTGGTGAAGGCGGCCACGTCGAAAGCCACGTCCTCGGTGCGGCCGAGGGCCAGCGCGTGGGAAGAGACTTCCATAACGGCGGCCTTGGCGCCGGCCAGGACCATTTTGGAGAGGAGTTCCTGGAGGGTATGGGCGAACGGCGTGGTGTTGGCCGCCTGGGCCAGCACCCGCCCGCCTACCCGGTAATCTATGGTGCCCACCACGCCGGGCACGGCGCCGGCCCGCGCCAGGATGCTTTCCAGCAGGTAGGCCGTGGTGGTTTTGCCCTTGGTGCCGGTAATACCGAAGACCTTGAGCTTTTCCGACGGGCGCCCGTAAAAGGCCGCGGCCGCGGAGGAAAGCAGGCGCTGGAGGTCGCCGGCGGCTACGAAAGCCGCCGCGGGGAAAGCCTCGCGCAGGCCGCCGGGAACTTCGGCGCCGGAGACCACGGCGGCGGCGCCTTTTTCCAGGGCCTGGCGGATGAAATTCTCCCCGCTGGTGCGGCTGCCCGGCATGGCGAAGAAAAGGGCGCCGGGCGCGGCCAGGCGGGAATCGTTGATTATGGCGGAGATCTCCGGGTCGGGGCCCCCGGGGAGCCGGCCCAGCAGCAGCGAAAGTCTCATTGTTAGATGATAGAAAATTTTAGGTCAGTCGGACACGTGCGCCGGGGCGTCCTTCTTCTGGGTCACCGGGGCGTCGGGCTTTATGCCCTTGAGCGTGATGATCTTCTTGGCGATCTCCCGGAAGGCGGGGGCCGCGGTCTCGCCGCCGTAGGTCAGGCCTTTGGGATTGTCCAGCACCACGAGGATGGTGTAGCGCGGCTCCGGCACCGGGAAGAAGCCTGCGAAGGACGCCACGTTCTTGCCGGTCAGGTATTTGCCGGTGCGCGGGTCTATCTTCTTGGAGGTGCCGGTCTTGCCGGCTATGGAGTAGCCGGGGACGGCGGCGTTCTTGCCGGTGCCCTTTTCCACCACGCCGCGCAGGATGGCCTTGACCCGGCCGGCCACGCCGGGCGAGATGGCCTGGCGGATCACCGCCGGCTCGTTGCGGAACACCTCTTCCCCTTCGAATTCGGTCACGCGCTCCACCAGGCGCGGCTCGAAGAGCCGGCCGCCGTTGGCGAGCGCGGAGTAGGAATTGAGCACCTGCAGCGGGGTGGCGGCGAGGCCGTGTCCGTAAGAGCCCACGGCCAGGTCTATCTGTTTGAAGCGCTCGAGCGGGCGCAGCAGGCCGGCCGATTCCCCGGCGAAGCCCAGGCCGGACCTGGCGCCGTAGCCGAAGGCCTTGGCGTAGAGGTAGAAGTCCTTGACGCCCATCTTCAGGCCTATCTTGGCGGTGCCGATATTGGAGGAGCGCTCTATCACCTGGGCTAGCGTCAGGGTCTTCTCCGGTTCATGGTCGTGGAGGGTGATCCGGCTGTTGAAGGCCCAGGCCCCGTTCTCGCAGTAGAAAGTGTCCAGTTCTCCGACGGTCTTGGTCTCCAGCGCGGCGGCGAGCGTTATGGATTTGAAAGTGGAGCCGGGCTCGTAGACCCATTCCACCGGCTGGATCTTCTCCAGGTCGCGGGGCCAGGTGGCCATGGCGAGGATCCTGCCGCTCTGCGGGTCCTGCACCAGCGCCATCCCCAGTTCCGCCCGGGTCTTCTCCACCGACTTCCTTATGGCCTCCTGGGCGAAATACTGGATGTTCTTGTCGAGGGTCAGGTGCAGGTCGCGCGGCCTGGAATCCTTTTGCAACTTGTCCTGGAAGATCACGCGGCCCGCCGCGTCGCGGACTATCTCCCGCTTGCTGACGTGCCCGGTGAGCACCTTGTCGTAGAGCAGCTCCAGGCCGGTGAGGCCCTTGTCCTGCCGCGTGACCCCTATGAGGTTGCGGGCGAGGTCTCCCGACGGGTAGTAGCGGTTCTGCACGGGTTCCAGCACCACGCCTTTGAGGTTCAGGGCCTTTACCGCCTCGTAGGCGTCCCGGCCCAGGTCTTTCTTGACCGGGACGAAGTTCCTGGCTTTGCGGTATTTTTCGCGGAAGGAGGCGGGCAGGGCCAGGGTTTTGGAGAGGGCGGCTACGGCCCGGTCCGGGTAGCCGGGGTCCTTTTTGGCCTTCGCCGCGGCCGCCAGCTCCTTTTTCATCAGGGAGACGTGCCAGGCGGTTATGGATTCCGCCAGCAGTTCCCCGCCGGCGTCGAAGACGCGGCCCCTCGGACCGATCTCGGAGACCGTCCTGTTGAATTCCTTAGAGGCAGTCTCTGAAAGATTTTCGTGCCTGACGGTCTGCAGCCAGAACAGACGCGCCCCAATCATCAAAGCCGGAAGAACGGCCAGCGAGGCGCATGCGGTGATTCTTGTTTTTAAGGTTTTGGCTATCATGGGCGGCTGCCGCTGCTGCGAAGCCGTGGCCCCCGAAGACGGGGATCCTGTCGAACATCTCTCTGAAGTTCTTTATTTCCGCCATTTCCACCCCTGGCCCTCGGGCCGAGAAGGCGGCGGGGTCGGGCTAGGAAGCCTTGTTGAGACGCAGCAGCTTCGCGAGCCAACCGCGGCCTTCTTTCTTTACCGCCGGCACGCCGTCCAGCATTACCACGGCGCCGGGCTCCGGATAGACCATGCCGAGCTTCGCCGCCTCGGCCTCCAGTCTTTCCGGCGACAGGGAAACCTGTATTTCCTTCTTCAGGTAGGTGTTGGCGCTTTCCAGGTCCTTGATCTCGCGGCGGAGCTTCTCGATGTTGTAGCCGAGCTTCACCGCCTGGACGTTCTCCCACGCGAACAGGAACGCCGCCGCGCAGAGGGCGCCGAGCGCCGCCAACCTGAGGTTCCTTGTCTTTTTTAGCATATCTATCCTATTGTCCTGCCGCGCCGGGAACGGAGTTCTGGGGCGGCCAAAGTTGCCTTATAGCGGATAGCCGCTTATTCCATGCTGAACAGCTCTATGCGCTTTATGCCGTGCTTCTCCCACAGGTAGAATATCTTCGTGGGACACGCGGCCGCTTTCAGCCCGTTGAACTTCGCCCTGCTGACCTTGCCCGAGAGCAGCTTATTGAACTTCGCGCCTGCTTTAAGGATGTTTTCAGGATACATAACGCCTCCTTAGACCGCGCTACAGTTTTTCTATCACTCTCAGCTTCGCGCTGCGGGCCCTCTTGTTGGTGAGCACTTCCGCTTCCGAGGGCTTCACAGGCTTCCGCGTCACAAGCTCCCATCCGCCCATCTTGGCCATGATGCGGAACGTCTCTTTCACGATGCGGTCTTCCAGTGAATGAAAGGTTATGATGCCCATGCGGGCGCCGGGCTTGAGCAGCGGCATGATCTTCTGGATGCCGCGCGTGAGGTTGTCGAACTCGTAATTCACGGCCACGCGCAGCGCCAGGAAGGTCTTGGTGGCCGGGTGGATCTTCTCCCCCCGCGCCGGGGCCACCTTCGCTATCAGCGCGGCCAGTTCCGCGGTGGTCTCCAGCGGCTTCACGCGGCGGGCCTCAAGAACCGCGCGGGTGATGCGGCCGGAATGGCGCTCGCCGCAGACGCGGATGAGGTGCTCTATCTGCTCGTAAGGCCACTGGTTGATGATCGTGTAGGCGGTCAGCGGGTTGTCCGGGTTGATGCGCATGTCCAGCGGGCCGTCGTGCTTGAGGCTGAAGCCGCGGGAGGGCTTGTCGAAATGCAGCGAGGAGATGCCCAGGTCGAACAGCGCGCCCGACAGCGAGCGGATGCCCTCGCGGGCCACGATCTCGTCGATATTTGCGAAATTCCCCTGCGCTATCTTTACGCGCTCCCCGAACGGCGCCAGGTTGCGGGCGGCCACGCCGGCCATCTCCGGGTCCCAGTCTATGCCGAGCACGTTGGCTTCCTGCGGCAGGGCCGCGAGCAGCCGGGCGGTATGGCCGCCCATGCCCAGCGTAGCGTCGACGTAGGTCCCCTTCTTCTCCGTTATCAGCAGATCCACCGTTTCGTCGGCCAGGACGGAAACGTGCGTGTACTGAGGTTCCGTCATATGTCCAGGATCTTGCCGAACTTCCCGAGAGAAGGTTCGATTACGTCTTTCTTGTATTTCGACCAAACCTGCGCATCCCATATTTCAGCCTTGTTCCCCACGCCCCTTATCAGTACGTCTTTCTTCAGCGAGGCGTAAATCTTCTGGTTGTGCGGTATCAGTATGCGGCCCTGGTCGTCCAGCTCCGCTTCGCACGCGTTGCCGAAGAAGAAGCGTTTGAACGCGCGCTCCTCTTCTTTGTTCTCGGACTTGAAGACCTGCATGTTGCCGGCGAGCAGCTCTTCCCACTTCGACGGCAGGAAGATGTACAGGCAGCCGTCCAGGCCCACGCTCAGCATTAAATAGTTCTTGTCCTCTTTGTGCAGCTCGTCGCGAAAGCGCGAAGGTATGAAGACGCGGCTTTTCGCGTCTATCACATATTCGTATTCGCCGTAGAGTGAGCTCATATCTTTCAGCTAGTTTACTACATTATTCGCCACATTAAAACATTGTCCACCACTTTCCACCACTTTGGAATGAAAGTATACAGCAACACCCCCCCCTTGTCAATACCCTGGGCAAAAAAGCGTTGTAGTTGCGTTATTTTTTAGAGGCAGGGAGAGGAGGGGACAGACCAAAAACGGGGTTGATTTTCGTCAACCCCGTGTATAGTATAGGAATGTATAAGGCAGTAAGATCAGCGGCTTACGCCAGAGATCTTGCCGGTCTTGAGGTCGTAGCGCCAGGCGTACTCGAGGGACGAGAGCTTGTTGTACGGCATGCCGTAGGCCTGGTAGAGGGATTGCGCGGCGGGCCTGCCGTCGCGCAGGTTCCTGCAGAAAACGTAGAAAGCGTCGCCGGCTTTGAGGCGCATCAGGAAGCGGACCACGCTGTAGCACTGCGCGTACCACAGGCGCACGTTCTCCTCGTCCGCGCCCTGCAGGTTCTCTATGCGCACCAGGTCGGCCAGCTTGAAGCCGCTTCCCCCCTGCAGCAGCGCCAGGTTCTGGGAGAGCCAGACGGGGGTAGAAAAGCCGCGTTCCGCCTGTATGTAGGTCGCCACGCCTTCGCTGAGCCAGAGCGGGCTCGGGCTGGAGGCCGGGAAAAAGCTGTCGAAATAGATGTGGGTCAGTTCATGCGCGAGGATGCCCCAGGCCTCGTCGCTCTTGTAAACGTAGATCTTGCGCTCGGAGAGCGAGGCCGCGCCGCCGGACCAGGCCGGCCGCCCGGTGATGCGCCGGTAGGTGTCCTGGTTCTGCGCGTAGAAGATATAGACCTTCTTTTCGCGCGCCCACGGCGAGAAGGCCACCAGGTCCAGCATGATGTTGCCGTGCAGGGCCTCCACGGTCTCTTCCAGTTCCGGCGAGACCTGGGCGCCTTCCTCGTACAGGACGAAATGGCGGGTCTCCTTTACGGCGAACCCTTCGGGCGCGTCGGGGCGGCGTTCTTCCCCCTTCGGCGGCGGGGAGAAGAGGGTCTTCTCTTCCTGCGAATGTTCCGGCATCATGCCGGAGGAGGCGACTTCCTTGATGTCGGCGCCGGGGCGCACGAGGGTCAGGGAGCTCTGCGCCGGCCGCTGTGGCGCCGCCTCCCGGTTGTGGGCGGGCTGGGTGGGCAGCTGCGGGTTGGCCAGGTTGCGTTTGAGCACGGCCGCGGGCGACGGCGGGGCGGAGAAAGGGTTCTGGCCTATCCTGAAGCTCTTCAGCGCGGACATGTCCTCGTTCATGTACTGGTACATGAACAGGCCCCAGAGCCCTATGACGAGGCCCCAGAACAATACCCGCAGTTTGGAAAGTATGTCCATCGTTGGCCGGCCGCCCGCCGGCTTCGGTTCACCGCATCGAGTCGCGTACTTTTACTATCATCTCGGCCATCGAGGCCGTGAACATGGAGAAGAAAACTATGAACACCGCCTGCGTGGCGGCCATGCCCCAGAGCTGGGCGCCCATGCCGCCGCCGTCGCCGAAGGCCACGCTGCGCGCGTAGTAGAGCCCTATCATGAGCCCGGCGGCCACCAGGGAGATCAGCCCGACCTGCCATTTCTTCATGTACATCGCGCTGGCGGCGGGGGCGGTGAGGAAGAGCAGCCACATCGGGGCCCAGTAGGCGGACAGGAGGTAGAACAGGGCCGCGCTGACGGCGAGGTTGAGCCAGACGGTGAGCGCCCGGATGTGGCGGCTCCACTGGAGGAAGCGGTAGGTGTTCTTGCCGAGCCAGAAGTTGGCCACGAAGGCGGCGGCGAGGATGGCGAAGGACATGTAGGTGACTTCGCGCTCCGGCTGGGAGAAGAAGATGGCGAAGAGGATGAGTATTACGGCGAACGGCGTGAAGTAGTAGTTGAGTATGTGCATAGTTCCTTTTCTCCTGGGCCGGGCGGGTAGTTGTCCCGCTACCCTCGCGCTTCCCGCTAGGGCGGACGGGGCATTGCCCCTCTCACCCTGGAAGAGGGAACCGTTGCGCGGTTCCCCCCCGCCCGGGGAAATTACGGCGGGGCCATCACGCATAAACCGCATAGCGGTTTTGCGCGACCCCTGCTCGGCAATTTCTCTTGCGGGGAAATTGCCTCCGCCCTTGCGGCCCGGGCGCGAAGCATAATTATGCTTCGCTCTAAAGCGGGCCTCACCTCCCCAACGGGTTCGCGGAGCAATGCCCCGCCCGCCCCTATAGATCCGCTTCGCTTTACTTCCTGACTTTCTTGAAGACCAGGATGTGGCGGTCTTCGGTCTCGCCGGGGAGACGGTAATTTATTGTCTCCGCTATTACCGCGCGGGCCTTTTTCATGGCGGCGTCCACGGCCGGGCGGTCGGCCGCCAACTGGGCCGAACTCTGCCAGGCGAGGAAGACCCCGCCTTCAGCCAGTATATTTAAGCATTGAGGCAGGATGTTTTCAAGTTGTCCCATGGCCCTTTCGGTCACGGCGGCGTAGCGTTGCTCCGAACCTGGCCCCCCCTCGCCTACCCGCCGGTTGAAGACCTGGACGTTGGCAGCGCCCATGGCGGCCGCGGCCTCTTTCAGGAAATCGCAGCGTCTTACGCGAGAATCCAGCAGCTGGAAATCGAATTCGACCAGCGCCGCGGCCAGGGCCAGGCCGGGAAAGCCGGCGCCGGAGCCGGCGTCGGCCACCTTCGCGCCCGGCCGCAGCAGGCGGCGCAGCAGCGGCGCCGCGGCCAGCGAGTCCAGGATATGGCGCTCCCAGAGCTGCGGCTCGTCCTTGCGGGAGACGAGGTTCTGCACCGCGTTCTTTTCTTTAAGCGCGGCGCAGAACGCTTCCAGCTTCCGCAGGCTTTCTTCGCCGAGCTCCAGGTTCCACGTCTTCAGGGTTTCCTTCACGGCTTCAGTCATGGTTCTTTCCCGCCTTCCTGCCCTTGCCGAGCAGCACCCACAGAAGTTGCACGTCCGCCGGCGTCACGCCGGGGATCCGGCCGGCCTGGGCCAGGGTCAGGGGCCGGCGCGCCTCCAGCTTGTGGCGCGCCTCGTTGGGCAGCGCCCTGGCGGCCCGGTAGTCGAAATCACCCGGGATGGCCAGGTGTTCGAACTTCTTGAGCTTCTCCGCCTGGCGGCGGTTGCGCTCGATGTACATGGCGTAGGTTTTTTCCGTGGCCGCGGTGTAGCGCGCCTTCGCCAGTTTCCAGGGGCCTTTCGGGAGGGCTTTGGGCTTCTTACCCGCCTGCAGGGCGTCCACTGCCAGGCGGTACGCGTCGAAATTCTTTTTAAGCGCAGCGGGCAGCAGGCCCAGCGCGAAACCGCGGGGCGCCAGGCGCAGGTCGGCGTTGTCCTGCCGGAGCAGCAGGCGGTATTCCGCCCGCGAGGTGAACATCCGGTAAGGTTCGTCCACGCCCTTGGAGACCAGGTCGTCTATCATGACGCCTATGTAGGCCTCGTCACGGCGCAGTATGAGCGGCTCGCGGCCCAGCGCCTTCAGCGCGGCGTTCAGGCCGGCCACCAGCCCCTGGCCGGCGGCCTCCTCGTAGCCGGTGGTGCCGTTCACCTGTCCGGCCAGGAAGAGCCCCGGCACTACGCGGGTTTCCAGCGTGTAGTCCAGCTGCGAGGGATCGGCGTAATCGTACTCTATGGCGTAGCCGGCCCGCATGATCTCGGCCTTTTCCAGGCCGGGCACGGAGCGGACTATCTCCCGCTGCGTTTCCTCGGGCAGGCTGGTGGAGAGGCCGTTCACGTAGTATTCCTCGGTGCCGTAGCCCTCCGGTTCCAGGAACAGGTGATGCGCCCCGTGGTGCGGGAACTTCACCACCTTGTCCTCTATCGACGGGCAGTAGCGCGGGCCGGCGGAGCTGATCTTGCCGCTGTAGAGCGGCGAGCGGTGCAGCCCCGCCCGGATGACGGCGGCCGTGCGCTCCGAAGTGCGGGTTATCCAGCAGGGGAGCTGCGGGTTGGTTATCCTGGCGGTGAAATGCGAGAACGGCACAGGCGGCGCGTCGGGCGCCTGGCGCTCGCAGCGCGTGAAATCTATGCCGCGCGCGTGCAGGCGCATCGGGGTGCCGGTCTTCAGGCGGCCCAGTTTGAAGCCGAGCGACTGCAGGTTCTTCGAGAGCAGGTCGCTGGGCGGGTGGTTGTACCTGCCGCCGCGGAAAGTGTCGAGGCCGATGTGGATGAGGCCGCGCAGGAAGGTGCCGGCTGTCAGCACCACGGACTTGGCCCGATAGCGGGTGTTGCGCGCGGTGAGCATCCCGCAGGCCTTTGCGTTCTTGGTGAGCACCGCCGCGGCCTCGTCCTGGACCACGGCGAGGCAGGGCTGCTTCTCGAGGGCCAGCTTCATGGCGGCCTGGTAAAGTTTCTTGTCGCACTGCGCCCGCGGCGAGCGCACGGCCGCGCCCTTGGAGGTGTTGAGCATGTGCGAACTCAGCATGGCCGCGTCCGCGGCTTTGCCCATTTCTCCCCCCAGGGCGTCTATTTCCCGCACGAGCTGGCCTTTGCCCACCCCCCCGATTGACGGGTTGCAGGACATCTGGGCGATGGTGTCCAGGTCCTGCGTCAGCAGCAGGGTGCGCGCGCCCAGGCGCGCCGAGGCCAGGGCGGCCTCGCAGCCGGCGTGGCCGCCGCCCACCACCAGCACGTCGAATTCGTCAGGGCAGTCGTAAACGTTCATGTCACATCATCAGCAGCAGCTGGAAAACCTCCGGGCTCAGCAGCCCCAGCGTCAATAGCGAAAAAGCGAAGGCCGCCGCCCCGAGCAGGGCGGGCACGGCCGCCGCCGCGCTCCGGGCGGCGGAAAGGCCGGTGACCGCCGCCACGGCGCGCACCAGCCACAGCAGCGACGCGGCTGACACGGCGTATTCAACAACCTTGTAGGCGTCGGGCGATCCGGCCGCCAGGGCCAGGAGCCCCAGCAGGTCGGACGCGAGGGCGAAAACGGAGAGGGCCAGGAACACCTTCAGCAGGGCGGGATAGACGGCGCGCTGCAGGTAAGCGCCCAGGGCGGCCAGGAAAATGACGGCGAGCAGCAGCAGCCAGCCGGCGGGTTTGAAGGCCGGCGCGGCGCGCAGCGCCAGGAAGGCAAGGGCGTAGAGCGCCGCGGCCCCGGCGGGGAGCGGCACGCGCAGCATCAGGCGGCCGCCGGCGAGCAGGCGGGAGAAGCCGGCCAGCAGGGCGCAGGAGAAGACCGAGAAAAGCAGCCCGCCGGCCAGCCCCTGCAGGGCGTAGGAGGCGAACCCGCCGTCGGGCGGCGGCAGGCCAGCCGCGGTGGCCGCCAGGAAATCCCGCGGCGCCCAGGCCAGCAGCGCGGCGGAAGAGAGGGTGCCCAGCGCCCAGAGGGCCGCGGGCCAGGCCCAGCCGACGCGCCCGGCCGCCAGGTCTTCGAAGGCCGCGCCAGGGCGGAACAGGAGTCGGAAAGGAAAGAGGTTTGTCATCATTTGCCCACGCAGAAACTGCCGAAGATGCCGGCCAGCACTTCCTCCGGCGCGGTCTCGCCGAGAATGGCCGCCAGGGAGTCCAGGGCGGCGCGCAGCCGCTCCGCCGCCAACTCGGCCGGGAAATCGCGGCGCCGGAGCAGGGGGCCGAGGGCGCCCAGCTCCCGCGCGGCCGCGGACAGGGCGGCGAAATGCCTGGAGGAAGTCACCACCGCCTGGGCCCCGTCGCTGAAGGTCTTTTTCTGCCGCGCTATCAGCGCGGCCTTCAGCCTGCCCAGGCCTTCCCCGGTCTTCGCCGAAACTTTGAACGAGCCGGGCTTCTGCCGTCCTGGTTTGAGCGGCAGGTCGGCCTTGTTGACCACGCGGATGAGGCGCGCGCCGGGCGCCAGCTTCAGCGCCTCTCTTTCCGCCCTGCGGTCGCTGGGGGTTTCCTTTATGGCGCCGTCGAGTACCAGCACCACGGCGTCGGCGCGGCCGATGGCTTCCGAAGCCCGCGCTATGCCGGCCAGCTCCAGCGGAGAGGCGGGCCTGGCGTTTATCCCGGCGGTGTCGGTGAAGAGCACGGAGAAACCGTCCAGCTCCAATTCGGCCTCCAGCGTGTCGCGTGTGGTGCCGGACTCCCGCGAGACCAGCGCCCGGTCGAAGCCCAGCAGGGCGTTAAGGAGCGAGGATTTGCCGGAATTCGGCGCGCCAGTTATTACTATACGCGCGCCTTCCTTTATCCCCCTCCCGGCTTCGAAGCCCTCCGCCAGGCGCAGGGCCTCCTGGCGCGCGGCCTCGGCCCTCGCGTAAAAACCTTTCAGTTCAAGGTGCGGTATCTCCTCGTAGGAGTCGTCGATGCGGGCCTCGAGTTCGGCCAGCAGGGCCACCAGGTCCGCCTTCACGGCGCGCACTTTTTTTGAAAGGGCGCCTTCAACCTGCGTGAGCGCGGCCAGGTGGGCGCCGGCCGAGCCGGCCTTTATCAGTTCCCCTACCGCTTCCGCCTGGGCCAGGTCCAGCTTGCCGTTCAGGAAGGCGCGCAGCGTGAACTCCCCGGGCCTGGCAGGCCGGGCGCCGGCCCGGACGGCCAGGTTCAGGATGGTCCTTATAATATAAGGAGAGCCGTGGCAGGTGATCTCCACCGTGTCCTGGCCGGTATAGCTGGCCGGGCCCCGGAAGAAGACGGCCACGGCCCTGTCCACCAGGCGGTTGCCGTCCTTTACCGGCAGCAGGCTCGCAGTCCGGTGACGCGGCCGCAGCCGGTTGGGCCCCAGGAAGGAGTTGGCTGCCTGGAAGGCTCCGGGCCCGGAGACGCGGATAACGGCCAGCGCCCCCGCTCCGGGCGGGGTCGCCTGCGCTACTATGGTGTCCTTGGTCTCCGGCAGTTCCATCTGGCCTCGAAAAAATGAAACGGCGTGACAGCGCATGCGCGGTCACGCCGGTGCGGCCGAGCGGCGGTGCTACTTCTGCTCGGTCGTCTGCTCGGCAGGCTGTTCGGCCTGCTGCGCCACGGCCGGCTCCGGCGCGGGCTGCTGCGCCGCGGGCTGTTCCGCCGCGGGCTGCTCCGCGGCCTGGGGCCTTTCTACCTTGCGGATCACTACCTTGCGCCAGCGGCCCTCACCCTCGGAGACCGTTTCCATGTCCGGATACTTGGTCTTTATGAGGTTGTGGACTATCTTGCGCATGGAGGCCGGCATCGGGTCCAGGCGGTGAGGTTTGTCGGTGGCCTTGGCATCGTTAACGGCTTCCTCGACGCGGTCGGCTATCTCTTTTTCCTTGTTGTCCCAGTAGCCGCCGGTGTCCAGGCGCAGGGCCAGGTGCGGCTCGCGCTTGCGGCTGACTATGGAGTTCACCACGAACTGCAGGGCCTGCAGGCCGCGGCCGTTCTCTTCCGTGAAGGCGGAGGAATCGGCGCAGTCGAAGCGGATGAACAGCAGGTTCTCCGCGGTGTCGAGCCTGGCTTCGGTCACGGTGGCTTCCATGCCCATCAGCGAGACCATCTTGGTGAGCACCGCTTTAGCGTGCTCCACCGGGTCCTGGGCGGGCTGTATGGCTATGTAGTCGGCTCCGAGGGGCTCTTCCTTGTAAACGCGGTCGGTCCTGGGGGTGCGGTCCTCGCGGTGCGGGCGCCGGCCTTCGCCGTAATGACTTTCCGACGCTTCGCGGTTCTCCTCCGGGGGAGGGAGCCTGGCGTCCTCGTAGCCGTAACGGCCCGGGCGCCTGGGGGCGCTGCTGCGTTCGCCGCGGTCGCCGCCGCGTCCGCCTCTGCTGCCGCGGTCGCCGCCGCGTCCGCCTCTGCCGCCGCGGCCTTCGCGCCGGCCGCCGCCGCGCTCGCCGCGGTGCTCTTCGCGCCCGGAGCCGGAGCCCCAGCGCTTCTCGCGCAGGATCACGCAGGCTTTCTTGGCGCCAAAGCCGAGGAAGCCGCTTTTCCCCTCGCTCACTACCACCACTTCAACCTGATCGCGCCGGAGGCCCATTTCGGCCAGGCCTTTCTCAACGGCGTCCTGTATGGTTTTAGCTTCTGTCTTTGTCTCTCTCATTGTCTTGTCTCCTTAACTTACGATCGTCAGCCCATTTTCTTCTGCAGGTACATGCTCTGGGCGAAGCCCCACGTGCTGTTGATGAGCCAGTAAAGCACGAGTCCCGACGGGAAGGTCAGGAACATGAACGTGAAGATCACCGGCATCCATTTCATCATCGCAGCCTGGGCCGGGTCGGACGTCTGGGGGCTCAGGTGCTGCTGCAGGAACATGATGCCGCCCATTACGAGGGGCAGCACGTAGAAAGGGTCTTTGGCCGAGAGGTCCTTGATCCAGAAGTAGAACGGCGCGCCGTGGAGGTCCCAGGAGTTGCGCAGCGCGGTGAACAGCGCGAAGAAGACCGGGATCTGCAGGAGCATCGGCAGGCAGCCGCCCAGCGGGTTGGTGCCGTGGCGCTTGTACAGGTCCATGATCTCCTGGTTCATGCGCTTGGGGTCGTCCTTGTAGCGCTTCTGGATGCTCTGCATCTCGGGCTGGATCTTCTTCATCACGGCCATCGCCTTGTAGCTCTTGAAGCTCAGCGGGGTCAGGATGATCTGGATGATGACGCTCAGTATGATGATGGCCAGGCCATAGTTGCCGGTGACCTCGCGGAAGTAGACCACGGAGGAGTTGGCGAGCTTGGCCAGCGGGGCGAAGAAGCCGAAGTCCACGGAGCGGTCCAGGCCCATGCCCAGCTTCTTGAGCAGGGAATAGTCCTTGGGGCCGAGGTAGAAGGTGGAATCCCAGTTGCGGGTCTCCCCGGGCTTCAGCTCCAGGGCCGGCACGGGGATCACCAGCGAAGGGGTCTTCTCTATCTCGCCCACCTTCTCGAGGCGGCGCAGGGGGCGTGTGCCCTTGAAATCGGGGCCGGCGACGAGGGCGGCGAGGAAGTAACGGTTGTTGAGGCCGGCCCAGATCCAGTCGTGTTCGGCGGGTTCGTCCTCTATTTCCTGGAGTGTCGGATGCTTGCGGCCTTCCTGATAGAAGGTATAGTCGGCCTTGAGCAGGTCCTTGTTCTCTTTCAGTTCGCTCTTGACCGTGCTGAGGCCGGGGCCCACGGTCAGCTCCCAGGCGGGCAGGACCTGCGTCCTGCCGGAAGTGTTGACGGCGGAGATCTGGATGAAGTTGATCCCGTTGTCGGGGTCGAAGGTGAACCGCTTGGTTATCAGGAGCGGCCCCTGCTGGGCGGTGAACTCCACCGAGCGCCCGGTCTTGGACTTGAGGGCGAACTTGCCGGCCAGGGAAGAGTGGAAGAAGCCGCGCGTGGGGTCGGCCACAAGTTCCACGGGGGCCACGGGGCCCTGGTAGACCGCGCTGGCGAGGGTGGCGTTCGGGACGAAGAAGGTATAGCGGGCCTTGCCGGCTTCCACTACCGCCATGAGCTTGGACGCTTCCACGCGCTTGGGCGGCTTGGCGAGGTCGGCGGCGTCGGCGTTGGCCTCGGCGAGGAGTTCCTGCGCTTCTTTGAGGAGCTGCGCGTCGTCCCCGGGCCGGGCGGCCGGCGCCGCGGCCTGCGCGGCGGAGGGAGCGGTTTTTTTTGCCTCCAGCGCCTGCTGGGCGGCCTGCTGTTCCGGCGGCGGCGCCTTCTTCTCAATGTAGGAGTACCAGCCGATATAGACCAGCGAGGAAAGTACTACCGCGAGTATAAGATTCTTCTGCATTTAACCTCCCGCGACCGCGGAAGGCTTCTTCGGGAACGTTCAGGGGACCGGGTCGTAACCGCCCGGAGAGAAAGGACGACAGCGGGCGAGGCGGCTGGCTGCCAGCCTCGACCCTTTTAAAATCCCGTGCTTATCAAGCGCCTGGAACGAGTACTCGGAACAGGACGGATGGAACCTGCAGGTGCCTGGCCCGAGGGCCGGCCTGAAAGTCCTGTATGCCGAGCGCAGCGTGAGCAGCGCCAGTGATCTAAGATTTTTTATGCCGGTCTTATTTACCGTCATTGTTAAGGCGCGCCTTGCGCCGGAGGTCTTCCAGCGCCGCGCGGGCCTGTGCCAGGTTCTTCACGGCGCAGCCCGCTTTCGGGTAGATGATAAGGCGCGTGCCTTCCTTTAACTCTCTCTTTGACAACCTGAATGCTTCCCGTAGAAGCCTTTTTAACCTGTTCCGCTCCACGGCGCCCCCGATCTTCTTGGAGACCATGAGGCCCAACTTTCTCTCTTTTTCTCCGCCGGGGTCGTGCCACGCCACCAAGCTGCTGGTGGCGGTCTTCCTGCCGGCCTCGAAAACCGCCTCGAAATCTTTTTTGAGGCGGAGACGTGAAGCTCTTGGAAAGGCGAACTCTTTCACTTGATCCCGCTAAAGATTATTTCTTTATGTCGGGGATCAGATTCCAGCGGCCCTTGGCGCGCCGGCGGGCGAGGGTTTTCCTGCCGCCCTTGGTCTTCATCTTGGCGCGGAAGCCGATGTGCTTCTTGCGCTTTTTTACGTTAGGTCTGTATGTAGGTAGCATAGTGTGTTAATTATATAAATTAAGGCTCCTCAAAGCAAAGCGGCCCGGTCCTCTACTTGTTGGCGGCCCTGAAATACTCCGTTATGTGGTCGGCCAGTTTCGAGGCGTGGACGCGGACCTGCTTCATGGTGTCGCGGTCGCGGATGGTGACCATCCCGTCCAGGTCCTTGTTCTCCCCCTTGCCGATGGTGTCGAAATCCACGGTAACGCAGAGCGGGGTGCCCACTTCGTCGTGGCGGCGGTAGCTCTTGCCGATATTGCCGGAGTTCTCGTAATAGATGCGGCCGATGCCGAGCTTCAGCAGGGCGTCCTTTATCTCTTTGGCCTTCGCCACGATCTCCGGCTTGTTGCGGGCCAGCGGGATCACGGCGACCTTTATCGGGGCCAGGTGCGGTTTGAGCTTGAGGACTATGCGCTCCGTGCCGTTCTCGAGCTTCTCCTCGGTGTAGGCCTCGGTCAGGATGGCGAGCACGCCGCGGTCCACGCCGGCCGAAGGCTCGATCACGAAAGGTACCAGCGGCTTCTGGGTGACCGGGTCGGGCGCGGTGAGCTTCACCACGGAATCGATGTTCTCCTCCACGCGCGCCTTCAGGCCCAGTTCCTGCGGGTTCTTGGAATGCGAGCCCAGGTCGAAGTCGGTGCGATTGGCCACGCCTTCCAGCTCTTCCATGCCGTGCGGGAAGCGGTACAGGATGTCCACGGTGGCCTTGGAATAATGCGCCAGCTCTTCCTTGGGCTGGTGGAACTGCTGCAGGTTGTCGCTCTCAAGGCCCTGCGCCTTCCACCAGGCCACGCGGCCTTCCACCCACTTGGTATGCCACTCTTCGTCGGTGCCGGGCAGCACGAAGAACTCCAGCTCCATCTGCTCGAACTCGCGCACGCGGAACACGAAGTTCTTGGGGGTTATCTCGTTGCGGAAGGACTTGCCGATCTGCGCTATGCCGAACGGCAGCTTGTTGGACGTGGAATCCATGACGTTCTTGAAATTGCAGAAGATGCCCTGCGCGGTCTCGGGGCGCAGGTAGGCGTAATGGTCGTCGTCCGCCACCGGGCCCACGGTGGTCTTGAACATCAGGTTGAACGGGCGCGGTTCGGTGAGGTCCGCGGAACCGCATTTCTCGCACTTGCCGTCCTTGATCTGGTCGGCGCGCCAGCGGCTCTTGCACTTGCGGCAGTCCACCATGGGGTCGGAGAACGTGGCCTCGTGGCCGGAATGCTTCAGCACGGACTTATGGGTGAGGATCGCCGCGTCGAGCCCCTCTATATCGTCGCGCTCGTACACCATGGCCCGCCACCAGGCGGATTTGAGGTTGTTCTTGAGCTCCACGCCGAGCGGGCCGTAATCGTAGACGCCCTGCAGGCCGCCGTAGATGTCGGAGCTCTGAAAGATGAATCCCCGCCTTTTGCAGAGATTTACAAGTGAATCCATTGTGGTAGCAGGCATCGTATAGTTCTCCCTGGGTTTGCTGTTCCGGACGTCAATTTTACCATAATGGCGGCCCCTCCGTCCGGCAGCCGGGCCGCGCGCAAATTTGTAGAATAGCGGGAATGATCTTCTGCGATTACGGCATAGTGCTGCAGCGGCGGCCGCTCAGGGAGAACGACAGGATCGTCACCGTCTTCACCCTGGAGCACGGCAAGTTCGAGGTCAATTTCAAGAGCGTGCGTCTGGCCAAGGGCAAGCTGCGCGCCCTCAGCGAGGCCCTTACGTGGGGCGACTACAGGTTCTTCCTTAAGAAGGGCTCCAACTTCCCCGTCTGCACCGGCGGGCGCACCCTTTCCGCTTTCGGCGGCCTCCGCGGCGACCTGGAGAGCCTCTACCTGGCCATGCACTACTGCGAGGTGGTCAACAAGCTCACCCCCGCCCAGAGCCCGTCGCCGGAGAAATACGGCCTGCTGCTCGGCGCCCTGCACGACCTGGACGGCCGCGGCTGCTCGTTCTGGCTGCGGCGCGCCTTCACCCTGCGCGCGCTGGAACTCGCCGGCTTCGGTTTCCGCGAGACCGCCGCCGGCCCCGAATCCTCCTTGTGGGATGTCCTGCACGACGGCTCCTGGGCCGAGGTGCGCGCCCTGAAGGAAGATCCTTCGGCGGCCAAGCTGGTGGACGGGCTTTTCGCCAGGGTCTTCGGGGAAGCCATCGGGGTGGACCTGCGCACGCTGCCGTTCGTGAAATGACCCTGCCGGCAAAAATGTACAATATGAGCCTGCCGGCATGAGTCCGGCCGAGGTACCGTGGATTTTCAGGAGATAATCTTAAAACTAGACCGCTACTGGGCCAGGCAGGGCTGCGCCCTGCTGCCGCCCGGCGCCGCCCGGCCGCGCCCGGCCGCCCGCCTGTGCCTTGCCGGGGCCGCCCGCCTGGCGCCCGGGAACGACGGGCTGGCCGGCCTTTACCGCTACCGCGTCTTCCTCTCCCCCGCCCCCGCCGGCGCGCGCCGCGCTTTCCTGGAGTCCCTGCGGGCCGCCGGCATAGACCGCTCCGAGCACGATCTGCGCTGGCTGCCTTTTGACGGGCCCGACGGCCCGGAAGCCGCCGCCGGCTGGAACGTGCTGCTGGACGGGCAGGCCCTGGCCAGTTTCCTCTATAAAGTTTCCGGGGCCGGCTCTCCGCAGGCTTCCGCGGAGATCCTCGTTTCCCTCGAGCGCCTGGCGCTCGCGTCCCAGCGCAGGCGTTCGGCCGGGGAGCTCTCCTGGGCCGGCCGCCTGACCTACGGCGAACTTCACGCCGGGGAGGGCGAATGACGGCGCGCGACGCGGTCTTCGAGATACTCGCTGAGAACCTGCCCGGCGCCGGCGTGCGCTCCGCCGTGGAGCAGCTGAAAAAATACGCGGCGGAAGAGTTCGCCCGCCGCTCCCTGCCCTGCGGCGGGCTCGAGGCTTATGGTACCTGCCGGCGCCTGGTCCTGTACGCCGCGGGCGTGCCCGCGGGGCCGCAGGCTAAAGCCCTCGCCGAGATCTTCCCCCTCCTTCTGTGCCGGTTGGAATTCCCCCGCGCCCTGGCCTGGGAGCCTTCGGGCTTGCGCTTTCCCCGGCCGGTGCGCGGCCTCGCCGCGCTCCACGGGGAGCGGCTGGTCGCTTTTTCCGCGGCCGGGCTGCGCTCCGGGCGGGTCACCGAAGGCCAGGAGGCGCTGGGGCCCCGGCAGGTGAAACTGGCCGCGGCTGAAAAATATTTCAAGGCCCTGGAGCACGCCTCGGTGCTGGTGCAGGACGCCCGGCGCCTGGAGGCCATGCGCGGCGCCCTGGCGGCAGCCTCTAGGCGCATGAAGCTGGAGATAGAGGCCGGCGAGGACGCGCTCGGCGAGAACCTTTATCTCGCGGAGTACCCCGTGCCGGTGGTCTCCGCCTTCTCCCACGAATTCCTGGCCCTGCCCGCCGAGCGGCTGCGGGCCTGCCTGCGCGAGCTGCTGTTCTTCCCCGTTTCGGACGCGGCCGGCCGCCTGCAGCCCTACTTCGCGGCCTTTCGCGACGGCATCTCCAAGGGGCAGCGCAACGTGGAGGACGGCTTCCGCGCCGCCCTCGAGTCCCGCCTTCAACAAATAAAATAACCTGTCAGTTGCTGTCGCCGAGGTAGAGCGGGCCGCGCAGGCGGCCGTCGGGGGCGATGAGGATCTTGAGGAGCGAAGGGTAAAGGCGTATGCGGCCCAGGCGGGCCGTGGAGACCCAACTGATACCCGTCTGGCGGGCGTCGGGCTCGTGGGGTTCCCCCACTTTCTTTACGAAGGCGCAGGGGAACATGATCTCCACCTGGTGGAAATCCCCGTCATATTTCGCGAATTCGTGGTTGCGCGCCACGTAGTCGCGGATGTAGCGCGGCTGGTCCGGCTGCACCAGCACGCCGGTCTCCTCTATGCATTCCCGCACCAGGGTCTCGTGCAGGGTCTCGCCGTTGCGCTGGCCGCCGCCGGGCAGCAGGTAGTAGACGCCGGCCCGGTCCCGGGCCCGCATCAGCAGCACCTTCCCGTTCCTTATTATTATGGCCTTCGCCGAAATGCGGACCTTGCGGTCTTTCGTAATCATTTAAAAAGGGTAGCCGATCTTGATGATGGCGTTGGTGCCTTCCGAGCCGTAGGCGAAGTCCACGGTGGCCACCAGCTGCGGCCTGATGACCAGCCGGGCGGAAACGCCCGGCCCGTACTTCAGATCGCGCGCCCTGAACCCGGAGACCTTGTCGAACACGGTCCCCACGTCGAGAAAAGGGGCTATCTCGGTCTCGCTGATGAACTTGTAGAACGGCGTTTTTGACAGGGTGATGCGTTCTTCCACCGTGAAGACGAATTTCCCCCTGCCGGTGAAACGGCCGTCGCCCGCCATGCGCAGGCCGGTGCTTTCGCCCAGCTGTGGCATGGCGTAGAAGGGCAGCGTGTCGCCCCTCTGGAACTGCAGCAGGGTGTGCAGGGCGGTGACGTATTTTCCCTCTTCCTTATAGTTGAAGTAGTTCTTCATCTGGAAGGAATAGGTGCGGTACTCGTAATCCGAACCCAGCGACTTGTTGGAATACAGCACCGAGGCGCTGGCGTAAGTGCCGAGCTTCGGCAGCGAGGGATGGTCGGTGTTGTCGTAGACCAGTGAGAACCGGTTGGTGAGAAAGCGGCGCCGCGCCGAGGCTTCGGGGTACAGCAGCGGGAAGAGTTCCCTGACCTGCCCGTTGTCCACCGGCCCCTCGCCTATGTGCTTGTCGAAGAGCGAGCTGTTGACGTTGACGAAAAGCTCTTTGCGCAGCGGTACGTCAAGGATCACTTCCGCGCCGGTCATGTGCAGGGAGTAGTTGGCCTTGTCGCCGCGCTGGGAGTCTATGCCGAAGCCGTAGAACGAAGGTTTGCCGGTGACCCAGTGCTTGCCTTCCGCGCTGAAGCGCAGGCCGGTGCCCAGCAGCTGCGGCGTGTAGTAGTAGGCCATCAGCTCCCGCTCCACCCTCTCGGAGCGCGAGGCCCGCAGGATGAAGAAGCGTTTTTCGTCGGGGAAGATGTAGTGGCGGTAGGTGAGCGTGGTGCGCAGGTTCTCGTTGTAGTTCGCGGACGGCACGATGACCGACTTGATGTCGCCGCTCGCCCTGTCCTTGATGGCGATGACCGGCATCACGCCGAAGCTGGGGCCGAGGTCCTTGCTGGAATCCACTACGGGGAAAGGTATAAGCGGGCCGTAGCTGGTGTCGAGCGTGATGGCGTTGAGCACCTTGGCCAGCACGCCCGCCTTCGGCAGCGGGCGCGCCACCGTTTTCAGGACGTCTTCCTTGGTCTTGGGTTCGGTAGTCCGGGCGATCTCTTCTTTCGCCTTGGGCGTGGATTTGGGGAGGCGGCGCTTGCGCGGCGCCTGCGCCTGCGCCGCGGCGCAGAGCAGGACGAGGGCGAGCAGGGCCAGGAGGGATCGGCGCATGTCAGCTGAACCAGAGGGCTTTGACTATGGGCATCTTGCGGCCGTAGCCGAAGGACTTTTCCGTCACCTTGAGACCGATGGGCAGCTGCTTGCGCTTGAACTCGTTGGCCTCCACCCGGCGCAGCACCGAGAGCACCAGGGAGCGCGCGAAGCCGCGCTTCACGATCTCGGCCGGCGGGCGGTTCTCCTCCAGGTAGAGGCGGAGGATCTCGTCGAGTTTGTCGTAAGGGGGCAGGTCGTCCTGGTCCTTCTGGCCGGGCTTGAGCTCCGCGGTAGGCGGGCGGCGGATGACCGCCTCCGGGATCACTTCGCCGTCCCGGTTGAAGTGGGCGGCCAGTTTGTAGACCTCGGTCTTGAAGAGGTCCGCTATGGGCGCCAGCGCGCCCGCGGTGTCGCCGTAGAGCGTGCAGTACCCGACGGCGATCTCGGATTTGTTGCCGGTGGCGAGCGCCAGCCAGCCGTTGGAATTGGACAGGGCCATGAGCAGGCCGCCGCGCGAGCGCGACTGCAGGTTCTGCTCGGTCAGGCTCACGCCGGGCCGGCTCTCCCCGCCCAACTGCCGCAGGAAGGCGCCGTAAACCGGCTTTATCGGGATGGTGCGCGTGCGGATGCCCAGGTTGGCGGCGGTGCGCAGCGCGTCGGCCCCGCTGCGGCGGGAAGTGTACTCGGAGGGCATCAGCACGCCGGTGACGTTCTCCGGGCCCAGCGCCTCGGCGGCCAGCGCGGCCACCACGGCGGAATCGATGCCGCCGCTCAGCCCCAGCACGGCCTTGGTGAAGCCCAGCTTCCGGAAATAGTCGCGGATGCCAAGGGCCAGCGCGGCGCGGATCTCCCCGGTTTCGTCGTGCGCCGGCGCGGGGAGCCGGCGCGCCGGCCGCTCCGTGTCCACCAGTACGAGGTCCTCGGAGAAGGCCGAGGCCCGGGCGGAAACCCTGCCGTCGGGGGTGAGCGCGAAACTGTTGCCGTCGAAGATCAGCTCGTCGTTGGCGCCGGCCTGGTTGACGTAGACCACGTGGGCCTTCATTTTCCGGGCCAGGCCCGAAAGTATGGCCCGGCGCTTGGCCCCCTTGCCGCGGTAGAACGGCGAGGCGGAGATGTTTATGACTATGGAGGCCTTGGCCCGGCAGAGCGTCTTTACGGGGTTGTTGCGGTAGAGCAGGCGGCTGGGGAGCAGCGCGGTCTCCGCCCAGATGTCCTCGCAGACCGTCAGCCCTATCAGGGCCCCCTTGAACTTCAGCGGGCGGTTGCCGGCGGCCGGTTCGAAGTAGCGCGCTTCGTCGAAAATATCGTAGGTGGGCAGGAGGGACTTCGCCCGCTTCGCCGCGATCCTGCCTTTATGCAGCAGGGCTATGGAGTTTAACAGGGCCTTGCCCTTGGCCGCCGGGTTGCGGTCCACGAAGCCCACCGCGAGGGCGATGTCCAGTTTCAGCGCGGCCAGGCCGGCGAGGGCCCGGAGGTTGGCGTCTATGAAATCCTTTTTCTCCACCAGGTCCAGCGGAGGGTAGCCGGTCAGCGCGAGTTCCGGAAAAACGGCGAGCTCCGCGCCCAGCTCCAGGGCGCGCCGCGCGAAAGCCTCTATCTTGCGGGCGTTGGCGGCGATGTCCCCCACCTTAGGGTTTATCTGCGCTATGGCGATCTTCATCAAGGGTAGTATAGAAAATATGCCGGCGGCCTGTAAAAGCGGCCGCCTGCCGTTGAAACCCTCCCCCCGCTTATGATATTATAGACACATACAGTTCAGTTGAAATCCTGCTCCTGGAGGGCGGGAAAAGAAACGGAACGTACGAAAGATACGGAGGATAGATAAAAAATGTTGAACATATCGATGAAAAGCATGTTAGAAGCCGGAGTCCATTTCGGTCACCAGACCTACAGGTGGAATCCCAAGATGTCCCGCTACATATTCGGCGAGCGCAACGGCATCCACATCCTGGACCTGCAGAAGACCGTCAAAGAGATCAAGAAGGCCTATACCTTCGTGAAGGATTCCGCCAAAGCCGGCAAGACCTTCCTGTTCGTCGGCACCAAGAAGCAGGCCAAAGAGATCATCCGCGAAGAAGCCATACGCGCCGAGGTCTCCTGCGTGCACGAGAAGTGGCTGGGCGGCACGCTCACCAACTTCGAAACCCTGCGCAAATCCCTCAAGCGCCTCGAGGAACTCGAGAAGTTCGAGAACGACGGCCTGTTCAAGGTCATGAGCAAGAAAGAAGTTTCCCGCCTCTCCAAGGAGAAGGCCCGCCTGGTGAAGCTCCTCAGCGGCATCCGCAACCTGCGCGGCCTGCCGGACATCATGTTCATCGTGGACCCCGTGAACGAGGCCAACGCCCTTAAGGAAGCCCACAAGCTCAAGATCCCCGTGGTCGGCGTCTGCGACACCAACTGCGATCCCGACCAGCTCGACTGGCCGATCCCCGGCAACGACGACGCCGCCCGCTCCATCCGCCTGTTCTGCGCCACCATGGCCGACGCCGTGATAGACGGCCGCGCCGAGGCCGAGGCCGAGAAGGCCGCCGCCCACCAGCAGGCCCAGGCCGACGCGGCCGTGGAAGCCGGCGAGCAGCAGGGCGAAGCCGCTCCCGAGTACGCGCCGGAGCAGCAGGAAGCCCCCGCCGAAGAGCCCGTCCGCACCGAAGAGTAAGCCGTTTTCAACCTCGGGGGCGCGGGCTGAACGCCGGCGCCCCTTTTTCTTAAGCACAAAGGAGAACACCAAATATGGCAGCAATCACCAGCGAACAGGTAATGACCCTCAGGAGCCAGACCGGTGCGGGCATCATGGACTGCAAAGGCGCCCTGAACGAGGCCGGCGGCGACATCGCCAAGGCCGTGGAGCTTCTGCGCAAGAAGGGCCTGGCGGGCCTCGCCAAGCGCGCGGGCCGCGCCATGAAGGAAGGCGTGGTAGTGGCCAGGAACTCCGGTTCCGCCTATTCTCTCATCGAGGTCAATTGCGAGACCGACTTCGTGGCCAAGAGCCCCGACGTGGCCGCTTTCGCGGGCACGATAGCGCAAGAGATGCTCACCGACGCCTCCTTGGCCAACCCGGCCGAGAGCGAAAAGGCCAAGGAGCGCATGCAGGCCGTGGCCATGAAGACCGGCGAGAACATGCAGATCCGCCGCGGCGTGGTCTACCACGCGGCCGGCTCCGTCGTCAACTTCTACGTCCACTCCGACAACCGCAAGGGCGCCATGGTGGAACTCGCTTTTGACGGCGACCTGGCCAAGGCCAAGGCCGACCTCGAAGCTCTGGCCAAGGAACTCGCCATGCAGGCCGTGGCCATGAATCCCAAGTACCTCAAGCGCGAAGAAGTCCCCGCGGACGTCGTCGCCAAGGAAAAAGAGATCTACCGTGCCAAGACCGAGAAGGACGAGGCCGAAGCCAAGGCCAAGGCCGAGGAGGCCGGCCGGCCGTATAAGGCCAAGCCCGCCGAGGCCCTCGAGAAGATGCTGGAAGGCCGCGTGAACAAGTACTTCCAGGAGTGCTGCCTGATAGAGCAGGCCTCCATCCGCGATTCCAAGAAGACCGTGACCCAGACCGTGAAGGACCTGGGCGCGAAGCTCGGCGGCAACGTCACCGTCAAGCGCTTCCACTGCTACATCGTCGGCGTAGAGTAAACTGGACTGCGCGCCGCCGGGCAAACCCCGGCGGCGCGGTTTTAAGCTCTCTGGAGGTTTATGTACAAACGCGTACTGCTGAAACTTTCGGGCGAAGCCCTCGGTACCCCCGGCGACAGCCGGTCCATCAGCCCCTCTTCCCTCACTTATATCGCCAAAGAGATCGCCAAAGGCCTGCGTAAAGGCACGCGCCTGGCCATCGTCATCGGCGGCGGCAATATCTGGCGCGGCGCCCGGGACGGCCACGGCATAGACCGCGTCACCTCCGACAACATGGGCATGCTCGCCACCATCATCAACGCCATGGCCCTGCAGAACGCCCTGGAGCACGAGGGCGTCTCCACCCGGGTGCAGACCGCCGTGGAGATCAGCCGCGTGGCCGAACCCTTCATCCGCCGCCGGGCCATCCGCCACCTGGAGAAGGACCGCGTGGTCATCTTCGCCGGCGGCACCGGCAACCCCTATTTCACCACCGACACCGCGGCCGCCCTGCGCGCCGCCGAGATCGGCGCCGACGTGATCTTTAAGGCCACGCAGGTGGACGGCGTCTATACCGGCGACCCCAAGAAGGACCCCAAGGCCACGCTCATCAAGGACATCACCTACATGAGCGCCCTCAACAAGGGCCTCAAGTTCATGGACGCCAGCGCCCTGACCCTCTGCATGGAGAACCATATCCCCATCCTGGTCTTCAACCTGCACACGCCGGGAAACATCGGCAAGGCGCTTTCAGGCAAAAAGGTCGGCACGCTCATAAAGCAGGGGTGAAAACCATGGAAGACAAGATCCTCGCCGCTATAAAGAAGCACCAGGCCGCTGTCGCCGCCCTGGCGGCCGACCACTCGGCCATAGCCCCCATCGCCCAGGCCCTGGCCAAGGCCGCCAAGGCCGGCAACAAGATCCTGGTCTGCGGCAACGGCGGTTCCGCCGCCGATTCCCAGCACATCGCCGGCGAACTGGTGGGCCGCTTCAAGAAAGAGCGCAAGGCCATCGCCGCCGTGGCGCTTACCACGGATACGTCCATCCTGACCTGCCTCGGCAACGATTACGGCTTCGACCGGGTCTTCGAACGCCAGGTGGAGGCCCTCGGCCGCCCCGGGGACGCGCTCATTGCCATTTCCACCTCCGGCTCCAGCCCCAATGTGCTGCAGGCCGCCATCAAGGCCCGCGAGCTCGGCATGACCGTTATCGGCTTCTTCGGCGCCAAGGGCGGCGCCATCCTCAAGCACTGCGACCTCGCTTTCCTCGCCCCCGAGACCGATACCCCGCGGGTCCAGGAACTCCATATCCTGGCCGCGCACATAGTCTGCGAGCTGGTAGAGGACTCCGCCTCGGTCTGATTTCGGTTCATTTTGTCGTGGTTCGGTTAAACGCTTTGGGGAGTATTGGGGATAATGAAAAGTTCTCTCGCGCTGTTTCTTTGTCTTTCCGCGTCCGTATCTTTCGCCGCAGCGGATAAATCCCTTGTTCTCGCCCGTGAAGCCCTGCTTTCTCCCTCCTCCACCCCACAAGCCGCGCTCCTGAAGTATCTCGCCGCCGCAAAAAACAGCGCGGCCGCGCCGGTAATGGCCGAGTATGCCTATGCCCTGGCCAACGCGGGCCTTGGGGAGGCGGCGCTCTATAACCTGGACCGCGCTTTAATAACCGAGCCG
>MGTV01000023.1 GCA_001799635.1 Elusimicrobia bacterium GWA2_62_23
TCTCCTACGAGGACCCGCTCGCCGAAGACGACTGGGAAGGCTGGGACCACCTCACCAAGCACCTGGGCAAGAAAGCCCGCGTGGTGGGCGACGACCTCTTCGTCACCAACCCCGAGCGCCTCAAGAAGGGCATCGAGGACGGCGTGGCGAATTCCATCCTGATCAAGCTTAACCAGATCGGTTCGCTCACCGAGACCGTGCGCGTGATAGAGCAGGCCCACAAGGCCGGCTACGCCACCGTGATCAGCCACCGCTCCGGCGAGACCGAGGACGCTTTCATAGCGGACCTGGCCGTGGCCACCAACGCCGGCGCCATCAAGACCGGAGCGCCGTGCCGCAGCGAGCGCCTGTGCAAGTACAACCAGCTCATCCGCATAGAGGAAGAACTGGGCAAGAAGGCCAAGTACGCCAAGGACGTGGTCTTCAAGTTCAAGTAAGCGGCGTTCCCGACAGGCCCCGCCCGTCCTCAAGCGGGCGGGGCTTTTTATCCCAGCGGCCCGCGAGGCGGGCCCGGCCCAGATGAAACAGCTCACCCTCAGGTCCAAGCTTAAATACGTCATCATCCTGCTGCTGGCGCTCGTGCTGCTTGGCAACCGCGGCTTCCGCACGCTGGTCAGGAATTACATGGAGTACCGGCGCCTCGGCGCCGAGAAAGTGCGGTTGGAACGCCAGCGCGGCGAGCTGGAGAAGCAGCTAAAGGAAGTGGGCGAGAAGCCCGCCATAGAGCAGGCGGCCCGCACGGACCTGGGGCTGATAAAGCCCGACGAAACGGAATACCGCTTCCCCCCTCCCAAGGATCCGGACAAATGAAGACCAAACAGTTCAAGCTCGGCCCCATGGATAATTTTTCCTACCTCGTCTGGGACGAGGAGACGCTGGACGCGGCCGTGATAGACCCGGCCTGGCAGCCGGAGAAACTGGCCGCCTTCCTGAAGGCGGAAGGCCTGAAGCTGCGGGCCGTACTGCTGACCCACGCCCACCCGGACCATGTCAACGCCGTGAACTTCTTCACCTCCGGGGACCCGGAACTCCCGGTCCACCTGCACGAGGCCGACCATTTTATGCTGGAAACCGCCCCGAAAACGCTCAAACCGGCCGTGAACGGGGAAAAGATAGAGGCGGGGGCCCTCAAACTGCTGGTCCTCCACACGCCCGGCCATACCCCCGGCTCGGTCTGCTACCAGGCCGGGGACGCGGTCTTCACCGGCGATACGCTCTTCATCGGCGAATGCGGCCGGGTGGACCTGCCCGGCTCCAGTCCCGAGGCCCTCTACGACAGTTTCGTGAAACTGGCGGGACTGCCCGACGGCGCCGTGGTCTTCCCCGGGCACTCCTACAACGGGGACACCTCCACTTTCGGAGTACAGAAGGAATACAACCTCTACCTGAAGCTCGCCCGCCAGGGCCGCCGGGCGGATTTCCTGAAGGCGGTCTCGTGAACGGCTGGGCCGCGGTCTCCGATTTCGACGGCACCATCACCCTGCGCGACGTGGGTGACCACCTGCTGCTGCATTACGGCTTCGCGGACAAGAAAACCATAGACGAATCCTACGTCTCCGGCGTCAAGGTGGAAGACTTCATGCGCAGCGCCTTCTCCGGGGCGGCCCTGACAGAAAAGGTCATTGCCGCTTTCGTGCGGAAAAAAGTGAAGGCGCGGCGCGGCTTCCGTGAGTTCGTGGTCTTCTGCGAAACTTCCGGCGTACCGTTCGAGATAGCCAGCGGCGGCGTGGACCTGTACGCTGACCCGTTCTTCAAGAAGCACGGCGTCAAGGTGCGCTCTTTCTTCGGCAAGGCCCGGGTGGTGAAGGGCGGCGTCAGCATCCGCTACCCTTTCCTGCGCCGCCTGGACCTCAGCGCTTTCAAGGAATCCAGGGTGCTGCGCCAGAAGCGGGCGGGCCGCAAGGTGGTCTTCTTCGGCGACGGCCCCAACGACCTCAAGGCCGCCGCGGCGGCCGACAAGGTGTACGCGGCCGGCCGGCTCTACCGCCTCTGCCGCGAACGCGGCATCCCGGTCTCCCCGCTGACGGATTTCAGGAAGGCGGCAGGGTTCATTAAAAAGGAAACGGGCGCCAGCTGACGCCACACCATGCACCCAGTAATTTTCCAGTTCGGTTCCTTCAAGCTCCCGGCCTACGGCCTGCTGGTGGCCTGCGGCTATCTCGCGGCCATCTTCTGGGTCATGCGCAGGGCCAACGGCTCCGGCTTCAAAAAAGAGGACCTTTCCGACCTCATCTTCTACTCGGTCCTGGCCGGCATGGCCGGGGCCAAGCTCTTTTACGCGGTCACCTACTGGGGCAGCCTGGGGCCGGACTTCACGTCGCGCCTGTTCTTCCTGCTGCGCACTTTCCAGTACGGCTTCGTCTTCTACGGCGGCCTGCTGTTCGGCGGCGCGGCCTTCTTCCTGGCGGCCCGCCGCCGCAAGCTGAACGCCCTGAAAGCGGCGGATTTCTTCGCCCCGCCGCTGGCCCTGGGGCACGCCTTCGGCCGGATCGGCTGTTTCCTGGCCGGCTGCTGCCACGGCCGCCCATCGGACTCGTTCTTCGCTGTGACCTTCACCGACCCGGCCTGCGAAACGGACCCGGCCCTCTTGGGGGTACCGCTGTACCCAACCCAGCTCATGGAAGCGGCCGGAAACCTGCTCATCTTTTCCATCCTGGTTATGGTCGCGCGCCGCAAGTTCAAGCCGGGCGCCGTGCTGGCGCTCTACTCCGCGCTCTACTCCGCCCAGCGTTTTCTCATAGAGTTCCTGCGCGGCGACGACCGCGGCGCGTTATTTTTCGGGGCCTCCCCCGCGCAGCTGATCTCGCTGGCCGTGCTGGCCGGTTCGGCGGCGCTATTCTTCAGGCTGAAGGCGAACCATGAAAAAAACTAAGACGGTTTACGAAGGCGTACCCCAGCGGCTGGACGTGTTCCTTTCGGAAACGGGCGAGAACTTCTCCCGCTCCTACGCGCGCAGGCTCATCGAGGAGGGCCTGGCCAAGGTGAACGGCCTGGGCAAAAAACCCTCCTACATGCTCAATTACGGCGACGAAGTGGAGCTCGCCATCCCCGGCGCCGGAAAAGAACAGAAGGGCTTCGAGGACCTGGTGATCTTCGAGGACAAGGCCCTGCTGGCCGTGCATAAGCCGGCCGGCATCGCCGTGCATCCCAACGCCGGCGGCTGGGAGACCAATCCCAAGGCCGCCCTGCTGGGCGAGCCCACGCTGGTCTCCATGCTGTTCTCCGCCCGCCCGGAAATGGCCGCGTCGGGCCTGGAACGCCTGGGCCTGGTGCACCGCCTGGACCGCGACACCAGCGGCCTGATGCTGCTGGCCAAGACGCCCGAAGCGCAGGCCTCGCTTACCGCCGGCTTCAGGGAACGCCTGGTGAAGAAGGTCTATATCGGCGCCGTGGCGGGCGTGCCGCCGAAGACCGGCGTCATAGACGCCCCCATAGGCCGCGCCAGCGGCTGCAAGAAAATCAAGGTCTGGGAATACGGCCGGGACGCCCTGACCGAATACGCGCTGAAAGAGAAGGGCAAGGCTTGCGCCCTGCTCGAGATCTATCCCCGGACCGGGCGCACCAACCAGATCCGCATCCACCTGGCCTACATCGGCCACCCGATACTGGGCGACAAGATCTACGGCGGGCCCTACGCCCCCCGCATGCTGCTGCATTCGCTCAGCGTGGCCTTCTCGCATCCTTATACCGGGAAAAAGACCCGGCTGCAGGCCCCGCTCCCGGCGGATTTCAAAGCCGCCTGGAAGGCCGTCAGCGGGTTGAAAAAGGCCTAGAGCGAAAAGCTTGCCGGCCCCCAAAGGCCCACCGCGAGGTGGGCCTTTTTACTTTAACTTAGGGGGGCTTTGGTCTGATGCGGGCTCCCCCGCTAAAAAGTCATACTGGTAAGGACAGCTATTACGGGGACATAAAAAATGAAAAAATTCCTTTCCATCGCCATCATAGCCGCGGCCGCCGCCAACGCCGGCGCCGTCAGTTTCGACGACCTGGCCGTGACCGCCGCCGAACTGCGCCTGACGGCCGCGGAGGCGCCCGCCGCCGTGACGCCTCCGGTCCCGGAACCGGTCAAGCTCAAGATAGGCGTGATCTCAAAAGCGGAGCGCAAAGAATACATAACCCGCGCCGAGACCTGGCGCCCCGAGACCAAGCTCAACACGGCGGCCATTGATTTCAAGACGGGCCCTTACGGGAAGATGAAATACGCCCCCGAGGAACTGGTGACCTGCGGCTACGTCCCCATGAAGGAAGCCTACGACGAGGGCCGTCCCAACGGCACCACCCGCAAATTCAAGTGCCGCGACGCCAAAGGCAAGGAATTCAAAGTGAAATACGGCTCGGATAACGGCGAACTGATGACCGAAGTGGCCTCCAGCTGGATCATGACCGCCATAGGCGCCTACGCCGACAGGATGTACCCGGTGCGGCTGAACTGCCCCGACTGCCCCTCCGATCCCTTCAAGGACGAGAGCGACCGCGGCGCGTGGACCCAGGGCCAGATGGTGGTCATCGAGGACAAGATTGGCGAACGCATGGAGTACAAGCCCAACTCCGGCATCGGCTTCGACGAATTCCACCTGATGAACGACCGCGTGGGCGCGGAGGCCCTCTCCGGCCTGGCGCATTTCCTCGGCAACTCCGACAACAAGGCCCCTAACCAGGCCATCGCCTGCCAGAAGGACGACGTGGTAGCGGGGCCCGGCGGGAAAGCCGCCTGCGCCAAACCCGTGGCCTACATGCAGGACATGGGCATCAGCTTCGGCGGCCACAAGTTCTACCACAACAGCCGCATGGACTTCGACAGGTGGGCCAAGGAAAAGATCTGGGACGACCCGCGCGCCTGCGTCATGAACCTCAAGGCCACGCACACCAGTTCCATAAACGGCACGGACCCTTCCGGCCGGGACATGCACCAGATCGGCGAACAGGCCCGGCAGCTGCTCATAACCCGCCTCTCGCTGCTTTCCCGGCAGCAGCTCACGGACATCTTCACCGCGGCCAGGGCGCCCCTGCGCGAACCGCGCCACTCCGCCGGGGAATGGGCGGACCTGTTCCTCTCACGGGTGGAGAAGCTGCGCAGCCCAATGGGCGCCAAGACCCCCGCGGGCTTCGCCTGCCCTTACTCCGTGGTGCCGCCCAACTCCGCGCCGCAGCCGGACCCGTTCGGCAATTAAGCCGGCCCAAAGCAAAAAACCCCGGACCGCCGGGGTTTTTTACTTTACGCGGGCCATGCTCAGTGTCAGAAAGCCATGGACAAGCTGAACTTCCTGGTGGTGTCCAGCGAGCCGAACGGCGCGAAAGAATAATCCATCCTGAACTGCCCGGCGTTGAAGCCGAGGCCGCCGCACAGGGAGCCGGGCGCGCCGCCGGAGCCGGCGGCGTAGCCGCCGCGCAGGGCCAGCGAGTTGCCCATGGCGTATTCCGTGCCCACCGAAAAAGAGGTGCGGCGGTCGTGCACCAGGCGCTCCACTTCGGCGGCCAGGTTCACCGAGGGCAGCACGGCCCAGGCCGCGCCGGCGTTAAGGGTCAGGGGCAGGTTCTCGCGGCGCTCGGCGTACTTCAGGCCGCGCCCGAGGTTGCGGGCGGCCAGGCCCAGCGTGACCGGCGCCGCTGCCAGCTTCTTCACGGCGCCCAGGTCGAAAGCCAGGGCCGAGGCCGTGTAGCCGGAGATGCTGCTGGAAATGTACTTCACCCCCGCGCCGAGGCTGAACCCGCCGAAACCGCGCGCCAGGGCCAGGCCCACCGACTTGTCGGAAGCGCCGAAACCGCCGGAGCGCTCGCCGCCGGCGCCGCGGCCTTCCAGGGTGCCGTGGTCCAGCCGGGTAAAGGACACCGCCGCCTTGTAGTCGCCGGCGGGGAAAGCGGCCGCGGCGAAATCGTAGCTGCCGCCCAGGGCCCAGGCGGAATGCATCAGGGACACCTCGCGCCTGGCCAGGGCGAGGCCGCCGGGGTTGTAATAGATGGAGTTGGCGTCGTCGGAAAGAGCGGTGTAGGCGGAGCCCATGCCGGAAGCGCGGGCCCCGGCCCCGATGCTTAAGAATTCCGCCCCGCTCTCCAGCGCCCGCGCGAGCTGCGTGCTGGGGACCAGCAGGAAAGCGGCGAACAGGACGAAGGCATAGGGCCGCGACAGCCAGTAGATCAGGCTGTTGAGCAGGTCCTTCTTGACGCCGCCGTCCAGGCATTTCATAGCTCACCTTACCACCGCGAACTTGCCGGTCTTCTTCACCTTCTGCGCGCCCGCCGAGATCTCGGCCAGGTAGTAATAGACCCCGCTGGGGAACTCGCCGCCTAGTGTCAGCTCATAAGCCCCGCCCGCGCCCGGCGCGCCGCTGAGCGAGCCCTCATGGGCCAGCCGGCCGGAGGCCGAGTACACCTTTACCTGCAGTTTCTCGCCGCCGGAAGCCGCCACGCGCAGCACCGGCCGCGCTCCGCCCACGGCCGGATTCGGAAAAACATAAGCCTCGCCAACGGTAAAAGCCGCAGCCGGCGGGGCCGCAGCGGGCGCGGCGCTGAGCACGGCCTGGTACACGGAGAAATGAGAGGTTTCGGCGCTCACGGTCCGGTCGGCCCTGGAGACGGTGGAAGGCAGCGGCTCCCAGTCGCCCGCCGCGGCGTTCCAGTAGGCCACCTGCAGGGCCTCTTCGTCAGTGCCGGCGGGCAGCGCCGCCGGGTCATAGGGCAGGGAAATGGTAACGGGCGCGTCGAAAGTCTCGCCGTGGGGCCCGAATTCGAAGGTTTCAGAGGCGGCCTTGAGGCCGCGGGCAGCCAGTTTGGACGAACGTTTCTCCTTCTCCGCCGTACCGACCGCGACCGCGTCCTCCGGTGCCGCCGTCAGCAGCAGCTCGGGGTTGCCCTTGAAAGCGCCTTTCGGGATGCGCACTTTTACGCCGCCGGGGCCGGTCCTTTCCCCCTCGCGCTTTTCGAGGCGCGCGGCGAAGACCTTGCGGCTGGAGAGGGCCCGGTTCATGCTTTCACCGGAGAATTCCCTGCCGTCGGAGAGCCTGCCGGTGATTTTCAGCGAGAACTCCCCCTCGCCAATGACGTCCGCCACCGCCTGGCGGCTGAACTTGAGCATCAGGTAGGTTACACCTTCCAACCCGTCCAGCCCTTCGGCGTCCCCTGTGTAGAGTTTGCCTGTCCATTTGGGGTCCGGCGCTATGGGCGTCACGGCCTGGCCGTTCACGGCGGCGATCCTGACGCTGTCGGGCAGCACCGCGGCGGCTTCCGCCTCGGGCAGCCCCAGCACGACGGTAACCCACTTGCCGTTGGAATCCTTGTTGATGGCGGACGGGGACAGTTTCACGAAAGCTTTCAGCTCGGACTTCGTGCGGGCGAAATAGATGTCCGTAACTGGGTCGTCGAGATAGGCGCGGCCTCCGCCTATGGAGTAGATGAACTCGCCCGAAGCCGCGGCGGCCGGCGCCACCAGGTTCTGGGGCAGGGCGTGCAGCGGCTGCCACGCGCCCAGGGTCCCGGAGGCGGTGAACGGCGCGAAGTAAACGGCATTGGTCACGCCGCCGTCGAACCCGCCCATCAGGTAAACGCTCTTTTCGCCCACGGCCAGGCCGTAGAAGGCCAGGCCGGAAGGCAGCGGCGGCTGGAGGGTCCAGGCGCCCAGCGTGCCGTCGGGATTTATAGCGGCCGCGTAGACCGCGGAGGAAACGCCGGAGGGAGGGGCGCCGCCTGCGCCGTAGAGGGCGGGGGCGTTGAAGCCTCCCACCGCGAAGAGCCGGCCGCCGCGGGCGAAGGACCGGTGGCCGAACACCGGTTCCGGCATGGGCAGCTCCCCGCGCCAGGCGCCGAGCGACCCGTCCGGGTTAACGGGCACTGAATACACCGAGGCGGTAGCGCCGCTGCCCCGCTCCACGCCGCCCGTCACGTAGAGCCTGTCGCCAAAGACGGCGGCCGAGTGGGCGGCCACCATGTTGGGCAGCGCGGTCACGGGCTGCCAGCCGGCGAGCGTGCCGTCGGTATTCACGCCGGAAACATAGACGCGGCTGCGCTGGCCGGCGTAGTTGGAGCCGCCCAGCACGTAGATCCTGTTGTTGTGGACCAGGGAGGCGTGCATGCCGAGGCCGAGGAATTCCGGCATGGGGCTGGCGGACTGCCAGGCGCCCAGGGTGCCGTCGGGGTTTACCGAGGCGCAGTAGTAAACGCTGTTGAGGAAACCCGTGCCGGAATAGTTGTCGCTCAGGCCGCCGGCCACGTAGATGCGGCCGCCGAGGGTCACGGCCGAATGGGACATCAGGGTGCGGGGAAGGGGCCCGGCGGCCTCGAACTGCGCGAAAGCGCAGGCGGGCAGCAGCAACGCGGCCAGCAGCGTCTTCAGCAGCGGATCCCCGAACCTCATGATGCCTCCCTCTGGAAATAAAAAAGCCGAAAGACGAAAGCCTTAAATAAAGACCTTCATCGTTCGGCAGCCTGGCCGGCAAATGAACACGCGTACTCAACTTCGGCAGCCCGTCCGGCGTGTGGACCCTTGTCCCTTTAGCCCCGCGGCTTTGCGCCCCCCGCCTTTCGGCAGGGTTAGCCATTTATCGTCCCAATGTTATAGCAGGAAAATCCTTGATTTTCAAGGGCTATTTAGCAATTCGGCGGGGTGGTCAGAAGCGGGAAACGGAGGCGAAAACCTTGAAATCCAGCCTGGGGAACAGGCTGTTCTGCTGCTCCAGGCGGGCGAGGGCCTGTTCGTCCACCCTCTTCTCTATGACCTCGGTCAGGAGCTTGAGCGCGTTGGCGGCGTGGTCCTCCAGGCGGCCTTTGGCGTATTCGGCGTGGGAGCCGATATACAGCAGGAACGCCCAGTCCGAGGACTGCGCCAGCAGCGTCTCCCTGGCGGCCTGGTTGAGCGCGCGGGCGCTGAGGCTGTTGAGGTCCTGGTTGCGGAAACGGTTGGCCGTCTCTATCATCTTGTCGGTGGCGGAATAGACGGCGGGGTAGATGAAATCGTTGGTCTCGTTGACCCAGGGGTCGAAATAGCCGTTCTCGCCCCAGGAGGAGATGCCCGGGGAGATCTCCTGCGGCTCCTGGCAGGAATTGAGGTACTCGGAAGGCGTCACGAACTGCAGCGGCAGCCGCTCCTGACGGATCTTGCGGATGACCGTCTCCAGGAAGGCCGGCCCCTCGAACCACCAGTGCCCGAACAGTTCCGCGTCGTAGCAGCTGACTATCAGCGGGCGGGTGCCGCGGGCGGCGTAAAAATCGTCGGTCTGCTTCATGCGGCGGGCCAGGAAATCGGAGGCGTGCGCCTCCACCCGGGCCAGGGCGGCGTCGGGATCGTAGTACTGCTTGGCGGCCAGGTCGGCCGAGGCCCCGGTGATGCGGTGGTACTTCAGGCCCAGCGGGCGGCGGGCCCCGTCGGCGCCGAGGTAGGGGCGGATGGACTCATAGTCCCCGTCATAACCCAGGTCGCGGTAGAATTCGCGGTAGGCGGGATCGCCGGGATAACCGAATTTGGAGCTCCAGACCTCGCGCGAACTGGCGGCGTCCCGGGCGAAAAGCCCGAGGCCGTTGGAGGTGCGGTAAGGGGAATAGACCCCGTTGGGAGCGGACGCGGACGCCAGCTCCACCGCGTGGGACTCGGTAAAGGTGTAGTTGAAACCGGAAAGCTTGAGGTAGGAATTGAGGCGCGGCTCGTAAGCGCACTCCGGCAGCCAGAAACCGGCCGGCTTGCGGTTGAACCGGTCCAGGTAATCCTCGGCCGCCACGGCCAACTGGGCCCGCACGGCCTCCGGCCGCGTCAGCAACGGCAGCACGGCGTGGGTGGCGGAGGTGGTGATGACCTCTATCTGCCCGGCGTGCTGCAGGGCTTTGAGCGGGGTAATGAGGTCGCCGCTGTACTTGTGCATCAGCTGCGCGGCCTCGGAGTAAAGTTTCTGGTAAAGCTTCACGGTCTTGAACAGGGCCGGGTCGTTCTGGGCGCGCTCAAGTTCCCGCTCTATCAGCTCCAGGCGGGATTCTATGTACTCCTGCAGCTTGGCTTCAAGGGCCTCGTTCTCCAGCATGGCGCCCAGCGTGGGCGAGATGGACACGGCCACGCCGGGGCGGATGCCCTCGGCGGAGAGGCGCTCCAGCGCGGAAATTATGGGCACGTAGGTCTCCACCACCGCTTCGAAGAACCAGTTCTCTTCGAGGAAGGAGGAATCCTCCGGGTGGTTCACGTACGGCAGGTGCGCGTGCAGCAGGAACATCAGCGAGGCGCGCGAGCTCATGGCTGGGACCTCTTGTGGAACTCGAGGCTGGCGTAGGCGCGCTCTTCGGCCATGCCGGCGGCCGACGGGGCCGCGGCCTGGTTGGATTCCAGCAGTTTCTCCCAGGCCCCGCCGCGCTGCGCGTGCAGCGAGGCTTCGTAAACGCGGCCCTGCGCGGGGACCGTCAGGTACGCGCCGGCCTGCTGCCAGGAGACGCGGTGCGAAGAGGCGTGGGTCTTATCGTCGGAATAGGTGAGCCGCAGCTCCGCTTCGGGCGCGAAGGCCCCCGAGCGGAAAGCCTCGGCGCGGCCGCCGGAGAGCTGCCAGAAAATGAAGAACCGCCCCGGGTTCTTGGGGAGAAGGACGAGCCTGTCTTCGGCAGGCAGCGGTTTTGAAAGTCCGGCCATAACGCTGCCTATAATCTACCAAATTTCCCGTAAGTTAAAAATATTTTTTTCGGCCCGCTTTTTTTATATCATAGTTGGGTAAGCACACCGGTTTCAAGGAGCCTCTCATGAAAGCCATCGTAAAGACCTCCCGGGCCCGCGGGGCCAGCTGGAAGGACGTGGAAGTCCCGGCCATCGGCAAGGACGAACTGCTCATCCGCGTCACGGCCGCCTCCATCAGCCCCGGCGACCTGGCCATCCATAACCACGCCGGCCCCGGCTTCGCCACCCCCACGCTGCCCTTCGTGTTCGGGCAGGAATTCTGCGGCGAAGTGGTGGAAATAGGCTCCCTCGCCAAGGGCTTCGACAAGGGCGACTTCGTCTCGGTGGAATCCCACATTTTCTGCGGGGTCTGCGGCCAGTGCCGCAACGACCAGCGCCACATCTGCCAGAACCTCAAAGTGATAGGCCGCGACGTGCCCGGCGGCCTGGCGGAATACGCCGCCGTGCCGGCCCGCTGCGCCTGGAAGCATTCCGACGCCAGCCTCAAGGACGTCGGGGCCGTAATGGAGCCGTTCGGCAGCTCGGTGCACGCCGTGCTCTCCGAGGACCTGGTGGGCCGCACCGTACTGATCTCCGGCTGCGCCCCGCAGGGCCTGTTCGCCGCCGGCATCGCCAAGGCGGCCGGCGCCAAGAAAGTGGTGGCCATGGACGCCTCCCCCTTCCGCCGCAAACTCGCGCTCAAGATGGGCGCCGACCTGGCCATAGACCCGGCCGACGGCGGCTGCATCGCCGGCGTGACCAAAGCCTGCGGCCCCGAGGGCGCCGACGCCGTCATCGAGATGAGCGGCGCGCAGAAGGCCGTGGCCCTGGGCCTCAAGGCCCTGCGCCCCGGCGGCCGCTTTGTGGCCTTCGGTCTGCCGGTCTCCGACCTCAGCCTGGACTACGCCGGCGAAATAGTCAGGCGCGGTCTGCGCCTGGAAGGCGTGGCCGGCCGCGAGATCTTCCGCAGCTGGTACAAGATGGAGAGCCTGCTGAAGTCCGGCGCCGTGGACCCCCGCCCGGCCATCACCCACACCTTCCCCCTCAAGGATTTCAAGAAGGCGTTCGCCCTGATAAATTCCAAAGAGAAGAAGTGCGGCAAGATCATACTCGTCCCCTAAAGGAGATATCATGACAACTGCGGCTTTCGACACGCTCAAATTCGCCGACGAGGAAGTGGAACTGCTCAAGAAGGAGGGCCGCTTCCTGCAGCCGCGGGTGCTGGAGTCCGCGCAGGAGCCGGTCTCCGTGATCGACGGCAAGAAGGTGGTGAACCTCACCTCCAACAACTACCTGGCGCTCGCCAACGACCCCAAGGTGAAGAAAGCCGCCATCGCCGCCATCGAGAAGTACGGCATCGGCTCCGCCGCCGTGCGCACCATCATCGGCACGATGTCCATCCACAAGGAGCTGGAGGAGAAGTTCGCTGCCTTCAAGCATTCCGAGGCCTCCATCCTGTTCCAGAGCGGCTTCACCTCCAACGTGGCCGTCTGCCAGTCGCTGATGTCCTCCGAGCAGGACCTGCTCATCTCCGACGAGCTGAACCACGCCTCCATCATAGACGGCGCGCGCCTCGCGAAGGCGCCCCGCAAGATCTACCGCCACAAGGACATAAAGCACCTGACCGAGATCCTCGAGACCCCGGAGGCCCGCAAGGCCCGCCGCAAGATGGTGGTGACGGACGGCGTCTTCTCCATGGACGGCGACATAGCCAACCTCGACGAGGTGGTGGCCACCGCCCACAAGTACGGCGCCTTCGTGATGGTGGACGACGCCCACGCCTCCGGCGTGATAGGCAAGGAAGGCCGCGGCACCGTGAGCCACTTCAACCTCGACGGCCAGGTGGAGATCCAGATAGGCACCCTCTCCAAGGCCTTCGCGGCCGTGGGCGGCTACGCCGCCACCACGAAGAACCTGCGCGACTACATGGGCTCGGTGGCCAGGCCGTTCCTGTTCTCCAGTTCGCAGCCGCCGTCGGTGGCGGCCTCGTGCCTGGCGGTGCTCGACATCCTGCTCCACGAGCCGCAATACCTCAAGCGCCTCTGGGACAATACCGCCTTCTTCAAGGAAGAGATGAAGAAGGCCGGCTTCAATACCGGCGAGTCCGTGACGCCTATCACCCCGGTGATGATAGGCGACCCAGTAAAGGCGAAGGCGCTTTCCAACCGGTTGTTCGAAGAAGGCGTGTTCGCCCTGCCGCTGGGTTTCCCCACCGTGCCCAAGGGCAAGGAGCGCCTGCGCACCATCGTGACCGCGGGCCACAGCATAAAGGACCTGGAGTTCGCCGTGGAGAAGTTCAAGAAGGCCGGCAAGGAGCTGGGGATAATCTAGGAAGGAGAGCGGCGGCCGCGGTCTCAGGGCCGCGGCCGCTTTTTTTATGAGAACATTACTCTTGGCCGCCCTGCTGGCGGCGCCCGTCCGCGCCGAGATACCCGGCAAGGTCATAGAACAGGCGAAAAGCTGCGTGGTCAGCGTCGAGCGCACCACGGCCATAGGCATAAACGGGGAGCGCTCCGGACGCGCCAACGCCACCGGGTTCATAGTGGACCTGGGCAGGGGCCTCATCGCCACCAACAGGCACGTCTCCGGCACCAGCCCGGCCAAGTACAGGATCATCTTCAGGGACGGCTCCACCGCCCAGGCCCGCCTGCTCTATTACGACCCCTTCAACGACTTCGCCTTCCTTAAGGTTTCCACCGACGCTTTCAGGGGCGGCGTGACCCAGGCCGGGTTCGCTAAAGGCGGCGCCCTGGCGGAAGGTTCCGAAGTTTTCCTGGTGGGCAACAACGAAAGCTACGAGTATTCGGTCAAGACCGGCAAGGTGGTGAACCTGGCCGTGCATAAACCGCCGCGCCAGACGCTCTCTATCCAGACCTCCTTCGACAGGACCGGCGGCGCCAGCGGCTCCCCGGTCTTCGACGCCAAGGGGCGGGTGGCGGCCATCCACAGCCTGGGCTCCGACACGTCCAGCTTCGAGGTGCCCGCCGCCTATCTGGAAGACGCGCTTTACATGCTGAAGGCGGGGACCCTCCCACGCCGCGGCGAGCCCTGGGTGAAACTCTCCCCGGTACTGCTCTCGGACGCGGCACGCAACCTCCGCCTGCCCAAAGAAGCGGCGGACAGGATACGCCGGGCCCGGCCCGGCGCCAAGCGGGCGTTGATGGTGCAGAAAGCGGTTCCCCCCGCCAGGCTGGAGCCGGGGGACGTCGTGATCTCGGCCGGCGGCGCGGTGATAGGGGACGACTCCTACCTGTTCGACAAGATGGCCGACCTGGCGGCCGGCGGGGAAGCGGAACTGGAGGTCTCGCGCAACGGCGGGCTCGTCACCGTGAAAACCCCGGTAGGCGACGCGCAGGCCCTCAAGGTGACGCGCTTCCTGGCTTTCAGCGGCGGTCTTTTCACGCCGTACACGCCGGAGATGCGCCTGGCCACCGGCTACGCGGGAGAAGGCGCGCTCATGGTCGGCGCGGAAAAAGGCTCGCCCTTCTACCGGGCCGGCACCAAAAGCGAGGAGGACCACCGCCTGCTCCTTACCGAATTCAACGGCCGCAAACTGGCCGGCCTGGCGGACCTGGAAGCCGCGGCCGCGGAGATAGAGGACAAGGCGCCGGTCAATTTCGTGGCCGTGAACCTCGCCTCGATCAACCGCTCGCCCAGGGCGGACTGGGTGAACGCGGACCTGAAGTTCTGGCCGCTCAAGACCTATTCCTGGAACCAGGACGAGCTGGACTGGGAAGTAAAACCCTGAGGGCGCCGCTTTTTATATAATCCAATTATGCCGGACCAACAGACCCTGCTGCTTTCAGCCGCCGTAATACTGGCCGCCGGCCTGGCCGCCTATCACTTTCTCCGCGGACCCGACGAGCTGGAAGAAAGCCCGCGCCCCGGCAGCGACTTCGAGAAGTTCGGGGTGGAGATACGGCTGCGGGACCTCTTCCGGCTGGCGGTGCTGCTGGAGGAAGAAGGGATGGCCCTCTACCTGAAGCTGGCCGATATGGCCGTGAGCCCCGACACCCGCAAGCTCTGCGCGAAGCTGGCCGAAGACGAGGTGGAGCATAAGCAGCTTTTCCTCGACAGGCTGGGCCGCTGGCGCAGCCTCCACCCCAACCGCGTCACCTGGCCGCTGTTCCTGGAAAAGGTGAAAGCGGAGGGCCTGTACGACGACCCGCCCGGCGGGACGGCCACCGAAAAGGAAATGGCCGCGTTCGCTATCCTGCAGGAAAGGCGCACCGTGGAATTTTACCGCATGTTCGAGAACTCTTTTCCCGACGCCTGGCGGCGCGAGAAACTGAAAGACCTGGTGGAGCAGGAGCGCTCGCACGAGCAGAAGCTCCGCGAAGCCTACCCCGACATCCCCTGATATCAGTGGCGGAAGTGCCGGATCCCGGCCAGCAGCATCGCCACGTTCCTGGAATCGCACAGCGCCGCGCAGTCGGCGTCGTCCTGCCAGCCGCCCGGCTGGATCACCGCTGTAACGCCCGAGGCCAGGGCGGCCTGCAGGCTCTTCAGCGGCAGGGCCGCGTCGGCGGCCAGCACCAGCGGCCCGGCGCCGGGCAGTATCCCTCGCTTTTCCCGCATCTTCCAGACCGCGCCGCGCACCGCGTCGTAGGTGGAACTTTCCGCCGCGCTCACGGCCAGGGCGGTGCCGCCCTCCGCCAGCACCACGGCGTAAGTCTTGGCGTACTTGGCCGTCTTCCAGGCTATCAGCAGCGAGCGCATTTCGGCCTCCGAGGGCCGGCGGCGCGTGACGCACTTCGGTTCCGAGGAGAAAAGGCGGTTGTCGCGGGCTTCTATCAGGAGGCCGCCAGAAACGGAATGGAGCTGCACCTCGTGGGGCGAGAGCACCGGCGCGCCCAGTTCGAGCACCCGCAGGCCTTCCTTGGCGCGCAGCAGCGGCAGGGCGTCCGGCGCGTAAGCGGGGGCCACCACGCTTTCTATGAACGTCTCCCCCAGCAGCCGGGCGGTCTCGGCGTCCACCTGGCGGTTGAACGCGGCGGTGCCGCCCACCGCTCCCGCGGGGTCGGCGCGCAGGGCGCCGCGCAGGCATTCGGCCGGGGACGGCGCGGCGCAGAGCCCGGCGGGCCGGGCGTGCTTTACCACGGCGCATACGGGCTCGTCGAATTCCATGGCCAGTTCGAAGGCGGTGTCCAGGTCCAGGTAATGGTTCAGGTTGAACTTGCCGCCGGAGAGTATCCTGGCGGCGTTCAGGCCGCGCGGCCGGGCGCCGCTCAGGGCGTAGAGGGCCGCGCCCTGGTGGCGGTTCTCGCCGTACTCCAGGTCGGCCACTTTGCGCAGGCTCATCACCATCTCGTCGTCGAGCAGGCCGCCGGTCTCGGCGAGGTACTGGGCCACGGTGGCGTCGTAGGCGGCGAGGTACTGCCAGGCCTTGGCGGCCAGCTGCTTCTTAACGGCCGGCTCCAGCCCGCCGGCGTCGGCGAAGGCTTTCAGCACCGGGGTGTAATCGTCGGGCCGGCAGACGGCCACCACGTTCTCGAAATCGCGGGCGGCGGCCCTGAGCACGGCCGAGTTGGCCTGGTCGAGGTAATTGGAGAGTTCGGAGAGGGCGAATTCCTCCTGCCCTACTATGCTGGCGATGGGGTAGAGGTTGGCGGCCACCACGTAGAAGCGGGGCAGCTCCACGCCGTTCTCGGAGACGGCCGGGAAGCGGCCGGACAGGGCCTTGAGCACGGCGCCCGGCACCGGCGGGGAGTAGCGGACCTCTTCCACCTCGAGGCCGGCCTCGGCCAGGAGTTTATGCGTGGAACCGGAGGCGTAAATCTCGAACCCGAGCTCCGCCAGCCCGCGGGCGAACTCCTCCACCCCGGTCTTGTCGTAAACGCTTATGTAGGCTGTTTTATCCATAGGTACTCCCCAGAGCACATTCTAACTTTTAGGTTGGCCGGGGGCATACCCCCGAGCGCCATTTGGGGAAGGGAGGCTCAATCGCGCAGCGATTGAGGGGAACCGCGCAACGGTTCCCTGCAGTCATGGCGAGCGGGGGTATGCCCCCGGCCAACCGGGACGCCGGAGAACCTCATGACACCAGTTTAAGGAATTCCTCTTCGGAGAGCACGGGCACGCCGAGCTTTTTGGCTTTGTCGAACTTGGAGCCGGGGTCGGCGCCTACCACCACGTAGGAGGTCTTGGCGGAGACGGAGGAGGTTTCTTTGCCCCCCAGCGCGCGCACCTTGGCCTGGGCCTCGTCGCGCGTCAGCGTCTTGAGCTCGCCGGTAAAAACAAAGGTCTTGCCGTTCAGCCGGTCGCCCACCCGGCTCTCAGGCTCGGCCAGGTTCAGGCCGAGCAGAGAAAGCTCTTCCATTATCCGGCGGGTCTGTCCGGATTTGAAGAATTCCATGACGGCGTGCGCTATGACCGGGCCCACGTCGTTCACGCGGGCCAGCTCCTCTTCCCCGGCGGCCATGAAGGCGGCCATGGTCTTGAAATGCTGGGCGAGGGTGCGGGCGTTCTTTTCGCCTATATGGCGGATACCCAGCGCGTAGATCAGGCGCGAAAGCGGCTGCTCCTTGCTTTTCGCTATCTGGGCGAGCAGGTTATCGGCTTTTTTATCCTTGAAAAGCTCCAGCCCCAGCAGGTCCGCCTTCCTCAGGCGGTAAATATCCGGGAAGCCTTTGACCAGGCCCTTGTCCACCAGCTGTTCGGTGGAGGACTCGCCGAAACCCTCTATGTTCATGGCGTCGCGGGAAGCGAAATGCAGCAGGGCGCGCTTGAACTGCACCGGGCAGGACGGGTTGACGCAGCGGAAGGCCACTTCCTCCGCGTCCTTGAACACCTCCGCGCCGCAGGACGGGCAGGCCTTGGGCGGCAGGATCTCTTTTTCCGCGCCGGTCCGCGCGGAGGCCACCACCTTGACCACCTTGGGGATCACTTCCCCGGCGCGCTCTATCACCACCCGGTCGCCGGTCTTCAGGCCCAGGCGGCCGATCTCGTCGAAATTGTGCAGGGTGGCGCTGGAGATGGTGACGCCGCCGCATTTCACGGGCTCCAGCGCGGCCACCGGGGTGATGGCGCCGGTGCGGCCCACCGAGAATTCCACGGCCTTCACCGTGGTGGTGGCCTGCTGGGCCGGATACTTGAAAGCTATGGCCCACCTGGGGCTCTTGGAGGTGAAGCCGAGCAGGCCGCGCTGCTTCAGGGAGTCCACTTTTATCACGAGGCCGTCTATTTCGTAGGGCAGGATAAAGCGCTTCTCGGAGTATTCCGCGTATACCGCCAGCACCTCCTCGGCGCTCCGGCAGGGTCTGTTGCCGATGGTGGAGATATTGAACCCCAGGCCGCGGCAGATATTGAGGTATTCCCAGTGGGAATCCGGCTCCACCAGGCCTTCCAGATAGCCGTAGGAATGGGCGATAAAATTGAGGCGGCGGGCGGCCGTAACGGCGGGATCCTTCTGGCGCAGCGACCCGGCCGCGGCGTTGCGCGGGTTGACGGGGACGTCCTTTTTACCCTCGGTCAGGGCGGCCTCGCGCAGGGCTTCGAAATCCTTCTTGCCCATGTACACTTCGCCGCGGGCCTCGAACACTTCCGGGGCGAGGCTGAGGCCGAGCCTCAAGGGGACGGACTTTATGGTGCGGACGTTGAGCGTCACGTCCTCGCCGGTCTCGCCGTCGCCGCGGGTGGAAGCGCGGACCAGCCGGCCTTTCTCGTATTCTATGGAGCAGGACAGGCCGTCTATCTTGGCCTCCACCACCATGTCGAAAGGCTCGCCTTTCAGGCCCTTCTTCACGCGCTCGTGCCATTCCAGGAACTCTTCCGGGGAATAGCAGTTGTCGAGCGAGAGCATGGGGATGCGGTGGGGCACCGGGGCGAAAGTGTTGGAGCGCGCGCCGCCCACGCGGCGGGTAGGGGAGTCGTCGCTGGCCAGCTCCGGATGGGCGGCCTCCAGCGCCTTCAGGCGGTTCATCAGCGCGTCGAATTCCCCGTCGGAGATCTCCGGCGAGTCGTCCACGTAATAAAGGCGCTCGTGCCGCGTTAGCTCGGCCCTGAGCGCCTCTATCTCCTCTTTAGGGGAGCGGGTCATTTTACAAGGTTATTTTGGCGGGCTATGCTGTCGAGCACGCCGTTGACGAATTTGCCCGATTTTTCGGTGGAGTATTTCTTGGCGAGCTCTATGGCCTCGTCTATGATGACGGGCACCGGGGCGTCGGACAGGATCATCATCTCGCAGACGGCCATGCGCAGGATGGAGCGGTCTATGGCGGGCATGCGCTCCATCTCCCAGTTGCGGCTGGTCTTCTTGATGATCTCGTCTATCTTCTGGATGTTGTCTACGGTGGAGGAATACAGGGTCTTGTAGAAATCGAACACCTTCGCTTCCAGGGCGAACTCCTCCATCTGGAAACTGGCGAGCACGGCCGACGGCTCCAGCTTGGCGATGTCCGAGCTGTAGAGCGACTGAAGGCAGTTTTCCCGGGCTAATCTTCGTTTGCTCATAATTAAAGACCCTGCGCCTATATGATACAAAATTTGACGACGGGCGGACACAGGCCGCGCCCCCTCGTTGCCTTGCCCCCCTTTCTTTTGTAGACTTTAGGCAGAAGTCCGACTTTCTTGGGCACGGAGGGTGAACATGAGCATGGTCCCGCTGATAATAATAGGCGTAGTCATACTTTTCGCCAGCATAAAGGTCCTCAACGAATACGAGCGCGGCGTCACCCTGACGCTCGGCCGCTTCACCGGCGTGAAAGGCCCCGGCCTGATCTTCCTGATCCCCGGCATCCAGCAGATGTTCCGCATCAGCACCCGCGTGGTGGTCATGGACGTCCCCCCGCAGGACATCATCACGAGGGACAACATCTCCGTGAAGGTCAACGCGGTGGTCTACTTCCGCGTAGTGAACCCGCAGTCGGCGGTGCTTAACGTGGAGAACTTCATGTACGCCACCAGCCAGCTCGCCCAGACCACGCTGCGCAGCGTGCTCGGCCAGCAGGAACTCGACGACCTCCTCGCCCAGCGCGACAAGATCAACCAGAACCTCCAGCAGATCCTGGACCAGCACACCGAACCCTGGGGCATCAAGGTCTCCAGCGTGGAAGTGAAGAACGTGGACCTGCCGCAGGAGATGCAGCGCGCCATCGCCCGCCAGGCCGAGGCCGAGCGCGAGCGCCGCGCCAAGATCATCCACGCCGAAGGCGAATTCCAGGCCTCGCAGAAGCTGGCCGACGCCGCCGCCATCATAGGCAAGGAGCCGGCCGCCATCCAGCTGCGCTACCTGCAGACCCTCACCGAGATCGCCACGGAGCGCAACTCCACCACCATCTTCCCGGTGCCGATAGACCTGCTGCAGTCGCTGATGAAGAAGAGCTAGGCCCGGAGCGGGCCTGCGAGCGACGGGAGCGGCTCGGCCGCTCCCGTCTTTTTTTGCCTATAATATGACTATGCGGGGCCTCTACGTCCACATTCCTTTCTGCCGCTCCAAATGCGGCTACTGCGATTTCGCCTCGCAGGCCGGCCGCGAGGCCCTCATAGACCCGTTCCTGGGCGCGCTGGCGGCAGAGAGCGCCCGCTACGACGCTCTGGCCGGCAGTTTCTCCACCCTTTACGTGGGAGGCGGCACCCCCAGCCTGCTCACTCCCCCGCAGCTCCAGAAGCTCTTCGACGTCCTGGAAACGCTCACCGGCCCCTTCGGGGCGCTGCGGGAGAGCACCTTCGAGGCAAATCCCGAAAGCCTGGACGCGCAGAAAGCCGCCCTCCTGAAAAAGAGCGGGTTCAGCCGGGTCTCACTGGGCCTGCAGGCGGCGCAGGACAGGCTCCAGGCCGCCCTGGGGCGGCCCGGCAGGTACGCGGACTTCACGCGGGCCTTCGGGGCGCTGCGGGCCGCCGGGTTCGACAACCTCAACGCCGACCTGATGTGCGGCCTTCCCGGCCAATCCGAAAAAGACCTCCTGGACTCCGTGCGGGCGCTGCTGGACCTGAAGGCGGAGCACGTTTCTTTCTACGCGCTGGAGGTGCACGAGGGCACGCCCTTCCACGCCGCCGGCGTGAAGGAAGACCCGGACGCCGCCGCCGGCCTGTACGAGGCCGCGGCCGCGGCGCTTAAGGCCGGCGGGCTGGAGCGCTACGAGATCTCCAATTTCGCCAGGCCGGGCAGGGAGTCGCTGCATAACCTGAACTACTGGGAGCAGGGCGAATACCTGGGTCTGGGCCCTGCGGCGGCCTCCTTTCTGGACGGGGAACGCCGGGCCAACGCCACGGACCTCGATGCCTACCTGGCGGCCGCGGAAGCGGCGAAGCCGCCGCCCCTGCAGTACGGCGAACGGCTCGAGGGCAGGGCCCGGCTGGCGGAAAAGATAATGCTGGGCCTGCGAAAAACGGCCGGAATTGTAACCACTGACGATATATTTATAGAATTTCGGGAAGAGATAACCCGCCTGCTGGCCTCCGGCCTGCTGGAGCGGGACGGCAACAGGCTGAAGATACCGGAAAGCCGCCTCTACGTCTCCAACGCGGTATTCAGGGAACTCGTCTAGCGGAAGGACCAAAATGAGCGTCAGCAAATTCTGGATAAGGCGCGACCGCGAACAGTACCTGCTCGGCGGCATCATAATAACCTGCGCGATCGGGTCCTTTGTTTCGTCTTACTGGCATTTTTCGGACCGCCTGAACGTGCGTCAGAACATCACCATTAAAAAATCCCTCACCCCCGAGGCCGAGCGCAAGAAACTGAAAGAACTCCAGTACGTGGCCCCAAAGACCGGCGGAGGAGCAGGCAAGTATTATAAACTGGACGACACCACCATCCCTTCCGTCCCCAAACTGGGAGAAGACGATGGCGAGTAAGGTCCTCCTCGCCTCGCTTCTCGCCCTGGGCGCCGCCGCTCTCGCGCCGGGGTCCGCCCTGGCGCAGATGGACAGGGCCGCTTCCGAGCAGACCTTCGACTACAACCCCGGCGCCGGCGAGACCACCCCGGCGATACAGCAGTCCATAGCCGAAACCACCTACGAGGACGCGGAACTGATAGAGCATCCGGTCTACGGCACCATCATGCTGTCCAAATCCCGCTGGAAGAACTGGGTGGCGCGGGCGATGTACCTGACGGTCATAAACATCGCCCTGCTCGTCATCATCCTCTCTTTCTCCAAGACGGAAGAGTCCAACATCATAATCTCCTACGTGCTCTGCGGGGCCAGCCTTACCGTCTCGTTCTGGGTCTTTCTCTGCGCCGTACTTCTGGCCAATTTGAAGTCAGCTGCCTGGACCTACATAGGTCCGGTTTCGCTGATCACGGGGGCCGCCGGCTACTTCATGATGCTGAAGGTGAAGAAATACGACATCTCCCTTGCGGAACTGAAGGAATCATTCCAAAAACTGCGCGCGGCCTCCCACGAAGACCCCCGGTTAAGTTCCGTGGACGGTTCTCCCGGAGACTGGCCCGGTGACGATTTCGTTCGCTGAAAAGCAGCGACGGATATAAACGAGAAGGGCCGCCAAAAGGCGGCCCTTCTCGTTTACCCCGCAGCCCTAGAACTGCAGCCAGAACCCGAAGCGGTGAATGCTGCCCAGGTCGCCGAAGGGCAGAAAGGCATAATCCACTCCCAGCCCCGACACCTTCACGCCGAAACCCAGGCTCAGGCCCACCTCGGACCCGAGGTTGGCGGTATCGTAGCCGAATTTGTAGCCGCCGCGCAGGGCGAAAGCCTTGCGGAACCAGTACTCCGCGCCTACCGACGGGTAGAACTGCTCGTCCTGCAGGTACTGGGCCACTTCCGCCGCCAGGTTGAGCTGCGGGGACGCCTTGTAAAGACCGCCCGCGCGCAGGCAGAGCGGCAGGGGGTCGGCCTCGTCCTCGAACTTCATCTTGGTGCCCAGGTTCTGCAGCGCCAGCGCCAGGTTCAGTTTGCCCGTGGCGCGGTAGATGAGCCCGGCGTCCGCGGCGGCCGCGAAAGCGGTCTTGTCGTCGATGGCCGAGCGGATGACCTTCACCGCGAAACCGCCGTCCAGGCGCGGCAGGGAATCGGGCAGCACGTCGCCCTTGGCGTAGGCCAGGGTCACGGCCATATCGCTGGCGCTGAAGTCGCCGATCTCCGGCACGGCGCCCACGGCGTCGTTCAGGCCGCGCTTCTCTATCCCCCCCACCGTCATGAACGTGGCCCCGAAGCCGAAGCGGTTGCCCCCGGCGTGCCCGGCGTAGGAGATGTTGCCCATCTTGGCGTCCTGCAGGTAGGTGCTGAAGTCGAAGGCCGCCTCCTGCGTGTCGAACTGGGCCAAACCGGCGGGGTTGACGAACACCGCGCCGGAATCGTCGGCGAGGGCGCTGAAGGCGCCCCCCATGCCCACCGCGCGCGGGCTCATGGCGGCCTTCAGGAACGGCGCCGCCGTGGTGCCGGCGCCGGAGGCGTAGGCCGCGGCCGGCAGGGCCAGGGCCGCGAGGGCGATCAGTAGTTTCTTCATAGGTATACCTCTTTCCATTCCAGCGCTACTTTATAATGGCCATCTTGTGGGCCTTGGTGCCGAGCTTCTTGCCGTCCAGGAAGGCCAGCATGAAGTACACGCCCGAGGCGCAGTCCTGGTTGTTGTCGTTCTTGCCGTCCCACTCGGAATAGTAGATGCCGTCGGTGCCGGCGGAGTTGTCGCGCAGGCCCTCGTCCAGGGTGCGCACCTTCTCGCCCGCCAGGTTGTAGATGACCAGCTTCAGGCTGCCCGCCTTGCCCGCCGGCAGGTTATACTTCAGCAGCGTGCCGGGCGTGCTGTAGGTAGCCCCCAGGATGCCCTGGCCGTCCGAACTCACGTTCACCGTCTTGGACTTCAGGTTGAACGGGTTGGGCAGGTTGACCACCTCGAAGGTGGAGCTGTAGGCCGCCTTGCCGGTGGTGGGCTTGGCCGTGAACACGGCGAAGCGGCCGGTCTGGCTGGTGGAGCTGGTGGAACTCGGCACGTAGCGGCCGTCCTTCACCGCGCTCATACTGAAGCGCTTGCGCGCGAGCGGCGTGGAAGTGCCGCCGCCGCTGCCCTCGTAGGCCAGTTCCAGGCTGGACACGTCCACGCTGACCACGCCGGTCATCGGGTCCACCGTGTAGTTGCCGGGGATCTCCTTCCAGCCGCCGGAGGCGTCGTCATACTGGTAGATGCGCAGCCCCGTGGTGTTCAGCGCCCGCTCCTTGTCGTACTTGAGCGTCAGCGTGAACGGCTTATTGGGCTGGGCGTTGGAGAGGTCCATGTTGTAGATCTCCGACGCCATCAGGTTGGAGATGGCCGTCTCCAGCGTGACGTTGCCCTTGGCCGTCTTGACCGTACGCACACTGGGCAGCGCGCTGAAGAAGCCGCCCACCAGGTTGGAGAAGTCGGCGGTGCCGGACGACGTGGTTATGGCGCCGGCGTCCAGTTCTATGCCGGAATACTCCTCGGTCTCCTGGTCCATCACCACTTCGCCGCCGGCTATGGCCGCGTCCTGGATGTACTGCTCGGTCTTGGCGTCGTTGGTCTGGTCGTAGAGAATGGTCTTCTCCATGCGGTTGTCGCCGTCGCCGGCGGCCACGTAGACCGTGTAATACTGCCTGTTGGAAGACACCGCGAACTGGCCCTGGTAACTGTTGTTGGCTCCCGGGACCAGCGCCAGGCTGACGGCGGAAGTGGCCGTGTAGACCTCGCCAGGGGTATAGCGGCAGGACGGGGTGGTGACCAGCGCCTTGGGGCTGTTTATGACCACGTCCACCTTGCTCGTAGAATCAGGGGACTTGCGGACCTTCACGGTGATCTGCGGCGGAATATCGCGCAGCACTATGTCGTCCACCACCGTGTCGCCGTTAACCGCGGACACCTCTATGGTCTCGGGCAGCTTGCCCTCCATGAAAGCGGACACCTTGTAGAGGTGCCCCTCTATGATGCCCGTGATCTCGTAGGAGCCGTCCTCGGCCGTCTGCGCCTCTATCTTGGGCAGGTAGGCCGTGGGGGACTGCACGTTCACGGTCTCGTCGTAAGCCACCAGCTTGATACCGGCCGCCGTGGTCGGCGACGGGAACTTGCTCAGGTAAACCTTGCCGGTTATCACCGACTCCGTGGGGGTCAGGAAGAACTCGAACGAAGCCGCGTCGTTGCCGGCCAGGCCGGTCTTCTGCCCGGCTTTCACGAAACCGTCCTTGGTGACTTCCAGCCGGTAGATACCGGCAGGCAGGTTGGCGAAGGAGAAGTTGCCGGAGGAGTCCGTGACCGTGAACTTCTCCACGGTGCGGTGCTTCAGGTACACCCGCGCGTTGGAGACGGCCTCGCCGGTAGCGGAGCTCTTCACCACGCCGGAGATGCCGCTGACCACCAGGGTCTGGGCGTCGAAGTCGAATTCGTAAACCTCGTTCTCCGGCAGCTGGATCTCCTTGGCCACCGGGGGGTAGTTCGGGTTCACGAACACCGCGGTGTAGCGGCCGGGAGGCACGCCCCACACCAGGTAACGCAGAGGATTGGCGTTCAGGGAGTCTATGACCAGGTCTTTATCCTTCTGCTGTATGCCCGCCTCGAAGGCGGAGATGGCCGTTTCGTCGGGCAGGGCGTGGCCGAAGCCTTTCAGGTCGCCGGCGGTGTCATAGAGCATCACGGCCGGGATGAGCGGCATGATCTCCGAGTCGAAGTTGGCGAAGATCTTCTCGAAGTCGGAATCCGAGAAGATCCTGCTGCCGGTGATGTGGCCTGCCATGCTGCCCTGGCCCACGGAACCCAGGACGTTGACCGGGATAGGCTGATCCAGCGTGCCCGGGCTGGTGTCGGACTTCTTCACCGTGACCCCGCGCACCTGGCCTATGAAGTTGGCGAACTGGTAGAAGCTCTGCGGGCGGTACTGGTCGCCGCCGCCGGGATTGTAACTGACCCCGACCACCAGGTAGAAGTCGTACTGGCCGGGCACCATGTACTTCTTGTCCCACGTGGCCGTGGCGGTGCTGTAGTTGAAGTAATACTGAGGTTCATCGAAGAACAGCTCGGTAATGACGCGCTGGTTCATCTGGGTGCCGGACGGCACGCCTATGACCGTGTAGGTCCAGGTCGGCGTGGAGATCTCGGGCAGGCCGAAGATCTGCGGCTGCACCACCAGGCCGGCCTGCAGCGTCAGCTTGACCTCTGTGGTCTTTCCCACGTTCACCGCGACGTTCTCCAGTTCCATGGGCGGCCAGCGGAACTCGTCGCCGCGGGGCTTCAGGTAAACGTCGTAGCTGCCTGGCGGCACGTTGGGGAACTCGAAGGCGCCGTAATCGTCGGTGCCGGTGCCGTCGCTGAACTGCACGGTCTTGCCTTTCAGTTCTATGTCGGCCGAGTAGGCGCAGCCGCTGCTGGAGCAGCTGGGCTTGAAGTTGGTACCGTCGGGGAACTTCACCTGCCCTTTCAGGCCGCCGGAGCGCGTCAGCGTGAAGTCCATGCGGATGGTGTCCGTGGAGGTGAACTGCGCCCCGTCGTTGAAGGAGGAAAGCATGCCCCAGTCGGAGGCGTAGATCTTCACCCAGTAGTCCACACCGGAAGACAGCGCCACGGTATAGGACGTGGTATTGGAGGTCAGCGTGCCGGAGAAGGGCATGAAGCCGAGCTGGCGCCCGCTGCTGCAGTCCCCGTCGCAGTCCTGCATGGCCATGACGACCACCGGCGAAGAGGCCGGGATCTCCAGCGGGGAGGCCTGCGTGACCGTGTAGGTGGTCACGAAGGTCAGGTTGCCGTAGAGCGTGCCCAGCGTGTTGCCGCCGGTAGCGGCCAGGTTGAACTGCAGGTTGTTGGCCGCGAGGCAGTTGCCGATGCTGTTGAGCACCCAGACTTTTCCTGGAGTACAGACGGAACTGGTACTGGCGGCGACGTCCGAGGAGATGGTGACGCGCAGGTCGTCGGTGTTGGACGTCATGTCGTTGCCCGCGTTCAGGTCCATCCAGGTGCCCATGAACTCGGCGTTCAGCCGCACGTTGCCGTCGGTCAGGCCGGTCACGGTGAACGTGCCGTCCGCCCGGGTCTTCACTTTGGCGTCGGTACGGATGCCGGCCATGCCGCTGCGTGCATACGAGTCGTTCCCCGTCGCCCAGTTATAATCGCCGTAGAGCATCACGTTGGCGTTGGGCAGCGGGGTGCCGTTATACTTGAGCACGCCGGTAAGCGTGTAGGTGGCGAGGGTCACCATGTAGTCCCGGTAGACCGTCTCGCTGATGGAATTCACGCAGATCCCCCAGGGAGCCGCCAGGGTACAATCCCCGTTGCCGTACTCGCGGTGGTCGGCGTAGCCCTGCCGCTTGATCTGCAGGCTGTAGCTGTTGGTGGAGACGGCCACGCCGTTGAACATGGCCTTGCCGTTCACGTCGGTAAGGTTCTCGTAGGAGACGGTCCTGATCCAGCAGGGGTTGCCGCCGCAGTTGGTGGTGCCGTCGGGGCCCTCTTTGTAGAGTTCCACGCGGGCGCCCTCTATGGGCGCGCCCCAGGTGGAGCGCACCACGGCCTGGAAGGAAGGCGGCGTGGTGGAACCGCCCACCGCGAAGCCGATCATGGCCACGGCGCTGGTCATGTCCACCGTATAGGCGGAGACACCCGGAAAGGCGCTGTTGAGATACAGCGTCATGGCTTTGTTCTTGCCAGGGATGTTAAGGTTAACGCCGTACACGCCGGTATCCGCCGGTGGAACATTGTGTATAGCCAACGCAGTATTGAAGGAGGTTGACCGGGCTATGCCGTAGGCGGCCTTGTCGCCGTTCTTGGAATAGAACACCTCGCCGCTGAGGTAATCGCCTGCCACGAGGCCCGAGGAAACGACTACGCGCAGGGTGTACCCGGGCTCGCTGGCGCCCTTGGCGTAGAGGCGGTATTGCTTCGTGGTGTCGCCGGTGAGGTTCACCATGAAGGAACCGTACGGATCCATCAGCTGGTCCTTTATGGTGGGTTTATAGTTGGGCGTGGAGATGCCCACGAAATACTGGAAGCCCGCCGGGAGCCGCGCGCTGTAGAAACCCGAGGCGCTGGCGCTGCCTATGACCATGAGTTCGGGGTTGATGCCGCCGTTCTGGTCGAAAGGCATGATGATGATAGGCGCGCCCGAAGCGTAGGCGCCGGCGGCGCCGGAGGTGATGTACACGGACAGCATGGGATTGCTGTTGGAGAAGATAAGCTGGCGGTAGCGGTACGCTCCGAAGCCGCCGTTGAACTCGCCGGTGGCGTAGAGGTAGCCCGTGGTGTCCACGTGCACGTCCCAGCCGCGCTCGTAGGAGGAGCCGCCGCTGTTGAAGGAGCGGGTCCAGATGATATTCCCCTCCGGGCTGAACTTGCGAAGGAACAGGTTCTCGCCCTGGTTCAGGTCCCAGCGGGATTCCGAGCCGACTACGTATACCGAGCCCTGGTGGTCCAGGGCCAGGTTGCCGGCCGAGTCGTAATTATTGGACGGGTCATTGTAGGTCTGCGTCCAGACCGGGGTCATTTCGGGCTCGGCGGTGGCGTCCAGCTTGCGCACCCAGATATCGCCGCCGGAGTCCTGCGAATATACGGTGGCCGCGGCATAGACATTGCCTTCGCCGTCGGGCACGGCGCCCGCGCCCTGGTCCCAGTTATTGCCGGCGCCGGTGATCACCGCGGTAGAATAAGCCACCAGTTCCTGGTCCAGCTTGACCACGAAGGCGTCGGAGCCGGTAACGGAGTTATTGATATTGCCCGAGGCGTAGAGGAAAGAGTTGGTGCTGTCGTACACCAGGTCCGCTATCTCGTGGCCCCAGGTTCCCCCGTCGCCCATGAAGGCGGCGGTGGTGAGCTGCACGCCGGCGGGCGAGGCCTTCACTATGTAGGCGTAATTGGCGTTGCCGGCCTGGTTCTGCGCGCTGCCGCCCAGGTAGAGGTTCCCGTCGTCGTCGGCGGCCACGGCGTAGCCGTAGTCGTAGTTCAGGTCGAAGTCGTAGCTGCGGGCCCAGAGCAGGACTCCGGCTGGGCTGTACTTCACGGCCATCAGGTCGTCCTTGGTGGCGCTCTCCCAGGAGCCGCGGTGGCCAGCCAGGATGATATTGCCGGCCTTGTCCGCGGTAACGGCGTAGGCCTGGATGTTCTCGTTGGGCCGCGCGGCCAGGAACTTGGTCCAGCCTATGGTCATGTCAGGGCGGTACTTGCGCAGCACCACGATGCTGCTGCCGCCTCCGGCCACCGCGCCGGCGGCGGTGGGGTTGCTCCAGTAGTTGGAGACGGTGTAGAGGTTGCCCTGGGCGTCCCGGACGGACTTATTGCGCCAGCTGTAGGAGTTGTTTACGCTCCACACCTTGCTGTCCGGGTAGGTGACCACGGTGCTCTGCACGTCGGGCGTATTGGCGTAGGCCGTGGCCTGGCCGGCCAGGGCGGTAAGGGTGGCGCCGTCGTCTGCCCAGACGCGGAAGTAATAGTTGGGCGAGGTGATGGCGCCGGAGCCGTCGCGGCTGGCGTCCAGGCCGCCTATGCTGTAACTCTGGTACATGCCGGAGGAGACGGGGGCGGTGGTATAGAACATGGTCTGGGCCGAAGTGTAGGCCCAGGGTCCGGCGGAGAGCAGCGAGGATTGGAAATAATAGGTGGACCCGGTAGGCAGGTCCAGCGGCGAGGTCCAGCTGATCTCGCCGGTGCCGGGATAGGCCCCGGGGGCGCCGTTGATCACAAAAGAAGGCGGCAGGAAGGTGTAGATACCCGGCCTGGAAGCGTTCACGGAGGCCCCGGCGAAGATACCCGAGCCGTCCAGCATGACATTGCGGGCCTGCTCGCTTTCGGACTTATTGTCGAAAGTCTTGGTCCATTCGCGCGAGAGGGTGGCGGGGTCCACTTTGGTCACACGGATGTTCTGGCCCTGCATGATGTCGTTGCGCATTTCGTAACCGGCGGTATAAACATAGCCGCCGTAATAAGCGGCGCCGTAGTTCACTTCCATGTTGCCGGCCACGTTATAGGTGGAAGCGGCCACATAGTCCAGCGCCCCCCCTTCGTGGTTAATGAATTTCCCCAGCCAGGCGTCTTCCGAACTGAACACGCTGATCCTGCCGGCGACATAAATGTCGGAATCCGGTCCCACGGCCAGGCCGTAGCCGGTCTCGGAAAGGTTCGGGACGTCGCTGCTCACCGTAACCTGGTATTCCATGGTGCCGGAGGTCAGCGGATAACGCGCCAGCCAGATATCGGCGTCACTGGCGGTAACGCCTTTTTCTCCGGCCACAAAGACCGCGGAGGTGGTAACGGCAATGCCGTTAAAGCGGTTGCCCATGCTGCCGGCGACGGCGTCCGAAGTGGAAGACCAGAGTTCGAAACCCGTAGTGGAGAACTTCTTTATCATCGCGGCATTGCTGCTGTCAGGTGTGGACATCTGACCGGCGATATAGGCGTTGCCTGCGGCGTCTATGCCCACGGCATTGGCCATGTCAGAGCCCATGGATTCTCCGGCTATCTTCACGTTCCAGTCCAAGAGGCCGTTAGACAGCACCTTGGCCAGGAAGATATCCTGCATATTGGTAGGGTCCGAATTAATGGCGCCGGCCACGTACACGGCACCAAGGGCTGAAACCGCGAGCCCTTTTATGGTGAAAGAAGGCGCGGCGTTCACGGTAGGTTGGGGGTAATTGTAGAACCGGGTCCACTCGAAGCGGCCGGAAACCTTGTCGTACTTGCGCACCAGCCAGCCGCCTTCCATGGAGCCGGCCATAGGCACGCCGTAGGCCTGGTAAATGTTGCCGCTGGGGTCCATGGCGGTGGCGAAGTCCATCGGGCTGCCTTCGGCATAGGTGAGGCGGGACTGCGGGTAGACGTTGACGATATCCGTCAGCGCCGGCGTGCGGGCTTTGGCGTAAACGGCGGGGCCCATGGGCGTGCCGTTAAGCCAGACCATGAAATAATACGTGGGCGTGGTGAGATTGCCGTAGGCGTCACGGGAGGCGGGCAGGCCCCGCACCAGGAAGCCGTCGCCGGCGCCGGAGGCCACGGGGCCGGTAGTGAGCTGTATCTGCGCCGTGGCGTAATCCCAGGTGAAAGCGGGCGAGGTGCTGTACTGTACGCGCAGGGGCGTGTCGGCCGGCACGGCGGCGGGATAGGTCCAGGAAAGCTGCACGGTACCGGTGTATTCGCCGGCGTAGGAACCCAACTGGAAGGGGCTGCCGCCGGTCTGCGGGAAAGAGTAAAGGCCGTAGGAGTCTCCGAACTGGCCGGCCAGCAGCACGTCGCCGGTGGTGGAGAGCTTCACGTCGTAGAAGACGTCGTCGCTGGCTGAAACGTAGGTACGGGTGGAGATCAGCTGGCCGTCGGAGGTGTACTTGAAATAGAGGGCGTTGCGGCCCTGGCCCAGGTCCATGCGGGACTCGTAGCCGGCCACGTAAACGCCGCCCACTTTATCGGCGGCGCAGGAGTAGGCGGCTTCCTCCTTGCTGTAGGGCGCGTAAGGGTTGTCGTATGTCCTGGTCCAGATCGGGGACGAGAGAGCCAGGTCGAACTTGTGCACCACCAGGTTGCGGCCCTGGCTGAGGTCGTTGCGCTCCTCGTAGCCGCACAGGTAGGCGAAGCCGGCGGGGTTAACGGCCAGGCCGTAGGCCGCGTCATAACCGTTGCCCGGGCTGTTGTAGTCGAAGGCCTTTACGAAATCGCCGTTGGAGGCGTACTTCATGATGGACATGTCGGCGTAGCCGGCGGAATTGGAGGCCTGGCCGCCGAGGTAGAGGTAACCGGAAGCGTCCAGGGCCAGGTCGCTGACAAAGTCCTCGGTGTTGGTGGTGCGGGTGCTGTTAAAGAGGGTCTCCCAGGTGGCAGCGCCGGTCACCGGGGCCAGCTTGGCCAGCCACATGTCGGAAGAGGCGGAGGAATACTCCACGGCGTAGCCGCCGGCGTAGAGGGACGCGCCGTCGAAAACCAGCGCCTGGGCCCTGGAATGGCCGTAGAGGCCGGGGCGGGTCTTCAGCCAGAGCAGTTCGCCGGCGGTGGAATACTTGGCGATGAAAGCCTCGTCGTAATTGCCGTCGTAGAGGCTGCCGGCCACGTACACGTCGCCGCTGACGAAGTCCACGGCCAGGGACCGGCCCAGGTCCCAGCCGTACGGGGAGGCGCTGTTGAGCAGGCGCACCCACTGCAGGGCGCCGGCGGAATTGTATTTGCGCAGCACTACCTCGCTGCCGCCCATCTGCTGGTTGGTGGTGAAGCTGTTCACCAGGTAGGTGTTATTGAAGCGGTCCACGGCCAGGCGGCCGCCGTAATAGTCGCGCAAGCCGCTCTCGAGCGCGAGCGTTCCGCCGCCGAAAGGCGTGGCGGACACCGACGGGAACAGCGGGGTGGAGGGCCGGGCCGACATTTCGGAGGAATCCGCGGAAACCACGGAAGCCACCTCCGCCCAGAGGCGGAAAGCGTAGTAAGGCGACTCCACGGCGTTGGCCCCGTTCACGCCGGCGTTCAGCCCGCCTATGACCAGGTTATGGATCTCGCCCGAAGCAGAGGTTGTGGCTATGACTATCTGCGCGTTGGCGGTGCTCCAGACCGCGTGCGCGGCGTCCGTGGTGTACTGGAGGTAGAACTTGTCGCCGTTGCCCTGCACCAGAGTGTCATTAGACTGCCATTTCACATAGATGGTGCCGGCGTAGGGCCCGGTGGAGACGTCCAGCGGGGTCACCGGGTTGGTGGCCAGCGCCTGTTGCGCGGAAGCCGCCCAGAGGCAGGCCGCGGCCGCCAGAGTGAAGATGGTCTTTTTCATGTTAAACATAAGTTCTCCTGAAAACCGCCGACGCCGGGCTGCCGCCCGGACAAAAATTCAGCAACACCGCGAACGTTCACCGCCTGCTATAGACTAAAATTCCCACTCCAGGCCCAGCAGGTAGGTGCTGGCCCGGTAGTTGTACCTGTAATTGGCCTCGTAGCGCATGTTGGAACTGGAGACCTGGTAGTTGTACGCCGCTTTAGCGAAGATCTTGTTATACACGGGGTACCGCACGGCCAGCGAACTCAGCCAGAAGGTCTGGTTGATCTTACCCTCGCCGTAAGCGCCGGCGGCGTCCTGCTTGAGGCGCCCGAGGTAATACAGGCGCCGCCAATCCAGCCCCACGCCGAACTGCGCCCCGTTCTTGAAGACGAAACTGGCCGACGGGCTCACGGACATGTCCACGTAGCTGTAGTAATCCTCTATGTACTTGGTGCGGGAGGAATCGTAGGAGCTCTGGTTGGAGCTCAGCCAGCCCACCCGCGCCCCCACGGCGAGGTAGACCGGCTTCATGGCCCGGGAAACCCGGAAGGTCCAGTTCTGCACCAGGTCGGAGCGCTTGTCGCTCTTGAAGTAGGGCTGGCCGGTGGCGGGCTTGGCCACCACGGCCTGGTCGCCGTAGCGGCGGTAGGTGAAGTCGTAGCCGGCCTTCATCACCGCCGGCTCCGGGAACCAGGTATAGGTGAAGCCCAGCCGGTGGTTGGTGTTGTCCATGGTGTCCACCCCGGCGTTGGAGGACAATTCGTTGAAGGTGGTGGTGTCTATGGCGGTGCCCCCCTCCGACAGCAGCGTGCTGTAGTTGGGGTACTTCACCTGGTAGAAGTCGTAGGATTCCGTAAAGGTGCCGTGCGGACGCTCCTGCTCGGCGTCCAGGCCGAAAGAGAGCGTGGCGTAGTCGAAAAGGCCGTCGCCCCATTTCTCGTCCTTGGTCTCCTTGATGAGGGCTTTCGAATAAGAGATGCGCGGCTTGTATTTGTCGAACTCGCGGGTATAGACGTACTTCAGCGAGAAGGTATGCGTCTGGCGCTGGCGGGTGAGCACGCCGCCGCCGGCCAGTTCCTGGATGTCCTGCGTGCCGGAATAGTTGCCGGCATAGACGGGGATCAGGTCATGCCCTTCCGCTATGTTTATCACCGGCGAGGCGAAGGCGTCCAGCCGGCCCTGGAAGGAGGCCGCGTCGGAATCCAGGTAGTATTTGCCGCCGAGCAGCGAAACGTTGGCCACCGGGGTTATCTTCATGCCGGCTTCGAGGGCCGCGGGGCAGCAGGCCAGCAGGCCGAGCAGGCAGGACTTTATGAAGTTCTCTTTTTTCATGGTCATGTTCCCTTAAAACCTCAGCAGGCCGGCGTCCTTGAGCAGTTTGGCGGAGAATTCCAGGTCTATCTTGCGGCCGCCGAACAGGGAGCTGGTGTACACCCGCTCGAAATTGAGCCGGTCGGTGGCGGTGTCCATGGTAACGCCCAGGCGCGAGGAGAAATCCCCGGCGCTCAGAATGTCGCCGCTGTCGAAGAGCACGTAATCCGAGGCCTCTATCCAGGTATTATCCGCGTCGGAATAGGTGTTGCGGGTGACGGTGTGGAACACGTCCTCGCCTCCGGGATAGGTCACCGAGCCAGCGGGGGCCGCGCCGCCCAGGTAGGTCATCTCGCCGGTCTGCACGGTATTGTCCGCGTTGAGGTCCGTGTAGCCCCAGAGCTTGCGCCCCAGGCCGCCGTTCTCCAGCGCCTGGTCCGGCCCGGAGGCGTAAACCGCGTAATCGGTGAAGAAATGCGTCCACTCGGACGGGCTGCCGGCGTTGTCGGCCACCATCTTGCCGCCGGAGGCGTCCTCGGTGACGCGGTCCAGGGTATTGGACATCACGCTGTTCATGGCCGTGAGCTGCCACTGCGGCGTGGCGGACCCCGTGGCGCTGGTCATGTTGCGGGTGGCCAGCGACAGGTCGGCGGGCAGCGCGCTGTTGAAGGTGAACAGGATCTTGCCGAAATCGAAACGCTCCTGCCGGGTATTGAGCACCACGTACTTGAACTGGTTGTCGGCCGGCCGGATCACGTATTCTTCCATGCGCACCCGGTTGCCGAAGGCGTCTATGGCCACCTTGCGGCTCTGGAACTCGGCCGATTGCAGTTCTTCCTGGGCGCGGGAGATCACGTCTTCCTTGGAGATCTCGTTGTAGATCTCGTTACGGGCCGCCTGCGAAGGGCTGCCCACGGAGGAGTTCATGTCGCTCGGCTGGTTGGGGTTCTGCGAAGGTTCGCGCAACCTTCCGCCGGCGGGGATCTCGGCGAATTGCCCCTCGCGGACCAGGCTGGCGTTGCCCTTGGCGTCGCCGGTGAGCACGGACCCGTCGTAAACCTCCACGCGGCTGTTCCCCTCCTGGTCCGAGGCCACCATGAAGTCGGTGCCGCGCACGGCGCAGACGGCCGACGGGGTGCGGACTTCGAATTTTTTGGAGAATTTCTTGACCCAGGAGCGGACCCGGCCGAAATAGAGCCCGAGCGAGACCGCGTCCTTGCCTTCCGAGGTCATCCTGAACGAGGACACCGGGGCGATCTTCACGCGGGAGCCGTCCTCCATGAGGAGCTCGGCGGTAGAGGCGCGGGCGGTACGGAGCTCGTCGCCGTTGCCCAGGCGCAATTTCTCGTCCCCTTCCAGGCGGGTCCAGGTTTCCGACCCGGCTTTTTTATGGTCCACCTCGCCGCGCCACGAGTCGAGATAGGCGGCGTAAGCCGGTGTAAAGGCAAAAAAGAGCAGCGCTGAAACAAGCAGTTGTTTCATAATAGGAACTCCTTGGTCTCTATCCTTCCCGAACCCCCGAAAATCAGGCCCAATAAGGGCGAAAAAAACTACCCCCTCATCATAATATAATGAGGGGGTAGTGTCAACGCAACAAAGGTTACGTTCTACTGCAGGCTCAGGCTGTCCGCGGTAGTGGTGGCGGCCTTCTTCTGGCTGAGGATCTCCGGGGCGAACAGCACGTCTATATTGCGCCCCTGGAACAGCGAGGAGTCTATGACCATTTCCAGGTTGAAGCTGCCTTCCGCCAGGAAAGTATTGGAGTTGGGCGAACCGGGGATGCCGAGGACTTCGCCTTCATTGGAGACGAGTATCTTCCTGGAAAGCACGGTAGAGCCGTCCGCGTAGGTGGTGCCCACGCTGTAATCGGCCTTACCGGGCCCGCTGGGATAGGTGACCACCGGGTCGCTCGGGTTCACGGTGGCGTCTATGGCGCCGCCGTAGATGCCGGCCTTGTCCACCAGGGCGGCGGTCCAGCCGTCGGACACGTCTATGGTGCTGGTCGGGTCCAGGGTTATCTGTTCCAGCGTGGTCAGGGTGCCAACGTTGTTTACCACCTTCTGCGTCCAGGTGAACTGGCCGGCCGTGGTGGAATTGTAGTCCTGTATCTGCTGGAACTGGGTGCGCTCGCCTCCGGGCACGCCGGGGCCGGAGAGTATCTGCTTGTAGTCTATGGACCCGGGATAGTACCTGGTGGCGGCCACGCCGCCGTTGTAGCCGGCGAAGTCGATGGCCACCGGGGCGGTGAAGTCTATGGTCTCCTTGATGCTGTCCACGGTGTTGGTCAGGTAAACCTCGAAGTACTTCATCCAGTTGGCCGGGGCGGTGGCGGACATGTACATGCCGTCTATGATGCCCCCCACCTGGCTGATATCGTCGGGGATGGCGGAGTTGAAACGCTCTATCAGGTGGCCCCAGTCCAGGCGGTCGGCCTCGGCGCGGCGGCTGAGGAACAGGATCTTGAATTCGTCGTCGGCGGGGCGCAGCAGGTATTCTTCCAGGCGCACGCGGCGGCCGAAGGCGTCTATGGAATCCTTGCCGAGCTGGGACTCGTTGGCCTTAAGCTCGCGGTTGCGCAGCTCTTCGAGCATGGTGCGGGTACGCTCGCGGGCGGTTTCCCTCATCACGGCCATGGGGCGGGCGGCCTGCCCGGCCTTCTCGTCCTTCAGGGAGACGTTCTCCGGCCTGGACATGCCGTCCATGCCTATATTTATGCGCTCTTCCGAGGAGACCACGGCCAGTTTGCCCTGGTTGTCGTTCACTTCCACCAGGCCTTCGGCCACGTCCATGCGGGTGGCGCCGTCCTTGCCCACCTCCAGTTCGAACTCGGTGCCGCGCACGGCGCAGACCGCGGCGGGCGTGCGCACTTCGAAGCGGCTGGCGAAATAACCGGCCACGCTGGCCTTCAGCTTGCCGAAGGCGAGCTTGAAGCCGGCCTTCTTCTTTGTGGTGTCCTCCACCGCGAACTGGCTGTCGCCGGCGAGCTGGAACCGGGAGCCGTCGGGCAGCACCACGCCGGCCTTGCCGTCCTTGGCGGTGCGGATCTCGGCGCCGGGCCTCACGCGCACCGGCTCGGTCACGTTCACCCAGCCTGATTTAGCTGAAGCCCTGGCTTCCACCTTGCCTTCGGGCATGAGGATCATTTCCCGCGGGGCGGCCAGGCAGGGGCCGGCGGCCAGCAGGAGTACGGCTATAGTTTTAAAGGCGTTCATAGTTTAGAACCTCCACTCCATGCCGGCGAAATAGGAAGAACTGTCGTAGTTGTAGCGGTAAACCTGCTCGTAGCGGTTATTGGACCGCGAAGCCGCCCAGGTGCCCTGCACTTTGGCGTCCAGCGAGCGCGCCACCGGGTAGGCCAGCTCGGCGGTGAAGCTGCTGGAATACTGCGCCAGGGTCTTGGAGGTGTACGACCCGTCGCCTTTCTGGGCCAGGCGCTCCGAATAGGAACGCACCGCGAACTCGTAGGAGAGCCGCGTGATCAGGCCGGTAGCGATGGAGATGAACTGCGCGCCGGGCGCCAGCCGCACCTCGGTATAGTCGTAGTAGCCCTTGATGTACTTGAGATGGGCCGGGTCCGTATCCATGTGGTTCTGGTTGGAGATCAGGTTGGCCAGGCCCAGGCCCGCGCTGAACACCGGGCGGATGCCGCCCAGCCACTGCAGGTCGTTGTAGCGCTTGGAGAGGCCCAGGTTCGCGGACTGGTAATAGTCCGACCGCTTGGAGCTCAGGTAGCGGCCCTCGGAGTTGATGACCTTCTGGTCCTGGTAGTCTATCAGGGACAGGGAGAACAGGAAGTCAGCCTTCTTGAAATTGGGCAGGTCCATCTCGGCGGCGTAGCTGACCTGGTTGGTCAGGGTGTCCAGAACCCGGCTGCCGGGGTTGGGCGCGGCCATTTCGGCCCCGTACTGGCTGGCCAGCGATTTAAAGCGCGTGTAGCGGGTGTAGTAGGCGTCCCAGGAGAGCTGCCAGGTCCACGGCGTGGACAGGCCCAGGCGGGTCTTGCGCTCCAGCGTCACGCCGGCCTCGTAGCGGGTGAAGTCGTAAAGGCCTTCCCCCCAGTTCTCGTCCTTGGTCTCGCGGAAAAGCTGGTTCTTAACGCCCACCCGGGGCTTGAAAGAGTAGCCGCCTTCGTAGCGGCGTATCAGTTTGAAGCCGAGCGAGTTATCCAGGCTCTGCTGGAACAGGGTACCGCCGCCGGCCAGTTCGTTCACCTGCTTGAAGCCGGTATAGACGGACCGGGCGCTGGCGAAGAAGCCGGAGCTGGGCGAATAGCTCCTGGCCAGTTGGGCGTCCAGCACGCCGTAGCCGTTGAAGGCCCCGGACTGTCCGCCGAAGAAGTACTGGCCCCCGAAGAGGTCCAGCTTCCCCATGAGTTTGTAATTCCCGGCCGCGGCAGGAGCCGCGGTCATCAAAAGAACCGCTGCGATCAGTTTTTTCAAGTCAGTCTCCCCGTGTTGCGTTTAGAAAACAAAGCCCAGCGTCATGCGGTGCGTGTCGCCCAGGTCCCCGAAGGGCACGTAGGCGTAGTCGAAAGCGAAGCTGTCGAACTTAAGGCCCAGGCCCGCGCCGAACCCGGTCAGCCCGCCCAGTTCGTCCCGGCTGCGGCCTACCTGGTAGCCCGCGCGGAAAGAGAGCAGCTTGTTGGCGTGGTACTCGGCGCCCAGGTCCAGGTACAGTCGCTCGTCGTTGGCCAGCCAGTCCAGGTCGGCCGCCGCGGTCAGTTTCTTGTCGAAGAAGCCGGTGGACGCGCCGCCCTTGAAAGTGAGCGGCAGTTTGTCGGGACCTATCTTGCCGCCCAGGTTCTGCACCGTGAAGGCCGCCGTCCAGCTGCCGTTGAAGGAGTAGGACGAGCCCAGGTCTATGGCCAGCGCCTTGTCGTTCTGGGTGTCGAGCTTCTGCTGTATGTATTTCAGGTTGCCGCCCACGGCCAGCCCGGGTATAACGTCGGGCCGCGCGTAGGACAGGGTGACGGCCGTATTGTTATTGCTGAACTTGGAGATAGGGTTGTCCGTGTCGCCGGTGCGCTTCTCTATGTCGGACACCGTCAGGTAGTTCACGCCGGCGCCGAACACGCCCATGTCGTCGCCGAGCGGGGCCGCGTAGCCCACAAAGCCCTGCGACTCGTCCACGAACAGCATGTTGTAGCTGGCGCTGAGGTCGCGCCGCTTCAGCCCGGCCAGCCTGGCCGGGTTCCAGTTCACGGCGCCCGCCCCTTCGGTAAGCGAGCTGGCGGCGGAACCGAGGGCCAGTTCCCTGGCCCCCACGCCCACCTTAAGGAAGCTCGCGCCGGTGGTGCCAACGCCGGCGGCCTGCGCCGCCCCCGCGCCCAGCATTAAAGCCGCTGAAAGCCATATTTTATAGTTCATAGTCTCTCCTCAGTCCTTAAGCCGGTTACTTTATGACCGCCATCTTGAACGTAGCGTCCTCGCGGCTGGGCTTCTTGCCGGAGAGCTCCACCACGCCGTAATAGACGCCGTTGGCCACTTCCTGGCCGGCCTTGTTATGGCCGTTCCATTCGAAGTAGTTGTACTTGCCGCCCACGCAGGTGCTGCTCAGGTCGTTGACCAGTTCGCCGGCCAGCGTGTAGATGCGGATGTGGCAGGGGCCGCCGTTGGCCGCCGGCACTTCCACGTGGATGAACGTGCCGTTGGTGGTCAGCGAGGCCAGATTGCCCGCGTCGTGGTTATGAGCGGTCACGGTCTTGGCCTTGAGGCTGAAGGGGTTCGGGTAGTTGAACACCTTCACCTTGCTGCCGCCGTAGGCGTCGCCGGCCACGGAAGGCCGGATCACGGCGAAGGTGCCGGAGGTGGAGCTGCCGCCCGCGGCCTGCGGGCGCACCACGTACTGGCGCCCGTCGAAGGCGTTCACCTGCACGGAGCCGGGCTTGGCCAGGATGGAGGCCAGGCTCTTGAGCTTCACCTTCACGGTGCCCTTCACGGGGTTGATGGTCGCCACGCCGGTCACTTCCTCCCACTTGGAGGTGGTGTCGTTATAGCGGGCCACCGAGAGGTCCGTAAGGTCCGCGGTGGTCTTGTCGTAGGCCAGCGTGAGCTCTATGGACTTGTCCTCGTTGGGGGTAACGCTGGTGAGCGCCACCGTATAGAGGTTGCCGGCGAAAGCGTCCGCGCCGAGCGCGTTCACCTTGTCGGCCACGGAAGCGTCGCTCTTGTCCTCGCCCTTGAAAGAGCAGGTAGGCACCGCCCCGGTGGACACCGGCAGCACGGCCCCGGGCGGGAACATGATGGCCGAAGCGTCGTCGCCGCTGTTGTCTATACCGGCCTCGTTGCCGCGGCGGCCCTTTTCGTCCTCGGTATCGTCGCCGATTATCAGGTCGTCTATCTGCTGCTCGGCGTTGCCCTTATAACTCTTGCCGAACAGGAGTTCGCGCGTCACGGTGCGGCCGGAGTAGGATACGGCCTCCCCGTGCAGCACGTAGGTGACGCCGTTGGTAAGGCTGGCCAGCGGCACCTTGCCTATCATCTCGCCGCTGGAGATCTGCTCCAGGTTCACGGTGATAGCGCTGCCGGCGTTATAAGGCGAAGCGCTGTAGGTCATGACCCCGGTCTTGAAGTCCGACGGGTTCAGCACGGTGAACTCATAATACTCGTCGCCTTTCTTGGCGAACATCTCGATGTCCAGCGGCTTGGGCTTCATGATGAAGTCTATGCCGGTTAGGAGGCCGTAATGCGGCACGGTGCTCTGGTTAAGCGTGTACTTGCCGGGCACTTTAAGGAAGACCTTGTACACGTCCCCGGGGATAAGCCCGGTCAGCCGGTAGGTACCATCCGAGCCGGTGCGCGTCTTTATGAGCGGCAGCGGCGCCGTGGGGTGCGTGCCGTTGTAGGTGTCGTTGTAGGCGTAGATGAGCGCGCCGGGCTGCACCTTGGCGAAAGGCATCTTCTGCGAATACACCGTGCCGGAGACGGAGCCGCCGGCCGCGGTGAGCGTAAAGTTACGCGTGTAGCTGTTGCTGCCTACCAGTTCCTCTTCCGCGTCGTCCAGGGCGTAGCCCTCGGCCGAGACCTTCAGGCGCACCTCGCCGGGCGGCAGACCTTCGAACTTATAGGCGCCGGTGGAGTCGGTTACCACGGAGCGCGGGTCTATGCCCTCGCCTACCAGCGACACGGCCACGTTGGACAGCCGCACCGCGGTATTGGTGGTGGTCACCACGCCCTGCAGGGTGGCGCCCACGCCCACGAGGGCGTCCAGGTCTATGGACATGGTGGTGGTAGAGCCGTTAACGCCAACGCAGGTGCGCGTCTGGTACGGCGGGTAATTGGGCGTGGTCACCACTGCCGTGTAGCAGGTGGAAGGAGCCAGCGCCCTGATCTGGTAGGCGAAATACGGGGCCTCGTTGAGCATGGTGATGAACTGGGAATAGCCCAGCTGGAAGTTGGCGGTAAACGACCCGGTCTGCTCCCGCTCAGCTATGAAGTCCATAGACGGCACCACTATGCCGGCCGCCTTGAAAGCGCCGTTGGCGTCGTAGAGCGTGACCAGAGGCAGATAGTTCATGAACCCCTCAAAGTCGCCGCCGAGGGCGTCGTAGTCGGCCTGCCTGAAGAAGTTATTGGCCGACACAAGCCCCTTCAGCGTGGCATTGCCGCGCGCGGCCATGCTGACAGTCGGGTTCATGTTGACTATCATACCGCTCGAAGGCCACATGGAATAGGCCGGGCGCACCAGCGCGTTGGCGCGGCTGTCTTCTATGATGACGTTCTTGCTGGACGTGATCAGCGAGAAATGCGGGTACGGGGCATCGGGAATGGGGCCCGCAGACATGTCGCCGAAGTCGCCGGAGCGCATGAGGTACAGATCGTACACCGCAGGGGACGGCAGGGCCAGGGCGCAGAAGCCGGGCGGCTGGCCGCCTCCGCAAGGACCGCTTTCATCTCCGGGCACTGTGCCGGTGGAGTAGCGGAATTTCAGACCGTCATCCTTGCCGGAAAGCATGGTTATTATGGTCTCGCCCTTAAGGACGGTGCCTGCCGGCACCGGGATCACCCGGAAACCGAGCACGGTGTCATGATTAGGGGACACGATAACGCTGGTGTCCGGCATCAGGGCCGGGTTCATGCCTATGCCCACATAGGTGGCGTCCACCAGGTTCACGCTCACGGTAGAGGTACTGCCGGCCGTGACGTTAACGGTAGGGGCGGGAGAAGGCAGGGCGTAATCGAAAGAAGCCTCGCCGCTGCCGTTCACCCGGATCCGGTTTATGCCGGGCAGCACGCTGGTAAGGGTAAAGGTGCCGTCCTTCTGCACCTGGGTGCCGGACCAGCCGTTATCGCTGTTCATGTCTATCCAGATGTACTGGTGCTCGGCCGGGATGAACACCGTGCCGTCGGGCTTATAGAGCGTGCCGGTAACTATGCCGGCCGGCTCGAAGTCCATATCCACCACCACGGTGCCGGTGGAGCCCAGGTGCACCTGGTCATTGCCGCCGCCGCGGCGCACGCGGCCCCAGCCGTAGGCGCTGGTGTACATGTAGTAGGAGAAACCGCTGGATACGTTGATCTGGTAGTCGTAGTGGTCGGCGCCGGAGCCGCTCAAGGAAGTGAAGTTGCCGCTGCCGCAGCTCAGGCCGTCCTGGCATGAGGGATAGAGCGCTATGGTGATGGGATGGGCGCTCAGGTCGGTCACGCCGGGGAACCGCAGGGTGCCGCGCACCAGGCCGCTGGTATTGCCGCCGGTGGTGACCACGTAGGTGATGGAGGACAGGTTAACCGCCCCGTCGGTGACCAGCGCGCCGCTGCTGTCGTACACGTGCAGCATCTGGTTGTCGCCTTCGGCCGTATTGGTCTCCACGAGCACGCGGTAATCGTCCACGCCGGTACCGCCGTAGGCGCAATGCGTCTGCAGCCAGCAGCCCTGTTCGTGGCAGTCCTGGTACACGCCCCAGGCGGGAGACTCGCGGTCGGGCCCGGAGTTAAAGGGCACCGACTGGCCGCCGGAGAACTGCGTCCAGACATTGACCACATAGTTGCCGCTGGGAATACCGGTAAGCGTAACGCAGCCGTCGGCGCCGGTCTGCAGGTTCTTTATGGCATAGCCCGGGCGCTGCTGGAAATCGGGATAATTGGTCCCGGCGCAGGCGTTGGGAGCGTCGCTCCAGGGAGAGCCGTCCGGATTGATATTGACCTGGGAGTTGGGAATAGGCGCGCCGGAGGCGGACCTGGCGCAGACCTTGAAAGTGCCGGTGCTGGCGGCCATCTCATTGAGCTGGACCTTGACGGTGTCGTAATAACCTGGGGAAGCCACGCCCTGGAAAATAGGCAGCGCGGAACTGACATACACGAAGTCGTTCTCGCCGCGGGGCGCGAGGCCGCTGCACAAGTCCTGTACCCCGGTCAGCGCGGGACTGGTATAAGGTTCATAGCAGGTACCGCCGCCGCCCTGCCGCCAGGAGCAGCCGCCCATGGACTCGGCGTAATAGGTGGCGCCGAGCACCAGGTCGGTCAGTTGAAAACGGCCGTTCTCGTCCACATTGGCCCACTTGTAGTCGCTGCAGGAGCGGAAATTGACACCGATGTAGCCGATGGCGGACCACAGGGTGGTGCCGGTACTGCGCACTATGCCCTGCACCGCGCTGGTGGAAACCGCGGCCGAACCGGAAGTATTGTTCTCCACGCGCGAAGGCGGGATGGAATTGGCGAAGTCCGCCTTGGCGGCCCCGGTGTAGGAAAGGGTATAGGCGCCGAGCTCCAGCGGCAGGCTGTCGCCGAGTTCGGTCATGACGTTGCGGCCGGTACCCCTGTTCAGGTAGGGATCGTAGGTGCCTATATTATAGGTATTGGGGTCCGCGAAGGGCACATTGTCCACCACGAGGAAACCGACCCCGCTGCCGTCGGTCTGCACTATGCCCGTGCCGCCCTGCTGCTGGGCCAGCATATTGTAAACGCCTCCGAACAGCACGGTGTTGGGAGTGGCGTTGGCTATCTCGAGGCGGATGCGGGCCACTCCGGTCAGGCCGGAGGTCACGGTGAAAGTGGAATAGCGGGTGGTGCCGTCGGCCCAGATATAGCGGTTGGGGTCGTATTCCGGGTTATTGAACTGGTCATAGATGCTGGGAGAATAGCCGTGGGAGGAGAACAGGATGTTATAGCTCCGGTCGTTCTCCAGCGTGAACTGGTATTTGCCTTTAGTGGCGTCCGGCGCGTTGGAGGTAACGCCCACCTGCGTGTGCGTGGAGGGGCCGTTCATGCCGAATTCCACCGCGGCCACCAGCACGTCCCCTACGGGGTTGCCGTCCCCGTCCTGTACGTAGACGTTGAGCGTGGTGCCTACCGCCGAAGCGGTAGAAGCCGCCGCCAGGGCGAGCAGCCCCGCAAGGATCATTTTAGTGAACAGGCGCATAGTTCCTCCGTGAATGGCCGGGCGTTAAGCGCCTGGCCTTACGAAAATCCGAGAAATAGAAGAAAGGTCCCCCCGCTGAAATCCGACTCCGGTAAAGATATAACATTGGGTTGAGAACAGTCAACCGCAAATTATGTAACTTAGGGCACAGGCCTTTAGTGGGCGCAGACGTCACAGGAAGAATTGCCCACCGGCTCCGCTTCCACCTGGAAAACCGAGTGTTTTATGCCGAAGCCGGCGGCCACGCCGCAGGTGGCGGCCTTTATGGCCGCCTGCTGCAGGGCCGGGTCCTTCACCACCAGATGCGCGCTGATGGCGTTGAAACCGGAGGACAGGCTCCACACATGCAGTTCGTGCACGTCCGAAACGCCGTCTATGGCGAGCAGCTGCTTCTCCACGGCTTTCAGGGACAGCCCGCGCGGCGCGCCTTCCATGAGGATGTGGAAGGCTTCGCCCAGCAGCCGGGTGGAACTGAACAGGATGAGCGCTATTATAAGGAGGGAGACTATGGTGTCGGCCCGGTACCAGCCGGTAAAATAGATGATGAGGCCGGCCGCTATGGCCGCCACGGAGCCGGCCAGGTCGCTGACCACGTGCAGAAAAGCCCCGCGGATGTTGATATTGTCCTCGCTGTGGGCGTGCAGGATCCAGGCGGAGGCCAGGTTGGCCAGCAGGCCGGCCACGGCCACCCCCAGCATGGGGCCGTACAACACCGGCACCGGGTCGTAGAAGCGTTCGTAAACCTCGCGCAGCATGTAGCCGGAGAGGATCCACAACAGCAGGGCGTTGGCCAGGGCCGCCACCACCTCGGCGCGCCGGTAGCCGAAGGTACGGGCCGAGTCGGGCTTGAGGGCCGCCAGCCGCGAGGCGAAGAAGCTCATGCCGAGCGCGGCGGCGTCGGTCATCATGTGCATGGAGTCGCTGAGCAGCGCCATGCTGCCGGTGAGCAGCCCGCCCACGGCCTCCACGGCCATGAAACCGGCGGTTATGAGGAAAGCGTAGGTGATGGCCCGCCGCTGCAGGCCGGCGTGGCCGTGATGGCCGTGGGAGCAGCCGCCGTGGCCGTGAGCCGCGCGAGGATGGCCCGCATGCTCATCATGGCCGTGGTCGTGCCCGCAGGCGTGATCGTGTCCCATACCGTGATTATATAATTTTGGTAAATGCTAAAATATATGCCTTATTATGCCTACCACACGGGACCTGGAAGACGCCTTGCGCGCCATCAATGACGATATCGCGGCCTCCCTTTCCGGGATAGCCCCGGACGTCTTCGATTTCAAAGCGCATCCCTTCAGCTTCCTGGGCAAGGCCGCCAGGGCCAGGTTCACCCTGCTCGCCGCGCGGGCCCTCGGCTCCGACGGGCCCGCGGCCGCGGCCGCGGCCGCGGCGGCCGAGCTCACCCACACGGCTTCCCTCCTCCACGACGACTGCCTCGACACCGCCCGCTACCGCCGGGGCCTGCCCACGCTCTACGACCAGCTCGGCGTGAACGGGGCTATCCTGGTGGGCGACCTGCTCATAGCCATAGCTTTCGAAAAAGCCGGGGGCGCAGCGCCCGAACTGCAGGGCGAACTGGTGCGCGCCGTGCGCCGCATGACCGAAGGCGCCCTGATAGAGGAAAATTCCCGCGGCAAAAAGATCTCGGCCGCCGAGGCCGAACGCCTGTCGGCCCTGAAGACCGGGGCGCTGTTCCGCTGGTGCGCCCTGGCCGCCTGCCACCTGGCCCGCCGCGCCGACCTGCTGGAAACCTGCGCGAAGCTCGGCGAGGAAATTGGCACGGCCTTCCAGATCATAGACGACGTGCTGGATTTCGAAGGGGACGCAGGCGCCTGCGGCAAAGAGACCCTCAAGGACATCAAGGAAGGAAAGTTCACCCTGCCGCTGATCCTGGCCCTGAACGACGCGGCGGCCGGCCCGGCGGCCCAAAAGCTTGTGGCGGCCATGCAGGCCGGCCCGGCGGCCGACCTGGCGCAGGCCCTGGAGCTCTCCGGGCTGGTGAAGGCCGGCGGCTTCGCGGCGGCGGCCCGCGCCAGCGCCCTGGAAAAACTCAAGGCCCTTTTCCCGCTCACCGACCGCCTCCCGGACAAGGCCGGCGCCGCGGCGCTCAAGGATTTCCTGCTGGCCATGGCGGAAAGGAAGGCCTGACCATGAAACCTCTTCTGAAAAAATGGGCGATAATCCTGCGGGCCTACTCCTGGCCGGCCTCGCTCGTGCCCGTAGTGCTCGGCTCCGTGATCGCCGCGCGCGCCGGCCGCTTCGCCTGGGGCGATTTCGTCCTGACCTTCCTGGCCGCGCTGGCGGTGCACTCGGCGGCGAATCTCGCCAATACCTACTTCGATTTCAAACGCGGCGTGGACAAAAAAGAGACGGCCGACGACCGCGGCCTGGTGGACGGCCTGATGACGCCCCGCAACATGCTGCTGACGGCGCTCGGGCTTTTCGCCGCAGGCGGCGGAATAGGCCTGCTGCTGGTCTTCAAGAACGGCGTGCCCGAACTGTTCTGGCTGGGCGCGGCCGGTTTCGCGCTGGCCTGGTTCTATACCGGCACCGGCTTCGCCTACAAGTACCGCACCCTCGGGGACGTCGGCATCTTCTTCGCTTTCGGCCCTTTCATAGTTTCCGGCACGGCCCTGATCCAGGCCCGCGCCTTCGTGCCGGAGGCGCTGTGGGCCTCCATCCCGGTGGGCCTGCTGATAGTTGGCATCCTGCACGCCAACAACATGCGCGACGTGAAAGGCGACGGCGAGGCGCGCTTCGCCACGCTGGCCATAGCCCTGGGCCCCTCCGCGGCGCTCAAATTCTACTACGCCCTCATCTTCCTTCCCTACGCCTTCACGCTCACCCTGGGCAGCGTCTGGCCGCCGGTGTTCTGCGCGCTGTCGGCGCCGCTGGCGGTGAAGCTCAAAGAGCGCGCGGCGCGCGGCGAGTTCTCCCCCCTGGTGCCCGAAACGGCCCGCCTCGTGGCCGTCTTCGGCCTGCTCCTGTCCCTCGGCCTCTACATCGCGGCCTGAACCTCCTTAATAATCATTGTAAAAACGCGGGATTTTTTATAGATTATATGTGGTTTCAGAAGTATAGTCACGGAGGTTCGTAAAAAATGAGGAAAAACACCCTGCTCCTGGCCATGGCCCTGCCCCTGCTGGCGGCCTTCACGCTCTCTTCCTGCAACAACAAGAACAAAAAGACCGGCGGCCAGTCCACCGATATGACAGGAGACACCACCATAGTCCCCGGCATAGACGTCACCGACGGCGGCGAACCGCTTTCCACCGAAGGGGAGATCCGCGGCGGAGAATTCCTGCCGCAGACCAATATCCAGACCATCACCTTCGATTACGACCGCTACGAACTCTCCGAAGACGCCCGCCAGGTCCTCCAGGCCAACGCCGCGCTGCTCAAGGCGCGCAAGGACTGGGCCGTGCTGGTGGAAGGCCACTGCGACGACCGCGGCACCATAGAATACAACCTGGCCCTCGGCCAGAAGCGGGCCAAGTCCGTGCGCGACTACTACGTGCGCCTGGGCGTGCCGGAAAGCTCCATAGGCACCATCTCCTACGGCGAAGAAAAGCCGCTCTGCGGCGAAGCCACCGACGCCTGCTGGCTCTCCAACCGCCGGGCCGAGACCAAAGTCAAGGGGAAATAAATGCGCCTGAAAACCTTGCTGTTAGTCCCGGTCTGCCTGCTGGCGGCCGGCTGCGTGGCCACGCAGCAGGACATGCTGCAGATGCAGAGCCAGATGGACGACCTCAACAACAGCCTGACCACCATGCAGAAGAACCAGGCCGAGCTCGCCGTGAAGATGGAGGACCTCTCCAAGAACCTCAACGCCTCTTCCGAGAGCATGAAGGACATCTCCGGGATGATGGAGAAGCTGACCTCGCGCCTGGACGAACTCGACAACTCCATGAACAAGCGGGTGAACGCCATAGGCCAGACCATCCGCAAGCAGCAGGAGGACGTGGAGACCACGCTGCTGCCCGCCAAGCTCTACAACGACGCCTACAACGCCTTCCTCAACAACAACTTCGAGGGCGCGGCCCAGGGCTTCAAGACCTACCTCTCCAAATTCCCCAACGGCGAAATGTCCGAAGGCGCCTATTTCTACCTCGGCGAATCGCTCTACCTCAAGGAGCGCTGGCAGGACGCCGCCCTGGCTTACGCCACCGTGCTGGAAAAGTTCCCCAAGTCGGCCAGGATCCCCGCCAGCAGGCTCAAGTACGCCATGGCAATACTCAAGCTGCCGGAGAACAAGAAACCCGAGGCGCTCAAGTATCTGCACTCGGTGGTAAAGGATTTCCCGGCCTCCCAGGAGGCCAAAACGGCGAAGGACTACATCAACAGGCTCTCGCCGCCCAAGCCCGCCCCGGCGCCCGCGCCGGCCAAGGCTCCGGCCAAAGCACCCGCCAAGAAAGGCTGACCTGACCGCCCATGAAAGCGCTGCTGCTGCTGCTCCTGCTCGCGCGGCCGCTTTCGGCCGGCACCGACATCTACATAGGCGTAGCGCCCGGGGCAGAGGTCAAGAAGACCGCCATGGGCCTCTCGCGCTTCCTGCCGGCCAGGCCCGATAAACCCGAAGACCTGGCCCTGGCCGAGGCGTTCCGTGAAATAGTCCGGGCCGACCTGCTCTATTCCCGCTACTTCGACGTCAAGGAAGACGCCCTCTCCAAGGCCAACCTGGACACCAGCCGCGAGTCGCTGGCCTGGTGGAAGGGGCTGGCCGGCCACCTGGTCACCGCCAAGGCGCAGGACGCCGGCAACGTCTGGACCTTCAACGCCCGCCTCCACGACCTCGCCACCGGCAGGGTGGTGCTGGAGAAATTCTACCAGGGCGAGAAACGGGCCATGCGGCGGGCGGCGCACATGTTCGCCGACGACGTGGTGCTGAAGGTCACCGGCCGCCCGGGCATAGCCCACTCCAAGCTGGCCTTCACCAATAACGCCACCGGCCGCAAAGAGATCTACATAGTGGACTACGACGGGGGCAACCTGACCCGCCTCACTTCGGACAACAGCATCAACCTGCTGCCGCGCTGGTCCCAGGACGCCTCGCGCATCTATTACACCACCTACCGCTGGGGCAACCCGGACATGTTCGAGATAGACCTGAAGGCCGGCAAGATCCGCCCTTTTACAACCTTCCAGGGCCTCAATATCCCCGGCGGTTTCTCCCCCGACGGCATGACCATGGTAATGACCCTCTCGCGCGGCGGGGACCCCGGCATTTATTCCCTCAACATCGTCACCAAGCAGCTCAAGCATCTGCTCAAGGGTTTCGGCGTGAGTTCCTCTCCCACCTGGTCGCCAGACGGCACGCAGGTGGCGTTCGTATCGGACCGGGCGGGCAACCCGCAGATCTACGTACTGGAACTGGCCACCGGCAAGACCCGCCGCCTGACCCGCATGAACTGGTGCGACTCCCCTTCCTGGTCCCCCTCCGGGGAGTGGATAGTCTTCGCCGGCCGCGAGACCACCAAGGAAAAACTCAACATCTTCGTCACCGACCTGACCGGCAGCCAGATCCGCCGCCTTACCAACAAGGCCGGGGATAACGAGGACCCCTCCTGGTCCCCCGACGGCCGGTTCGTGGGCTTCACCTCCACCCGCCGCGGCCGCAGGGAATTGTTCATCATGGACGCCGACGGCAGCGCCCCGCACCCGCTGACCGACCTCAAAGGCCACACCTTCACCCCCAACTGGAGCCCTTAGCGCCGACGGGACAAAAGAGAAAGGCCGGGCTTTCAGCCCGGCCTTTCTCTTTTGCGACCGCTGTTCACTTGCCGAAGAGGCCCCCTAACTTCTCCAGGAGCCCGGCCCAGAAACCTTCCTCGCGGGAGCCGCCCCTGGCGGAGCGGAACTTCAGGTCGCGGTTGGCCTTCAGGGCGGCCGAGAGCTCGGAGTCGAGCAGGGCCAGGAACTCGGCCCCCAGGCGCTTGCGGCGCTCGGACAGAATGCCGGGGTTTATCACATCCTCCAGGGCGAAATACTCCAGGCCGCAGAAGGCCTGCAGATACGGGCTCTCCATGAATTCGGCCACGGCGTCCTCGTCGGAGAGGTTCTTGAGCTGTTTTACCACGAGCAGGCCGCAGACCAGGCGGGAGTCCTTGGCGGGCCGGCCGTAACCGGCGGCGAAGAACCGCCCGTACTCGGCGTCAAGCTTCTCCCAGGGCAGCGATTCGGCCAGCTTCAGCCAGCGGTTGCCGTCGGCCAGTTTGCCGCCCAGGTGGAACAGCTTGCCGAACAGCGTGGGATTGAATTTTTCGGAACGGTACATAGGCGGCTATTTCTCCGGCTTGAAGCACTTGCGGCAGCGGGCCTCGTATTTGTCGCCCGCGCCCACCACGATGCGGCGGCCGGAGTCGGTCAGGCGCTGGCTGAAATGAGCGGGGTTGCCGCAGACCATGCAGATGGCCAGGTTCTTGGTGACGAACTCGCTCACCGCCATGAGCTTGGCCATGTTGTCGAAGGCCTCGCCGCGGTAATCCTGGTCCAGGCCGGCCACTATCACGCGGCGGCCGGAGTCGGCGAGTTTCTGGGCCACGCCCACTATCTCGGGCCCGAAGAAATGCGCCTCGTCTATGCCCACCACCTGCGTCTCGGGCAGGACTTCCTTCAGGATCTCCTTGGCGGTTTTGACCGGCCGGGCGGAGAGCGTGGACTTGTCGTGGGAAACTATGTGCTCTTTAGCGTAGCGCACGTCGAGGTGGGAATTAAAGACCTGCACCTTCTGCTTGGCTATGTTGGCCAGCTTGAGGCGGCGGATGAGCTCCTGGGTCTTGCCCGAGAACATGCTGCCGCAGACCACCTCGATCCAGCCGGAAGCGGCGGAAACGTTGAAGATCATTTCTTCCCCCATTTAGCGGAAAAATAAGCCCAGGTCAGACGGAGGCCTTCGGGGAACTTCACGAGCGGCTTGTACTTCAGTTCCCGGCGCGCCAGGCGGATATCGGAATAGGTCTTGCGGATGTCGCCCTTGCGCTTGGGCGAGAAGATCTTCTCCGTCTTCCTGCCGGTGATCTTCTCCAGTTCGTGAGCTATGTCCAGGAGCGAGATATTGGTGCCGGTGGCTACGTTGATGGTCAGGCCGGACACGCGCGAAGGCGCCAGGGCGGCCCTGATATTGCCGTCCACCACGTTGGCCACGTAGGTGAAGTCGCGGGACTGCCGGCCGTCCCAGTGGATCTCCAGCGGCTTGCCGGCCACCAGCAGCTCCATGAAGCGCGGTATCACGGCGGAGTACATGGACTCGGGGTTCTGGCGGGGCCCGAAAACGTTGAAGTAGCGCAGCGCCACGGTCTCGAGGCCGAAGGTGCGGGCGTAGACGCGGCAGTAGTTCTCGCCGGCCAGCTTGCTGACGGCATAGGGCGACACCGGCATGGTGGGCAGGCCTTCGTGCTGCGGGAAGACCTCGCACTCGCCGTAGGCGGAGCTGGTGGCGGCGTAGACGAAGCGCTTCACGCCGGCGGCTTTGGCCGCCATAAGGGCGTTCAGGGTACCGGTGGCGTTGTTCTCGTGGGCGGCCATGGGGTTGTCCACGGACTTGGGCACGGAGCGGAAGGCGGCCTGGTGCAGCACGTAGGTGACGCCTTTCATGGCCTTCGCGCAAGCCTTCGGATCGCGCAGGTCGCCTTTCACGAACTCGAACCGGCCCTTGGGCGCCAGGTTCTCCATGTTCCCCGTGGATAGATTGTCGAAGACGCGCACGCGTTTGCCGCGCCGCAGCAGTTCCTCGACTATGTTGGAGCCTATGAACCCGGCCCCGCCGGTTACCAGCCAAAGAGGTTTTTTCATGTTTTTATCCCCGCTCCTTAAAGTTTATCATTTTCAAAATCCGCTTTAAAACCCGGGACCGGCAGGCCTGCAAGTTCGCGGGTCCTGTCGAGGGTATGCTTTCTTCGGGTACGCGGTCGGGGCATTGTCGCTTCGCTCCACACGCACACCGTGCTCGCCGCTCGTCGCTCGGCCTCGTCGCTTGCGTAAGCCTCGGCCTCCGCGACGCCCCTCCGAAAGCATACCCGTCGCCACCCGCTCCCATTATTCGGCCTGCCTGACCGGGCGGCCAGCTCTAGTCTCGAACTTCGCCTTCTTTGCGCCAGGGGCGCCAGTACTGGCGGGACTTTTCCTCGAGGTCGTCCTTTTTGACGGGCTCGTTCATCTTCAGGCTCACGTAGAAGAAGAATTCCTTCACCCCGCCGGAGCGCTCGCGGAAGTCCCACTTGGTCCTGAAGTCGTGGAAGTCGCGGTAGAGCGTTATGCCCTTCTCGAAGAAGCGCAGGTCCCCGTACTTGAAATTGCCGAGCGACATGAAGCGGTAGCGCAGCACCGTCTCCGCGCGCCAGCCGGAATTCTTCCAGGGGCGGAAGCCGAAAGTGTTGCTCACCACCCAGGCCCTGGGGTCGTTGCTGTAGTTGGCCACGCCGCCGCCTATGTAATTCTCCGGGCCGCCGAAGTTCGCCTGCGCCACGAAGCTCTTATTGCCCTCGGCGAAGCTGTAGGAATCCTCGGCGTAGAGGTCCACCCCGGCGCGCGGGGCGTAGAAGACCTCGCCCCGCACCGGGGCCAGGCGGCGCGTGAACCGCGCGCTGTAATAGTCACGCAGGTCGAAGGAGGAGGAAAGCTTGAAATAAGTGTTGAACCGCGGCATCACGAACAGCTGGCCGGAAACGGACTCGGTCTCCTGGCCCCTGTCGGCGGCTTTGGAATCCGGCAGCAGCTTGTTCTCGCGGAAGCGGCGCCGGTAGGCGTAGCCCAGGTCGAAGGTGCCCCAGCTGCGGTCGTAGCGCAGGGTGGCCCCGCCGCCGTAGCGCCCCACCCAGGTGTCGGTGGGCCCGGAGAAGGTGGAGATATAGACGGACTGGTCGTAGTAGGCCGACGGGGAGAGCGTGACGTGGCGGGCCAGCGGCACCGACTGGGACACGGTCCAGACGCCGTGGCCGCGCTTCTGGGTGAAGTTCTGTCCCTCGTCCCGGGCGTTCTCGAAATGGCCGCTGAAGGAGTTCAGCACCGGCAGCTTCAGCACCCGGAACGGCGAGGTATTATAATCCAGCCGCGGGATGGAGCTGTTGGCCTTCTGGAAACTGCGGTAGTCGGCGGTATTGGTCTCACGCCCGTAGGCGCTGACGCGGGTGACGCTGAACCCGGTAGCCCGCGTCAGGGCCACGCTGGCCTGCTCGTCGGGGCTGACCGCGAACGGGTTGTTGCGGAAGAAGTCGTTGTTCACCCGCGGGTCCGAAAGCAGGCGGAAGAAGCCCTGGCTGTAGTACTGCGCCGGGTCCGACTCGTTGAAGCGGTTGAGCCGGTGCCAATAGCCGCCGCTCATGCCCCACCTGTCCTTCACCAGGCCGTATTCCTTGATGCGGTACAGGGACACGTTGCTGATGTTCTTCTCGGTGCGCCGGAAGTCCACTTCGGCGCCGGTGCCGAAACCGCGCCGCTCGAAGTAGTCGAGGTAAAGTTTGGCCTTCATCTCCGGGCTTACCTTGTAGATGTAACTGGACTTGATGAAGAAGCCGTTGCGCTCGTCGTAACCCGGGCGGAAGATGCTCACGAACGGCGTCCCCCCGCCCATGGGCTTATAGACCACGGGCAGGTATAGTACCGGGATCTTGCCCACGAAGAAAACGTTGTTATAGGCCAGGAAATAGCGCTCCGGCATCAGGTAAACGCGCGAAGAGCGCAGCTGGTAATGCGGCGGTTCCTCATCACAGCTGGTGATGCTGGCCCGCTTGTACTTGTAGCCTTCCTTGTCGAACTCCACCACCCGGCCGCGGAAAATGAAATTTTTATAGGCGAAGCGCCCGTTATTGATCTTGCCGGTGTCAGAGCCGTAGTCTATGAAGCCGCTCTTGCCGTACACCGTGCCGGTATCATCGTCCATGACAAAATCGGAGGGCGAGAACACGGTACTGCTCGCCATGTTGACGGTGAGGTTCCTGGCGCGGATGAGTTTGAGGTGCCTGCCCTCGGCGGAGATCTCCTCCAGCTTCACGTTCCCCTCCAGGTCTATGGCCCGGGTGTATTCGTTGAACGCCGCCTGGTCCGCGCTGAAGCGCACGTGATGGGACCCCGTGGAGGACGGCAGGTCGTAAGCCGCGGCCTGGGCCGCGAGCAGGAGTAGTATGGTCGCTGTTAGTTTCATCGTCGGGCCGTGCCCGCAGCCTATTTCAGAGCTTTCTCCAGGCCGAACAGGGCCGCCCCGTGGGAGCCCAGGTCGGCGTCGTCGGAAATGCGTATCTTCACCCTGGTGAAAGGGGTCTTTATCTGCTGGGCGCCCAGCACCTTCAGCATGGCCGGCAGGAACCATTTGCGGGCGCGGGACACCCCGCCGGTCAGCACCACGCAGCCGGGGTTCAGCATCAGGATGAGCCCGGCCAACCCCATGCCCAGGTAGCGGCCCGTCTCGGCCCAGATCTTTCTGGCCGCGGGGTTGCCGGCTTCGGCGGCATTCGTCAGGCAGATGGTATTGAACCGCTCGCGGTCCGGGTCGGCGTACTTTTTAACGAAAGCGTCCTCGCATTTAATGGCCTCGCGGGCCCGGGCCATGATGGCCTTGCTGCCGCAGTAGGCCTCCAGGCAGCCCTCGCCGCCGCAGCCGCAGAGCCGGCCGCCGGGCACTATCTTGACGTGGCCGGCCTCGCCGGCGGTGCCGCTGGCGCCGTGGTAAAGTTTCCCGCCCAGGATCAGGCCGGACCCTATGCCGGTCCCCAGCGTCAGGGCCAGCACGTTGTCGTGTTTGCGCTTCAGTTCTATCTCGTAGGCGCCCCAGGCCGCCATGTTGGCGTCGTTCTCCATGGCGCAGGGCAGGCCGGTCAGGCGCTCCAGGGGCCCGGCCAGCGCCACGTTGCGCCAGCCCAGGTTGGGCGCGAAGCGCAGCACGCCGCGGTCGGGGTCCACGTCGCCGGCGGCGCCGATGCCCACGGAGACCAGCTGGCGGCCGTAATCGTGCCGCAGCCCGTCCACCGCGGCGCCGAGCCGCTTCAGGAAGGAAGCCGGGCCCTTGGCGGCCTCGGTCTTGAACCTTTCCTGGGTCAGCAGTTTACCCGCGCGGTTCACCACCACCAGCTTGGTATTGGTGCCGCCTATGTCGATGCCTATGCCTAGCATGATCTCTCCTTGACCGCCGCCGCCCCCAGCAGTTCCAGCGCCGAACCGGCCAGGTAAAAAGAGCCCAGCACGGCCGCCGTACCCGAGGCCGAAGCCGCCAGCAGGGCCGCCCGGATATCCTGCTGCACTTCCACCTCCGCGTCCGGCCGGATGGCCGAAAGCTCGTCGGCCAGCGCGCAGGGGTCGGCCGCGCGGGGCGAATCCGGCCTGGTAAAGATGAATTTAGCCGGCAGAGGGGCCAGCAGCTCCAGGATGCCGCGGCGTTCCTTGTCCTGCAGCATACCTATCACGAAAGCGGGTTTGGCCGCGGCGAAAGGCGAAGCTTTCCAGGTGGCTGCGAAGGCCCTGGCGGCCTCCTCGTTATGGGCGCCGTCTATAACGAAGAGCGCCCCGGCGAATTCTCTACCGGCGCGTACTGTGTGGAACCGGGCGGGCCAACTGGCCGCGGCGAAACCGGCGGCGGCGTGGGCGGGGGTCACGGGCCAGCCGCGGCCGCGCAGCAGCTCCAGGCCTTCCCAGACCAGCGTGGCGTTCACGGTCTGGGCCTCGCCCAGTATGCCGAAGGCGAACTCCTCCCCGGTCTTTTTGCGCCGCAGCGTCATGCGGTTCGCTTCCCAGTCGCTGGAAATTATCTCGAAAGCCGGCGCGAGGAAATGGCAGGCCGCGCCCTTGCGGACGGCCTCGGCCGAAACTTCGGCCCTGGCTTCCGCCGGCAGCAGGGGGGCCAGGCAGATCCCGCCCGGCTTTATGATGCCCGCTTTCTGGGAAGCGATCTCGGCCAGGGTATCGCCCAGGTATTTCTTGTGGTCGAAATCCACGGAGGTGATAACGCTGAGCTCGGAGGCGGGCAGCACGTTGGTGGTGTCCCAGCGGCCGCCTATGCCCACCTCTATCACCGCGAGGTCGGCTTTTTCGCGGGTAAAATACAGGAACGCCATGCAGGTGAGCAGCTCGAAGAAGCTCAGGTCGGGCCCGGCGGCGTAAACCTCCGCGAACAGGGCGGCGAACCGGTCCCGCGGGATCTGGACGCCGTCGAGCTGGATGCGCTCGGTAATGCGCACCAGGTGCGGCGAGATGAACAGCCCGGTCTTCAGCCCCGCGGCGCGCAGCGCCGCTTCGAACAGGGCGCAGACTGAACCTTTGCCGTTGGTGCCCGTCACGTGCACGGCCTTGAGCCGCAGGTGCGGGTCGCCGAGCTTTTTGAGGCAGGCGTAAACCCTGTCCAGGCCGTCCTTCTTCACGAAGTCCTGCCGCGAGAGGAGTATCCTGTTCGCTTCTTCGAAGGTCATCTTCTAGGCTTTCACCCTGGACGCGTCCACGCCGAGGTCCTTGAGCTTGTGTTCGAGCTTCTCGTAGCCGCGGTCTATGTGGTAGATGCGGCGCACCACGGTCTTGCCCTTGGCCACGGCGGCGGCCACCACCATGGCGGCGCCGGCGCGGATATCGGAGCACATCACCGGCGCGCCCAGCAGCTGCGGCACGCCGCGGACCACGGCCTTGCGGTCGTGCACGGTGATGTCCGCGCCCATGCGCACCAGTTCCGGCGCGTGCATGAAGCGGTTCTCGAAGATATGCTCGTGCACCTCGCTGGTGCCGTTGGCCCGGGCCATGAAGACCATCCACGGGGCCTGCAGGTCCGTCGGGAAGCCGGGGTGGGGCTTGGTGGCCACGCTCACCGGCCGGGGCCGGCCCGCGGGCGCTATGATCTCCATGGAATCCTTGAAGCAGTTTATCTTCACGCCGGCCCGCTGCATGGCCTTTATGAGGGCGGTCAGCGTTTTAGGGGCGGTATTGAGCAGGCGCACGCGCCCGCCGGCGGCGGCGCACAGCAGCATGAAGGTGCCGGTCTCTATGCGGTCGGGCATCACGGTGTGCTTCAGGCCTTTCAGCCTGGCCGCGCCGGTTATCCTTATGGTCGGCGAGCCCGCGCCCTCCACCTTCGCGCCCATCTTGACCAGGGCGGCGGCGAGGTCCTCTATCTCCGGCTCGCGGGCGCAGTTCTCCAGCGTCGTAACGCCCTCTATCAGCGCCGCGCACATCATGAGGTTCTCGGTGGCGCCCACGCTAGGAAAGCGGAATTTCACCCGGCCGGCCTTGAGCTTCTTCGCCGTCAGGATCACGTCGCCCTTTTCGTAAGAGACCGTGGCGCCGAGTTTCTTGAAACCTTCCAGGTGGATGTCTATCGGACGCATGCCGATGGAGCAGCCGCCCGGCATGGAGAAGCGGGCCTTCTTGAAGCGGGCGAGCAGCGGGCCGGCGGCCAGCACCGAGGCGCGCATCTTGCGCACCAGGTCGTAGGGCGCGTGGTGCTTGAGGCCGGCGCGCTCCTCCACCACAAAATTCCCGTAGCCGTAGAAGCAGTTCTTGCCGAGGTAGTTGAGCAGTTCGAACGAGGATTTTATGTCCATCAGCTCGGGCACGTTCTTCACCTCTGATTTCTCCCTGGTGAGCAGCGTGGCGAAGAGGATGGGCAGCGCCGCGTTCTTGGAACCGCTGATGGTCGCCTGCCCGGCCAGCGGCCGGCCGCCGCGTATTATAAAATTATCCATGGATTCTCCCGTAGAGGAAACGTTCTATCCCGTTAAGGTCTTTCAAAGTCTTTTTCTCCGCCCAGAGAGCGGCGGGCATAACGGCCAGCAGGCCAAGGGGCTGGCTGCCGCCCAGCTCCATGACGAGCGCGCCGCCCGGCTTGAGCCGCGACGGAGCCACGCGCACCAGCATGCGCGCCACGTCCAGCCCGTCCCCCCCGCCGTCCAGCGCCACGTGCGGTTCGCTGAGCACCTCCGGCGCGAGCCCGGGGATGACGTCCGTGGGTATGTACGGGGGATTTGAAACTATCAGGTCGAACTTCGGTCCGGCTTCGGCCAGCGCCGAAGCTTCTATGAATTCACAGCGGGCGGCCAGGCCCAGCGCCTCGGCGTTCTCCCGCGCGCAGGCGAGCGCCTCCGGGGATTTTTCGAGCGCGGCCAGGCGCAGCCCGGGGAATTCCCTGGCCAGGCACAGGCCGATGGCGCCGGAACCGGCGCCGTAATCCATGGCGGAGAGCTCGCCCGTCCGGTTTTTGAGGAAATCCGCGGCGAAACCGGCCAACTCCTCCGTCTCGGGGCGGGGCACCAGCACCCGCTCGTCCACCTTCACGCGGATGCCGCGGAAATCCTGCCAGCCCAGTATGTAAGCCAACGGCAGGCCCTGCTCCTTGAGCAGCAGGCCCCGTTCGAATTTTTCCAGCGCCGCCGGCGGCACCGGCAGGTCCGGCTCGGCGAGCAGGCGCAGGCGCTCCACGCCCATGGCGTCGGCCAGGAGCCACTGGGCGTTAAGCCCGGGCTCGTCCACGCCGCGCGAGGCCAGCCTCGCGCCGGCCTCAGTCAGCGTCGCTGCCGCCGTCATTTTCGCGTTTCTCCCCTATGTTCAGCCTTATCTCTTCCAGCATGTCCTTTATCCCGCCTTCCATGATCACCGGCATGTTATGCCAGGAGACCTGGATGCGGTGGTCGGTCACGCGGTTCTGCGGAAAATTGTAGGTACGGATCTTTTCGGAGCGGTCTCCGGTGCCCACCTGCGCCTTGCGCGCCCCGGCGTTCTCCCTGGCCTGCGTCTCCTCGCTGATCTGGGCGAGCTTGGCGGCCAGCATGGCCATGGCCTTGGCGCGGTTCTTGCCCTGCGAGCGCTCTTCCTGGCAGGCCGTGATGATGCCCGTGGGGATATGCGTGATGCGCACCGCGGTCTCCACCTTGTTGACGTTCTGGCCGCCGGCGCCGCTCGAGCGGTAGGTGTCCATCTTGAGGTCGGCCTGGTTTATCTTGATCTCCACTTCGTCCACTTCGTGCATGACGGCCACGGTGACCGTGGAGGTGTGCACCCGGCCGCTGGCCTCGGTCTGCGGCACGCGCTGCACGCGGTGCACCCCGCCCTCGTACTTCATCCAGGCGTACACGTCGGTGCCGGAGATGAACAGCACGGCGTACTTGATGCCTTTGAGGCCGGTGGTGGAGATATCGCGCAGCTCCGCCTTCCAGCCCATGCTAGCCGCGAAGCGGGTGTACATGCGCAGCAGGTCGCCCGCGAAAAGCGAGGATTCGTCCCCGCCCACGCCGGCGCGGATCTCGAGGAAGATGTTCTTGGAATCCGCAGGGTCGGGCGGGATGATGAGGAGCTTGAGCTTCTTGGCGAGGGTGGCCGCGGAGGCTTCCAGGCCCGGCAGTTCGGAGGCGGCCAGGGCGGCCATCTCCGTGTCGGTGCTGGAGCACATCTGCCGGGTGTCCTCGGCCTCTTTAAGGGCTTTTTCCAGCGCGGCGGAGGTCTCGATGACCTGCCGGCAGGCGGAGTGGCGGCGGGAGAGCTGCTCTATCTCTTCGGGCTTGAGGCCGCCCGAGGCGAGGCGAGCCTCCGTCTCCGCGAATTCCCGCTTTATAGCGTCCAGTTCTTTCTCAAACATGGGGGATGCTGATTTCTAATTTCTAATTCCAGATCTGTTCCGCGGTCATGGCTGAATTCCCGAATTAGGAATTAGGAATCAGCGTCCCCACCCATAAAAAAGCAGGCGTCCCCTTGAAAGGAACGCCTGCCTGGAAAGCGCGGCTACTTCGTCTCGGCTTTCTTCTCGGCCTTGGGGGCGGCGGCCTTGGCAGGGGCCTTCTCGTCCTTTTTGGCCACCACGGCGGCGGAAGAGAGCTTGCGCTTCACGGTGTGGCGCGGGGACACGGCTTTCACGGCCGCCTTCTTGGCCTTGCGCTCCACCATCTTGCCGCCGGTAGCGGCGAATTTCGTATTGAACTTCTCCACGCGGCCGGCGGTGTCGAGCAGCTTCTGCTTGCCGGTATAGAACGGGTGGCAGGCGGAGCAGATCTCGACCTTGATCGCGGGCTTCACGGAGCGGGTCTTGAAAGTGTTGCCGCAGACGCAGGACACTTCGCAAAGGTTATAGCTGGGGTGGATGTCGTTTTTCATTGTCTTGTCCTCTCAAATAGTGTGAAGGTAGATTATACCATATCCGAAGGCGCCCTTAGGCGGGCCCGCCGGCTATTTTTTGCCGATCTTGGCCAGCGGGTTCACTGATTTCCCGGAAGGGGTGATGATCTCGAAATGCAGGTGCGGGCCCGTGGACATGCCGGTGGAGCCCACCCTGCCCAGCAGGGTCCTGGACTTCTGCACGGTCTCCCCCGCTTTCACGGACGTCTCGGACAGGTGGCCGTAGCGGCAGCGCGAGCCGTCCTTGTGCTGCACTTCCACCACGTTGCCGTAGCCGCCCTTCCAGCCGGAGAAGGTGACGGTCCCGGAACGGGAAGGATAGACCGGGGTCCCCAGCGGCATGGGGATGTCGGTCCCGTTGTGGAAGATACGGCGTTTGAGCACCGGGTGGTAACGGTAACCGAAGCGCGAACTGATGCGCCCGAAACTGCGCAGGGGCATGCGGTAGGTGTCCAGGTCCAGGTACACCGAAGGCAGGTACACCCTGTCGCCCTTCTTAAATTTGTGGTTAATGAGCAGGGCCGAAGGCGGCAGGCCGTTATCCTCCACGATATCGGCCTTGAACCGCTTCAGGTCCCGCCCTTTGCCAGCGTAGCGGCGGGCGATGCCGTCCAGCGTCTCGCCATTTACCCAGACTTCATAGAGCAGCCCCTTGCCGTTGTGCACGCGGATATAGCCGCCGCGCGACAGGAAGATGAACTCGTTGGAATTGGTGCTCTGCAGCGAGCGGATATCGGTGCCATAGGCGGAGGCGATGGAGCGGATGTCCTCCCCCTTGCGCACCTTGTGGCGGGCGTGGATCAGCCGCGGAATCAGGCGGAACGCCTCCGGCAGCGGCTCGGAGGGCCCGGGCGGGGTCATCACCGAGAACCTGGCGTAATAGAACGGCGAGAGGGCCGGAGCGCCGGCGCCGGACAGAGCGGCGGCCCCCAGGAGGACCGCCGCGCCGAACGCCAGTTTTACCGCGCCCTTGCCCATCAGCGGCCGCCCATCTCCATGGACTTCAGGAAGTCCTTATTGGACTTGGTGGAATTCAGCTTGCTGAGCAGCAGCTCCATAGAGTCTATAGGGGAGAGCGGCGCCAGCACCTTGCGCAGGATCCAGACCTTGTTGAGCTCGTCGTCGCTCATCAGCAGCTCTTCCTTGCGGGTGGAGGTGCGGTTGATGTCGATGGCGGGGAAGCAGCGGCGGTCGGCCAGCTTGCGCTCCAGGTAAATTTCCGAGTTGCCCGTACCCTTGAACTCTTCGAAGATGACGTCGTCCATGCGGCTGCCGGTCTCCACGAGGGCGGTGGCTATGATGGTGAGCGAGCCGCCTTCCTCTATGTTGCGGGCCGCGCCGAAGAAGCGCTTGGGGCGCTGCAGCGAGGTGGATTCCAGACCGCCGGACAGCACGCGGCCGGAGGACGGCGACACCGTGTTGTAGGCGCGCGCCAGGCGCGTGATCGAGTCGAGCAGCACCACCACGTCCTTGCCCATTTCGGTGATGCGCTTGGCCTTTTCCAGCACGATCTCGGCCACCTGCACGTGGCGGTCGGCCGGTTCGTCGAAGGTGGAGGCCAGCACTTCGCCCTTCACGGAGCGCTTCATGTCGGTGACTTCCTCGGGGCGCTCGTCGATGAGCAGCACTATGAGCTCGATCTCGGGGTGGTTGGTGGCGAGCGAATTGGCGATGCGCTGCAGGATCATGGTCTTGCCGGTCTTGGGCGCGGCCACGATGAGCTGGCGCTGACCCTTGCCGACGGGGACTATAAGGTCTATCACGCGGCCGGTCATCTCGTTCTTGGCGGTCTCGAGCAGGAAGCGCTTGTTGGGGTGCAGCGGGGTGAGGTTCTCGAAGAGCGGGCGGTGGGCTATCTTCTCTATCTCCACGCCGTTGACGGTCTTCACCTGCAGCAGCGCGAAGAAGCGCTCGCCGTCCTTGGGCGGGCGGATGAGGCCGTTCACGGCGTCGCCCTTGCGCAGGCCGAGCTTCTTGATCTGGGACGGGGACACGTAAATGTCTTCGTGGCTGGACAGGTAGTTGTATTCCTGCGAGCGCAGGAAGCCGAAGCCGTCGGGGAGTATTTCCAGCACGCCTTCGCCCTGGGCCACGCCGTTGGCCTTGGCCTGGGCTTCCATGATCTTGCCGATCAGTTCCTGCTTGCGCAGGCTCGCCACGCCTTCCATATTGAACTGCTCGGCGATCTTGACGAGCTCGGCCACGGTCATCTTGGTCATGCCCGCGACGTCGAGTTTAGGGAGGTTCGGATTCGGGTTCGGGTTCTGCCCCTGGCCCTGGTTATGTCCCTGGTTCGGCTGCCTGTTGTCGTTCATTTTCTGGTTTCCCCTTGAGTCCTGCGGAGCGCCGTTGCCGTTGTTCGGCCGGCCTTTATTGTGGTCCCGCTGAAAATCATCCCGGCGCCCGTTCTGGGTCTGCTGTCTCGGGCCGCGTTCGTCCTGCTGTTGGTCGTTGCTCATTATGTTCTTCCTTATTTAAGTTGTTTCAGAAAATCGCAGAGAAACCCTATCTTCCTGCCCAGCTCGTCCGGCCGGCCGGAGTTGTCCAGCACCAGGGAAGCCAGATCGTACTTGCGCTCCGCCTTCAGCTGGGCCTTCACCCTGGCCCTGTATTCCGCCCTGCTCCAGCCCCGCTTGAGGGCCCTTCGTTCCAGGAGCCGCCCCGGGGCGGCCAGGCAGACGGTAAGCATGAAGCAATCCTGAAGCCCCGCTTCGAACAGCAGGGGCGCTTCTACTACAGCTATTTTTGCCTGGGATTTGGTTATTAAAGAGTGAGTTCTTTTAAGTATTTCCGGGTGGAGGAGCGCTTCAAGCCACTTGCGCTTCGCTGACGAGTTAAAGACCTCGGCGGCAAGCCTTTTTTTATCCAGTGAACCGTTTGTAAGGATTTTATCGGGGCTGAACTTCCTTAAAATTCTATTATAACACGCGGGAGATGTCAACACTTCGGCCGCCAAGGCGTCCGCCGAAACGCAGCAGGCGCCGTTGCGCCTGAAATAGTCCAGAGCCAGACTTTTGCCGGAGGCGATGGGCCCCGTGAGGCCCAGTACGGCTTTGCCTTTTATCCCCGCGAGCCGCTTCTTCCAGGTCTCCGTCTTGTTCAAGCGCGCCCCCCCCGCCTCTTGGCATAATTGTCCAGCAGGGCCAACTCTTTGCGGCTCAGCGAGGCCTGCCCCTTAGCCGCTATCTTTTCCAGCACCCTGTCCACCTCCGCCTTCTCCAGGAACTCGGGGTCCGGCGCGGACCTTACGGGGCGCTCCCGCCAGCGGCGCTCGGCCCACAGCCACAGCAGCCCCGCGGCCAGGCCGCCCAGGTGGGTCACGCTGGAGATCCTGGAGCCGGGGTTGGCCACCGTCAGGACGAATTCCATGACGCCCAGCAGGAAGGCCATCATCCTGGCGCTCATCGGGAAAAGAAAATAGAAATAGACCGTGGTATTGGGATACAGGAAGGCGAAAGCCCCCAGCAGGCCGTAAACGGCGCCGGAGGCGCCAATGACCGGCCTGGGCGAACCCGGGTTCCAGGCGGCGGTGAACAGCGCCGCCGCCGCGCCGCAGGCCAGGAAGTAGATAAGGAAACGCCTGCTCCCCATCTCCGGCTCCAGGACGCGCCCCAGCAGCCACAGCATCAGCAGGTTGAAGAGCAGGTGCCAGGCGTCGGCGTGGATGAAGATATAGGTAAAGGCCTGCCACAGCCAGAGCTGCCCGGTAAAGGCGAAGGGGACCAGGCCCAGGTAAAAATTCAGCCGGAAGCCCAGCACCAGCTCCGCCAGCCAGCCGGCGAAGAACAGCACGGCCAGCCAGCGCGTGACCGGCGGCAGTTCCCGCAGCGGGGCGGCGTTAAGGCGCATACTTCTCCATGTCCCGCCAGTTCGGGCCGGTCTTGAGCTCGGCCAGGAGCGGCACGGAAAGCGCGTAGGCCGCTTCCATCTCCCGCTTTATCAGGCGGGCCGCGTCCTTGAGCTTGCCTTCGCGCACTTCGAACACCAGTTCGTCGTGTACCTGCAGCAGCATGAAAACGTCCTCCGAACCGCGCAGCGCGGGGAAGAGCCTGTTCATGGCCAGCTTTATGATCTCGGCCGAGCCGCCCTGCACCGGGGTGTTGATGGCGGCGCGCTCGGCGAAGCCGCGCAGGTGCGGGTTGGAGGCCGTCAGCCCCGGCAGGAGCCGGCGCCGGCCGGTGAAGGTGGTCACCAGGCCGGACTTCTTGGCTTCGGCCACGGTGCGCTCGCTCCACTCCTTCACGCCTGGGCAGGCTTCGAAATAGTGCTTTATATAATTGGACGCCTCGGCGCGGCTGATGCCCAGGTCCTGCGAGAGTCCCTGGGCGGTCTTGCCGTAAACTATGCCGAAGTTGATGGCCTTGGCCGCGCGGCGCATCTCGGGGGTGACCAGCGCCGGCGCGCAGTGGAAGATCTCGGAGGCGGTGCGCAGGTGGATGTCCTCGCCGTTGCGGAAGGCCTCGGTAAATCCCTTGTCCCCGGACAGGTGCGCCAGCACCCGCAGGTCTATCTGCGAGTAGTCGGCGGAAAGCAGCGTGAAGCCGCCGCGGGCTATGAAGCATTTGCGCACCAGCAGGCCGGATTCGGAGCGTATCGGGATGTTCTGCAGGTTGGGCCTGGAGCTGGAGAAGCGGCCGGTGGCCGTGCCGAGCTGGTCGAAAGTGGTATGCAGGCGCCCGTCGGGGCCGGCGGCGGCCAGCAGGTTGTCCACGAAGGAGGATTTAAGCTTGGAGACCTCGCGGTAGTCCAGCAGCAGCGGCACCACCGGGTGCGCGGCCTTCAGGTACTGCAGGGCCTCCTCGCCGGTGGAGTAGCCGCCGTCCTTGTTCTTGAACTGCTTCTTCTGCGCCTCGCCCAGGCCCAGGTTGAGCTTCTCGTAGAGCATGAAGCCCACCTGCTTGGGCGAGTTCAGGTTGACCTCCATGCCGGCGAGGCGCTGCACCTCGGCCTGCAGTTCGGTCATCTTGCCTTCGAAACGGGCCGAGAGCTCTCCGAGCAGCCTGGTGTCGGCCGCGGTGCCGCGGCGCTCCATGGCGTAAACCGCCGGCAGCAGCGGCAGTTCTAGGTCCCGGTACACGCTCCCCATGCCGGCCGCGTCCAGTTCCCCCTCCAGCTGCTTCAGGAGGGCCGGCAGCCCGGCGCAGGCCTGCAGTTTCTCCTCGGAGGAATCCGGCATCTGTATCGGCAGGCCGAGGCGTTCAAAAACGAGCTGGGGCAGGGCCACGCCGCGCGAACCGCCGGCCAGCAGGGCCGCGGCCGCTTCGGCGTCGCCGAAATTCTCCGGCACGGCGCCAGGCGGCAGGTCCAGCAGGCGCATCACCGATTTGAGGCCGAAGACGGCCTTGTAAATTTTCTTATCCAGCAGCAGCGCGGCTGCGGCGGCCGCGTCTTCCGGCTTGAACAGCCCGGGGCTCAGCACGCAGACGCCGGCGGCGCCGCCTATGGCAAGCCCGTCGGCAAAAGCGGCGAAAGCGAGTTCCTTATGCCCGGCGCCCAGCACCACGGCCGCCTCTTTGAGCGGCGGCAGTTCGGCGGGTTTCTGTTCCGCCGGCGCGGAGCCGGCCAGGGCCAGCAGGTCCTTGAATTCCAGGCGGCGCGCCATCTCTTCCAGTTCGGGACCGCCGGGCGCGGCCGGCTTGAAAATATCCAGCCCTTCTTCTATCGGCGCGTCGGCCTCCAGCGTCACCAGGCGGCGCGACAGGCGGGCGTTCTTCATGTCCTTGGCTACCTTGGCCAGCAGCTTGTCCTTGGCGGCCAGTTCCGGGTCCATGGCCGCGGCCAGGATCTTTTCCAGGGGGCCGTAGGTCTGCACCAGCTTGGCGGCGCTCTTGGCGCCTACGCCGGCCACGCCGGGCACATTGTCGGAGGCGTCGCCCACCAGCGCGAAATAGTCCGGCAGCAGGGAGGGTGGCAGGCCGTATTTCTTCTCCACGGCTTCGGGGCCGGAAAAATCCGCGGAGGTCCCGTCCCACATCTTCACCCGTTCCCCCACCAGTTGGGCGGCGTCCTTGTCGCCCGAAATTATCACGGCTTCCATCCCGGCCTTTTCGGCGCGGCGGGCCAGCGTGGCTATGATATCGTCGGCTTCGTAGCCTTTCAGGTAGACGCCCTTGAGCCCCAGCGCCTTTACCAGTTCCCGCGCGGTATTGAGCTGGGAGACCAGGGCGTCCTCCACGGGCGGGCGGTTGGCCTTGTAGTCGGTATAGAGCTCGTCGCGGAACGTGCCGCCTTTGGAATCGAAGCAGACGGCGAAATATTCCGGCCGCTTCTCCCGCAGGATCCGCAGCAGCACCCTGGTGAAACCGAAAAGCGCGCCTACCTCCTCGCCCCTGGAGTTGGTGAACTTGGGCAGGGCGTGGTAGCTCCTGTGCAGGAAAGCGTGAGCGTCTATTATAAAAACGCGCTTCGGGTTCATTTTTTAGGAATTAAAAAGGGGAGAAAACGGCCCGCCGCGGTCTCCCGCGGCGGGCGTGGCGGTTCAGGCGAGCATCTCGTCCAGGTGCTTCTTCAGCTCTTCCTTGGGCTGCAGGCCTACCAGTTCGTGGGCGAGCTTGCCGCCCTTGAACAGCAGGATGGTGGGAATGGCGGAGATGCGGTAATTGGACGCGGTCTCCTGGTTCTCGTCGGTATTGAGCTTGCAGACCTTCACCTTGCCGGCGTATTCCTTGGCCAGCTCGTCTATGACGGGGCCTATCATGCGGCAGGGGCCGCACCAGGGGGCCCAGAAGTCCACCAGCACCGGGGTGGCGCTCTTGAGGACTTCGGCCTCGAAATTAGCGTCAGTAACCTGTATCTCGTTCGACATAATGATCTCCTTGGAAGCTGCAGTTTAAAGCGGTGAGAGAGCGGCGCGGGAAGCCGCCTCCCTAATAGTATAAGACTTACTTTTTCTTGTCAAGGCAATGCCAGTGCCGCATCAGGGCCTATGGCCTTCAACGCGGCCAATAAGGTAGCGGATCTCCTTCCAAAGCTCCTCGATATCGATGGGTTTGGAGAAGAAGGCGCCGGCGCCGGCCAGCATGGCCTCGGAGCGGTCGGCCGGTTCGGTGTACTTGGCCGAAATGAAGACCACCGGGACTTTTTTCAGCCGGGCCGACTCCCGGATAACCCGCAGGAATTCCACGCCGTGCATGTCCGGCAGCTGGATGTCCAGGACTATCAGGGAGGGCACCTGTTCGGCCAGCGCGTCCAGCGCCTCCCTGGCCGACTTGGCCACCAGGATCTGGGCCTCCACGTTCTTGAGCTTGAGGCCGTCCTCCAGCGTGTCTATGAAGTTCTTGTCGTCGTCCACTATCAGTATGGTCATTGGCATAGTTTAGAATCCGAAGCTGAGCCGCTCCGCGAGCATCCCGGGCATCTTGAGGTCGGCCATGCGTTTCTGCGTCGCTCCCACGTCGTAGAAAACCTTGTAGTGATCGAACAGGCCCCGCTCCTGGTCGTAGATGCCGCAGGAGGCCCTGGGGTCCCCGTCCCTGGGCTGCCCCACCGAGCCGGGGTTGATCATCACGTGGCCCTTGGGCAGCACCAGCCGGTCCATGGAGCGCATGAAGTCCGCGGCCGGGGCTCCGGCCGCCGTCTGCCTGAAATAGATGGGCATGTGGCTGTGGCCGATAAAACAGAGTTTGGAGGTGCACTTATCCATGTTGTCGGCGAACTGGAGCTCGTTGAGCATGTATTCCGTAAGCGGCTTGCGCGGCGAGCCGTGCACCACGGAGAAACCTTCCTTCTCGGCCTTCTCGGGCAGGTTCGCTATAAAATCCATGGCCCGGCCGGTCAGCTGGCCGCGGGCGAAGTCTATGGACCAGCTGGCGTTGGCGTTGAACCAGCGCATCTCCATCTTGCCCACCATGGCCGCGTCGTGGTTGCCCATCACCGCGGTAAGCGACTTCAGGCCCTGCAGGGCCTCGGCGCATTCCAGCGGCTGGGGGCCGTAGCCCACTATGTCGCCGCAGCAGATGAAATGCTCCACCCCGTTCTTCCGGTAAAAATCCAGTACCGCTTTAAGTGCCTCGAAGTTCCCGTGAACGTCCGAGAAAACGCCGTATCGCATTATGTCCTAGTTGACTCCCGCGGGTTGGGGCGCATTATTGACCATGTTGGCCGCCCTCTTGAGGTCCACAGAGATGAGCTTGGAAACGCCGAGTTCCTCCATCGTGACGCCGTAAAGGGTGTCGGCCGCCTCCATGGTGCGCTTGTTGTGCGTGATCACGATGAACTGCGTGGTGCCGGCGAACTCCCGGATCAGGCGCACGAAGCGCTCCACGTTGGCCTCGTCGAGCGGGGCGTCGGCCTCGTCCATGATGCAGAACGGCGAGGGGTTGACGCGGAAGAAGCTGAAGAGCAGCGCCAGGGCCGTCAGCGCTTTTTCGCCGCCGGACAGCTGCGAGATGCTCACCAGCTTCTTGCCGGGCGGGTGGGCCATGATCTCCACGCCGGTCTCCAGCAGGTTATCTGGCATGGTCAGGATGAGGTCGGCCTCGCCGCCGTTGAACAGCAGCGAGTAGATCTCCTTGAAGTAGCCGCGCACCTTGTCGTAGGTGAGCTTGAAGTTCTCCCTGGTGGTGTCGTTGATCTTGTTGATGGCGCTGCGCAGGTCGGCCTTGGCGCGGTTCAGGTCCTCCACCTGGGAGTTCATGAAGTTGTAGCGCTGCGTCAGGGCCTCGTACTCTTCGGGGGCGGTCATGTTGACGTTGCCCATCTCCGTTATGCGGCGGCGCAGGAACAGCACGCGGTCGTGGTCGGCCTCCACGCCGGCGTAGCGCTCGCGCGCCTCGGCGGGGGTCACGTTCCATTCCTCTGACATGCGCCTGGCGGTCTCTTCGGCGCGGGCGGCTATGGTGGCCAGCTCGGTCTCGATCTGGTAGCGGATCTTCTCGTTCTCGGTGGCAAGGGCGCGGTTGTCGGAGAGATTGGCGTTGAGGCGCGCCATGCTGCCGCGCAGCTCGTTGAGTTCGTCCTCCATGGACCTGTCGATTATCTCCTTTTCGGCCAGGTCGTGCATGAGCTCGGCCAGTCGCCCACGGGCGGCGGCTATTTCGCCCTTATAGCGCTCTTCGCGCGAGGCGAGCTCGGAGCGGCGCTCCTCGAAATGGGATCTCTCTTCCGTCAGCGAGGCCAGGTCGCCCTCGGCGCGGGACAGCTCGCCCTTGAGGGCTTCCAGGTTCTGCCGGTAATTGTCCAGGTTGGCTTTGCGGGCGCCCAGTTCTTCCTTCTGGCGGGCGTAATCCTCGTGCAGGGCGTTCTTGCGCTCGCCCAGGGCGGCCTGCTCGGCCTTCTTGGCCTCGGTGGCGGCGCCGGCGGCGGTTTTCTGTTCCTGCAGCGCGGCGAATTCGCCCTCGGCCTGTTTTATGGCGGCGTCGGCACGGTCCCGCTCGGACTGCGACAGCGCCAGGCTCTCGCGCTTGAGGCGCAGGTCGTCCTCGGCGCCGGCGGCCTCGGTCTCGTTCTTATGGAAATCTATGTCCAGGGCCCGGGTCCGCTCGGCCGCGGCGGTGGCCGCGTTGCGGGCTTCGTCCAGGCGGAGCAGCAGGCCGGAGCGCTCGGTATCGAGGGCGGAGGTTTCCGCGTCCATCGCGGCTATCTGCGCCTTCAGGTCCCCCTCCTCTTCCCAGTACGGCTCGTTGGAAACCACCTCGTCCACGCCGCCGGTCACCCAGAACGGCCCGTGCACGGAACCGCCGGAGGCGTAAACGCCGGCCAGCAGGCCGGTCACCAGCGGCTTGTACTGCTCTTCGCAGGAGATCTTCTCGAGGATGCGCTGCGCGCCGGGGGCTTCCCAGCCCGCCTGCGGCGCGGGCAGGGCCTGAGCCCGCTCCAGGATGAGGAAGCGGCAGCGGCCTTTGCCCACGTGCCTGAGGTAATCTATGGCTTCCTGCGCGGAAGCGGCGGTCTCGCAGACCACGGAATCGAGGAAGCGGCCGAGAGCGTCGTCCACGGCGACGCGGTCCTCCTTGCGGATGGACAGCAGGTGGCGCAGGGTGCCCTTCACGCCGGCCACGCCGGAGTTCAGCACGCCGTTGATGCCCACCCAGTAGGTGTCGTGTTCGCCCTGGGCGAGTATCGCCTCCAGGCGGGAACGGTTCCAGGCTTTCTTTTCGCGGAGGTCGGACAGACGGAATTCTATCTCGTTGATGCGGTCGGCCAGGGTCTTGGCGGCGGCCTCGGAAGCGGCGGCCTTCTCCTTCTCGGCGGCCAGCGCGGCGCCGAGCTCGCCCGAGCGGGCCCTGAATTCGGCTATGCGGGCCTCTATGGCGGCGGCGGCGGCGGTGATATCGGCTATGTCCTTCTCCAAGCCGGCCTTCGCGTCGTTATGGTGGCCTATATTGGAGCCGGTGACGGCGATGCGGTTGGACAGGTCCATCTCGCGGGCGTAGGCCTCGTTCATCTCCCTGGCTATGCCGTCGGCGGCCTCGTCGGCGGCGCGCATCTGCTCGGCCACCCCGGCCAGGGCCCCGGCGGACGTCTCGTACTCGGCCTGCAGGGCGGGCAGGCCGCCTTCGTCGGAGGAAAGCTTCAGGCGCAGTTCTTCTATGCGGGGCGCGGTGACCGCCAGTTTCTCGGCGTTGCGCCGCTCGGCCACGGCCAGCGCCTCGCGCTGGCTGCCTATCTCGGCGAGCATGTTCTCGCCGGACAGGATGCGCCCTTCGGACTGCACCTTCTCGGTCTTCACGGTGCTGACGGCTTCCTTCAGCACGCGCTGCTCCTCGCCCTTCTGGGTCAGGGTCAGCGCCAGGGCGGCTATCTCGCCTTCCAGGCCGGTAACGGCCACGGTGATCTCTTCCAGTTCCTTCTTGACCGGTTCCAGGCGGGCGGCGGCTTCCTGGCTGCGGGCCGCGAAAGCGTCGCTCTCCTTGAGCAGCACGGAGATCTCGGCGCCGGTCAGCTCTTCCTTGTATTTCTGCTGCAGGCGGGCCTTGGCGGCCTCCTTGTCCAGCTTCTTGATCTGTTCGTCCAGCAGCACCATGGAGTCGGCCAGGCGGTTCAGGTCGGCGTCCACTTTCTCCAGCTTGCGGCCGGCTTCCTCGCGCTTGGCCTTGTACTTGCTGACGCCGGCGGCCTCTTCGAAGAGTTCGCGGCGCTGCTCGGCGGTGGTGCTCAGCACGTGCTCCACTTCGCCCTGGTCGATGATGGCGTAACCGTCGGTGCCTATGCCGGTGTCCAGGAACATCTCGCGGATGTCCTTGAGGCGGCACTGCACCTTGTTGATGAAATATTCGGATTCCTCGGAGCGGTAGATCTTGCGGGTGACGGTGACCTCGCTGAAGTCCAGCGGCAGCTTGCGGCTCTCGTTGTCGAAGGTCATGGCCACTTCGCCCATGTTGAGGGCCTGGCGCTTGGTGGTGCCCGCGAAAATGACGTCCATCATGGACGGCATGCGCAGGGATTTCCAGCTCATCTCGCCTATGCACCACTTTATGGAGTCCACCACGTTGGACTTGCCGCAGCCGTTGGGGCCGACTATGCAGGTGATGCCGGGCTTGAGCGGCATTTTCACTTTATTGGCGAAGGATTTGAAACCGTAGACTTCCAGCGCTTTGAGATACATTAGGGTCCCCTGATGGTATGGATGAAAATCGAATGCCCCCGGCTATGGCGGGCGAAGGTAAATTATATAAATAAAAAGGCCCGGGTGTCTGCCCGGGCCCTTTTAAGCGGCTTTACGCCTTAATACGACAACTGGTATGAGATACCGAAGCTGTTGCCGGTATAGTTATAAGGCATATACTGCTCGAACTTGTTGTTCGAGGAAGCGACCACCAGCGAGTAGAACAGCCGTACCATGGCCACGTCGTTGATGCGCTTGCGGATGGAACCGGTCAGCGTGGACATGGTGTTCACCTGCTTGGAGGCGGTGAAGTTGTTGGCCTCGTCGCGGGCCATGCGGTTCTTATAGGCCCTCCTGGTGACGTTCATGGCGCCGCCTACGGCCCACTTGCTGGTAATATTCAGGTCCACCGGGACGCTGAAGGCCAGTTCGTTGAAGTCGTAGTACTTGTCGCCGAACTGCGGGGCGGTATCGCCCAGGAACTTGTAGACCATGAAGTTCTGGTTGGAACGGTGCATGGTGTAGGAGATCATGGGATACATTTCGAAGATCCACAGCTTGTGGTGGAAGCCGAAATCCATGGAGGTGTCGGTGTCTTTCTGCTTGTCGTTCCCGTAAACCCCGGTCTCCTCCACCACCTTCTGGTTCTCATAGTTCTGGACGGTGTAGGTCAGGCCGCCGAAGAAGTTGTTCCACCCGGGCCGCAGGCTGACCTGCGACATGGTCTGGTCCTGCAGGCCGCCGGAGGTCTCCGCGGTGTTGCCGGCGTTCTGGAACTCGCGCAGCAGGTCGGTATAGTTGGGGAACTTCACGCTGCGCATCAGCCACTGCAGCGTCACTATGCCGTTCTTCTCCTGGTCGAAGGTGTAATCCAGGGCCAGCTGGCCGCCGGAGGAGTTCATGTTGTACAGGCCGTTCTTCCAGGCCTCGTTGGCGCCGGTGCGGCGGTATTCGCGGGTGATGGAAACGCCGGGCCGCACGCGCAGGTTGTCGAGCACCAGCCTGCGGTACTCGAAGTTGAACCCGTGGGACATGCTCCGGTCCGTGAACTGCCTGGAGTCCTGCGGCGCGAAACCGGGCCCCGCGTAATTGAAGTTGTACAGCGCGAACAGGTGGTCCGCCTGCGTGATCTTGGAGAGCAGGCCCACCTGGGTGTTGATGTTGCCGCCGCTGAAGATATTGCCTTCGCTGGGCAGGTAGCCGGCCTCGGTCAGGGTCATGTCGAAGAAGGGCGTGAAGATCTTGGAATCTTCAGCCACGGCGGCTGACAGCCGCCCGGCCATGCCGGCCGCGATAAAAGCGCTTAAGATAAGTTTTTTCATCGTTCAATCCTTAAAAGTTCAGGTGGAAGTTCCACACGGGGTGGAACACCAGCACGCCTTCGGGGAAGATGTTGAGGCCCAGTTCGAAGTACTTGCCGTACCAGCTCACCTTGCTGGAGAAGGTCTGGGTATTCAGGCCGTAGTTGAGCTGCATGCTCCACAGCTTGCTGATGCCCTTGGGAGTCTCTATGCCGGCTATCAGAAAGTCGTCCTTGAAGCCGGTGTCGAAACTGTTGATCTTGGTGCCCAGCAGTTCAGGTTCTTCTCCGGCTTTAAAGTCCAGCTTGGCCCTGAGCACGCTGCGCTTGTAGCCCCAGAAGGTGCGCACGCGCGGGCTAACCGAGGAGCTCACTATGGCGCCCATGTAGTAGCCGCCGAACTTGGCCGAGTCTACGGTGTCCGAATCCTTGGTGGCCATTTTGGCCGCCAGCATGTCCCAATAGCCGCCTATCAGGTCCACCTGCGGCACGCCGGGGGCCAGGCGCCCCTCGCCGTGCAGGCGCAGCTTGCCGGACACGTTGGTATAGGTCATGGGGATGGTGGTGGGGAACAGCCCCGTCTGCAGGCCGAAGCTTTTGCCGGGCGGCAGCGGGGTGGTGCTTTCCAGGTCCTGCTGGAAGTCGTAGAAGAACCCGGCCGGGTTGGCCATGATCTCGCCGACCATCTGCATACCTTTCGACTCCCAGTCTATTTCGGCGTGGGAGACGCCGCCAAGGCAGAACAGGGCCGCCAAGGCAAAGATAAACCTTTTCATGTTTATGCTCCCTTTCATGTTAGTCGCCCAGGTTCGTGATAGCGGGCAGCATGCGCTGCACGCCGGCCACGAACAGGTCGGGGATAAAGACCACGTCTATGTTCTTGGCGCCGAAGTAGTCGCCTGTGGCGCCGTTATCGACGTCCAAGTAGGCGTTGGCGTTGTTGTCCAGGCTCGCCAGGTCGCTGCTGTTGGACTTCTTGACATAGACCACGGTCTGCACGGCGGTATCCTTGAGCAGCGTGAACGGGTCCTTGGAGGAGTTAGTCAGGCTGTCCACGGTGCGCACCCCGCCGCCGTTGTTAATAACGTAGTCCTCGCGGGCGTACCAGATTATCCCCGAGTTGGCGTTAGTGCCGGTAAGGTCGTTGCCTATCACGTAGGGATCGGCGCGGTACTGGAACAGCGGGGCGTTGTCGCCCTCGATGTTGTAATCGTAGTTCTTGCCGGTGGTGGCGGTCTCGTCGGCCACCATGCCCCACCTGACGTCGGTGGTGTCGACCCCGGAGAAGTTGACGAAGCTGCCGAGCCCGTTCCTGTACTCCAGCGTGGTCTCGCCGTCCGAAAAGTCAGCCCCGCCCACTATGTCGGTATCCCGGATCTGCAGGCGGGCGATGGCGTTCAGCATTTCCTGGGCCTCGTTGACCCCGGTAGCGCCGTCGTCGTCCAGCACGCCGGTGATCATGGTATGCCGGTCGTTGGCGTCGTTGGCGGCTATGGTGCGGTTCGGCGCGAACACGGACAGGTTGTCCACCAGTTCGTCGCGGACCGCGTCATAGCGGTAACCCTCGGCCACGAAGAAGATATTGCCGGCGTTGGTCCGGTTGGCCAGCAGGAAGGAAGCGTAGGTGGGGTCAACGTCGTTGGAGCCGAAGAAGGAGGGCCATTCTTCTATGCGCTGCGGCAGGGCCTTATTGAACCCCATGCTCATCTGCGCCAGGTCCAGGCGCTCAGACACCGCGCCGCCGTTGTATTTAAACCCGTTGGCCGCCTGGGCGTAGTCGGCGTAAGTGGGGCGCTTCACCAGGTTCATGAACTGTATGGTGTTGGCGTCCGGGCGGATCATACGCTGGTCCACGCGTACCAGGTTGCCGTGCACGTCGGTCAGGGTGCGGCCGGCTTCCAGGTCGCTCTCCTTGACCACATTGAGAAAATTCTTGACCGTGTTCTCGGCGCTGGCGGTAGCCCTGGCGAATTCCTTCACCTGCGCCCGGTCGTTCTCCTTCTGGCGCAGTTCGCGGCCGCGGTCCTCCTGCTTGAGGCCGGGGTTCCAGTTCTCCAGCGCCTCGCGCTCCCGGGCGGCGGTGAGCAGCACCGGCTTGGTGGCCTTGCCTTTCTCTTCCAGGGTCAGACCCTGGCCCTGAGGGATATTGAATTCGGACCGGCCCTTCTCGGGCGGGACCATGAACTTAAGCTTGACTTCGCCGAACAGCACCTGGAGGTCCATCTGGCCGTCCTCGGTGGTGTTCATAGTGAACTCGGTGCCGCGCACGGCGCAGACGGCGGCCGGGGTGCGGACCTCGAATTTTTCCTTGCGCATCAGGTGCGGCACGCGCACCTTGATCCGACCGAAGACCAGGGCCAGGCGGCTGGCCAGCGTCTGGCGCTGCTCCAGCTCCAGGCTGGAGCCTTCTTTCATCCAGACCTTGGTCTTGTTGGGCATCAGGAGCACGGCGCCGCCGTCGGCGCCGGTGCGTACCGCGCCGCCCTCGGCGATCTCCATGTTCTCCGAAGCGGGAACCCACTGGCCCTCACGGGTCTGGCGGGCTTCCACGGTGCCGCTCATGGAGAGTATTTTGGACTCTCCTGCCAGGGCGAGGCCCGGGAGCAGCATAAAAAGGAAGGAAATAAGAATTTTTATCCTCATACCTGAAGTTTAGTAGAAATTCCGCCTTGTGTCAATAAAACTTTTATGGGATAATTGGATTTGAGAAAAGCCGTTTTTCCCTATGAAAACCGGGCCAGTGTGACCGCGGTCAAGTGTAAAGAGGGATACCGCCGCGGCGCCCCCGCCCGGTGAGAAAGCTTTAAGAGCGACGGGAGTCATTCAATGAAAAAAGTAACCTTTGTTATGTTCGCCCTGGCCCTGGCCGGCTGTGCCACCGGCGCCAGGAAGGAACCGGTTTCCGGCGCCTGCCCCCCCTGCCCCGCCGCGCCCGCGGTGGCCGTCTCCACGGCCGGCCCGGCCGCCGCGGCTCCCGGCGCCGCCATGTACGCGGTGGCCCCGGACAGCGCCCCGGCTTTCACCGACAGCGACGAGACCGGCCCCCTGCTGAAGGCGGCCCTGCTCAACCAGGCCTACCTCCTGGGCCTCAACGGCTCCGGCCCCGCCTATGATTTCGGCGGGCGCAAGGTCACCACCGCAGACCTGGCCGCGGCCAACGAGGAATTCATAAAGATCCTGCGCTCCTCCCCCACCGCCCAGGCCCTGGACCTGGCCGTGAGGGAACGTTTCGAGGTCTACCAGATGGCCGGCCGGGATTCCACCGGCACCGTGGTCTTCAGCTCCTACTACGAGCCCACGCTGGAAGCCAGCCTGAAGCGGACAAAGAAGTACAAATACCCCATCTACTCCAAGCCCACGGACCTGGTGACCATCAACCTGGGAGACTTCAACGAGAAATTCAAGGGCGAAAAGCTGACCGGCCTGCTGAAGGGCGACCAGCTGGTGCCCTACCTGACCCGCGACGAGATAGATTTCGAGGGCAAGCTGAAGAAGAAGGCCAAGCCGCTCGCCTGGTTCACCAACCGCGCCGACATCATGGACCTGCACACCGAAGGTTCCGGCCGCCTGGCCCTGCCCGACGGCAGGATAGTGAAGGCCAAGTTCGCGGCCACCAACAGCCACAAATTCAAAGGCTGGCTGACCGCCATGATAGAGACCGGCGCCCTGCCGCGCGAGGGCATCAGCCACGAGAAGGGCCTGCAGTATCTGGAGGAGCACCCCGAGAAAACCCGCGAGATCCTGAGCCGCAACCGCCGCTACGTCTTCTTCTCACTGGACGAAAAGACCGACCCGGACGAAGGTCCCGACGGCACTTACGGCAAGCCGCTCACCGGCTGGCGCTCCATTGCCATAGACAATACCCTGGTACCCATGGGCGCCCTGGCCTTCATGCGGGTGCAGACCCCGGACGTGGACGCCGAGGGCAACCTGCTGGGCCGCAAGCAGGACGGCCGCTTCGTTTTCTGCCAGGACACCGGCGGCGCCATAAAAGGCCCGGGCCGGGTGGACTTCTTCGCCGGGGCGGGCAAAAAGGCGCGCACCTTCGCCTTCAAACTGTGGGACCCGGGCCAGCTGTACCTGCTGGTGCTCAAGCAGCCGGCGGCGGCCAACTGAAGATATGCGCTACTTAAACCTGAAAACCGCGGCAGTTGCCTTTTTATCCGCCCTGTTCTTCGCCGGTAGCGTCTCCGCCCTTACGCTCACCGGCCTGGACGTGCTCGAGCGCGACGGCTTCAAGCTGCTGGCCGGCAAGCGCGTGGGCCTGATCACCAACCATACCTCGGTGGACCAGAACGGCCTTAACGCCGTTGACGTTTTCCACAAGGCCGGAAACTTCAAGCTGGCCGCCATCTTCTCTCCGGAGCACGGCTTCCGCGGCACCGAGGAAGGCGGCGTTTACATAGCCTCCTCCACCGACCCGGTCACAGGCGTGCCGGTGTTCAGCCTGTACGGCAAAGGCAAGCAGCGCCCGTCCCCGGGAATGCTCAAAGACCTGGACATTTTAGTCTTCGACATACAGGACATAGGCGCCCGCTTCTACACCTACCTTACCACCATGGGCTACGCCATGGAAGAGGCCGCCAAGGCGAAACTCCCCTTCATGGTGCTGGACCGCCCCAACCCCATAGGCGGCCTGGTGGAGGGTCCCGTACTGGACCAGGGGGTCAGCGCCTTCACCGCCTATTTCCCGGTTCCCGCGCGGCATGGTTTCACCCCCGGCGAAATGGCGCTTTTCCACAAAGACGACCTGGGCCTGCCCCTGGACCTTACCATAATAAAGCTCGAAGGCTGGACCCGGGACCTGTTCTTCGACCAGACCGGCGTGGTCTGGACCAACCCCTCCCCTAATATAAGGAACGTGGACGCGGAAACGCTCTACCCGGGCCTGGGCTGTTTCGAGGCCACCAACGTTTCCGTGGGCCGCGGCACCAGCAATCCTTTTCTCTGGTTCGGCGCGCCGTGGATGAAAGCCGGGAAGATAGCGAAGAAACTCAACAAGGCCGGCCTGGCCGGGGTGAAGTTCTCCGTAAAGCGGCTGACCCCGGACAAGGACGTTTACGAGGGCAAGCTCTGCGAGGGAGTGGCGGTAGAGGTGACCGACAGGCCGGCCGTCCGCGCGCTGGACATTTTCACCCACGCCGCCTACTGGCTGAACAAGTACAACGGGAAGGATTTCGTAATGAAGCCCGAGGAAATACGCAAAATGACCGGCACCGGGGACCTCTACGACCTGCTGCGCTCCGGCGCCAGGCCCGCCGCGGTAATAGCCGCCTTCGAAAAGAACAATGCGCAGTTCAAAAAGACCGCGGAGAAATACCTGCTTTACAAATAATCGGGGAAAGTGTTAAATATATAACCTATGGGGAACAAAATACTTGTTGTTGACGACGACCCGGAAATATCGAGTCTGGTGCAGTACACCCTCGAATCCCTGGGCCACCAGATAAAGGTTTGCGATAACGGCCGCGAGGTGCTGGACGTGCTCCGCTCCTACAAGCCGGACCTGCTCGTGCTGGACGTGATGCTGCCCGGCATAGACGGCTATTCGCTGGCCTCCCAGATCTCCGAAGACCCCGAACTGGGCAAGATGCCCATAGTGGTGCTCTCCGCCCTGGAACCCTCCCGCACCATGTTCCAGCGCTTCTCGCAGGTGGCGGCCTTCCTCACCAAGCCGTTCAACACCGACGACCTGATGGAAGCCGTAAAGAACGCCCTCGCGAAAAAATAATCCGACCCGCAGCAAAGAAGAAGGACGCCCCAAAGCGTCCTTCTTTTTTTAGCCACTGACGGCAGGCCTGCAAGTGCGCGGGTCCGGCCGGGATGTTGTTCCGAGCGCCATTTGGGGAAGGGAGGCTCCAACCGCAGGTTGGAGGGGAACCGCGCAACGGTTCCCTGCAGTCATGGCGAGCGGAATAACATCCCGGCCGGACCGACAGACCATAAACGCCTATTTGGAGAGAGGTTCGAAACCTGGGGAGAGCTGGCCGGGGGCTTTGTTGTTGGGGCAGGCTTCCTGGCAGATGTCGCAGCCGTAGGCCCAGCCGCCCGCGCGGGCCACGGCCTCTTCGGGCATCTTGTCCTTGGCCTGCGTGGTCCAGTAGGCCAGGCAGCGCCCGGCGTCCAGCCGGCCGTTCGTCAGCGCCCTGGTGGGGCAGGCCTTCACGCATTGCTCGCAGCGGCCGCAGGAATCCTCGCACGGCGCGTCCGGCGCCAGGTCCAGGCCGAGCGAGATCCCGCCCAGGAAAATGTAGCTGCCCAGCGTGCGTGAAAGCAGCAGCGTGTTCTTGCCGCGGAAGCCCAGCCCCGCCAACCGCGCCAATTCCTTTTCCATCACCGGAGAAGTATCGCAGAAGGTCTTTCCGTCCACGGCGGGACTTTCCTTCTTTATTTCCTCCAGCATCGCGGAGAGCTTTTCTTTCACCGCCAGGTGGTAGTCGCGGCACAGGGCGTAGCGGGAGATCTTGGCGCCGGGCGCGGACAGCAGGGCCGGCTGGGTGGGTTTGCGCCCGGAATTCCAAAGGAAGGCGGTCAGCGGGCCGGCCTTGGCCTGCTCGGCCGCGTGGTCCATCTCCGGGGTCCAATATCTGAAAGCGCAGACCAGCACCGAGCGGGCGGCCGGATGCCATTTCTTCACGCTTTTTCTTATGAGGGGGTCGCGCTTGAGGTAGCCAAGGCCGGAGGGGATGATGGTTACGGCCTCGGAGTAGCGCCGGAATTCGTCCAGGTTGCCGGCCGGGGCTATGCCGGCGGCCGAAGCGCCGGCGGCCAGGGCTATGGCCTTTACCCGGGCGGCGTCCATCTAGCTACTCTTGGCCTGGCTGCCGTACTCCCAGGCCGCGTAGCGCAGCCAGAAGATCTTGAAGAACTCGCGCAGGAATTCCTCGCGCGAGACCTGCGCGCCTTTAAGCGTCTTCACGCTCACGGCGGTGTCGAGCTTAACGAGGTTATTCAGGTTCACGCCTATGCCCAGCAGCAGCCAGCTCGGCGCCCGGTTGATGGAGGACGACTCGGTGAGGATGCCGGCTATTTTGAACCATTTCTTCTTGCGCGGGTGGAAAGCGTAAACGTCGTTGGGCAGCTTGATCCTGGTCTTTATGCCGTACAGGGCGGTTATTACGTACGCCACGGCTTCGCCGCTGAGCACGCTGAGGTCTGGCAGGAACTTCAGGCCGGTCTCGGGCTTGAGCAGCAGCGTCATATAGAGCCCGCCGCAGGAGCTCTCCCACTCGCGGCCCAGGCGGCCTTTCCCGGCGGTCTGCGTATTGGCCACCACCAGGGTCTTCTCGGCGGTGCCTTCCACGGCAAGCTCGCGCGCCACGGCCTGGGTGGACTCCACCTCATCCAGGCAGACTATCTTGCTGATGCCGGGCAGGGAATCCACGTTGAGATCTATTATTTCGCAGGTTTTCATTTTGTCCTCGCTTCGAAAGAGATGTCCAGCGGCCGCGCGCCGCTGGTGATGGAACCTACCGAGATGCGGTCCGCGCCGAGCCGCGAATATTGGGCCGCCATCTTCAGGTCCACGCCGCCGGAGATCTCTATCTCCGGGCGCTTGCCTTTATAAGAACGTATCAGGGCCACGGCCTTCTTCATGGCCGCGAAATCCATGTTGTCGAGCATTATCACGTCAGCGCCCAGCGGCAGGAAGGCCTTGAGCTGGGCCAGATTCTGCACTTCCAATTCTATCTTGAGCCCGGGCTTGGCCCGGCGCATGGCCTGTATGCGTTTGCCCAGCACTTCGGCCCGGCCGCCGGCGAAGGCCACGTGGTTATCCTTTATCATGGCCATGTCGTAGAGGCCCAGGCGGTGATTGCGGGCGCCGCCGCAGCGCACGGCGTACTTCTCCACCATGCGCAGCCCCGGCAGGGTCTTGCGGGTATCGTAAATTTTAGTGCGGGAGCCTTTCACGGCCGCGGCGAACAGGGCGGCCTTGGTAGCCACGCCGCTCATATGCTGTAAAAAGTTAAGGGCGGTGCGCTCGGCGGTGAGGATGGAGGCCGGGCCTTCTATCTTCATCAGCACGTCGCCTTTTTTAATGCGGGCGCCGTCTTTTTTGGTTATCTTAACGCGGGAACCGGGCGCGGCCAGGGCGAAAACCCGCCGGGCCACCTCCCCCCCGCAGACCACGCCTGAATCCTTGGCGCGCATCTCCCCGTAGAACCGTGTGCCCAGCGGCACAAAGAACCGGGTGGTCACGTCTCCGGGCCCTATGTCTTCCTTCAGGGCCGCCTTTATAACAGCGTCGAACTGCTTCATCGGTTAAATTTTACCATTTATACTACTCCAGCGCCCTGCGGGCCAGGCGGTGAAGTTCCTCATTGGCCAGCGCCTGCGCCTTTTTCTTAACTACTCGCGAGTAATACTCCTTCTCGGTCTTGGTGAATTTACCCTGCCGCAGCCTTTTCAGGAAAAGCTCCTTCTGCCTGGCGGTGAATACCTGAGCCATGGCATAGGCCAATCCCATATCCTCGCGCTCAGCGGCCACGGCCCGGACGGATTCTTCCGCCTGCCTGTAATATGAAAAGAAATTGGTCTTCAGTTTTTCCGGACGCAGCACGGCGTGTCCCACCTTAACGCCCTCGCCGCGCCGCAGCAGATCCAGCCGGCGTTTCAATTCGGCCGAAGAGAATTCCTCGGCCAGGTCTCCCGCCCACTCCGGCCAGACGCCGGCCTCATGATACGCGGCCAGCGACAGCAGCACCAGCTCTTTCAAAGAAGCGCCGCCCCCACGCACCAGCCGGTTGCGCAACTCCCTCAGGTGCGCACCAGCGCCGGCCGCCGCCGCGGCCAGCATTACCGGGAAACCCTCCATAAGCCTGGCGTCGCCGCTGCGGGCCACCTCCAGCAGCGTCCGCGCCGCTTCCGCCCCCCCTTCCGGTTCGAACAGTTTGAACCCCAGTTCTCCGGCCTTTTTGAGCAGTTCGTCGTGTTTCATAAGAACCTCTCCCTTTTCAGCACGCGCTTGAAGTTCTCCAGGTGGCCAAGCACTTTCTGTTCGGAAACGTCATAAGAGGCGGTCTGTTTGAACCGCGCCTCCAGTTTCGCGAGGTCCAACTCCCCCCGCACCGCGCGCACAAGCCCCAGACAATCCTCTATGTCCACGGACGAGGACCGGAAAAGTTTTGTTATCAGGATGTCGTAGTGGTTGAGTATCCCCACATATATCCTGGCGAACTCCCGCAGGGGCGTATTGCCGCCCGGCTCCAGAGGGGACGCCAGCAGGGCCGTTTCATACACCTTGTTGCCGGGATAAAGATCGAATATGAAACCGCCGTCGCGGTTCCAGCCGTATTTGGTGGCCTGGACGTACCCAAGCTCAGCCAGTTTGCCGGACAGGTATTTGTACTCCCCGACTTCCGGCACTATAAAATCTATGTCCTTGGTGGATTCCTTTATTCCCAGCAGCGTCATGGCCGTGCCGCCGCAGGCTATAAGGTTAACCCTGCGTTTGAGAAAAGCGCTCCATCCCGCCAAAGCGGCGAAGAGCCCTTCTTTATCAATCCTGTATTTATCCATACAAACACTTGAGCATTAAAATACAATTTATTGTATTATATTATACAACAATACCACCCATTGTCAAGGCCTTCAACTGCACACTAACAGACAGAATTCCACTCCTAGACATATTTATTTGCAGGTTTTCTCGGAGCGGCGGCGCAGGCCGGGATCCAGGTCCCCTTCGTCATCCCGGCGCAGGCCGGGATCCAGGTCCCCTTCGTCATCCCGGCGCAGGCCGGGATCCAGGTTAGATAAGCTCGTCATACAAATCCCTCCACCACGGATTGAGTCTCTCTATAAGTTCTAGTTTCCAGCGCCGCCGCCATTCTTTGATCGCTTTTTCCCTCCCGATAGCGCCCAGCATATCCGGGTGGGACTCATACCACACTAGGGAATGCACCCCATATCTTTTCGTAAACCCTTCCACGAAGTCGTTCTTATGTTCCCACACCCTTTTTACCAAGTCAGAAGTCACCCCAACATACAGCGTGCCATTGCGCCTGCTGGCCAATATATATACGCACGGGAATTTCACCATAAACCGCCCCCCCTTGATCTGGATCCCGGCTTTCGCCGGGATGACGACCCCTAGTGAAATTATGGCACCCCACCCCGACACCGCACTGTCGCCCAAAACAAAACCGCCGGGCTTCCCCGGCGGCCATGCAAGTTAAGATCCTAAATCTCAGCGCCTATATTTGCGGATCCACTCTTTAATCACTTCCGCCACAGATTTATCAGTAATTCCCTTCCTTTTACAATAATTCGATTCCAACCAATCCCACAAAGATTTAACCCCCTTACTGGAGTTACACGAAGAGCAGCAAAGAACGATATTCTCCTTGGTCACATTCCCCGCATCATTGTCTATATGCTCCCAAGAAGCTCGATCTTTAGGATTAGACTGGAATTTCACATGGCAATATACGCAGTCCCTGTCCCTGCGCCGAACAAAATCCTCCAATTCGGAGGGGATATTCCAATTGTTAGACATTAGGCTCTTAGGCGGTCGTAGAGGTGGCGCAGGAGGGCGCCGAAGAGGGCCATGAGGATGGCGAGCACGCCCAGCCAGAAGGCAATGGCGGCCACCAGGCCGGCCTTTTCATTGGGGTCGGTGAGCGCGAGCACAGCCAGCAGCATCAGGACCAGGAAGAGCGCGGTATTTGCCTTGAGGCCGCGCTTTACGGCTTCCAGCCAGCCGGCCGCCCGGCCGGCAAAAACGCAACCGAGCACGAAACCAGCCAAGGGCGCCCAAGGGAAACCCGTCATGAAAAGCATCATGCCCATGTCGGGGACATAGGTCACCTCGGCCCCGACTTCCGTGGTCCAGGCGGCAAGCGCCTGTATCAGGGTGCAGAGCAGCGGCACCGGCAGCCAGCCTATCAGGGCCCACACGGCCCCTTTGGTGACCACCGAGTCCTGGTAGGAAAAACCTTCACCCCAGGTCATGACCGCCTGATAAAGCCTTCTGAAAGTAGGCAGCGCGTCGCTCATTTCTTCCCCCGCCTGCCGGCGGCTTTAATTTTAACGCCGGTCATCTCGCGCAGTTCATAGAGGCGGTCGCGCAGTTCGGTGGCGAGTTCGAAATTCAGATTATCGGCGGCGTCCTTCATGCGGGCTTCCAGCTCGGCGGCCATGGCCTTCACCCCGGACTTGGGGAAGTTCTTGGGCAGCGGCTCGGCCACGGAGATGCCCTGGCGCTTGGCCTGAGTGCGCAATTCCTCGTATTCCACGAATTTCTTGATGATACTACGCGGTTCTATGCCGTGCTTCTTATTGTAGGCCACCTGCTTTTTGCGGCGGCGGGTCATTTCAGCCAGGGCGCGTTCCATGGAACCGGTCATGCGGTCGGCGAAAAGTATGACCTCGCCGCACATATTGCGGGCGGCGCGGCCGGAGATCTGTATGAGCGTGGTTTCGCTCCTGAGGAAGCCCTCGTTATCGGCGTTGAGGATGGCCACCAGGGTGACTTCGGGGATATCCAGGCCTTCGCGCAGCAGATTGATGCCCACCAGCGCGTCGAACTCGCCCTTGCGGAAAGCGCCCAGGATGTCCAGCCGCTCCAGCGTGTCCATGTCCGAATGCATGTAACGCGCCTTCAGGCCTTTCTCACCCAGGTAGGCGGCCAGGTCTTCGGCGGTCTTCTTGGTGAGCGTCAGCACCAGGGTGCGTTCTTTCTTGGCGGCTCGCACCTCTATCTCCGCGGTCAGCGCCTTGATCTGGCCGGTCACCGGCAGGATCTTCACTTCCGGGTCTATCAGCCCGGTGGGTCGGATGATCTGTTCCACAATATCGTCCTTGGAACAGGTCTTCAGTTCATAAGGGCCGGGCGTGGCCGACACGAAAACGGTGGCCGGGCGGATGGCCTCGAACTCGGCGAACTTGAGCGGGCGGTTGTCCAGCGCGGAAGGCAGGCGGAAGCCAAAATCCACCAGCGTCTGTTTGCGGGCGCGGTCGCCTTCGTACATGCCGCGGATCTGCGGCACCGTCACGTGGCTCTCGTCTATGAACAGCAGGAAATCGTCCTTAAAGTAATCGAACAGGCAGTCCGGCCGGCTGCCGGGCGGGCGGTTGGACAGGTGGCGGGCGTAATTCTCCACGCCGGCGCAGTAACCGGTCTGGCGTATCATCTCCAGGTCGTAGCGCACCCGCTGCGAGAGGCGCTCGGCCTCCAGCAGTTTGCCCGCGCCCTTCAGCACGGCCAGGCGTTCGGCCAGTTCTTTCTCTATGGAGACGGCCGCCTGCTCCACCTCGCCCGAAGTGGAAACGAAATGCGTGGCCGGGAATACCCAGATCTCGCCCAGCTCGCGGATGGTGTCGCCGGTGAGCGGGTCTATTTCTTTTATGGACTCTACGGTCTCGTCCAGCTGCACGCGCCAGGCGGTTTCGGCGTCGGCCGGGAAAATGTCCAGGTGGGCGCCGCGCAGGCGGAAGCAGCCGCGCTTGAATTCCATTTCATTGCGCTCGTAGTGCACGCTCACCAGCTGGCGGGTGATCCCCTTGCGGTCCAGCCGCTGTCCTTTCTTGATGGTCAGGCAGAGTTCTTTGAAATTCTCCGGCGAGCCGATATTGTAGATGGAGGATACCGACGCCACCACCAGCGTGTCGGGGCGGCTCAATATGGAGGTGGTGGCCTTCAGCCGCAGTTTGTCTATATGGTCGTTGATGGAGGAATCTTTCTCTATATAAGTGTCGGTGGCCGGGATATACGCCTCGGGCTGGTAATAATCGTAATAGGAGACGAAATATTCAACCGCGTTCTCGGGGAAGAAGGTCTTGAACTCTGAGTAGAGTTGGGCGGCCAGGACTTTATTGGGCGAGATGACCAGGGCCGGGCGCTGTAATTTCTCCACCAGCGCGGCCACTGTGAAGGTCTTGCCGGAACCCGTGACGCCCAGCAGGGTCTGGTTGGCCTTGCCGGCTTTTACGCCCGCGGCCAGGGCCTCGAGCGCGGCCGGCTGGTCGCCGGACGGCTTGAACGGGGCCACGAGTTTAAACTTGCCTTCCATAGCCCAATTCTACAAAACATGCGGGGCCCGCCATAAATGTTAAAATTTAGCCATGCCCGAACGGATCCAGATCACCGTGGCCAAGAGCGCCGGGTTCTGCCCTGGCGTGAAGAACGCCATAGATAAGGTGCTGGAACTCGCCAAGCACAGCGAGAAGACCATTTACACCCTCGGGCCGCTCATCCACAACAAGCAGGTCATAGAGACCCTCAAGGAAAAGAACATCCACGCGGTGAATTCCGCGGCCGAGATAAAGGAGCCGCACGCCATCCTGGTGATCCGCGCGCACGGCATCCCGCCCGAAGAGGAAGCCAAGATCCGCGCCCTGGACCTGGAAGTGGTGGACGCCACCTGCCCGCTGGTAAAGCACGTGCAGGAAAATATACAGAAGCACGCCCGGCAGGGCTACGCCACCATCATAGTGGGCGACAAGGACCACGCGGAAGTGGTGGGGCTCATGGGCTACACCGGTGGACGCGGCTACGTGGTGGACGGGCCGGAGGAAGTTAAGAAACTCCCCCGCCTGGAGAAGGCCAACATAGTGGCCCAGACCACGCAGGAAGGCGACGTTTTCACCGAGGCCGCCGCGGCGGCCCGCGGCATAGCCGGAGAACTGGCCGTTTCCAATACTATCTGCAATCCCACCAAGCAGCGCCAGAAGGAAACGGTGGAGTTCTCGAAGGATTCCGACCTGGTGATAGTGGTGGGCGGCAAGAATTCGGCCAACACGGCCCGCCTGTTCCAGATCTGCGAGCGCCTGGCGAAAAAAGCGGTGCACATAGAGAAAGAGGACGAGCTGCGGCCGGAATTATTCAATGGAGCCTTTAAAATTTTCATAACCGCCGGGGCTTCCACCCCCTCCTGGATGATAGAGAAGGTGCTGGAGAAGGCGCGCGAGCTGGCCGGCGAGGCGCAGAGCCACGTCCTGGACCAGCTGGCCTTCGCCTGGAAGCTGCTGGTGACTGGTTCGCTCTACACCGCCATCGCCGCGGCCTCGCTCACCTACGTCTGCATGAAGCTGGAAGGCGCGCCGGTCTCCAAGAAATTCCTGCTGATGGCCGGGCTGTTCGCCTTCAGCCTGCACATGGCCAACCGCGCGGTGGAAAAGGGCGCGGCGGTGCCGGACAAGGCGCGGCAGCTGCTGTTCGTGAAGTACCGGCGGCACTCCCGGATAGCGGCGCTGGTATCGGGCACGCTGGCCATTCTGCTGTCGGCGGCGCTGGGCTGGAAAGTTTTCCTCACCGCTGCGTTCTTCTGGGCCGCCGGCATGATGTACCCTTACAAGCTGCCGCTCGGTTTCGAGAAGTTCGGCAATTTCCCCGCCTCCAAGGACATCCTGACGGCGCTGGGCTGGGCTTTCATGTGCGCCTACGCGCCGGGGCTGTGGCACGGCGGGGCGCTGCACAATTCCACGCAACTGGCGGTGTTCTTCGCCTTCCTGCTGGTGTTCACGCGGTCGGTGCTGTTCGGCATCAGCCACGCGCACAGCGACATGATAGTGGGTAAGGAGAATTTCTACAAGGCGGCGGGGCAGCCGCTGACCTACTTCACGCTAGCGGCTATCTTCCTGGTGCTGTCGGCCATCCTGTTCACGCTGAAGGGCGCGGGCTGGCGGCCGGAACTGGCGGCGTCGCTCTTGACGGGCATGCTGTATTATCTGGGCCTCATGCTCTTCTTCTATTTCAGCCGCATTCCCGAGCGCACTACCGCCGAGACCCTGATAGACACGCAATTCCTCATCCTCGCCGCCCTCGCCTGGAAAGCCTAAAAATAGGGACAGACACCTATTTTCAATAAGCAGCAATAAACAAATTACCCTTATAATATAGGCACAATTATGGCTGTGCCCAAGCCATAAAACAGGTGTCTGTCCCTATTTTATTCATTCTAGTTCTTTTTGCAGAACGCGGCGGGCGCGGAAGAGGCGGGTCTTGAAGGCGGGGACGGTGATCTTGAGCACTTTGGCGGCTTCTTCCATGGAGAGGCCCTGGATATCGGCCAGGGTGATGGCCAGGCGGAAATCCACGGACAGTTTGGACAGGGCCTTGGCCACGCTCTCGGAGAGTTCCTTCTTGCGGATCTCGTCGGCGTGGGTGAGGTCTTCCATCTCCCGCACGTCCTCCAGGCTCACCAGTTTCTCGCTCTTCTTCTTGCGGAACTTCATCCAGCAGTTGTTGGCGGCTATGCGGTACAGCCAGGTGCCGAAGCCGGATTTGCCCTTGAACTTGGAGATGTTCTTGAAGGCGTTGATGAAGGTTTCCTGGTACACGTCGTCGGCCTCGGACTTGAGGCCCAGGCAGACGTAATTGGCCAGGTTATAGATCTTGTCCTGGTATTTCTTAACCAGGATCTCGAAGCTGGCGGTGTCCCCCGATTTCGCTTTTTCCACCAGTTCGGCGTCGGTCTTGTCCATGAACTTATTATAGCAAGCGCGGGGGCGGGTTTGCGTAAAGGACCTTCTATTAAGGTAAAATATGAATCAGTATTTACCGCGCGGTTAGCTCAGCGGTAGAGCGCCTCTCTTACACAGAGGATGCCACAGGTTCAAATCCTGTACCGCGCACCAGTTTTTCTGCTTCGCAGTTCCGAATCCTAAACCCAGGGGACAATTAAATGTCAAACGACGAAAAACGCGACGACCTTCCGCTCGAAGAAATGCAGGGGGAGGAAGAAGTCGAACTTTTGGACGAGCCCAAGGAAACGCCGCACGTCGCGGGCGTGAACCCCGAGGAAGCCGAGCTGAAATGGTACCGCACCGTGTACCAGGGCGACTCCATGCCGCAGCTTACCCTGCGCGCGGTCATCATGGGGGCCTTCCTCGGCGGCTTCATGTCGCTGTCCAACCTCTACATAGGCCTTAAGACCGGCTGGGGCCTGGGCGTGGCCATTACGGCCTGCATCCTCTCCTTCACCATCTGGAAGACCCTGCGCACGCTGCTGCCCTTCCTGTTCAAAACGGACATGAGCATCCTGGAGAACAACTGCATGCAGAGCACGGCCTCGGCGGCCGGCTACTCCACCGGCGGCACCATGGTCTCGGCCATTTCGGCCTACCTCATCATCACCGGGGCCCACATGAGCTGGACGGTGCTCACGCTCTGGACCATCTTCCTCGCCATGCTCGGCGTGTTCATAGCCATCCCCATGAAGCGCCAGATGATCAACATCGAGCAGCTCAAGTTCCCCAGCGGCATCGCCGCGGCGGAAACCCTCAAGAGCCTGCACGCCAAGGGCCAGGAAGCTTCCGACAAGGCCCGCGCCATGGGCCTGGCCGGCCTCTTCGGGGCCGCCATAGCGCTGCTGCGCGACAAGGGCGTGTCCCTGCGGATAAAGGACCTGCTGGATTTCAAACTCTCCCTGCCGGGCATGCTCCCGTTCAACGGCACCCTTAAGGGCCAGCCGCTCGAAAAGTGGACCTTCTCCTTCGAGGTCAGCGCGCTGATGGTGGCGGCCGGCGCCATCATCGGCTGGAAGATCTCCTGGTCGCTGCTGCTCGGCGCCACTATCAACTACGGCATCCTGGCCCCCTGGGTATCGGGCATGGGCGCCATTGACTTAAGCAAGCTCGGCTACCGCGCCATAGTGCAGTGGAGCACCTGGGCTGGCGCCGCCATCATGGTGACCTCAGGGCTGTTCATGTTCGCCCTGCAGTGGAAGACCGTGCTGCGCGCTTTCGGCGGCGTCACCAACATCTTCCACAAGCGCCCCGACACCGCCGCGGACCCGCTGGCCCACATAGAAGTGCCAGCCTCCTGGTTCCTCACCGGCACGGCTTTCGCCGGCCTGGGCTGCATCATGGTGCTGCACTACGCCTTCCAGACCAGTTGGTGGATGGGTCTGGTGGCCGTGGTCCTCACCTTCTTCCTCGCCATAGTGGCGGCACGCGCCACAGGCGAAAGCGACATCACCCCGATAGGCGCCATGGGCAAGATCACCCAGCTCACCTTCGGCATGCTGGCCCCGTCCAACATGACCACCAACCTCATGACCGCCTCCGTCACGGCCGGCGCCGCCGGGTCCACCGCGGACCTGCTCACCGACCTCAAGAGCGGCTACCTGCTGGGCGCCAACCCGCGCCAGCAGTTCCTGGCGCAGTTCTTCGGCATCTTCGCCGGCACGCTCATAGTGGTGCCAGCCTTCTACATCCTGGTCCCCAACGCCGCGTCGCTGGGTTCCGACCAGTGGCCGGCCCCCTCGGCGCAGGTCTGGGCCGCCGTGGCCAAGCTCCTGTCCAACGGCATCCACTCGCTGCACCCCGCCGCGCGCAACGGCATGCTGATAGGCGGCCTGGTAGGCATCTTCATCCCCTGCCTGGAACTGCTGTTCCCCAAGCACCGCAAGTACATCCCCTCCGCTATGGGCCTGGGGCTTTCCATGGTCATCCCGTTCTGGAACTCGCTGTCCATGTTCCTGGGCGGCCTGATAGCGCTGGTGCTGGAGCGCAAGGCCAAGGCTACCGCCGAGAAGTATATAATCCCGGTGAGCTCCGGCATCATAGCCGGCGAGTCGCTCATGGGTGTGGCCATAGCGCTGTCGGACGCGGCCAAGACCGGCATGTTCACCGCGTTCATCACGCCGGTGAAAGCCTTCCTGCGCATCCGCTAGTCGGGATAGGGGACGCTGATTCCTAATTCCTAATTTTTAAGGAACCTCCGCCAATTAGAAATTAGAAATCGACGTCCCCTAAAGAAAAAGGCCCGGGAGACCGGGCCTTTTCTTTTTCAGCGGGGGCCTGTTATTTTACCAGGTCCGTCACCAGCTTCAGCATCGCTGGGCTGAAGGTAATGGTCACGTGGTTCTCGTTGACTATGAGCTTCTTTATCGGCTCCTTGCGGGCCGGGTGGGTGAGGTCGGCGGTATGGGCGGCGCTTTCCACGAAGGCCAGGCCGTCGGAAGGGCCGTCCTTCTCGGTCTGGGGCACGTTCTCTATGTCGCTCTTGTTGCCGGCCACCACGGCCACGGCGACGTCGGCCGGCACCGGGTAGGACTTGAAGGCGTTGATGAAGTTGCCGCCGCGCGCTATGGCGTTGTCTATGCCCAGCGAGTGGCTCACAAAGCCCTGCCCGCCGTGCAGCGTGGTGTAGGAATCGGGCGAAGCGGGGCTGACCGGGAACTTGCCGCTCCAGTTATACAGCACCTGCTGCTGCATGGGAAAATTGTCGCTGTAGATGCTGAACTCGAAAGTGTCTTTCCAGACGCCGTAGGCCAGCACCTTGTCCCAGCTCATTGGGGCGTTGGCGGCCAGTTCGTCCTTCATGAAGTAGTAGTTGAACTCGGGGTGGCGGAAGGCGAAATCCTGCCCGCGGTGCGGGGTGGCCAGCGTCACCAGGTTCTCCACGTCCCCCCGGTAAGGCGTCCAGCCGGCGCCGTTGAGGCGGAAATTGGAAACGTACACGCGGCCCACCAGGCCGCCGGCGCTATGGCCTACCAGCGTCACCTTCTGTACGCCGGTGTCCTGGCGGATCAGTTCTATGGCGTCGGCCAGGTACTGCGCCTCGTAGAACAGGCTGCCGTGCTTATGCGGGAAGGTGAGGGCGAAGACCCGGTGGCCGGCGGCTTCCAGGGCCTGCAGCAGGCCGGGCTTAGAAGCGTCGCCAAGCAGTATGGCGGGGGTGGCCCAGGCGCGGTTGGCGTTGTCGGACGCGCCGTGCAGCAGGATCACTACCTTGCCCTTGTTCACCCGCCATTTGGGTCCGTAATGCAGCAGGAAGGTGGAAGTGGGCGGCAGGTTGGAACCGAAGGCGGAGATTATCTCGGGGGTCTCGTGGCGCGACTTGCTCAGGGCGCTTTCGGAGACGAAAGGCCGGGCCGTATCCTGCCAGCACTCTATCTTTTCCCAGTACTTGGACCGGATGGACCGCACCAGCGAGAGCCCGGCGGAAGGGCGGGCTTTCTCAAGCACGGCCTCGGGAGCCTGGGGTACTGCCGCGGCTGCGGCGGAAAGCTGGGATATGGCGCCGGGCTGGCCGGCAAAAGCGGCGTTGGTCATAGATAGTATCAGGACAAGCTGGAAAGCGGTGAATTTAAGCATAAAATCCTTCACGTGTTGCGCACGTGAAGATATTGTCACAATTTTGGCCCGGGTCCAATAGAGGCAAAGGACCCAGACGCCGCCTGGGCCCCCCGGCCCAGGGCTGTCCCAAGAAAGTTCCTTAGGCGAAGGGCAGCAACGGCTGTAAATCCCCGTCACGTATCCTTTTTAAGCGGTTTTC
>MGTV01000024.1 GCA_001799635.1 Elusimicrobia bacterium GWA2_62_23
CTATTAGTTCTGATGAACCGCCGTATACCGAACGGTACGTACGGTGGTGTGGGAGGACGGCGGGTGAACTAATCACCCGCCTCCTACCCGATTGCCGCGGCCGCCGGAATCCTGCTACCATGATACACAGAGCCTAATATGAACAGATACGAACACACCGAAACCGGCTGGGTCATAATAATCATCCTGGGCGCCTTCACCGCGGCCTCCGCGCTTGCGGCGGTATTTGCGCCGTCCTGTGAGCCCAACTACGCGCTGTACGGGGTGCCGCTGCTCCTGGCCGCCGCGCTCTTGAACTTTTATAAACTTGCCGTGACCGTAGACGAGACCGCCGTGCGCCTGCGCCTGGGCGCGGGCCTGGTGCGCGTCAGCGTGCCGCTGGCCGACATCCTTTCCGCCGAAGCCGTGAAAGGCCGGTGGTACCACGGCTGGGGCGTGCGTTTTTTGGGCGACGGCTGGCTTTACAGCGTCAATTCCCTGGACGCCGTGGAACTGAAACTGAACAACGGCCGCCGCTGCCGTATAGGCACCAACGACCAGGCCGCCCTCCTGGCAGCCGTGCGGTCTGGACTGCAGTTGCTTCGCCGCTGATTTTGGTGCTACCATTGGGTGAACCGGGCGGGCCGGGGTACAATGGAAGCCTCTTTCCTGAGAGATCTAATTTATAATGTCTGCCTTCTCCTGGGGGTAGGCGTAGTCTATTCCGAATTTAACCTGCGCCCTGCCCGCCCCGCCCGCTACCGCGACGTGCTGACCGGCATCATAGTAGGGCTGTGCGGAGTGTTGGTGATGATAAACCCCTGGGTGATGCGCCCGGGCATGGTTTTCGACGTGCGGTCGGTGTTGCTGAGCGTAGCCGGCATATTCTTCGGGTCCGTCTCGGCTTTTCTCGCCGCCGCCATCACGGCGGTATTCCGTTTCAAGATAGGCGGCGACGGCGTCTGGATGGGTATGGCCGTTATCTTCTGTTCGGCCGGCATAGGCGTGCTGTGGCGCCGCCTGCGCCCCCAGATAGCCGAGAAGCCCAGCCTGTCGGAACTGGCCTTGTTCGGCCTCGCCGTGCACCTGGCCATGCTGGCCTGCACGGTACTGCTGCCGGCCGGTACCGCCCTGGAGACTTTAAGACGCATCGCGGTACCCGTACTCTCCGTCTATCCCGCCGCCACGGTGCTGTTCTCGCTGCTGATGCTGCGTCAGACCGACCGGGCCCGGGCCCGCCTGGCCCTGGCCGAGAGCGAGGAGCGCTACCGGGCCGTTTCCGAATATTCCAATAACGCCATCTGTATCCTCAACGACGCCGGCCGCATAACCTGGGTGAACAAACGCCTCATGGAGATAGGCGGCTTTTCCCACGAGGACTATGTTTCCGCGGAGTCTTTCGCGCGGTTCTTGGCCCCCGAGTCTTTGGGACCCGTGAGCTCCAATTTCAGGAAATTCGCGGCCGGTGAGGTTTACGAGTATCACCAGATCTTCATGTTCGTCAGGTCGGACGGCGCAAAGCGGACCGGCGAGGCGTATCTTTCCGATTTTCGCGACAGGCATGGGCGCCGCAACCTGGTGGTGAATATCGTGGATATCACCGAAGCCAGGGCGGCGGAGGCCGAGCGCGAGCGCCTGATGCGCGCCATAGAGCAGGCCGGCGACGCCATGATAATCACCGATCCCGACGGTATCATTCAGTACGTGAATCCCGCGTTCGAAAAGACCACCGGGTACACGCGCGCCGAGGCGATAGGTAAAAAGACCAGCATTCTCAAGAGCGGCGTTCAGGATGAAGCTTTTTACGGCCGCCTTTGGAAGGCCATACGTTCCGGAGAAACATGGGAAGGCCGGTTGGTGAACCGCCGCAAGGACGGCAGCGTTTATACCGAAGAGGCCGTCATTACCGCGGTAAAGGACGCCGGCGGCGCCATAGTCAATTACGTGGCCGTTAAGCGTGACATCACCGAGGCCCTGCGCATGGAGCAGCAGCTCCTGCAGGCGCAGAAGATGGACGCCATAGGGCATCTGGCCGGCGGCGTGGCGCACGATTTCAACAATATCCTCACGGCCATAAAAGGCTACGCCTCCATGGTCTCCGCTTCGCTGCCGGAAAAGTCCCTGGGCAGGGAGGATATGGGCGAGATCATTTCCGCGGCCGACAAGGCCACCGCTCTCACCAGCCAGCTGCTGGCTTTCAGCCGCCGCCAGATAATCGCCCCGAAAGTGGTGGACCTCAACAAGACCATCGCCGACATGACCAAGATGCTGCGCCGGCTGATAGGCGAGGAAATAACCCTGGAGACCCGCCTTTTCAGCGCGCCTTGCCTGGCGAAGGTGGACCCCGGCCAGATAGAGCAGGTGATCCTCAACCTGGTGATAAACGCCCGGGACGCCCTGCGCGGCAAAGGCGTGATAACCCTGGAGACCCTGGTGGGTGAATGTCCCCGGAGTTTAAAAACCGGCGCCCGAATGGTCTGCGTGAAAGTGCGCGACAACGGCTGCGGGATGATGGAAGAGGTCAAGGCGCACCTCTTCGAACCGTTCTTCACTACCAAGGTTTCAGGCAAGGGCACCGGTTTGGGACTTTCCGTTGTCTTTGGAATAGTGAAACAGAGCGGCGGCGAGATAAACGTGGAGAGCGAACCGGGCAAGGGCAGCGTTTTCATCATCAGTTTCCCGCTGGCCGAAGCCGAAGCCGCGCCGAAGCCGGCGCCGGAGCCCGGGCCGCTGGCCGGCGGCAGCGAGACCGTGCTGCTGGCCGAGGACGAGGAAAGCCTGCGCCGCCTAGGCGAGCGCCTGCTCAAGGCCGCGGGCTATAAGGTGCTCGCGGCGGCCTCCGGGCCCGAGGCGCTGGAACTGGCCGAAGGCCTCGGCCGGCCCGTGGACCTGCTGGTGACGGACGTGGTGATGCCCGGCATGACCGGCCCGCAGCTCGCCAAAGAACTGGCCGCCAGAAAGCTCTGCCCCAGGACGCTTTACATGTCCGGCTACACCGACGACGCCATAGTAAAGCACGGCGTGCTGGAGCCCGGCATAGCCTTCATCTATAAACCCTTCTCCGCGGACGGCTTTACCGACAAGGTGCGCCAGGTGCTGGACGGCCCCGCCGACCAGGCCCGCGCATAAGCGGAATCCCGCAAGCCAAAACCCGACGTAAATAGCAGGAAAAACTGACGCGCGCGAACTTGACAAACGCCCGCCGGTCATCTATATTATTACCTGGGTTAGGCTTAATGGATCATACACCACTTCACACGCGTTCGCGGATGCTGTCCAAGAACTACAAGCATCACGACCACCTGCTCGATACCTGCCGGCGCCGCAAAGGCTCCGCCTTCAAAACTTTTCTCTACTGCGCCGGCCTCGTTCCGCTGGCCCTGGGCCTGGCCCTGCTGGTTTACTGCCTGGCCGTTGTGGTGAAAGCCCGCCGCGACACCCCCGGCATTATCCAGGCCGCCCTCGCCGCGGAAAAGATAACCCTCACCCCCGCCGACCTGCCCCGCAAAAGGGTGGACCAGCTGCTGAAAGTGGAAGACCCCGGCTTCCTCGAGCATAAAGGCGTGGACCTTAAAACCCCAGGCGCCGGCATAACCACCATAACCCAGGCCCTGGTAAAGATCTTCTACTTCGCCGAGTTCAAGCCCGGCTTCGCCAAGCTCAGGCAGACCCTCATAGCCCGCTACGCCCTGGACCGCCTCGTCTCCAAGCAGGACCAGCTCACCCTGTTCCTCAGCTACGCCTACCTGGGCAACTGCAAAGGCGCTCCCATGCGCGGCTTCACCGCCGCCGCCCAGTGCTACTACAACAAAAAATTCCACCGCCTCAAGGACGACGAATACCTCTCCCTCGTGGCCCTCCTCATAGCCCCCGACACCTTCAGCCCCGTCGCCAACCCCCAGGCCAACAAAGACCGCGTAGAGCGCATAAAAAAACTCCTCTCCGGCGAATACGTCCCCTCCGGCCTCATGGACGTCTACTACGGCCCCCTCGACCCCTACACCCAGACCGCCCTCGCCCCCGCCTCCTATTTCCCCAGCCTCTATGAAAACTAGCGCTCGAGGCATTCTGGAAAATGCAGAGAGGATAATGCCGTGAGCATGACATCCCTATTGCGGTCTAGCTCTTACACAAAAAAATTTTTAAAGACCAATCTTCCACTGGCTGAAAAACTTATTAAGTGTATAAATGCGGACTTGGATACCCTCCCATATATTGATGTGTTGCCCGCTGAAACTCCTGGGCATATATATGGGTGGGTTGGAACAGCCTTTGACTATAGAGCCAGATACTATCTCAAAGTTACACCATATAGTGGCTTAATGGCGCATGGGGGCGGAAAGGAATTTGCTTCTAATAAACAGTTCGGTGTGAATTTAAATAGGTGGATGAGGAAGGCGGTACGAGGCAAATCTTTGTTGAGTGATTCAACGGAAAGAAAAGTATGTCTGCTTTGTCTTTTATTGGCAAAACTGGAAGTTTTGGGACGTAGTTCAATGTGGGCTTCTGGTGCTGAACTGATTGGGGGTGGGCACTATAAAGTTATTTCAAATGCGCTATCTAATGGCAATATTGAATCGATTTTGAAGTTGTTGGAGAAATCATATCCCAAAGAAGTCGTTGAGGATTTGATGGGGCTCTCGCGTGAGTTCCAAAAGAACGTCTCCTCTTGGAAAATTGATTGGGTATGTCTCAACCCTATTTTCCCAGGTAGTGGTGATGTCGGCGGAGCAGATGCAGACTTAATAGTTAACTCTACTCTTATTGAGATTAAGTGCAAAAAGAGAAAACTTTCAATTAATGACTTGTTTCAAGTAATCGGATATAAACTATTGGATTATAATGACTCCTACGGAATAGAAATGGTTGCATTGTATTTGGGGCGGTGGGGGAAGTTGGAAGTCTTCGATTTTAAAAAGCTTATACTGGGATTGGGGTCACCGTATAAAATTCGGGATTTTCGGAAGAACTTTCGTCAGGCAATAGCAAAGGATGTTCCGACCAATGATTTTGGGTTCTGATTTGAAATATTTGCTTTTGCTTCGGGAAGGAGTAGAAACATGAGATACATATGTATTATCCTGGGCTACCTCACCGGCAAATCCAAAGTAAAATGCGACGAATGCGCCCACCTGGACCCCTCCGGCAAATGCTACGGCCACCAAATGCCCGCCGACCTCATCCACCGCCCAATCTCCTGCGGCTTCTGGAGCCAGAAATAGTTGCTTGGATAGTCGTCTAAACCGCCGGGGAAGCCTGGCGGTTTTATTTGGGGACCGGAGGGGCGGCGGGGGGATGGGGGCGGAGGGATGTCGCGGAGGCCGAGGCTTACGCAAGCGACGAGGCCGAGCGACAAGCGGCGAGAACGGTGTTCGGGTGGAGCGAAGCGACACAATTCGACCGCGTGCCCGTAGCCCCCATCCCCCCGTTGCCCCGACCGGGGGTAAAAAACAAAGAAGGCGGAGTATCGGCTCCGCCTTCCTTGTTTGTGGGCACCCGTCAGCGGTTGAGCTTGGGCGGGGGAGGAGGGGGATTGTACTGCACCGGCTGGGGAGCAGCGGGCGGAGGAGGCGCCGCCTGGGCCGCCGTGGGGCGGGACGCCAACTGCTTCTGCACCTCGGCCATGAGAACGTCGGGGTTGGTGGGCTTGCGCAGGGCCGACACGTTCACCATCTGCTTAAGATCGCCCAGCGTTTCCGGCTTGCCCGTAGAGAAAATAATAGGCACCAGGTCGTTCTCCTTGCGCAGCGTCTCATACACGTGTATGCCGCCGCCCTCGGGAATGTTCAGGTCCTGAAGAATAACGTCCGCGCGGAACTCGTGCTGCGCCGCGATGGCGCCCGTAGCCGTATCGGCAGTACGCACCTCAAAGCCCGCGTCCTCGAAGAACTCCTTCGAAAAATCCACAATAGCCGGAATATCGTCCACCACAAGGATCTTTGGCATAACGCTCCTCTCTCTACCTAAATTATAGACCATCCGGGGCCAAAAAACAAAGAGGGCGGAACCTTCCGGTTCCGCCCCCTTTTTAAGACCAGCCTAAATGCTGCTTAGACCAGACCCTGGGCCATCATAGCGTCGGCCACTTTCTTGAAGCCCGCGCAGTTGGCGCCCAGCACATAGTTGCCCGGCTGACCCGCCTCTTTGGCGGCCGTCACGCAGGCATTATGGATGTTCACCATGATGCCGTGCAGGTGCTTGTCCACCTCTTCGGAAGACCAGCTCATGCGCATGCTGTTCTGGCTCATCTCGAGACCCGAGGTGGCCACGCCGCCGGCGTTGGAGGCCTTGCCGGGCGCGAACAGGATCTTCGCTTCCTGGAACGCCGTCACGGCCTCGGGAGTGCAGGGCATGTTGGCGCCTTCGGTCACGCAGATCACGCCGTTCTGTATCAGGGTCTTGGCGTCCGTCTCGTTCAGCTCGTTCTGGGTAGCGCAGGGCAGAGCCACGTCCACCTTAACTTCCCAGGGCTTCTTGCCCGCGCGGAACTCGGCGCCGAACTTCTTGGCGTAAGGGGCCACAATGTCCTCGCCGCTGGCGCGCAGGTTGAGCATGTATTCCCACTTCTCGCCCGTAATGCCGTCCTTGTCGTAAATACAGCCGTCGGGACCCGAGATGGTGACAACCTTGCCGCCCAGGTCGTTGACCTTCTTCACCGCGCCCCAGGCCACGTTGCCGAAGCCGGAAACGGCCACGGTCTTGCCCTTGAAGCTGGTGCC
>MGTV01000025.1 GCA_001799635.1 Elusimicrobia bacterium GWA2_62_23
CGATGGCCGCCAGAATACCGATGATGGCGACGACGATCATCAGCTCGATCAGGGTGAAGCCTTTCTTATTGTTTTTCATTCACTATTTCTCCTTGACTGTCTCCCCCCATGGATGATTTATAGATAATGCCCTCAGGGGTTCCCTTAATCTACATTAATCCCCGCGCCCTGTCAAACAAAAAACCCCGCGCCGTGAGGCGCGGGGTCTTTCGCTGTGCGGCTTTGGTTAGAAAGCCGACCAGGGGGTCACGGCCGCGATGGCCTGGCCCTTTATGTCTTCGTGCGTGCAGTTCGCCACGAAGGTGCCCCACATGCTGGAAACGCTGGGGTTGTTGAAGTAGGCCCAGCCGCCAGCGTCAGCCGTACCGGTGCCGCCGGAGAACACACCCGCGACGGTGGCGGAGCTGAAGATCGCCACAGCCTTGGTGTCGGCGTGACCGGTGGTGGGAACCTTGGCCACGGGGATCTCGTTGATGTACTTCGCGTTCTCGATCAGGATGGCCAGGTCGTCGGTGGGGAACCAGCCTTCGTTGTCGCCGTAATACACCTGCAGCGCGCTGCGGACCGAGGAGAGAGCGCCCTTCGTGGCGCCTTCCTTGGACTTGTTGATCAGGTCGGCGAACTTCGGTATGGCGATGGCCGCCAGAATACCGATGATGGCGACGACGATCATCAGCTCGATCAGGGTGAAGCCTTTCTTATTGTTTTTCATTAATTAACTGCCTCCTTAGTATTCCCCCCATGGATGATATATGGATAATGCCCTCAGGGGTTACCCTAAATTTACATAAATCCCAAAAGGCGTGTCAATAATATCCGGCAAATAAAAAATCCCCTCGCGGGGATTCTTTATTCCGTAAAAGCTACGGAAGGGAAGGGATTCGAACCCTTGATACCCTTTAGGAGTATACAGACTTTCCAGGTCTGCGCCTTCAACCGCTCGGCCACCCTTCCACTCTAGCCGCCCGGACTTCCGGCGGTTTTATAATTTTAGGATATTTGGTAATATGAAAACAATGACAAAGCCGGAAAAGCAGGACAAGGTAGAGGCCGTGGCCACCAACCGCAAGGCCAGGCACGACTATTTCATCACCGACACCTACGAAGCCGGCCTGGCCCTGGAAGGCCCGGAGGTCAAGTCCCTGCGCCTCAAGCAGGCCACGCTTACCTCCGCCTTCGTCAGGGCGGAAAAGGACGGCCTGTACCTCTACGGCCTGCACATCGCCCCCTACGCCTACAATACCCTCAAGGAGATAGACCCGCTGCGCACCCGCAAGCTGCTGCTGCGCGCGCCGGAGATCCGCAAGCTCTCCGGGGCCCTGGCCACCAAGGGCATGGCGCTGGTGGCGCTGGAGGTCTATTTCAAGAACGGCTGGGCCAAGGTGCTGCTGGGCCTGGCCAAAGGCAAACGCTCGGCCGACAAGCACGAGTCCATAAAGAAGCGCGACCTGGACCGCGAGATGCGCCGCGAGTACAAGGATAAGTTCAAGGGCTGACCGCCCCCGCTGAAAATGAAAAGGCCCCGGGATCGGGGCCTTTTTATTTGCGAGCGGAAAGGGCTAGAAACGGAAGCCGGCGCTGGCGTTCACCAGGGGGCGGTCATGGGTGTAGGTGAACCCGGCGGCGATATAGCCCAGGTTCAGCTTGGCCCGCAGGCCCGCGGTGAACCGGGGCTCGGAGACCGAGACCTGCTTGCCGGACAAGGCCGGGTCGGAAATGGCCTGGGCTTCGAGGCGGGTGAAGTCCATGCCGGCGCCTATATAGGGCGCCACCACTGGCACGTTGATGGAGCAGACCAGGCTGGTATTGAAATGCACCGCGTAGAAATAGCGGTGGGCGGCCATGTTGCCCATGGCGACGAGCATGGCGTTGATGTGGTACTTGGCGTCGGAAACGTTCCACAGGCCGTAGCGCAGGCCGCCGCCGGCCACCGCCATGCCCTCGTAGGCGCCGCCGCGCACGAAACCGTCTATGCGGTAGGGCATGCCGATCTCGGCCTGCACCAGGCCCAGGCCGAACAAATTGTCTTTTTTAAGCACCCCGTTGCCGTGGGAAGGATTGAACTGGCCCACCGCGCGCACGCCCACGTCGAAACCGGAAAAACCCAGCGGGCGGGCCGTCTGGTTGGCCCCGGAGCCTAGCAGGCCGCCCAGGTCGCGGGCGAACGGCTTCAATTCGGAGGCGGTGACGGCGGCGAAACCGTCGTAACCGGCCGCGGAGGCGGCGGAAAGGCCGCCCAGGAGGACGGCGCACAGCAGCGTTAAGGTCTTGGCAAATTTGAGCATAGTTTATTCTTTCTCCGCGGCCCCGCCCAGCACTTCCTTGACGGTGGTGAGGCCCAGCAGCACCTTTTCCAGGCCGTCCATGGCGATGGTCCGCATACCGTTCTTCATGGCGATCTCTTTCACCGGGATGGCCGAGGGGTCCTTGAGGATCTGGAGGCGGATCTCGTCGTTGAGGATCAGCAGCTCGTGCATGCCGACGCGGCCCTTGTAGCCGGTGTTCTTGCAGATGTCGCAGCCCTTGGCACGGAAGACCTTGGCGCCCGCGGGGACCTTCACGCCGTTGGCTTCGAACACGGCTATTTCCTCGGGCGTGGGATCGGCTTCGGTCTTGCAGTCCTTGCAGAGGCGGCGCGCAAGGCGCTGGGCCAGCACGGCCTTCATGGTATTGGCCACCACGAAGCGCGGCAGGCCCATCTGCGTGAGACGCTCCAGGGCGGAAGGGGCGTCGTTGGTGTGGATGGTGGAGAACACGAGGTGGCCGGTCATGGCGGCTTCCAGCGCTATGTGCGCCGTTTCCTCGTCGCGGATCTCGCCGACCATGATGACGTCGGGGTCGAGGCGCATGAAGGAGCGCAGGGCGCTGGCGAAGTCGAACTTCTTCCCCCCGCCCAGCGCCACGTCGGGATTCACCGGCACCTGCACTATGCCGTCGATATTGTATTCCACCGGGTTCTCGGCGGTGATGATCTTGATGTCGGGGCGGTTGACGTAGTTGAGGCAGCCGTAAAGCGTGGTAGACTTGCCGGAGCCGGTGGGGCCGCAGACCAGCATGAGGCCGAAGTTCTTCTTGCCGCCGATGCCGGCGAACTGCTGCAGCAGCTTGGTCTCGGTGTCGGGCAAAAAGCCCATGATCTTGATGTCCACGCGGACCGAGGCGCGGTCCAGGATACGCATGACGCAGCTCTCGCCGAAGACGGTGGGGACCATTTCCACGCGGAATTCAATGGGGTTGCCCTTGGCGATGATCTGGATGCGGCCGCTCTGCGGGATGCGGCGCTCCGTGATGTTCATCGAGTTGGACATGATCTTGATCTTGGCGTTGATGGCCTGGCGGAACGCCCAGGGGATGGAGAAGGAGGCGGCGCGGAGCATGCCGTCCACGCGGTAGCGCACCATCACCTTGGAATTCTTGCCGTTGGGGTCTTCGAACGGCTCTATGTGGATGTCGGAAGCCTTGATGCTGAGCGCCCCGAGGATGATGGCGTTGACGAGCTTCTCCACTTCGGGAGCGCTGGCGTCCACGTCGCTGATGTCCTTCTTTTCGGCCTCGGAGGCCAGCGAGAAGCTTTCCTCGCCGCCCTCGGCCTTGGTCTGGCTCTGGCTCTGCTGCACGGACTCCACCAGCTGGGCCACCTGGGCGCTGTCCTGCTTGCCGTAAACCGTGTCGAGGACCTTGATGATCCAGGGCGCGAGGGCGAGATAGGGTTTGATGTCGAGGCCGGTGCGCAGGCCGATGTCCTCGATGATGAGGAAGTCGCGCGGGTCGGCCATAGCGAGGAAAAGGGAGTTGTCCTGCTTGGCGAAAGGCACGCAGACCTGCTTTCTGGCGAGCTGTTCCTGCAGGAGTTGCACCAGCTCGGCGGGCACTTCCATCTTGGACAGGTCCACCGCCTTGAAGCCCCATTCGTCGGCCAGGACTTTCAGCAGCTTGAGCTCGGGGACGAGCTTCATCTCGACGAGCGCCTGCTGAAGGTGCTTGCCGTCCTTCTTGGCCGCTTCTTCCGCCGCCTTATACTGCTCCTCGGAAATGAGTTTATCCTCTATGAGGATCTCCCTCATGTGCCGTTTGCGCTGTAATCCCTTGACCGGAGGCATATAATCCTGATTATTATAAATATATTGGCCCGCAGTTACAATAGGCGGCAGGCCTTAATCCCGGAATTCCAGGATATCCCCTTCTTCTACCCGGCCGGCGGCCCGGCCGGCCGGCAGCTCCAGTACCCCCCTGGCCCCGGGGACCCAGGGAGAGAACCGCCACGGACGGAGGTTCGGCAGCACCCGCAGGACCTTGCCCCCTTCGCCGAGGAAAACGGCGTCTATGGCGAAACGCATGAAGCACATATGGATCATGGCGCAGGGCTCCAGCCAGAGCCCTTCTTCCGGGCCGAGGTCACGGCGCGGGATAAGCCCGAACAAGCGCGAGGCGAAAGTATCCGCCCTGCCGGCAGCGGCGGAAACCTGCCCCCCCCTGGTGACGTTGAGAACTTTCATCGGTTATTTGAGCAGGGCGAAGCGGCCCACGGCCGCGTCCTTGCCGGTCTTGACCCTGAAGAGATACACCCCGCTGGCCACCATTACGCCGGCCTCGTTGCGGCCGTCCCACGAGGGAGAATCCAGTTTCTTAACCAGCTCGCCTTCGGAAGTGTACACTTTTATCTCCACTCCGGAAGCCGCGATCTGTTCGGGGATGGTGAAGGTGACCCGGCGGTGGGTCTTGGGCCGGAAAGGGTTGGGATAGGCCACGGCCTTGCGCGTGCCGGGGAACTGCTCGGTCCCGGTCACCGCCAGGCGCAGGGCCTTCATGGCGTTGATGCGCCCGTAGCCGTAATCTCTATCCGGACCGGACACCCCAAGATCATCGGCCGAATTTTTGAGGGTGTCGAAGACTTGAGCGGCAGTGTAAGTAGGCCTGGCGGACCACACTAGGGCAGCCAACCCGGCCGCCATGGGAGAAGAAAATGAAGTGCCTGTAGCTGATGCGTAACCGTTGTTAATGTCACTAGTATAAAGTCCTACCCCTGGAGCAACGAGGCCCTTATAAATCATTGCATTATCTGTGTTTGAAAATGACGCCAGCGCGTCCGCTGAATCTGTTGCCCCGACTGCATAAACCCCGGAACAATTAGCAGGAGAGTCAATAACAGTAAGCCCTTCATTCCCAGCAGCCGCGAAGAGCAAAAGACCGGCGCCGATGGCATTAGTGACCGCAGTCTGTAATGCGGTAGAACATCCAAAACCACCCGCAGTCCCCAGACTCATATTCACGACAATCTTGCCATATGCTGATGTGTTATGCCTTGGAATAGCGTAATTAATTCCCTCTGCTATCGCATTTTCGGTCGTGCCACAAGTATCCGTAGGATAGGCCTCATCAGAACAGTCATCCTTGCAGTCCCCGTCATCAAAAACTTTAAGAGAAAGCAGTTGTGCACCCCATGACATACCCGCTACCCCCGCCCCATTATCCGAACTGGCTGCAGCCACACCAGCCACCCGCGTAGCATGATTGCACGCGGGAGTAGGCGGCTGATTATCGGACGAAACAGGGAAGCTGACCGGAGTAAATGATTTGCTCGCGGTATTTGTTAATTTCCCGGACAGCTCGGGGTGAAAACCATCTATACCTGTATCGATAACAGCCACGGTGACGCGGCTGGAAACGCCAGTTTCATATTCCCAGGCCCCGAAGGCCTGCACCATACCCAAGGCGTACTGGCTTCCGACCGAAGGGTCGTCTGGTACGCGTTTAACACGGAAGACGCGGTTGGGCTCTGCCCATTCCACCGTCGGGAGTGAGGAGAGCAGGTTTAGCGCGGCGCCCACCCCAATGCCCCCGGGAAAGGAAACCACGGACCAGTTGAAGCGTTCGAAGGTGGAATCCACGCGGAAACCGGCCCTTTCAATGACGCCGAGGGCGGCGGCGGTGGAAACGCCGGCCTTGAACCGGACCAGGGCGGAACCCGAAGCCACCTCAAGCTGGGAAGTCTTCCCCGAAGCCGGGGAAAAACGGGCCAGGCGCTCGACCTTAAGCGCGAAAACAGGAACGGCCGGCAGCAGGCACAGCAGGCAGAGCAGCAGGGTCCGCGCCGGCGCTTTGGTCATTATTTTTTCTTGGTCCAGGCCGCTATCACGGCGGATTCTACGGCGCTTTTAAAGGCCCCGTCGGGAAAGGCCAGGGCCGGCGGGAAGGCCACCCAGTAGGTGCCGGGCTCCTTGGAGGAGGCCATGATCCCGGCGACCACCAGCAGCTCGCCGTCGAAGGAAAGCTCGGCGTTGGCCACCCTAGCCTTGGATTTAAGGGGCTTCAAAGCGTCCACGGCCACCTTGGGCCGCGCGCCCGGCTTTGCGGGAGCGCAGCCGTTCTTAAAGCACCCTTCCAGGCGGCCGTACAGGCCCTTGGAAAGCAGTTTGATGTCGGAATAGGTCTTGCCCTTGTTGTCGGTCAGCGGCATAACCACCGCGCCCTTCTCCCAGGTCACGCCTTTCACGGTCAACGCGGTAAAGGTGAAATCGGCCTTGGCCGCGCCCTTCACCGCCGCCGGGGCGACGTTGGTTATGTCGAGCGCCGCGGCCGGGGCCGCCAGCAGGCAGGCGAGCAGCAGGGCGTTAATGGTGTTTTTCATTTATCCTCCGTATGATCCCCACGAGGTCGTTGATATCGTCCAGCTCGTAGTCCGCGCCGGAGACCGGCGTGTCGAACTCGTTGCCGTACTTGGCCCAGGCGGTTTGCATGCCGAAGGCCTTGGCGCCCTTGATGTCGCGTTCGGCCCAGTCCCCCACCATGATGGCGCTGGCGGGCTCCACGTCCATGAGCGAAAGGATCTTCTTGAAAGGCTTGGGCGAGGGCTTCTTCTCGCCGGTGTCGTCGAAGGTTACCACGTGCTCGAAGTAATGGTGCAGGCCCAGGCCCACGATGCGCATCCACACGGACAGGCGCGGCGCGTCGGACACCACGCCCATACGCACGCCCATCTTGAGCAGGTCGGTCAGGGCCATCTTCACGTGCGGGTACAGCGTGAAATGGCCGTCCTTGGCGCGCTTGTAGCCTATGATGCCGGCGGCGAGGATCTTGTAGTCGATCTTGCCGAACTCCTTCATGAGCACCTTGTCGAAGATGTTCTGGTCCTCTATGCCCTCGGCCCAATAGACCTTGAAGATCTTCTCCACCATCTGCGCCTTGGGCAGGTCCAGGCCCGCGTCTATCATGGCGTCCACGGCCGCGTCCACGGCGGCGCGCTTCATGCGCATGAAGTCCATGAGCGTGTTGTCGATGTCGAGGATGACGGCCTTGATCATTTTACTTGGAGACGCGTTCCACGTAGGTGCCGGTGCGGGTGTCCACGCGGATCTGGTCCCCCTCGTTGATGAACATGGGCACCTTGACGGTCAGCCCGGTGTTCACCGTGGCGTCCTTCATGGTGTTGGAGACGGTGTCGCCGCGCACGCCGTCCACGGTGTGGGTGACGGTCATCACCAGGTTGGCGGGCAGCTGGATGGTGAAGAAGGCGTCGTTGAGGTAGATGCCTTCCACGGCCATGTTCTCGGTCATGTAAGGCAGCAGGGCCTTGATCTTATCCTTGGGCAGGCCCACCTGCTCGAAGGTGGTGTCGTCCATGAAGTAGGCCATGTCGGCCTCGGCGTAGACGTAGGTCTTGGGGCGCTTCTCCACCATCACGTCCTTGAACTTGTCTTCCGGGCGGTAGGCGGTCTCTATGATGGAGCCCGTCTCCACGCCGCGCAGCTTCACGCGCACCACGGCGCGGGCCTGGGACTTGCGGTGATGCTGCACGTCCAGCACCTCCACCATCTGGCCGTTCTCGTTGATGAACATGTTGCCGTTCTTGAATTGGCTTGCGAGTATCATGTGTGTCTCCTGTGTTCTGCTGTCGGATCTGTCAGGCGCTCTGCGGGTTGCCGGCCTGGTAGGCCATCACCTTCAGGGCCAGTATGCGTTTCTCCATCGGCGGGTGCGTGGCGAGCACGTCCGCCGTGAAACCGAGTTTTTCCTCTATGAGGCTGCCGCGCGGGTCCGTTATGCACATGTGCGCGACGCCGTTATTGATGGCGCTGGTGGGCATCACGGCCCGGCGGATCTTCTCCAGGGCGGACACCAGGCCCAGCGGGTTGCGGGTCAGTTCCGCCGCGCTGGCGTCGGCGAGGAACTCGCGCTGGCGCGAGATGGCCATGGCGAGCATGCGCGAAAGCAGGGGTGCCAGGATGATGAGCACCACCCAGATGGCGAAGAAGACCAGGACCACCGCCCCGCCGCCGCCCTTGCGGCCGGAGCCGCCGGAAGACGAGGAGGACCCGCCGAAAGAACCGGACCGGCGGCCGCCGTAGCGGAAGGTGCGGCCGGCGAAATCGCTCAGCAGGGCCACGGCGCCTATCAGGCCGGCCAGCACGGTCATGAGGCGCATGTCGTAATTGCGGATGTGGCTCATCTCGTGGGCCACCACGGCCTGCAGCTCCTCGCGGTTGAGGTGCTCGAGCAGGCCTTCGGTGACGGCGATAACCGAGTTGGAGGGGTTGGTGCCGGTGGCGAAAGCGTTAAGGTCCGAATCTGGCACCACGTAGGCCGTGGGCGCCGGCAGGCCGGAGGCGGTGGCCATCTCGGCCACTATGTTGAGCAGCTGGCGCTCCTTCTCCGACGCGGAGACCGCCCTGCGGGCCATGGTGGAGCGCAGCACCATCCGGGGGCCGTTGAGCAGGCTGTTCACCGCCATGCCCATGCCGATGAGCAGCGAGATGATGGTGCCGAAGGGGATCTTGGACCCGGCCCCGGCGCGGCGGGCCTCGTAATAGCCGGTGTCGTTGTACTCGAAGGTGGGCGCGGCAACGGGGTTGAAGCTGCCGTAGAAATAATCGAAACCCAGGCCGAGGAACAGGAAAAGCGCCACGAAGAGGGCCAGGATGCCCGCTGTCATGCGGCGGTTATGCGCCTGCTGTTCGAAAATGTTCATTGGTCCGGGGAAAACGCGGCGGCGCCGGCGCGGGGCTTGCCCGCGCCGGTGACGCGGCGGGTCTTCAGACGGTCAGGTTGACCTTGGGATTCTCCCGCTCGGGGGAATCGGCCGGCAGTTCCCAGAGGGCGGCCGGGGCGAAGCCCAGCATGGCCGCGAACATGTTGGTGGGGAACACCTGCTGGTCGGTGTTGAACTTGGTGACCACGTCGTTGTAGAACTGGCGGGCGAAGCTGATCTGGTTCTCGGTATGGGTCAGTTCCTCCATCAGTTTCTTCACCGACTCGTTGGCCTTCAGGTTGGGGTAATTCTCGGAGATGGCGATGAGGCGGCCGAGGGCCTGGGTGAGCATGCCTTCCTTGGCGAGGATGTCGCCGGTGTTGCCGCCCTGCCCGGCGGAAACGGCCGCGGCGCGGGCCTGGATCACGCGTTCGAGCGTCTCTTTCTCGAACTTCATCTCGCCCTTCACGGACTCGACGAGGTTGGGGATCAGGTCGTGCCGCCGCTTGAGCTGCACGTCGATCTGCCGGAAAGCGTTCGTAACCTGGTTGCGAAGCTTAACGAGGCCGTTAAAAGTGAAGACGACCCAGCCGCCGAGAACAAGCAGTACTATAGCCAATACAGTCATTAGTGCCTCCGTATCTACCGCGTTTCCTACGCTGTCTTAGTCAATATCTCGCAGCCCGTCCTGGTGACGAGCACGGAATCCTCTATGCGCACGCCGAACTTGCCGTGCAGGTAAATGCCCGGTTCCACGGTAACGGCCATGCCGGGCCGGAGCGTCGCTTCGAACTTGGTGTTGAGGCGCGGGAATTCGTGGATCTCCAGCCCCACGCCGTGGCCGGTGCCGTGGATGAAGTACTGGCCGTAGCCGGCGTCCGAGATCACGTCGCGGCAGGCCTTGTCCACGGCGACGGCCTTGACGCCGCCACGGACCGCGGCCAGGCCGGCCTTCTGGGACTTGGCCACTATGGCATAGACCTTCCTGAACTCCTCCGTCGGGCGGCCGTGGAAGTAGGTGCGGGTGATGTCGGAGCAATAATGGTTATAGACGCAGCCGTAATCCAGCAGCACGGCCTCGTTGTCCTTCAGGCGGCGCTCAGAGGTGATATGGTGCGGCAGGGCGGAATTGGGGCCGAAGCCGACGATCAGGTTGAACGACGGGCCCTTGGCCCCCATGGCCTGCATGAGGTCCTCGAGCTCGCGGTACACGGAGAGTTCCGTGCGGCCGGTCTTTATGCGGGGCTTTATCAGGCCGAAAGCTTTGGCGGCGATGCGGCAGGACTTGCGCAGGTCGGCCGCCTCTTCCCCCTCCTTGACGGCGCGCAGGGAGCCCACCAGCCCGCCCTGCTCGGCGAAACCGTGCTTGCGCCAGAGGGAGCCGCGGGTATAGGTCTCGTATTCGGGATCGAAAGCGGTCTTGCGCAGCTTGTGCGTCTTGCAGAGGGCGAGCACGGCCTGTTCGAAACCGGCTTCGGGCACCACGGGCTCCACGAAGGGCGCCCGCACTTTTATGTCCTCCACGAACATCTTGGGGGCGATGGCCCAGGCGGAATTGCGGGAGACCAGCAGCAGATAATCGTCCATGTGATAGCCGGTCAGAAAGCCCACGTCGAGGTTGCGGGTTACCACCAGGGCGTCCAGCTTGCTCTGTTTGAGCAGGTGCTGCAGGTCCTTAATACGTTTGGCGTGTATGTTCATAACTGGTCCTTGCCGGCCATGCCGGGACTCCGGCCTGGCACAAAAAGCCGGGCCTTCCAATTATACTATTTTATTATTAAAGGCGGCCGTAGCGGCGCGTGGAGACCAGGCCGGTCTTGTTGAGGAGAAACTCGCCCAGGGCGGCCAGGGTGCCGGCCCCGTAGAGCAGGCTGGCGCCGGGCCCTATGGAGGACGCTTCGGGGAAATATTTGGCCGGGACCGGGATGTCCCCTATGCGCAGGCCGCGGAAGGCGGCCTGGAAGAGGAACTGCGAATCGAAGACGAAGCCGTCGGAATCGGCCTCCCAGTTCACGGCGAGCAGGGCCTCGCGGGAATAAGCACGCAGGCCGCTGTGCCATTCGCCGAGGTTCTGGCCGGCGGCCAGGTTCTCGGCCACGGTCAGCAGGCGGTTGGCGGCGTATTTATAGACCGGCATGCCGCCGGCCAGCGCCTCGGCCCGGGTGCGGATGCGGTTGCCCAGTACCACGTCGCAGACCCCGGCCTCGATGATCCCCGTCAGGAAAGGCAGCACGCGCGGGTCGTACTGGTAATCGGGATGCAGCATGGCCACGATATCGGCCCCGGACTCGAGGGCCAGGCGGTAGCAGGATTTCTGGTTGGCGCCGTAGCCGCGGTTCTCGGCGTGCCGTTCGGCCCGGATGCCGAGCGAGCGGGCGAGCTCGAAAGTCCCGTCCGAAGAGCGGTCGTCCACCAGGATGACCTCGCCGAAGACGCCGGCGGGCAGCGAGCGCACCGTGGCCTCCAGGGTCTTGACCGCGTTGTACGCCGGCAGGACAAGGACCTTCTTCATCTCTCCCCCAGGACGGCTTCGGCCAGCCGCGCGAAAATTGGCAGCGTGATCTCCTGCGCCCGGACGGAAGGTTTGAGCCCGGCCTTCTCCACGGCCGCGGCGGCGCGGGCCTTCTCCACGCCGCAGAGGGCCAGGGAATTTATCAGCGTCTTGCGCCGGTGGGCGAACGCTTTTTTGAGCAGCGAGCGGAAGCGGGCCTCCCCCGCCTCGTCGCTGAAGAAGGGCCGCGGCCGGAAGATCACCACGGAAGAATCCACCGCGGGCACCGGCCGAAAGCTGCCGGCCTTGATGTCCATCAGCAGTTCGCTGGAGGCGCGGGCGCCGGTCAACAGGGTGAGGAAGCCGTAATCCCCGCCGCCGGGCGCGGCCAGGATCTTGCGCGCCACTTCCTTCTGGAACATGAAGACCGCCAGGGTCAGCCGCGGGAAGGCCAGCACCTTGTCGAGGATGGGCGTGGCGCATTCGTAAGGCAGGTTGCCGATGAAGGCGGCGCGCCCGGGCCCGGCCGCGGCGTCGAGGTCCGTTTTCAGGAAATCGGAATTAATTATCTCCAGCCCCGGGAACTTCCGGCGCAGGTCCGGCAGCAGGTCCGGGTCTATCTCCACCGCTTTCATCGCGGCGCCGTACTTCGGGAAAAGATGGGAAGTAAGCGCGCCTCCCCCCGGGCCTATCTCGACGAGCCTGTCGAAAGTCCCGGCGTCCAGGGCCGCGGCTATCCGGGCGCAGATGCCTTTGTCGTTAAGGAAGACCTGGCTGTATTTGGGCATAAGTGGCCGGAGTGCCGGCGAAAAAAGTCCTTGTCCGGCTAATTCCCGAGCGTCTGCAGTTTAAGTTTTATCTCTTCGCCGGTCTTCCAGACGTCGCCGGCGCCCAGCGTCAGCAGCACGTCCCCTGGACGCAGTTCCTTCATGACCTCCAGCGCCCCCGGGAAAGGCGAGGCGGGGCGCCCGTTGCGCTTGAGCTGGCGCAGGATAAGGCCGGAATCCACGCCGGGCAGCGGCTTCTCCCCGGCGGCGTAGACGGGGGCCACGTAAAGTTTGTCGGCGTCGGAAAAGGCGCGGCCGAAGTCCTTATAGAGCAGCGCCGTGCGGCTGTAGCGGTGCGGCTGGAACAGCACCACCAGGCGCCGCCCTTTGAAGATGCCGCGGGCCGCGGCCAGCGTGGCCCTGACCTCGGTGGGATGGTGGCCGTAATCGTCCACGAACTCCACGCCGCCGGCGGAGCCGAAGCGGTCCATGCGGCGCTTCACGCCGCTGAAATTCCACAGGCCCTCGGCCAGCCGCCCGAAGTCGAAACCCAGGTAGCGGCCGGCGGCCAGCGCCAGCAGGGAATTACGCACGTTGTGTTCGCCCCCGGTCTTCAACCGCACCCGCCCGAGCCGGCGGCCGCGGAAGTACGCCGTATAGGCCGCCCCCCCTCCGGAGAAAACCGCGTCCTTGGCCGTCCAGTCGGCCTTGCCGCCCAGGCTGCAGGTGACATAGGGGGCCTTCACCTGCGGGAGCAGTTCCCTGACCACGGCGTCGTCGGAGCACAGGGCCGCCTGCCCGTAGAACGGCAGGCGCGCGAGATGCTCCAGGAAGGCGGCCTTCAGGTTGGCCATGCTGCCGTAATGGTCCAGGTGGTCGGAATCTATATTGGTGACGCAGGTGACCAGCGGGGAGAAGTAGAGGAAGGAGCCGTCGGATTCGTCCGCCTCGGCCACCAGGTATTCGCCGCCGCCCAGCTTCAGGTTGGAGCCGGCGCCTTTCACTATGCCGCCCACCACGGCGGTGGCGTCGGCGCCGGCCGCTTCCAGCGCGGCCGCGGTCATGGAGGTGGTGGTGGTCTTGCCGTGCGTGCCGGCTATGGTGACCGTCTTTTTAAGCGCCGCCAGGCGGGAAAGCATCAGGGCGCGGCGCACCACGGGGATGCCGCGGCGGAAAGCCTCGCGCAGTTCGGGATTGTCCGGCCTGATGGCTGAACTGACCACTACCACGTCGGGAGAACCCAGGGCCCGGGCGTGATGCCCTACGGTTATAGCGGCCCCCTCGCGGGCCAGCGCCCGCGTGATCTCCGACTCCCTGGCGTCGGAACCGGAAACCTCGTAGCCCAGCCCCAGCATCAGGCGGGCGATGCCGCTCATGCCTATGCCGCCTATGCCGATGAAGCGCGCCAGGCGCACCCGGGAAAGGTCCAGTTCTTCGGAGTAATCGTTCATTTGGGGTTCTCCATCGCCGCGACGGCCCGGTCCATGAAGGCCTGGGAGGCGGCCACCGCCTCCGCCCAGCTCTCCGGGGCCAGTTCAATTATAACAGTATCCGCCATTTTAGAGAAAGCGTCCTCGAACTGTTTCGCCCCCCGGCGGAAGAAGACCACGCAGGGCCGGCCCGAGAAAAGCAGCTCCACCGCCCTGGCGCTGAACTCCGGGGAGAGCAGCGCCATGGGGCCGAGCTCGTCGAAGAGCAGCGCGCGGCCGGCGCCGGCGGCCTCCTCCAGCGCCCGCAGCGCCGTAACTTCCAGGGCGGGCAGGGAGACCCCGTACTTATTGAAAGCTACCGGGGACACCAGCGCTTTGGAGGCCAGCAGCGCCCGCTCCCCGCCGAGGGCTTCCACTTCGAACCCCGAGCGCGCGCGCCCTTCGCGCAGTTCGCGGGTGCGGAAGCCGCCCAGCCAGCGCCCGTACACCGAACAGAGCCTGTCGGCCAGGCGCTCTTTGAGCGCGCAGTCGGTGAAACTGAACGCCAGCAGTGAGATCCGTTCCCTCTTCGCGCCGTTCATTTGCTCCCCTCCAGCCAGGCCTTGTTGGCCTGGGCCGTCTTGTTGGCCGGGTCCAGGCGCAGCGCCTCCCGGCATTCCTCCAGCGCCTTCGCTTCCGCGCCGGCCTCCACCCAGGCCGCGCTGCGGCCCAGCGCGGCCAGCGCGCCGCCGCCGGAAAATTCGTTCAGCGCCAGGGCGTGCTCGCCGAGCAGGAGGTAGCCGAGGCCGCGGATCAGGGCGAGCTCCCGCCCGCCGCCGGCCTCAGCTTCCAGTTCCTCCAGGGCCTCGGCCGCGTTCTCCAGCCAGTTGTCGCCCATTACCCAGAGGCCCATGTCGTTGCCTACGTCCCGCGGCTTGAAGAGCGCCTTGGCCTTGGCGGCCGCCGAAGAACGGGGCGGCCCGGTCTCCACGCTGAAATTCAGCCGCGCGTCGTTGCCGGCGGAAACCGCCTTCATCAGTTTGTCGGCTTCCGCCGCCACCGCGGCGGCCCGGCGCTCGCGCTCGGCCGGCGAGGAGGCCGGCAGGAAATATTCCCGCCGGGTGTAGCTGACCTTGGGCTTGCGGAAAGCGGACTGCAGGCGGGCCCCGAGCTTCTCCCCCCCGGCGACGGGCGTGAGGGCGGCCTTGGGGGTTTCCAGGAGTTCAACCGTCACCCGCGCGTCCTGGCCGGCGGGGATCTTTTTAAGGGAGGAATACAGCGGGCTCGGCGGCGGCGCCTCCGCCCCGCCCGGCGGCGGGCCGGCGTAGGCCAGCCCCATGGAAATGCCGCCCTTGGGATTGGCCGGGGCCAGCAGGAAAGCGCCGTCCAGGACTTTTCCCACTTCGGAAACCCTGCCCGCCTTGTGCAGCGCCCAGGCCAGCCGGAACCTGGCCACCGAATCGCGGGGCTTGAGGGCCAGGGCTTTGCGGTAAAGTTTTATGGCGCCGGGCAGGTCGCCGTCGCGCTCGCGCAGCAGCGCCAGTTCCAGCAGGGCGTCCTCGTAGCCGGAGAACAGCGACACGGCCTTCTCCAACTGGGCGGCGGCAGCCTCGTAGCGGCCCAGGCGGGAATAGAACATCCCGAGCTGGTAGCGGTAGAGCGGGTTGGCCGGGTCCAGCGCCACGGCCGCGCGGAAATAGTCCAGCGCGCGGCCGAACTCGCCGAGCGCGTGATAGACCGACCCGGCGTTCATCTTCACGTCGGAGCGGGAAGGGTCCAGTTTTTCGGAGGCGAGGAAATCCGCGAGCGCCGGGCCGTAGTCGCCGGTGCGGGCCCGGACTATGCCGCGCAGCTGCAGGGCCATGGGATTGCGGGGGTCCAGGCGCAGCGCCTCCTCGAATTCCTCCAGCGCCTTGTCGGGGGTGCCGAGCCAGTACAGGGCGGACCCGTACAGCAGGCGGGCCCAAGGGTCGGAAGGGCTGCGCTGCACCGCCCGGAAGAACTCGTCGGCCGCGGCGGAGTAATCCTCGGCGCCCATGAGCGCGTAGCCGCGGCGCAGGTTCACGGCGCTCTGCTCGGCCATGATCCGGTCCCAGACCGTGTTCTGCCCGGCCGGGGCGGGCACGCTCCCGCCCGCCGCGGGAAAAGAGGTCAACAGGATGGCGACTAGCGCCAGGGCGCGGCTGTGCGTCATGATATAAGGGATTATATTAATTATAGGCGGCCGGGCGGGCTAGCGGGGTTTGCCGACGGTTATGCGGCGCGGGGCGCTGAACTTGCCTTCGAAACCCAGCAGGTCCACCAGCGAAACGCGCATGTAGTAATCCCCGGACGGCATTAGGTCCGCGAGGGCTATAGTTTCGAAAGCGTCGTAGGTCTTGTCCAGGGCCAGGTTAGTGAAGTTCTGGTCCTTGGAGACCTGCAGGTGGTAACTCTGCACCGGGTTGGCCACGGAGATCATCTTGACGATCTCGGCGGCGTCGATGTTCTTGTCGTCCACGTCGCCGACCTTGGGCAGGTTGCCGGTCAGGTCCTTGTCCTTGGGCAGGGCCGCGCCAACGGAAGGGACTTTACCGTTCTTTTTGAGGTTGAGGGACACCACGCCGTTTTCGGTGCGCAGCTGGGGCGCGCCGGAGGAGGCGAGGGCGGTCTGCGTCTGCTCCAGTTCCGGCAGCGGGGGCAGTTTGATGGGGTTGGAGGGCGGCATGTCCATCTTGACCTCGGCGGCGAAGCCCTCCGAAACCTCCACGGTCTTTCCCTGGGCCTCTACGTCCGCCTTACCTTTATAGACCTGCACCAGCGTGGTCAGGTCGTCCTTGAGCTTGGCGCCGAACTCGGTATCCTTGGTCTTGGGCGTGATACGGGCCGAGGCCGTGACCACGCGCGAGCGCAGGCCGCGCATTTCGCCGGCCAGCAGCTCAACGTCGGTGTTCTTCTTGTCCGGCGGGCGCAGCACGGCGATGGAATTGGGGTAGAGGTTCAGCACCTCGCCGGTATAGAAGCGCACGTCGGCCCTGGCGTTGGCCCGGGTGCGCAGCGTGTCGCTCTTGAAAAGGTCCATCTTCATCGCTACGCCTTTCCAGTCGGTGACGCCGGTGCGGCGGAAGAGCACTTCGTTGAGGTAATAGATGAGCTTGGCGGCGCGGTACTGCTCCTTGATGAGGCGGATCGGCACCTTGAGCGCCATGCCCGGCAGCGCTATGGACGGATCGGAGCCGGGCAGGCGGTTGTACTTGAGGAGCTCGTTCCACTTGGTGGGGTCTTTCAGGTAGGTATTGGAAATGCTCCAGAGGGTGTCGCCGGGGCGGACCACCACGGTCTGCAGTTCCTCCGCGGCCCGCGCGGCCGCGAAGAAAAGCAGTACGGGCAGCAGGGCGGCCAGGAGCCTCACGGGACCGCCTTTACGGCGGGGGTCTGGTGCTTGGGAATGGAGAAAACGAACTTGGCGCCCTTGCCGGGGTCGGATTCGGCCCAGATGCGGCCCTTGTGCGCCTCGGCCACGTACTTGCAGATGGTCAGGCCGAGGCCCGTGCCGCCGGCTTTCTGGCCTTTGACCTGCTCGAACTTCTCGAAGACCTTGTCCAGGTACTCCGGCGGGATGCCGTCGCCGGTGTCGCGCACCCAGGCCTGGATGGAATCCCCCCCGTCCGCCATGCCGATGGTGATGGTGCCGTTCTCAGGCGTGAATTTTATGGAGTTGCCGATGAGATTGGTGAACATGCGCTCCATCAGGCCGCTGTCGGCCGTGATCACGAGCTGTTCGGGCCCTTCTATCTGAAATTTTATCTGCTTGCGCTGACCGAGGGATTCCATCAGCTCTATGACCCTCGCGGCCACTTCGCGCAGGTTCATCTCGGTCAGCTTCAGTTCCATCTTGCCGGCTTCCATCTTGGCGGCGTCGAGGATATTGTTGATCATGCCGAGCAGGCGGAAAGAGGCGCGGTCTATGGAGACGAGCATCTTCTTCTGGGCTTCGTTGACGGGGCCGGGGATCTCCTTGATCATGAACTCCACGAAGCCCTTGATAGCGCCCATCGGGTTGCGCAGGTCGTGAGTGATGGAGTGAAGGAACTCGTCCTTGATGCGGTCCAGCTCCTTGTCCAGCGTGATATCGTAGAAACCCAGCAGGCGGCCCAGCGGCGCGCTATGGCCGGGGGCGGTGATGGGCGTGGTGAAGCATTTGAAGTAACGGCGGGAATGCTCCAATGAGATCTCGATCTCGCGGAAATGCCCTTCTTTGGGGGATTCCAGCACGTCCTTGACCGGCTCTTTCATGACCTCGGCCTGGATCAGATCGAACAGGGGCCGGCCTTCCACGGCTTCTTCCTGGCCGATGCCGAGCACGGACCGGGCCCGGCGGTTGGCCAGCTGCACGCGGCCGTCCATGTCTATCATCATGATGCCTTCCTCGGTGGAGAAAAGGATGGCCTCCGTGTTCTTCTGCTCGCGGATGATGCGGTCCACCTGCATGTCGGAGTAGGTCTTGAGCTGGGAGACCATGGTGTTGAAGGTCTCGGCCAGGTCGTTAAGCTCGTCGGTGGTGTGCACCTCGGCTTTATGGGTGAAATCCCCGGCGGCGACGTGCTCGGCGGCCCGGGTGAGGACGGTGATAGGCTTGGAAAGGCTGCGGCTGAGGAACCAGGCGGCCCCCACGGCCAGGGCCAGGAACAGGAGCACGGCGTAAACGGCCTGGCGCTTCATGAAAAGGGCGTAGCTGTAGGCGCCTTCCTGCGGCTGGCTGACGATAACGGCGCCGCCCAGTTCGGAGATCGGGGAGTAGGCGCCCAGCATCTGCCGGCCGGTCTCGTCGGAAAACTCCACCGAGCCGGAAGACAGCGCTTTTACGGCGTCCTGAGAAACGCGCCACCCCTCGGCGGAACGCACGGCCTCGGGGGCCAGGTCGGCGGGCCAGGCTATGGCCTTCCCGTCGCGGTCCAGTATCAGGGGGAAGCCGTCGGAGCCGACCCGCTTGAGGTCCAGGGAATCTATGAAGGTCCCCAGGTCCAGTTCCGACCGGAGGGCCATGTCCTTGCCGAAAGGATAATAGAACACCGCCACCCTGGTGCCGGGCTGCACCAGGAGGCTGCGGCGGCCGGAGCGCGCGGCCTTGAAGCCGGGCTCGGCGGCGTACTTCTTAAGCGGCTCTTCCTTGCTGGCGAAAGGGCTGAGGATCTTCACCACCTCGGCGCCTTCCCTGGAAAGCACCGAGAGCTGCAGCACTTCGCGCCGGGTCTCCAGCAGGGAAGCCAGCATGACCTGCTTGTTCTCCCAGTCCATCTGCCCCATGGCGGCGATGGCGGACCGGAAGGCCAGGTCGGCGCTCTTTACGTGGGCATTTATTTCGGAGGAGATCTTGTCGGCGGCGGTGAGGTGGAGTTCCAGGATGACCGTGCGCACGCCCAGCTGGCCCAGGCTTATGAGGCGCAGGCCGAGCAGGCCGAGGGGGAGCACCGATACCAGCACCAGTACGGCCACGAACTTATGCAGGAGCCTTAATTTCATAGTTGCGCGGTTATTATAGCATTGTTAACAAGCGGGGCAATATGGCCGAGAGGGCGCGGGCGCGGTGGCTGAGGGCGTTCTTGGCCTCCTCGGAAAGTTCCGCCAGCGTAAGGGGGCCTTCGCCCACCAGGAAAAGAGGGTCATAACCGAAACCGTTGGCCCCGCGCGGCGCCGCGGCGATGGCGCCTTCCAGCGTGCCGCGGGCCGTGACGGTGAGGCCGGAAGGCAGGGCCAGCGCCACCACGCAGGCGAAGCGCGCGGAGCGCTTTCCCTCCGGGACTTTGTCCAGCGAGGCCAGCAGCAGGGCGTTGTTCTGAGCGTAAGAGGCGGTCTCCCCGGCGTAACGGGCCGAGCGCACCCCGGGCGCGCCGCCCAGGGCGTCCACTTCCAGCCCGGTGTCGTCCGCCAGCGCCGGGAGGCCGGTGAACCTGGCGGCAGCCAGGGCCTTCTTGAGGGCGTTCTCCTCCAGGGTGGCCCCGTCCTCTACAGCAGGGACGGCCCCCGGGAAGTCCGCCAGGGTCCTGACCTTAAGGGGCAGTTTTGGCAGGATGGCCAGCATCTCCGCGGCCTTATGGGTGTTGAAAGTAGCGAGAACGAACGTTTTTTCCATTAAAATATATTAAAATGTTCTTTGTGACGGACTACTCACAAAATCTTAACATTTTTAGCGGCGCGCCGGCCGGCTTCCTGCAGGCCATCCGCACTTTCGAAGGCCTGAGATCGCTCGCCATGCCCGTCAAGGCGGCGGAGGCCGGCGGGGCCACGCTGTTCTTCATCGTCCCGAAGACAGAGGGCGGACAGGCCTTCCTGCCGGCCTTCACCGACGACCGGCTGGTGCTGCCGCCGCTGGTCAGCCTCCCGCCGGCAGACGCGGCGCTCCTGCTCTTCCACGCGCCCCACCACGAGTCCTTCGTTTTCAATTCCGAACACCCCCAGGCGCTGGAAATGCTTTCGCCGTTGAGGGCATCCCGCAGCGACGTTTCGCTGCTGGCAGGATATTTCACCTCCGGCGGCGGGGCCGGCGGCGACCTGGCAGGGGCCGCGGCGGCGGAATTCGCGGCCGGCCGGCTGCACGCGGCGCATTACCTCTACGCGCTGGCCGCGGCGAAGAACCCGGACTCCAGGGCGCGGTTCGCGGCGGGTTCCGTACTGCTGGAACTGGGCCTGCTGCAGGAGGCCTACGACGGGTTGAAGGCGGAGACCGATCCGGAGGCCCTGCTGACGCTGGCCTCCATACAGCGGCGGGCCGGCGGCTACCAGGCCGCGGCCGACCTGCTGGCGTCCATCCCCCCCGGCACCCAGCTCGACGAGAGAGTGGCGGTGGAGAAGGCCTGGCTGGACCTGGAAGCGGGCCGCGAAGAGGAGGCGGAGAAAGCTTTCCAGCGTCTCTCCACAGCCGCTTTCGACAAGGCGGAGCCGCTGTCCGGCCTGGGCGCGGCACTGGCGAAGAACGCTTTCAAGGCCAAGGACAAGGGCAAACTTTCGGCCGCGGCCTCGGCGCTCCGTTCCGCCCTCGCCACCCCTTCCGCCCCCATGGCCCGGATACTTTTTCAGCTGGGCAACCTCTACTTCCGGTCCGGAGACATGGTGCAGGCCGAGGATTGCTACCGCCGGTCGGCCATGCTGGCCCCCGCCGTGCAGGCCCTGGGCAACCTGGCCCTGACGCTCCTCAAGACCGGCAAGAACGCCGAAGCCGCGGCGGTAACGCTGAAGATCGCCCTCACCGACACGGAATCGGCGGCGCGCCTCGTGCCGCAGTTCCCGCCCGCCGCCATTGAAGAACTTTTTCCCGCCCCGAAGGCCGCGCCGGCGCCGGCCCCGGAAACCGCGAAGCCGGTCGAACCGCCTCCGGCGGCGGCGCAGGCGCCGCTGCCCGCGGCCGCTCCGGCCCCGGCCCCTGTCCCCGGCCTGGCCGCGGCCTCGCTCGAACCGGCCCCGCTCTCCTCCGACAGGACAGGCGCCAAGCCGGCCCCCGCCGCTCCGGCCGCGGCGCCCAAGGCGGAGCAGCAGGCGCAGCGCCCCAGGATCGAGACCCTGCGGGACGTGATGTCCGCCCCCTCCGCCCCGACGGAAGAGGAAAGCCGCGGCGACGCGTTCATCTCGGGCGCCTTCCGCATGGCTTCGGACCTGGAAGACGAACTGGGCAGGAAAGTCTACTTCAACCCCGACGGCCTCGGCGAGGCTGAAAAGAAGCTCCGCCTCACCTTTATAAAGGACAAGGTCGACCAGCAGACCAAGGTGGACATGGTCAGGGACTGCGCGGCCTTTCTCTGCTACTTCCTCCAGGAGCGCCATAAAGGACGCCTGATCCAATTCCCTGACTTCGACCCCTGGGGCTGGCCCATGATCTTCGAGCAGCCCAACCTGAAACTGGTCACCTACCCGGTCCAGCGCGCCTGGCGCCTGCTCTGGGGCGGCGGGGTACCCGAACCCGGCTGGCTGGCCAAGTACTCGGTCTGGCTGACCGAACGCCTGCGCGCCCCCGGACCCCTGCCCTGCGGACTGGAAGCCGCGAAAAAGCGGATCATGAGCCACGCCGAGCGCCTGACGGACTCCGCCACCGAACACCGGCGGATGATGGTCCTGGTCTCCTCGCTGCCGGAGACCTCCGGCATAGAGCTCGGCCGCTCCGGCCTCTTCAAACTGGAGGAGGCGATAAGGAGCAATTTCAAACCCGACATCCCCCCCACCACCGACGGCTGGAAACTGCTGCGCTGCTACGGCCACATTTTCGCCGAGACCCTGATCAGGGACCTGAAGGGCGTCTGGTACAATACCGACGGCGAGGACGGCGGCTGGACGCTGCAGTTCCCCTGGAAAACTATCGTCTTCCCTCTTGGCAAGGTCTACAAGGCCGCGGCCGACCGCAGCGGCCTGGTGGACTATTACGACCAGCTCGTGCAGGAAAAGATCCGCCTGCAGGGCGGGCCCACGGCCGGCTAGGCCTTTAGCCCTTGATTCACCGCGCCTTTTTCCGGATAATATAAAGGTCGCCACTCTAAAAGCGGAGCGTACTGAATGAAACTTCCAACAGCGATATTGCTCGCCCTGTTCGCCACCCATCCCGCCTCGGCCGGAACGGCCCTGGATTCACTCTCCGTACTCGCTCCCGAAGCGCCTGCCGCGGCGCCGGCCCCCAAAGCCGAACTGAAAGAATGGACCGTCATGGTCTACATGAACGGCAAGAGCAACATAGAACCTTTCGCCCTGACCGACCTGAACCGCTTCGAAACGGCCGGCTCCGGCCCCAACGTCAACATAGTGGCCGAGATCGGCCGCTCGAAGGGCCTGGACAACGACACCACGGCCGACGGCGACTGGGCCGGGGTGCGCCGCTACTTCGTCACGAAGGACGCCGACCCGGACCATATCGCGTCCCCCCTGCTGGCCGACCTGGGCAGCCCCGACATGGGCGACTGGAAAGAGGCCGCGGCTTTCGTGAAGTGGGCCAAGGCCGCCTACCCGGCCAAGAAGTACGCTTTCGTGATCTGGGACCACGGCTGGGGCTGGCTGGACCCCGTGAAACCCGGGCAGAACCCGATGGACGACGAGAAGTCCATTTCCCACGATTTCGTGACCGGCAACTACATCGGCACCCGCCAGATGGGGAAGATCTTCCGCGAGGCCGGCAAAGTGGACCTGTACGTTTCCATGGCCTGCTTCATGCAGATGGCCGAAGTGGCCTACGAGATCAAGGACGGCGCCGACGTGATAGTGGGCGCGGAAGAAGTGATACAGCTGCCCAGCCTGAACTGGGAGGGCTTCCTGGCCGCCCTCGCGGCCGACCCCGGCGCCTCTCCCGAGAAGGCCGGCGTCTACCTGGTGGACACTTTCAAGGAAATGTACTCCCGTCCCGAAATGCAGGACCTGCTGCAGCAGGGCGGCTACGGCACGCAGCTCTCGGCCATCCGCGGCGCTAAGATGCGCGGCCTCGCCGCCAGGCTCAAGACCTGGTACCAGCTGGCCATGGCCGCCGACGACAGGGCCGCGCTGGCCCGGGCCAAGGCCGAAGTGGTGCGCTTCGAGATCGGCGACCCCTCCACGGACCCCGACAAGCGGGTGGCGTTCTACGGCGACCTCTCCCATTTCGTGGAGCTGGCGGGCCGCTACGCGGACAAGGCCCGCCCCGGCGCCGGCAAAGCCGCCGCGGCCGGCCGCAGCCTTAACCGCTTCATCGCCTCCGAACTGGTGATCCGCAACGCGGCGCTCGGGAAGGACCGCACCGGCAAGGATTTCTCCTCGGTAAAAGGCCTCGCCATCAACATCCCCGGCAAGCCCGGCACCCTGATAGAGTACTACCCCACCTACGACCGGCTCTTCTTCGCGCAGGACAGCGGCTGGGGAGAGTTCATGAAATACCTGGACGCCATAGAGAACAGGTGACCATAGACGGGGACGCTGATGACTATTTGACTATTTGGCAAAAACGCTTCCCCCCCCCGGTTTCATCCGCAGAACACCAAATGCCCAAGACATCTCCAAATAGTCAAATAGTCATCAGCGTCCCCGCCAACTCTTCGTTTGCGCCCGCTTTTTTCTTCCTCAAAAAAGACCAGCGCAGGGCGCTTTCAGCCTACTACGGCTACGCCCGCGCCGTGGACGACATCGCCGACGACCCGGGCCTGGCCGCGGCCGACAGGCTGGAGCGCCTGGCGGCCTGGCGCGCCTCGGTGGAAGTCCTGTTCTCCGGCGGAGAGCCGGGCGGGACGCTGGGGCGCGAACTGGCCTGGGCCGTAAAGGCCTTCCCGCTGCGCCGCGAACATTTCCTGCTGGTGCTCGACGGGGTTTCCGCTGACCTGGACAAGAAGAACTACGCCACCCGGGCCGAACTGGAACATTACATGTACCGCGTGGCCTCCGCGGTAGGCCTGGCCTGCCTGGCTATCTCCGGCTACGACGCCCCCGACGCCGGGCTCTTCGCGGAGAAGCTCGGCTACGCCGTGCAGCTGACCAATATCCTCAGGGACGTGGCCGAAGACCACGCCGCCGGCCGCGTCTACCTGCCGGCCGAGGACCTGGCCAGGTTCGGGTGCCCGCCCGCCGCCCTCGGCGGTTCCAATTACTCCCCCGATTTTATAGAATTGATGAAATTCGAGGCGGCGAGGGCCCGCGCCCTTTACGCCGAGGCCCTGGCCCTGGCCGACCCCTCGCGCAAGCGCAGCCTCGCCGCGGCGCTGGTAATGGGCGGGGTGTACAGGGAACTGCTGGAGAAGCTGGAGCGCGGCGGTTTCCGCGTAAAAGAAGGCCGCGTGCGCCTGACCGCCCTGGAAAAATTCAAAGCGCTTTTAAAAGCCTGGAGAGACTATGTTAAAATCTGACGCCTGGATCCGCGAGAAGTGCCGCAAGGAAAAGATGATCGCCCCCTTCGTGGAGGGCCTGGTGGCCAGGGGCAAGGTCTCCTACGGCCTTTCCTCCTACGGCTACGACATCCGCGTCTCCGACGAGTACAAGGTGTTCACCGACGTGCACAACTGCGTGGTGGACCCCAAGAACTTCAACGACAAGTCCTTCGTGGACATCAAGGCCCCCTACTGCATCGTGCCGGCGCATTCCTTCGCCCTGGCCCGCTCGGTGGAATACTTCCGCATCCCGCGCGGCGTCATCGGGCTCTGCATAGGCAAGAGCACCTACGCCCGCTGCGGCATCGTGGTCAACATCACCCCCCTGGAACCGGAATGGGAAGGCCACCTGACGCTCGAGATCTCCAACACCACACCCCTGCCCGCCAAGATCTACTCCAACGAGGGCATAGCGCAGCTGGTCTTCCTCGGGGCGGAAGACGAGTGCGAAACCTCGTACAAGGACAGGAAGGGCAAGTACCAGGCCCAGCGCGGAGTCACGCTCCCCCGCATCTTGAAACCCCGGTGAGCCTTCATCTGAAGAGCCTCCTCGCCGCGGCGGCGCTGTTCTGCGCCGCCGGCGGCGCGCGGCTTTACTCCGCCGACCGCGGCCCCGCCCGGGCCGAGGAAGCGCTGGCCGCCCTCGGGCCGGCCACGGACAGCAGGGAGCTGCTGCTGCGCGCCGTGGAACTGGCCGGCGACCCCGCGGCCGGCCGCTCGGCCGCCCTGGAAGCCTCGGCCCGGCGCCTGCTCGCCAAAGACCCTTCGGACTACGCCGGCTACCTGGCGCTCTGCAAGTACCTGCGCGGCGCCGGCCGCGCCCAGGAGGCGGTCTCCAACTGCCGCAGGGCCCTGGAACTGGACCCGACGCTGTACCCCGTGTACCGCGAACTGGGCCTGGCCTACGCCGCCGCGGGAAATCCCCGCAAGGCCTCCGAGACGCTGGAACAGGGCGTGGAACTTTCTTCCTCCAGTTACAAAGCCCGCTACGACCTGGCCCGCCTGTTCGAGGCGCGCGGCGACTTAGAGCGCGCCGCCCTGCAGTACGGGCGCGCCCTGCCGCTGGCCGCCAAAGATAAGGGCGAAGACGCGGCTTACTACCAGGCTCTCATAAAAGCCGGCAGCCGGCGCACCGCCGGCAAAAGATCGGCCGCCAGGACGAAGCCCCGGACCGCGCCCCGGCCTTCCGCGCAGGCCTCCCCCAAGGAGGCGGAAAACTGCCTCGACAAATTCAAGACGGAATTCCTTAAAGACAACCTGGGCTCGGCCCTGGCCCAGAGCGACGCCTGCCTGAAACTGCTGCCGGCCAGCGCCCCGCTGGCGGCCGAGCGGGCCCCGCTGCTGGTACGGCTGGGCAGGTACGAGGAAGGCGTGAAGGAATACGAACGGGCCGCCCTGCTCTATTCACCCAACCCGCAGATGGCGGCTTTCTGCCGCATAAAGGCCGCGGAGACCTGGCTCAAACTGGGAGATTCCGGCAAGGCCGTAGCCCAGTACCAGCTGGCGCTGAAGGCCAATCCGCGCGACCTCAACGCTCTCAAAGGCCTGGCCTCCGCCCAGGAAGCCCGCTCGGACATGAAAGGCGCCCTGGAGACCTACGGCGAGATACTCAAGGCTGCGCCCGGGGACGAGAAGGCCCGGATCCGCCGTGAGGAACTGCGCGCCGGGTCCCTGACCGACAAGGAGGTCCTGCAAGAACTGGTGCTGCGTCAGGCCGCCGACCCGGCCAAGGCCGCCCCCTCGGAGGAAGACCTCAAACTCTTTAAGAATATCCGGGCCGCGGAACTGGCCGGCGGCGTGGACTACGTGCGCGCCAGGGCGCCCTCGGCCAAGGGCCTGATAGCCCAGCGCAAGGCCGGAGAGGGGCCTCGCCTGGTCCTGACCGCCGCGGGCTACAAGGCCTACATTTTCCACGCCACCAGGGACGCCATCAAGTTCCTGGAGGGCGAAGGGATAGGCCTGCGGGAAATGTTCCAGCTGCGCACCCTGGCCGGAGACAAGGCGTTCGACGCCGCCGGCAAGCTCACCCCGGAAGGCGAGGAGCTCTGGCGGACTTCGGCTAAAGGCAAGAAGAACTGGCTGCTGCCCTACGAGCCGGTGCCGGCCAGCCCCCAGGCCGTGCAGGCCAACAAGGAAATTACCGAGTTGGAGAAGTCCGGGTACCGCGAGATCTCGGAGCCTGAATACCTGTGGCTGCTCAAGGTCACCACCTGTCCAGAGGACGTGCTCAAGACCCCCCCGCTCAATGTCAAGGAGATCCGGGACGGCGCCCGCAGCCGCTACATGCTGTGCTACCAGGCCAGCGAGATCTGCATGACCAACGAGAATATAAAGCTGCCCCAACTGGTAGAGCAATACCGCAGCGGCGAGGCCGATCTCAGCGGCGGCGAATCCCACACCGGCTTCTTCGGCGGCGCGGCCTCTAAAAAACGCCGCTTCTGCGAGAACGGCCGGATCTGGCGCGGAGAATAAATGTCGGGACACCTCAAGAACATCCTCACCCTGCTGCTGGCGGTAGTGATCATAGTCCCGCTGATAGCCATCCTCACCCTGAACACCCGCGAAGCCGCCTCGGGACTCAAGGGCCGGCTGGCCGCCAAAGCGGCGTTGGCCGAGAAGGTGAGAGAGGCGCGGGCGCTGGGACTCACCTATGACTCGGCCATGGCCGCGCCTGCGGCGGCGCTGGGAAAGACCGCCGTCTGGTGCCTTAGCAACCCGGACAAGGGACGGCGGATTTTTTACGAAGGCAACGAGACAAGACCCGTATACATGAACAACCAGACAGGGATACCGGAGTATCCCCTGCCCCACCGCAGCACCTGCGCGGACGCCCTGGTAGAGATAACCACTTTCACAGCGTATTCCTTCGGAGACGTTTCCGCCCGCCGTATCGAAGTCCGCCTGATAGCCTACCCCTGAGCCCTCCTTTGCATAAGGGCGGAAAATTTTGTATCATAATATGACTATGACACAGAAAACCACTTTGCCCAAAGCCGACACGGCCGAAAAAACCAGGAAATGGCATTTCCTCGACGCTTCCGACCAGGTGCTTGGCCGTCTCTCGACGAAGATAGCCGTACTCCTGATGGGCAAGCATAAGCGCGACTTCGCCCCCAACACAGATTGCGGCGATTTCGTTGTTGTCACCAACACCGACAAGCTCCGCATCACGGGCAACAAGGCCGAGGCCAAGTTCTACTTCCGCCACTCCGGCTACGCCAACGGCGCCAAGACCATCCCGTACAAGCGCCAGATGGAGAACGATTCCACGAAGGTGCTCGAACTGTCCGTCAAGCGCATGCTCGACGACAACACGATGCGCGCCAAGCGCCTCAAGCGCCTGCGCCTCTTCTCCGGGGCCCAGACCCAGTTCCCCGCCCCCAAGGCCGCGAAGTAAGTAAACTTAAGGACTAGAAAACATGGAAAACAAGAACCTCATTCTCGCCACCGGCCGCCGCAAGACCTCCGTGGCCCAGATCCGCATGTCCCAGGGCGGCGAAGGCAAGATCACCATCAACGCCAAGACCCCCGAGGAATATTTCGGCAATAATCCCCGCCTCCGCCACGAAATAACCAGGCCCTTCGACCTGGCCAAAGACCAGAAGTTCGACTGCGTGGTCAAAGTGGTAGGCGGCGGCGTGGCCAGCCAGGCCGGCGCCATCCGCCACGGCATCTCCCGCGCGATCGCCAGCCTCGGCGACAGCTTCCGCGCCTCCATGAAGAAGGCCGGGTTCCTGACCCGCGACTCCCGCATGGTCGAGCGCAAGAAGCCCGGTATGCCCAAAGCCCGCAAACGCTTCCAGTTCTCCAAGCGCTAAACAGCGCCTGGTTTACTGCCAGCCGGGGGAGGCCCAAAGCCTCCCCCGGTTTTTTATTACGAAGCACGCTGTTTACTGCGGGCCCGCTAATTATTTATCATTCCTTATAGCATGAAGAGACTCTGGCTGGCCCTGACCGACGCCCGTATACGGGCCGCGCTATCAGCCCTGGACCGCTGCGGCCCGGCCCTGGGCGACCTCATGAGCCACCCGGAATTGGGCTCCGAGTTCTTCCCCCCGCTGCGCCGCGCCCTGGTCCGGGCCGGGGCCAAGGGCGGAAAACGCCCGGCGGCCTACCGCGCTTTGCACGCCTCCGAAGATTTCGTGATCCGCCTGGAAAAGGCCTTCGCCGACATGGCGCTGCTGGACGCGCGCCCCGACGCGGCGGCCCAGGCCCTGGTTTTCCTGCAGCAGGCCTGCGCCATGGCCCCGCGCCTCCTGTCGGCGGGCTCCGGCCCCGCGGCCCTCGCCAACGCCCTGGGGCTTTGCGCCTCCGGCCGCAAGGTCCTGGCCCAGGCCAAGGCCGCCGCGGACCGGGACTCCGGAGAATTCACCCAAAATCTCAAATTTAGTAGTATATACTCCGGGCTGGACGCCGCCTTCGATTCCTTCGAGCGCTGCGCCGAAGCCCTCTCTCGCATATAGGAGCCCCATGAAAAGACTACTCGCCGCCCTGCTGCTATCCCTGCCGGTCCAGGCCTGGGCCCTGACCATCCCCCTCTATCACACCAGCGACGTGCACGGCTGGTATTTTTCCCGCCCCGCCAAATGGGATAAGGCTAATTCCACCCGGACCATCGGCGGCTTCGCGGCCTTCGCTAATCTGGTGAAAGCGGACAAAGACAGGGTCCTTCTGGACTCCGGCGACACCTTCCAGGGCACGCCCGAGGGCACGCTCACCAAGGGCATGGCCACCGCGGCCCTGATGAACCAGCTCGGCTACTCGGCCGCTACCGTCGGCAACCACGACTACGATTACAGCGAGGCCAACCTGAAACTGGTGGTCGCCGCCTCCAGTTTCTCCTGGCTGGGCGCCAACGTTTACGTTAAAGAGACCGGGGCCGCGCCCGACTACCTGAAACCTTACGTGATAGTGGAGCGGGCCGGCAAGAAGATCGCCGTCATCGGCATAGCGGGCCGCCACACGGTCACTTCCACCCTGCCCGCCAACGTAAAGCACCTGGAGTTCAAGGACGAAGCCGCCGAGGCGGCGCGCTGGGCAGGCATCGCCCGGGAGCAGGATAAGGCGGACGCCGTGATAGTGCTGGCGCACGTCGGACTGGGCGGCGACGCATACGGCCGGGTGGACGTCTCCACCTGGACCCTCAAGCCCGAGCAGGCCGACTACGGCACCCTCGCCATCGCCCGCGCCTCCAAAGCCGAAGTGGTCTTCGGAGGGCACATCCATACCGGCCTCGAGAAAGGCTACCTCGACAAAGAGAGCGGCTCGCTCATAGCCGAAAGTTATTTCGGCCTGACCAGCGCCACGAAAGTGCTGCTGGAGTTCGACGATGCCACCGGGAGGTTCAAGGGCGCCACGGCGCAGCTGGTCCCGCTCTGGACCGACGTGACCGGCGAGGACCAGGCGGTGCTCGAGACCCTTAAAGGCTACAGCGCCATGGTGGACAAGGAGATGGGCAAGGTAATTTCCAAAAGCGACGCCGACCTGGGCGCCTCCCCCGCCGGGCTGGACTCCGACATAGGCAACTGGTTCACCGACGCCATGCGGAGACAATCTGGCGCGGACGTGGCCCTGCAGAATACGGCCGGCATCCGTTCCGACATGAAGAAAGGCGAGATCCGTATCCGCGACATTTTCCAGATCATGCCTTTCGAGAACACCCTGGTGAAGCTGACCCTGACCGGGGAACAGCTAAAGCGCCTGCTGGCGGACAACCTGCGCGGCGGCGCCTCCAAACTGCAGGTCTCCGGCCTGAAGGTAAAATTCCGACAGACCCCGGAAGGCCCCAGGGACATCGCCCTGGAGCACAAAGGCAAGCCCGTAACCGACGGAGACAAACTCTCCGTGGTCACCAACAATTACCTCACCACCGGCGGCACCGGCGGCAAGGTGTTCGAAGAGGCCCAAAAGCTCGACGACACCATGCAGCCCATCCGGGAACTGCTCATGAAGGACATACAGGCCAACCCGGTAAAAACCGCGCCCGAAGGCGGGAGGATAGTCCGCCTGCAATAAATGAGCCTCCCCCGACTCCTGAAACACGCCCTGCCGGCCCTGCTGCTGCTGGCCGCGGCCTGCGCGAAAAAAGAGAAGGTCGTGATCTTCGCCACCGGGCGGGGCCAGGGCAGGCTCTGGGCCAGGCCGGAGCCGGCGCTTAAGGATAAGCTGGCCGGCGGCTACGCGGTCTTCAAGCGGCTTTACGACGGGGAGAACGCCCCGAAGCTGGCCCTGGACACCGGCAACCTCTTCTCCGCCACCCCCGAGGGCTGGCTGACCCGCGGGCGCTCGGCCGCGGACTGTCTGGGCGCCGTGCCTTACGGGGCCGCCGCGCTGGGCATGGAAGACCTCGCCCTTTCGCCCAAGGAACTGCAGAAGTTGGCAGAAGGCTCCAAGGTCCCCCTGCTGGCCTCCAACCTCTACCTCAAGACCAACAAGAAGCCGGACTTCCTGCGCAGCCAGGTGGTACTGAACGCCGGCAGGCGCAAGGTGGGCGTCTTCTCAGCGCTCATAACCGCGCCCGGCAAGCCCAACCGCGCCAAGTACCTGTTGAACTACAAACTGGAGAAGGAAAGCTACGAGACCGCGCGGGCCGTGAAGGCGCTGCGCGACTCGGGCGCGGAGATCATAGTGATGCTCCTCAGCGTTAATCCCAAGGACAAGGCCGCGCCCGAGTTCTTTAAGGAATTCCTCGCCAAGGGGCCGCGCATAGACCTGGTGATCACCGACGAGCCCTCGGTAAAGAAACCTTTCAAGGCCGGCCGCGCCTGGGTGGCCCCCGCCGGGCTGGAAACGCTGCACGCGGCCAGGATCGAACTGGAGCTGGAGCCCGCCACCGGCAAGGTGAAAGACCTGAATTGGAAGAAGCTCCCGCTGCTGCAGGAAAAATACGGCCAGGACCAGGGCGTATTGAAGATCATCGCCGGCCACCGCAAATACGCCTCCTCCCACTTCGCAAGGAAGGTAGGGTTCCTCACCGACCCGCTCCCGCTGGCCGACAAGGACGACACGCCCGCGGCCGATTTCACCGCCGACTGCATGCAGCGCTGGGCGCGCACCAACGCCGCCATCATAGGCCTCAAGGAGCCGGCCGTCGGTTTCTCCAGCGGCCCGGTTACCGTCGGCAACCTCTATTCCGCTTTCCCCCTGGACTCCAACGTGGTCTTCGTGAAGATCCGCGGCGACGACCTGGAGCGCGCCCTGGCGGCGATCCCGCAGGGCGAGATAGGCGTGGCCGGCCTGCAGCTCTTCTACAAGGACGGCGTGTTCGACCACGCCGGCACCGGCCGGGGCCCGCTGGTCCCGGGCCACGTCTACAGGCTCGCCGTCCCCGACTCTTTCGTGGGCGGCAAGGACAACCCGGTGCTCTCCAGCGCCATGGAATTCGCCAACTCCCGGCGCTACCTGCGCGAAGTGGTAGGCTGGTGCTTCGCCCGGCAGCGCGCCTGCGGCCGCCCCGCCGGCGGCAGGCTGGTGAGGAACTGATGCCCGAACAGCAGCAGCCCAAGCCGCCGCCCGGCTTTTTCAGCCGCTGGTTCTCCAGGTTCAAGGCGTTCTGCGTACTGGCGGGCGCCTGGGGATTCCTGTTCAGCGTGAACTCGCTCATCGGCTTCCAGGCCGGCTTCGAATACGACGACGGGCTCTCCTATTCCACCCCCGCCTTCCAGGCCGCGGAGAAGGACAAGCTGTCGCCCGGCACTCCCGACTACTGGAACGCCGTCAACCGCTCCTACGCTTACGAGCGGCTCAAGCCGGTGCCCTGGCTGACGGCCTGGACCCTCAAGGCCCTGGGGGTGAAAATAGCCGTGTTCTGCGACCGCGGGCAGGAAGGCGCAGACAGCCTGGAAGCCTCCTGGCGCCGCCTGGCCGACTACTTTTACTTTCCCCGCACGGAAGACGAGAAATACCGCGTCCTGGAGCGCCGCCGCTTCGTGCTGTACGCCGCGGCCACGGACGCGGGGATCATCCAGGCGCGCAAGGCCGGGGTCCACGCCCTGCGCATAAAAAAGAGCCACCGCTCGGTGCTCAAAGCCGAATACACCCCCGGCAAGTTCAAGGAACGGACCCTCCCCCTCTCCCAGTTCTAGTCCCCCATTGCCCCGGGGCCTTATAAAATATAAAATATAAGGCTAATGGCGGATTGTATCTTCTGTAAGATCGCTTCTGGCGAGATCAACGCCAAGGTCGTCTATGACGACGCGGACGTGGTGGCGTTCCTGGACCTTAACCCGCAGGCCCCCACCCACGCGCTGATAGTACCCCGCCGCCACATAGACAGGCTGACCGCCGCGACGGAAGCGGACGCGGAGCTCCTGGGCAAGCTGCAGCTGGCGGCCGCGAAAGTGGCTAAAGTTTTAAAGGTTGAAGGCGCGTTCCGGCTCGTTACCAATAACGGCAAGGGCGCGGGCCAGTCGGTGGACCATCTGCACTACCACCTGCTCGGCGGCAGAAAGCTGCTCTGGCCCCCCGGCTAGACGCCAAAAGATTTCAAGTTTGCATACCCAAAGGTGGTGATCAGCGTGGTATTTGTCAAAGTAAGAGACGAAGAATCTATCGAAGAAGCTCTCAGGCGTTTCAAACACGACTGCGAGCGCAACGGCATCCTCAAGGAGATCAAGCGCCGGGAGCACTATATGCCCCCGAGCATGAAGCGCAAGATAAAGTCCCAGGAAGCCCGGCGTAAAGTCCGCAAAGGCAGAAGGGCCTACTAACAGGCTCCTTCCACAACGGCCGCGCGGATCACGGTCCGCGCGGCTTTTTGCCTATTTCCGAATTCCGGCACATTAATGGGTTCTTCACCAGTAATAGAAAAGATCAAAGAGAAACTGGACATCGTGGATGTCATCAGGGAGTACGTGCCCGCCCTGAAGAAGGCCGGCCGCAACTTCAAGGCCAACTGCCCCTTCCACAACGAGAAGACCCCCTCCTTCAACGTCAGTCCCGACAAACAGATCTTCCACTGCTTCGGCTGCGGCGAGGGCGGCGACCTGTTCTCCTTCGTCATGAAGATCGAAGGCCTCACTTTCCCCGAAGCCGCCCGCAAGCTCGCCCTCAAAGCGGGCGTGGAGTACGGCGACGAACGCACCCACGAGATGACGGAAGCGGACAAGGAGCGCCTGGAGCTCAAGAAGATGCTGGCCCACGCGGCGGCCTTCTACCAGAAGGCCCTGTTCGCCCCCGAAGGCGAAAAGGCCCGCCTGTACCTGGGCGAGCGGCGCCTCAGCAAGGCCACCGTGGAGCGCTTCGGCCTGGGCTGGGCGCCCGCCAACGGCAACGCGCTGATGGCCGAGCTCAAAGCCAAAGGCTGGACCAAGGACCTGGCCCTTAAAGCGGGCCTGGTGACCGAACGCGAGGGCGGCCGCACCGGCGACACCTTCCGCGGGCGCATAATGTTCCCCATCCGCGGCCAGGCCGGCGACACCATAGCCTTCGGCGGCCGCGTCCTGGACCCCGAGGCGCAGCCGAAATATCTGAACTCCCCCGAGACCGTCCTGTTCTCCAAGCGCCGCACGCTTTACGGCATCCACGAGGCCCTGCCGCAGATACGCATGAGCGGCCGGCTGCTGCTCCTGGAAGGCTACATGGACGTGATAGGCGCCCACCAGCACGGCGTGGACTGGGCCGTGGCCCCGCTGGGCACCGCCCTCACCGCCGAGCACGCCTCTTTCATCGGCCGCTACGCCAAGGACACCGTGGTGATGTTCGACGACGACCGGGCCGGCATCCAGGCCTCCGTCAGGGCCGCCGAGGTCTTCATGGAGTCCGGTCTGTACGTGCGCCTGGCCAACCTCGGCACCGGCCAGGACCCCGACGAGTTCCTCAACGACCACGGCCGCGCCGAATTCGAAGGCAAGATAGCCGCCGCGGCGGACACGCTGGAATTCCGCATGAACCTGTTCTTCAAGAACCGCAAGACGCCCCCCACCTCGCAGGAAAAGGCGCAGGCCATAGCCCTGCTGCTCGAGACCGTGGCCAAGCAGCCCGACGAGATCCTCAAGAGCGAATGGGTGAAGTCCCTGGCCACCCGCTTCGGCGTGGAGGAGGCCTCGGTGCTCAAGCAGCTCAGGAAAGTGGTGGTCCGCCCCGAGCGCGAGGCCAGGCGCGAGGCGCCGCAGGCCGTCTCCATGCCGCCCATAGAACGCGGGTTCATCCAGCTGATGCTGCGCGACCCCGCCCTGATAGAGCAGGCGGCGGCGCTCTCCCCCGATGATTTTTCGGACCCCATGGCCCGCAGCCTGTTCTCCGCCATCCTGGCGCTGCCGCCGGAGGCCAGGACCAGGATCCCCCAGGCCATCAGCGCGGAATTCCCGGAGCAGGCGGCCCTGGTGATGGGCCTGGCGGTCTCGGACCCGGGCGGCGAGATCTCGGCCGCGCAGAACGCCTCGGGCGCGGTCCGGATGCTCAAACGTTTTGCCCTGCAGCGGCGCTGGACGGAGATGAAGGGGCGCATAGCCTCGCTCACCGCGGCCGAACTGCAGGAGTTCCGGCGCCTGGCCGGGGAACTGAAGTCGTCGAAGTGATTTCTGAGAGCAGACTAGGAGACTAACAATGGCACAGCCTAAAAAAGCCTTACGCGACCTGGTGGAACTCGGCAAGGAGCACGGCTACATCACCCTCGAGGAGATGAACCGCTCCCTGACCAACGCGTCCATGTCGAGCGAGGAAATAGACACGCTCATGGGCACGCTGGAAGACCTGGGCATCCAGGTGGTGGACCGCAAGAAGTTCAAGATGGTGGCCGCCTCCGAACGCGAGGCCTACACCGAGGAATGGAGCGCGACGCCGGACGTCTCCAACTCCATCCGCATGTACCTCTCCGAGATGGGCAAGGTGCCGCTGCTGACCCGCGACGAGGAAGTCACCCTGGCCCGCAACATCCGCGAACGCGAGCGCGAACTGCGCATGCTGGTGCTGGAATCCCCTATCACCATGCGCGAGATCCGCAACTGGGAAACGCTCATAGAGCAGGACGAGATGACGACCAAGGAGCTGATGCCCCGCGGCCGCAAGTCCAACCAGGAACTCTCGGCGATGAAGCGCAAGATGAAGAACATCGCCAAACTCATCACGCGCACCGAGCGCGAGATCCTGAAGCTCACCGAGCGCATGAACAAGCCCTCCCTGTCCAACGAGATGCGCAAGAAGATAGCCGGCGTCATAGACAAGAAGCGCAAGGACATCGTCAAGAACATCATCAACCTGAACCTGAACCAGGAGAAGATCAAGCGCCTCACCAACAAGATCAAGAACCTGGCGCACAAGATCCGCGAATACCGCCTGGAACTGGAGCGCTACCAGAAATCCTACGGCGACCTGGTGAAGCTCCAGCACGACCACGAGCTGGTGGGCCGCGGCCGCCTGCGCCCCGCCGCCTTCAAGAGCAAGTGGGGCTACAACCCCCAGGAAGTGGAAGCCGCCATCGAGAACATCAAGGCCGTCAAGGAACGCGAGCACCACCTCATCCGCACGCTCCCGATCAACCCCGACGACTTCATGTCCCTCAACGACAAGATCACCTTCCTCGAGGACCAGATCCTGCAGGACAAGCTGAAGCTCATCCGCGCCAACCTCCGCCTCGTGGTGTCCATCGCCAAGAAGCACGTGAACTCGAACCTTGAACTGTCCGACCTGATCCAGGAAGGCGGCCTGGGCCTCATGAAGGCCGTGGAGAAGTTCGAGTACAAGCGCGGCTTCAAGTTCTCCACCTACGCCACCTGGTGGATCCGTCAGAGCATCAACCGCGCCATCGCCGACCAGGCCCGCACCATCCGCATCCCGGTGCACATGAAGGAACTGGTCTCGAAGCTCATGAAGGTGACGCGCAAGTACCGCCAGGAATTCGGCCGCGACCCGCTCATCGAAGAATACTCCAAGCACATGCACATCTCGATGGACAAGGTGAAGAACGCCCTGAAGATCATGCAGGACCCCATCTCCCTGTCCACCCCCATCGGCGAGGACGAGGATTCCCACCTGGAAGACTTCATCGAGGACAAGGGCGGCCTGCCGCCGTCCCACTCCGCGATGGACCTGCTGCGGCGCCGCGAGGTGACCAAGATCCTCGACACCCTGACCGACCGCGAGGCCAAGATCATCAAGCTGCGCTTCGGCATCGAGACCGGCTACCCCCGGACCCTGGAAGAAGTGGGCAAGATCTTCCGCGTCACGCG
>MGTV01000026.1 GCA_001799635.1 Elusimicrobia bacterium GWA2_62_23
CCCCGGCGCGAAACTGGGGCCAATGGCTGGGCGGGAGTGGCTATGATACCGTCCAGGCCTTGGCTGTGAACGGCGACGAGATCTATGTGGGAGGATATACCTGGAGTCCGACCTCCTGGGAGACCGTAACCTGGCAGGGGGTGAACGGCTCCGGTTCGGATGGTTTTGTAATAGAGATCCAGGACGGCGCCGCGCCTACGCTGAACTGGGGCCAATGGCTGGGTGGGGACGGCGGTGCGCAAGTCACTGCCCTGGCTGTGAACGGGGACGAGATCTATGTGGGAGGGCAGTCTGATAGTGCGACCTCCTGGGAGACGGTAACCTGGCAGGGCGCGCACAGCGGCGGGCAAGAAGGTTTCGTTATAGAGCTCCAGGACGGCGCCGCGCCGGCCCTTAATTGGGCCCAATGGCTTGGGGGTGGCGGCCATGACTTTGTGAAGGCGCTGGGGGTAAACGGCGATAAAATATACGCCGCTGGGGAGTCCCCAAGTTTAACAGGCTGGGAAACGCTGCCGTGGTCCGGCGTGGCCAGTGATGGGGCGGAGGTGATGGTAGTGAAAATATTGCCGCCCTGCGAAGCCCGCTATTTCTCTCCGGTCTGGTAGGCGGCCCGGTTGCGGGAGGCGGGAATTTATCTATGGATGCTAAATCTAAAACAGTGCTTATAGTGGACGACGACCGGTGTTTCCGGGAATTGCTCGCAGCCGCAATGTGCGAAACGTTCAATATCATTGCCGCGGAAGACGGAGAGGCGGGCGTTGAGCTGGCGAAGACCGCGCTTCCCGACCTGATAATAATGGATGTTATGATGCCCAGAATGTCAGGGCTGGAAACGCTGCGGGCCCTTTTACAGGAGGAGGAAACCGCGCGCATCCCCGTACTTGTCTGTACGGGAAGCGATTTTGACCCGGGGATGCGCAATGTTTTCCGTATAGAACGCAATTGCGTCGGGTTCTTTTCCAAAACCGCGCCTCTTGATTTTATCTGCGGGACAGTGGAAAGGACTCTTGGAATGCCCGGCGGCTGATCCGGAAGGGCCCCGGACGTTCTCTTTTTGTGGGCCGCCGTCCCAGCGGGGCCGCGGCCCGCTAAAAATCCCGTATCTTGACTATCCTTCCCTCTACTGAGAAGAGCGCCGTTCCTTTCGCTTTTTCTGTGACGGCGTAAGCCTCCGCCGAGGAGAGGTTAAGCGAGAACAGTGGAAAGAAGTTGGCTAAATCCTTCTGGTTCGCGCGTAAAATTCCGCTGCGTGAATATAGCACATCTCCCTGGGCCACTAAAGCTGTACGCAAGGCCATAAGTTTCTTCAAGGCCGGAACGGAGGTCCGTGTGCGCGGGAATTCCCGCATTGCGTCGGGCATGGGACATTTATATAGTCCCTTGGCCGGTTCTTTTAAAAGACCGGCCGCCTTGAGGTCTTTGGTCGCTTTTTCGGCGGCGGAAACAGGCAGGCCAAGTTGCGAGGCTAAGGCCTTTGCGTCCCATTTTCCGGTATCATTCGACATCGCCACCCAGCAAAGATAGTTTGCCGTGCTTTTTGCGATGGTCTCCACCTGCAGCGGAGTGATGTGCACTTTGCGGTTGGATAAGGACCGGTGTATCACTTTATGGAGAGGGGAAGCGATGGAATTCCGGGGGAACTTGAACAGAGGCTCCAGGAATTGCCTAAAATCTTCCTCGCCATGCGCCGTTCTGAGCCAGGAGAGTATTAAGCGCGTTCCGTTTTCGCTGCACGGGATGCAGCGTAGCGTGTACATCAGGGTCCCCAGGATCTTGAATGGGGGGAGGGTTTTTCCTTCTTCCGTAAGAAGCCAGCCGCGGTAGCTGACTTTAAGGATATTTTTGCCTCCGTTGCTATGATAGAACTGGTACGCGGTGCGGAACCCCGCCTCCTTGCGGAGTTCTTTTATGGTTTCTGAAAATATCGTAGGCATAATTCACCCTCTTGCTGTATCTGACTATAGCAGAAATGGGCCTCAGGCAGGAATACCGAGAGCGCAATTCTTGCAAACATCTATTTTAAAGAATTGCCGCCTCCTGGGTAAACCGGCCGAATTGCCGGGTCTTATGCCTCATGCAATTACTCGCAGAACCGGGGTATACTCCTATTGGGATTGTGGTGACAAGGAATATGTTAAGGAGGACTTATGACTAACTGGAAGAAATATATCCTCGCTGCCGTAATTGTGACGGCGGCGGGGGTTAGCTATATTAAAAGCTCGCATAGGAATATTCCGGCGGACCTCAGGGATGCTGTGGCCGACAACGGGAAGTTCGATACCAGTATCCCCGTTTTTGATAAAAATAGCGGCAATATCCCGGAGCCGAAAGCTGTGGCGGTTAAAGGTATCAACAAAGGCTATGTCGCCGGGAACGATCCGTCCGCCGGAGCGCCTTCCAAACCGATAGAGTGGGTTGCCATCAATGGCGGGAAGTTCACGATGGGGACCGACAGCGGCGAGAAAGGTTTTGAAGACGCTAAGCCGATCCATGAGGTGGCCATTAAAACCTTTGAGATGTCCAAGACAGCTGTGACCGTGGAACAATACGCTGAGTGCGTGATCAAAGGCGAGTGTACGGAACCGGGCACCGGCGAGTATTGCAACTGGGGTGTGGCTGGCCGCCACCTTCACCCGATCAACTGCGTGGGTTGGGACCAGGCGAGCAAGTACGCCAAATTCAAAGGCGGAAGACTGCCCAGCGAGGCCGAGTTTGAATATGCGGCTACGAGCGGCGGCAAGAATCAGAAATATCCCTGGGGTAATGATGAGCCGACCTGCGACAAGGCCGTGATGTATGGAAACGGCGGTTATGGTTGCGGCAAAAACAGCACGATGCCGGTGTGCTCAAAAACTGCCGGAAACACCGCGCAGGGTTTGTGTGATATGGCGGGAAATGTCTGGCAATGGGTGCAGGATAAGTATCAGGATTCGTATAAAGGCGCGCCTGTTGACGGCAGTGCGTTTGAAGCTGCGGGCTCCCGCCGGGTGCTGCGTGGCGGTTCCTTCGCCCACCTTGACGCCAGGAGCCTGCGGGCCGATTACCGCATCGGCGACGACCCCGACCTCCGCCGCGGCAACATCGGGTTCCGCCTAGTGAGGTCTCGGTAACCCTTGGACAGAACACTTGGCCCTTGGTATGAATCTGTTGCAGGTCAACTTGCGGAGGTAGTGAGCCGGGCGCGTGCGTAAACCGCGCCCGGTTTCTCTTCTGTTCCGCTATCCATTTATAGCTGCGCGTCTCGCCTTTCGGGATGCGCAGGCAGGCTTTCCACACCGCCTGCTGGAAAGGCGTGTATTTCTTCATCTCGGACAGGACTTGCTCTTTGGTCATCTCAGCCCTCTAATTCGGACTTGCCGCGCAGTTTGCGGTGGTAGGTGATGCCGAAGCGGTGGGCTTCGTCGCGCAGCGCCTGCAGCAGGCGCAGGCCCGGGTGGGCGCGGTCCAGCAGCAGCGGTTTCGCGAAGCGGGGGGAGTAGATCTCCTCCAGGCGCTTGGCCAGGCTGATGACCGGCAGTTTCACTTTGGCCGCCGCCATGGCTTTCATGGCGGCCGCGAGCTGGCCGGGCCCGCCGTCTATCAGGAGCAGGTCCGGCAGCGGCTCGCCCCTGCGCGCTATCTGCGCGAGGCGCCGGCCCACTATCTCCTCCATCATGGCGAAATCATCCGAGCCCGAAGGCAGGTTCTTGAAATTTATTTTGTAGTGCCGGTAATGCCCGGGGTGGCGCTCGGCGTTGACGAAGCAGACGGACGAACCCACTGCCTGCCGGCCGAACAGGCTGGAGGTGTCGAAGGCTTCTATGTGCGCCGGCGGCTTGGCCAGGCCCAGGGCGGTTTTGAGGGCCGTAACCGCGCCGGTGCGGGTCACCGCGTTCTCCAGGAAATCCGGTTCCAGCTTGCCTACCAGCACCCTTTCTTCCATGTGGTCGAAGGCGCCGAGGAAATCACGGTAGAGGGCGGCCTCTTCGTAAGCCAGCCGCGCCGAGGCTTTTTCCATCTTCGCCCTGAAACCGGCGCGGAGCTTGGCGAAATCTCCCCTGAGGAAATCCGCCACCCGCGCGGCCAGGGCGGCGTAGGCGCTGCGCGAGATCCGCCCGGCGCAGGGGGCGGTGCATTGGCCGGTGTGGAAATACAGGCAGGCCTTTATCTTCTTATCCTCCAGCGGCTTTTCCAGAGAAAAATCCCAGCGGCAGCGGCGCAGGTTTATGAACTTTATCCGCCACAGGTGCGCCATGAGCTTCTTGAGCGGCTCCACCTTGGGGTAGGGGCCGAAATACAGGCCGTCGTCGCGTAGTTTACGGCGGGTGAACAGCACCCGGGGAAAATCCTCCCTGGTCACCTCTATGTAGGGATAGGACTTGGAGTCCTTCCACATGGCGTTGAAGAAAGGCTGCAGGCGCTGTATCAGCTGGCGTTCGGTGAGCAGGGCTTCGCGCTCGCTGGCGCTGGCCACGTAGTCTATGCGGCGTATCAGCGCCACCAGGTTGGGGATCTTGCGGCGCAGGTCGGAAGGGGTCTTATGGAAATACTGCGAGACCCGCGCGCGCAGGTTCTTAGCCTTGCCCACGTAGAGCACCGTGCCGGCGGCGTCGCGCATCAGATAGACGCCCGGTTTGTCCGGGAGGTGGGAGAGGTCCATCAGAACCTGCCGCCCGTGATCAGTTTGCGCTCCTCCACCCGGAGCAGCCTGAGGCCCGAGAAATAAACCAGCACCGCGCCGGGGACCGCCGCGGCCGTGACGAGCAGCGGGCCGGCGCCGGCGAGGAGCAGGCGCAGGCCCAGGGCCGTGCCGCCGGCGGCCAGGGCGGCCAACAGCGGGCGCATGAGCGGCAGGCTGGAGAATGGGGTGAAGCCGCAGCGGCGCCGTATCACCACCAGGAAGGCGATGGCTGCCGCCCAGGAACTGAACGAGGTGGCCAGCATCAGGCCGCCGGCGCCCAGCTGGCGGCCCAGCGGCAGGCAGAGGGCGGCGTTGAGGGCCAGCTGGCAGGAAATAATTACCATCGGTTCCTTCTGCCGGCCCAGCGCGTAGAGGGCGGAAGCTGAAACCTTGTTGAACCCGTAGGCGGGCAGGCCCAGGGCCAGGCAGGTGAGCGTCCAGGCCGTCAGCCGGCTGTGCTCCGGCAGGAAGCGGCCGTGCTCGAACAGCGCCTGGCAGACCGGCAGGGCGGTTGCGGCTATGCCGAGCGCGGCCGGCAGCAGGATAAGCCAGGAGGAGGAGAAGGCCAGCTTCAGCTGGTGGCGGAAGCCTTCGGAGTCGCCGGCGGCGGTGCGGGCGGCCAGCTCCGGCAGCGAGACGGCGGCGGCCGCCGCGGCGAAGAGCGAGACCGGGAACTGCACCAGGCGCGCCGCGTTGTAGATGGCGGTTATGGCGCCGGCAGGCAGGAAGCTGGCGTAGGCGGTGCTGATGAGCATGGAGAGCTGGTCCTGCGCCAGGGTGAAGGCCGCGGGCGCCGCGGCCAGCAGGGCAGGGGCCGCCGAGAAGTTCCGCAACGGATTTGAGAAAGAAAGCCCGTAGCCCTCGCGCCGCAGCGCCGGGAGCAGGGCCGCGGCCTGCAGCAGGCCCGACGCGGAGGCGGCCACGGCCAGCGCTATGATCTTGCTCCTCTCGTCCAGGCCGGCGAAAAGGCCGAAATGGTAGGCCAGCAGCAGGGCTATGACGGTGACGGAAAAGGCCGCGGGGGCCAGGGCCGGCAGGAAGAACCTGCGGGCGGAATTGAGGGCCGCGGTGAACAGGGCGGAAACGTTCACGAACAGCAGGTGGGGCATCAGGGCCGCCATCAGCAGGGCGGTCAGCTCCAGCTGGCCGGGCGTGCCTTTGAAGCCCCAGGCCGCGAGCGTCACCAGCTCCCTCCTGAAGACCAGCCCGGCGACCCCTATCAGGGCCGAAAGCCAGAAGATCACCGTCCAGGCCGAAGCGAAGAACCCGGCCGCGTGTCCGCCGTTGCGGGCCTTTTCCTTCTCCAACAGGGGGATAAAGACCGCGTTCAGGGCGCCTTCGCCCACCGTGCGCCTGAAGATATTGACTATCCGGAAAGCGGCGTAATAGGCGTCGGCCAGGGCCCCGCCTCCGAAAAAGGCCACCAGGAGTGCGTCCCGGGCATAGCCCAGGGCCTTGGTTATAAGGCCCGCCCCGGCCATGCCGGTCATGCCCCGGGTAAAGGCGGCTCCTGCGGCGTCGCGGCCGCTGGCGGGGGCAAAATTTGCTTTTTCTCCCATAGAATGATAAACTATGTTCACTATGGCAAAACTCAAGACCGGACGGCACACCAGCGCCATTAAAGCCTGGCGCAAATCAGAAAAACTCGCTTCCAAGAACCGGGGCGTAAAGACCCGCATTCACGACGCTTCCAAGGAATTCGGCGCGCTCGTCGCGAAGAAGGACATGGACAACGCGCAGAAGATGCTGCCCAAGACCTACTCTCTGCTGGACAAGGCCGCCAAGAGCGGTACCATCCACTGGAAAGCGGCCGCCCGCAAGAAGTCCCGCCTCGCGGCCCGCGTAAAGTCGATAGCGCAGAACCCGTCCGTAAAGTAACTTTCCTCTTCTGTGAAAGAGCAAACCCCGGCGCAGTCAGCCGGGGTTCTGCTATTTTGTCCCGGTGATCTCGTAGACCAGCTGGCGTATCACCAGCTCCGGGTCGCGGCCTGAGGAGGACTTGAGCAGCTCCTCCGCTTCCAGGCAGCGGCGCAGCGAGCGCAGCAGCTTGTCTTCGGAATAGGCGCCTGCGTCGCGCAGGGCGGCGTGGTACTGGCCCGGGGACATGCCGGCCTGGTAAGCGGCCGCGGGCCCGTCGCCCGCGGCGGCAAGGCGCTTCACCTTCAGCATGCGTTCCACGGCCCTGGAGACCTGTGACAGCAGGCCCAGCGGTTCGGCCCCGCCCTCCAGCATCTTGGCGGCCGCCTCGGCGGCGCGGGCTGGCTGCCTGGCGCAGACGGCGTTGGAAAGTTCGAAGGGATGCTGGGCCCTGGCGAAACCGGCGAGGGCCACGGCGTCCTCGGCGGTGAAGACGCGGTTCTGGCCGTGCATGAAGAGGATGATCTTTTCCGCCTCGCCGTCCAGGGTCAGCGAATCGCAGCCGAGCAGCTCCACCATCAGGTCCAGCGCGGCCCCGTCGCTCTTCACGCCCTTGGCGAGCAGCACGGCGTTGAGGTGGTCGGCCGCCTGTTCCGGGGACATGGCGGCAAAATTCACCAGCGCGCAGTCGCCCGTCAGGGCGGCGGGGATGGGGTCGGCCTTTTCCCTGGGCCAGTCGGCGAGGATGAGCAGGCAGGCGCTGGGGCAGGGATCTTCCAGGTAAGCGAGCAGCGCCTTCATGGGGTCTTTCTTGAGCTTTTCGGCGTGCTTGACGGCCACGAAACGCACGTCGGCCAGCATCGGGGCCGTCTGCGCTTCGTCCAGGACCTGGTGCATGTCGGAGGTTTCCGCGTCGCGCACCGAGAAGTTGAAAGACTCGGGCTTAAAGAGGGCCGCCAGCCGCTTCAGGGCGGCTTCTTTCAGGGCCGTTTCCTCGCCGCAGAGGTAATAGACGGGCCTGGTCTTTTTTTTAGCCCATTCGTCCGCGAGGGCTTTGGGCGACAGAGTCTGCATCGGCGTCCTTTTTTTACTGCGCGGTGCCCGTTGAGACCGGGACTTCCGACGGGACTTTTTTCTGGGAAGTGCTCGAGACCGAGCCGAAGCCCTGTACCGTGCGCATCACTACGTCCTTGGCGAGGATCTCCCAGAGCGCTTCGCGCGCCTGCTCCTCGGTAAGGCCGCCGGGCAGGTTGGCGGCGGAGTACATCTTGGTCACCTGCAGGGCCGGCTCCTCCCAGAGGTAGCGGTTGTACTCCTTGTCCAGCAGGCGTACGCCCGCTATGACGTTGAGCTTGTAGACCGTGGGCACCAGGTTCACGTCGTACTGGATAGGGGTGAGGATGTAGTGGCTGATCTCGCCCACTATCACGCCCTGCGCGGCGTTCTCGGGGGAAACGGTGTATTCGCCGTTCTTGAGGAATTCCTCTATGACCTTGAGGGTGATCTTCTCCTCCAGGCCGAACTGTTGGGTCTTGTTGGCGAAAGGCCGCACGGCTATGCGCTTGATGTGCTGCGGCAGCTTCTGCTCCGCAGGCTTGTAGATTATGTCCGACGACGCGCCGCAGCCGGCGAGCCCCAGTGCCGCCGCTACCAGTATCAATTTCTTCATATGAGTTCCCCCAGTCATTTTACCACTATGCTTACCAGGCGCCCCGGCACCAGGATAACTTTCAGGACCGTCTTGCCCGCGGTATGCGGCGCGGCCTTCTCCAGCGCCAGGCGCTTGATCTCTTCCTGCGGCGTGGTTTCTTTCACACTCAGGCGTTCTTTCACCTTGCCGTTCACCTGCACGGGTATTTCGATGTCGCGCGAGGCGATGACGGACTTGTCCGCTTGCGGCCAGGCGCGCGCCATCAGCGTGCCCTTGCCGCCCGCCAGCTCCCACATTTCGTCCGCGATATGCGGCGCGAACGGATGCAGCAGCGTTATGAAGGTCTCGTAATCCTCGCGGGAGGTCTCCTTCTGCTCCGTCAGGCGGTTCAGGTAGATCATCAGCGCCGAAATGGCCGTATTGAACTTCAGTGCCTCTATGTCGGTGCCAACCTTGTCTATGGTCTGGTGGCGCAGGATCAGGTCCGGGCCGGCGGCTTTGGCGTCCGTCAGGGCGCCCGCGCGCTCCAGGCCCCAGGCGTAAGCGCGCCGCAGGAAGCGGTACACGCCCTCTATGCCGCGGATGTTCCACGGCTTGGAGTCTTCCAGCGGGCCCATGAACATCTCGTAGAGGCGGAAGGCGTCCGCCCCGTAGCGCTCCAGCACCTCATCGGGGTTTATCACGTTCTTCTTGGACTTGGACATCTTCTCTACCATCGGCTTTATGGTCTCGCCGTCGGCGGTCTTCGCCGTGCCGTCCTCGGCTATCTCCAGTTCCTTGTAGCCCCGGTAGACGCCCTTGGAGTCGCGGTAGGAGTATGCCAGGATCATGCCCTGGTGCACGAGCTTCTTGAAGGGCTCGCTGGTGGAGACGTGGCCCAGGTCGAAGAGCACCTTGTGCCAGAAGCGGGCGTAGAGCAAATGCAGCACGGCGTGCTCGGTGCCGCCTATGTAGAGGTCCACCGGCATCCAGGCCTTCTCCAGTTCCTTGTCCACGAACCTGCCTGCGTTCCTGGGGTCTATATAGCGCAGGTAGTACCAGCAGGAGCCGGCCCACTGCGGCATGGTGTTGGTCTCGCGCTTGGCGGGGCCGCCGCAGGCCGGGCACTTGGTATTAACCCAGGCGTCGATGGCGGCCAAGGGGGATTCCCCGGTGCCGGTGGGCTCGTACTTCTCCACCTCGGGCAACAGTACCGGCAGCTCGCTTTCTGGAACCGGCACGGTGCCGCACTTGGGACAATGCACTAGCGGGAAGGGCTCGCCCCAGTAGCGCTGGCGGGCGAATACCCAGTCGCGCAGCTTGAAATTCACCTTGGCGCGGCCTATGCCCTTTTCCTCGAGCCATTTGGTTATCTTTTTCTTGGCTTCGGGGGTGGGCAGGTCGTCTATGATGCCGGAATTTATCGCGGTGCCGTCCCCGCAGAAGGCGCCCTCGCCCTTCCAGTCCGAGGGGGCTTTGAGAACCTCAATTATCTTCAGGCCGAACTTCATGGCGAACTCGTGGTCGCGGTCGTCGTGGGCGGGCACGGCCATGATGGCGCCTGTGCCGTAGGTGGTCAGCACGTAGTCGGCGGTCCAGATGGGGAGTTTCTCTCCGTTGACGGGGTTCACGGCGTAGGCGCCGGTGAAAACTCCGGTCTTGTCTTTGGCGAGTTCGGTGCGCTCCAGGTCGCTCTTGTTGCCGGCGGCGGTCACATAGGCCTGCACGGTGGCCTTCTGTTCCGGCGAGGCCAGCTTCAGCGTCAGCGGGTGCTCGGGGGCCAGTACCATGTAGGTAGCGCCGTAGAGGGTGTCGGGGCGGGTGGTGAAAACGGTCAGCTTGCTGCCGTCGGGCAGGGCGAAGTCCACCTCCGCGCCTTCCGAGCGGCCTATCCAGTTCTCCTGCATGAGGCGGGTGGAGTGGGGCCAGTCGGTGCCGGCGAGGTCGCCCAGCAGCCGGTCGCCGTAGGCGGTGATCCTGAGCATCCACTGCTTGAGGCTCTTTTTCTCAATGGCGGTCTCGCAGCGGTCGCAGCGTCCTTGGAACACTTCCTCGTTAGCCAGGCCGGTCTTGCACTTCGGGCACCAGTTGATGGGGCTGGTTGACTCGTAGGCCAGGCCTTTCTTGAAGAGCTGCAGGAAGATCCACTGCGTCCACTTGTAGTAGGCCGGGTCTATGGTCGTTATCTCCCGGTCCCAGTCATAGCTGAAACCGAGCGAGTCTATCTGGCGGCGGAAAGTGGAGCAGTTCTTCTCGGTGGTCACGCGCGGGTGCACGCCGGTGGAGATGGCGTAGTTCTCGGCGGGCAGGCCGAAGGCGTCCCAGCCCATGGGGTGCAGCACCTCGAAACCTTTCATGCGCTTGTAGCGGCAGAGGATGTCGGTGGCGGTGTAGCCCTCGGGATGGCCCACGTGCAGGCCGTCGCCCGACGGGTAGGGGAACATGTCGAGGCAGTAGAACTTGGGCTTGCCGGGCAGGCGGGCCGTCTTGAAGGCGTTCTGCTCTTTCCACTTCTTTTGCTGGCGCTCGTCTATTTCCTGAAAAGTGCGGGCGGTAGTCTCAGTGTTCACTTGGAAGCCTCCGTCTTGGTCTTGCCCTTCTTCAGCCTGTCGAAAATTATGCTGACGCGGCCGTTGGCCGCGCTGACCTTGTACTTGGCCGGGTTCGCGCCCTTTGGGACCGCCATCACGCGTGAGCGGCGCCGGGAGAAGGAGGAGGAAACGGTGCTGCCGTCCTCCCTGGTCTCCTGCCGGGTTTCCGTCTGCTCGTAATTCATCTTTATCCGGCTGCCGGCTATGTCCACTTTCATGGAATCGGCGGCGTTCTCCGGGGCTTTCAGGTTCACGGTCACGTGCTCGTCGTCCGAGACCACTTCGGGGTCCAGGTCCCCTATGGGGTCCTGCGAGCCGGAGAAGAAGGACTCCCCGAAGACGGAATCGAAATCCTCGGAGGTCACCGGCTTGTCGGAATCGAGCTTGTGGGCTATGCGGCCTATCCAGCCGTCGATGTCCTTTACCAGGTCCTGTCCCAGCTCTTCCGCTTCGGGCTGGGCGGGAGCGGGCTCGCCCGCCAAAACGGGCACTGCCGCGAAGACGGCCAGGGCGGCTGCCAGAAAGCGGTTGAATATCATAATTATCTATATTTTATCAAATTAGCCGCCCGGCGGGTGGGCGCCGGCCCCTCCCGGGGGCATAAGGGGATTTCGTGCGGGTGCGCCGCTTTTTGTATCATAGCGTTAATGAAGATAGTTTCCTGCTTTTCCCGCCTCTCCGAGATAGAGCCTTTGGCCGCCGCCGGCGCGGACGAACTCTACTGCGCCGTGGCGGACCTGCCGTCGTTCGGCTACGGGGTGCTGAAGGGCGGCGGACTGAAAGCCGCGGCCCGGAAGGCGCACGCCCTGGGTAAAAAACTCAGCCTGGCCGTGAATTCCATGCGCATCACCTACGCCGCCGGGCAGATGAAGACCTTCGCCGCACGGCTGGAGAGGGCGGCGGCGGACGGGGTGGATTCTTTCATAGTGGCCAGCCCCTCCGTGTTCGAACTGTTCTCCCGTCTGAAGCGCCCGCTGCCCGGGCCCGTCCACCTGAGTTCCGTGCAGCCCTGCCTGAACTCGCTTACGGCCCGCTATTTCATACGCCTGGGGATCTCCCGGCTCATCCTGCCCAGCCAGGTGGCGCCCCTGGAATGCGCGGAGATCTTCAGGGAATGCCGCGCGGCCCGGGTGGAGACCGAGGTGTTCGATTACCGCTTTTTCGGCTGCGTTTACGTGAACGGCCGCTGCAACCTGCACGACCCGGTCTTCCACACTTTCCGCGAGGGGGCCGGCCAGCCGGCGCTGTGCCGCTGCGCGGCGGGGAAGGGACCATCGGTGAAGCCCGTGGGGATAGCTCCCGGCTCGGGTCCCGAGGCGCTGCGCCTGACGCGCCGGCTTTACGCCCGCATGACCTGCAGCGGGCCGCCGCGCCTCAACAACGCCGCGGCTTTTTTCGATTTCTTCACCATGGGCACGAATTACCTGAAGTACGGCACCCGCGCCGATACGCCGGAGGTGAAGGTCCGCAAAGTGAAGGAACTGCGCGCCATGCTGGACCTGGCCGAAGGGCTTTCCCGGGACCTGCCGCGCTCCGGCGCCAGGGCCGCGTTTATAGACCGCATGACCAGGTGGCGGGGCCTGGAAGGCGGCAACCCATGATAGAAAGAGGCCTGAAAGTGGGCGGACTCACGCCCGCCCAGATGCGCGCGGGCGGCTCGCTGGACGAGGCGTTGGGAAAGTTCGAGCGCTTCTACGTCGGCGCCGAATTCTGCGAGAACCTCCTGCCCGGCGCCGAGGAACTGAAGCGCACCGCCGGCTTCTTCCTGGGAAAGGGGAAAAAAGTTTCCGTCGTCACTCCCCCGCTGACCGAGCGCGGCCTAAAAAACCTGCGCCGCGTCTTCAAGGCCCTGCGGCCGCTGGCCTGCCAGGAGCTGGAGTTGACCGTGAACGATTTCGGCGCCCTGGAGCTGGCGCGGGAGCTGGGCCTGGACCTGAAGGTCAGCGCCGGCCGCCTGATGTACGAGAACCTTTTCCGGATACGCGCGAGCGTTTTCCAGGTGGTCAATTCCTACGCCCTGCATTTCTTCACCGCCCGCGGCGTTAACAGGTTCGAGGTCTCCGCCGTTGGCGCCCGCCAGCTGACCAACTTCGGGAAAGCCGCCGCGCTCGGGTTCTCGCTTTCGGAGTTCAGCCTTACCCTGTATTACCCTTACCTCAATCTGTCGAGCACGCGGACCTGCCTGCTGGGGACCCCGGAGATAGGCCCGCAGGACTCCGTGACGGGGATCGACTGCCGCCGCGAATGCCGGACGGCGTCCTTCGAAGTGGCTTACCCCGACGTCAAGGAAAAGCTGCTGGTGAGGGGGAACACCGTCTTCCTGCATTTCCCCGGAAAGCTGTATCCCGCCGAGAAAAGCCTGGCGGCCAGGCGGGTGGACCGCCTGGTCTATTGTCCGCTCCCCTGAGCGGCCGCGTTGTTCAGGAAATACCGAAGGTTCAGAGTTTTTTAAGGAGCGCCGCTGTGCGCAGGTTCATGCGGCGGCGCTGTGCCGGCGTGGCATCGTCCATGCCGGCCAGGTGCAGCGCGCCGTGCGCGGCCAGGACCAGCAGTTCGGTGAGCTGCGAGTGGCCCATGGCTTTCGCCTGCCTGGCCGCCACCGGTACGCAGATGTAGATCTCGCCCCAGGTGGAGCCCGGCACGGGCGCCTCGGGGAGGTTGAAGGCGATAACGTCGGTAAGGCGGTTTTTGCCCAGAAAACGGCGGTTGAGGGCCTTTATGCCGGGGCCGTCCGTGAGGACCAGGTTCACTTCCCGGCGCGCGTTCTTCGGCCCCAGGCCGAGCGCGGCGGCCTTCGCCAGCGCGCGGGAAGCGGCGGCGAGTTCTTTCGGCGCTTTCAGGGCGAAGAAAACGTTCACCGGCATCAGGGATGCTCCTCTTCCCAGCTTTCGTAGGCGGCCAGGATGTCCTTCACCAGCGGGTGGCGAGCCACGTCCTTCGCCGAAAAACTGACGAACTTGACCCCGGGCACCTTCTTGAGGATGCCGCGCGCCAGCACCAGGCCGGAGCGGTCCTTTTCGCGCAGGTCTATCTGCGTCACGTCCCCGGTAACCACCATTTTAGAGCCCAGGCCCATGCGGGTGAGGAACATCTTCATCTGTTCGGGCATGGTGTTCTGCGCTTCGTCGAGGATTATGAAGGCGTTCTCCAGCGTGCGGCCGCGCATGTAAGCCAGCGGCACGGTCTCTATCACCTCGTCGGCGCGCAGCGCGCGGAACTTCTCCGGGCCCAGCAGGGCGTAGAAGGCGTCGTAGAGGGGGCGCAGGTAAGGGTTGACCTTTTCGGCTATATCGCCTGGCAGGTAGCCGAGTTTCTCGCCGGCTTCCACAATGGGGCGGGTGAGGATTATGCGCTTGACCTCCCCGGCGCGCAGGGCGCGCAGGGCGCAGACCGCGGCCAGGTAGGTTTTGCCGGTGCCGGCGGGGCCCACGCCCACTACCAGGTCGCGGGCCAGGATGGCCTCCACGTATTTGCGCTGGTTCTCGGAGCGGGGCTTTACGAGCTCGCCGTAATGGGTCTTGTAGAGGGCGCCGTCGGGCGGCGGCGCGGGGACTTCCTGGGGTTTCGCCTCTTCGGGCGCGAGGCGCACCGCGTAAAACTCCTCGAGGGTCTGGCGCAGGCGGCGCACGGTCTTCTCGGCGGCGGCCGGCGAGCCTTTTATGGTGAGGTCGGCGCTTTCCGTTTCCGGGTGGTGGCGCACGTAGATCTGCACCTTCATCGCGCGCTCGAGTTCGCGCAGGTCCTCGTCCTGCGTGCCCAGTATGGCGAGGATCTCCTCGCGGTTCTTCAGCGTGAACTTCCTGCCGTTCATTGCCACTTCGAGATGCCGCGCGGAATGACCACGATGCCGTCGGGGTCTATGTAATAGTGCTGGGCGTCCTGGTCGGCGTTGTAGCCTATGGTGGTCTTGGCCTCTATGGTGTTATAGCGGTCCATGATGACCTTCTTGAGACGGCAGCCGGCCTTGATCTCGCAGGCGTCCATGATGATGCAGTCCTCGAGCTGGCACTTCTCGTGCACGATCACGTCGTGGGCGAGGATGCAGCGCTTCAGCGACGACTGCGTTATCATGCAGCCGTCGGACAGCATGCAGTCCTGCAGGTTGGATTCTATCACCTTGGAGGGACCGGCGGTGTGCTTGGAGTCCTGGATGGGCCAGAGCTTGTTGCTCAGGTCCATCTTGGGCTTGGCGCCCAGCAGGTCCATGTTGGCCTGCCAGAAGGCCTCGAGCGTGCCCACGTCGCGCCAGTAGTTCTGTTCCTCGAAGGGTTTGCTGCCCGGCAGCACCTGCTCGGCGTAGTTGTAGCCGAACACGCGGTAGCGCTTGAGGATGTTGGGAAGGATGGTCTTGCCGAAGTCCAGCGCGGCCGTTTCGCCGGATTCCTCGTGGAGCACCTTTACGAGGGCGTCGTAGCTGAAGATGTAGTTGCCCATGGAGGCCAGCACGGCGTTGGGGTTGCCCGGCATCGGCTTGGGATTCTTGGGCTTCTCTTCGAAGGCGGTTATGCGGTTCTTCGCGTCCACCACTACGGTGCCGAAGCGCGACGCCTGCTTGAGGGGGACGGTAAGGGCGGAGACGGTGACGTCGGCCTTGTTGGCCACGTGGAAATCTATCATCTGCCTGATGTCCATCCGGTAGATGTGGTCCGCGCCGAAGATGGCCACCAGGTCGGGCTTGTAGTCGTTGATGAGGTTGAGGTTCTGCTTGACGGCGTCGGCGGTGCCGCGGTACCACATCTCGCCCAGGCGCATCTGCGGAGGGACCACCGTGATGAAGTGCTCCTTCGTGATGCCGCCGAGGTTCCAGGTGGAGCGCAGGTACTCGATGAGCGACTGCGACATGTACTGCACCAGCACGTAATTGGAGTAGATGCCGGAGTTGATGAAGTTGGAGAGCACGAAGTCGATGATGCGGTATTTCCCGCCGAACGGTACGGCCGGCTTCGAGCGCTCCTTGGTGAGCGGGTAAAGCCGCTCGCCCTTGCCGCCGGCCATGATGATGCCTATCGTTTTCATATTAAACCCCTTTTAAGTCCGCTCTGGCCCGCCGGTTCAGCTGATGGCGTCCATTATCTCGCGCAGGTCCCGGCCCAGGCACAGGAACACCGGCTTATCGTCGAAAGTGTAATGCTTGATGCGCTGTAGGCGCAGTTCGTGGGTAGCCGCTGTCAGGTCTTCCAGGGATTTCGCCTCGCGGCAGACTATCATGTCCGGCTCGTCCAGGCCGCAGGAGGTGAAGATGTTCTCCTGGATGTCCTTGTAGCGGCTCACGACCGCGGCGCGCTCGCCCATCAGTTTGGCGCGCTCGGCTTCCGCGAGTTCGTACCAGTTGTGCGTCTTCACCACGGGGTGCAGCAGCATGTAGCGGTGGCGGCCGAAAGTGTCCTTGGGCAGGAAACCGAATTCCAGGTCTTTCCTGGGTACCGAGGGGTCCTGCCCCTGGTGCACGCCGAGGTAGCAGTAGGACGGCGTGAAATACCTGCCGGCGCCGGCGGAAAAAGTGCGCGCGCCTACCTCCTGCAGGTAGGGCAGGTCGTCGGACATGCGCCAGATCAGGATGTCGGCGTCGGAGCGCAGCCCGGACGTCAGGTAGGTGCGCAGGAACAGTTTCTCCTGGGCGGCGCCGACCATGTTCTCGAATTCCTGCTTGGCCGCTATTTTCTCGTTGGAGATGAGCCGTCGGAATTCAGGCTGGAGCTTCACGAACATGAAGCTGGAGTAGATATTAGCGGTTTTTTTTGTTTTTTCCATCTTTCTCTCCCCGCGCTTTCGGCTCCGGCGCCAGGTAAACCGAGGTGTGCTCCAGGATCTCCAGCTCTTCCTCGGTCTCCAGGCCGGTCTTTATCTCGGTGAGCATGAACTTCTTCCCGCCATGTTCCAGCAGCTCGCTGCGCGGTAGCAGCATGGCGTTGCCGCTCCGGCCCACGAAGAGGGTGCCGTCGAACTGCTCGCCTATCTTGATGCCGCCTTTCATGTCGGTGACTTCCAGCCAGAGGCGGTTGAAGAGGGGGGAACCCTTGAGAGTGACGAAGTCCGTGAGCACGGTGGAGTATTTGTTGTCCGGGTCGCGCTTGTGTTCTATTTCGGCGGTCATGCCTTTGCCCAGTTTGGAGTAGAGCGGCTCGGTGTTCTTGGCGATCATGATCACCTTGCGGGCCACCGTGAAGAGCCGGTCCCCGCGCAGCACCCGCGTCTTGGGCTGCACGTAAATATTGGTGAGCACCCCGGCGGTCTCGGGCTGGATCTTGAAGTACTGGTAAACGTCCTTCCAGCGGCGTTCGGTCTGGCCCCGGTCCTCCTCGGTGGAGGCGTCGAGCAGGGCGGCCATCTCGGTGGAGACCATGCGGCCTATGATGGTCTTGGGGGTGACGTATTCGAACAGCTCCGCCTGCATATCCTCCACGCGGCCTTCGAAGGGGGCGAAGATGTCGTAGGTGTCCTGGGCGGTGGTCACGCCGGTCACCGGGGTGAAGACCTCTATGTCTCCGATCTTTATGTTCTTCTGGAAGAGCCCGTCCAGGTCCAGCCAGGGCGGGGTTTTCGCGGGTTCCCGCTGTTTTTCCGCCGGGGCCGCCGGTTTCGCTGGGGCGGGTTTCGCCGCCGCAGCGCGGGCCTTGGCCGCCGGCTTCTTCGCGGAGCGGGGCGCGGTCTGGGCCGCGAGCGGCGCGGCCAGCAGCAGCAGGGCGGCGCTAAGCAGTCTTTTTTTCATGGAGTTTGGTGTAGGCTTCCCAGGTCCAGGGCATTTTCTCGGCGAAGATCTCCTGTATGGCGATGGCGTACTGCTGGATCTCGAACTGGGCGTGGCTGTCCAGGCGGAGTTCGAGGAAATTGAGCAGGCTGCGGGCGTTTATGGTCCAGTGGAACTGCGTGTACTGCGCCACCGGCAGCACCATGCGGGCCATTTCGCGCGCGGCGCCGGCTTCGAGCAGTTCCTTGTAGATGTCGAACGAGGCTTTTATCGCCTTATCGTAGGCGGCGAGCATCTTGGCCTGGTCCAGGCCGCCGGAGCGCACCGAGCCCTGGCGGTTGATCTTGTCCTGGCCCCGGAAAGAGGCGGGAACGTAGAATTCCTCTTTAACTTCGGTGTAGCGGGCGGAGACCTCGTTATAGGAGGCGATGCGGTGGCGCATCCACTGGCGCGCCACGAAGATGGGGCACTTTATATGGAACTGGAAGACCGAGTGCTCGAACGGGGAGAAATGTCCGTGTTCCAGCAGGTACTCTATGAGCTTGCGGTCCAGGGCCTCGCCCTTGGAAACGGAGCCGAAAGAGACCCGGGCCGAATCCACGGCGTTCTGGTCGCCGCCCATGAAATCTATGAGTTTTACAAAGCCTTTATCCAGGACCTTGTAGAGGCCCTTTTCCTGTTTCAGTACGGCGTCCGTCATGTGTACCCTCCGCGGCCGGGGCGGCCGCACCTTTTTGGAAAACTGACGTAAAATTATATACTTTTCAAAGTCTTATTAAAAGGGAGCTAAAGTGAAAAAGATCTCGACCCGGACTTCCTCCACCCTGGCCCGCAGCGGCAGCCTCTCCTCTCTGGCCCGGATAATGCGCCGGCTGCTGGCGCCTGACGGCTGCCCCTGGGACCGCAAACAGACCCATTCCACCCTGCTGAAGTACCTGCGCGAAGAGGCCGGCGAGGTGAGCCTGGCCGTGCGCCGCAAGGACTGGCGCAACCTCAAAGAGGAACTGGGCGACGTGCTGCTGCAGGTGGTCTTCCACAGCGCCCTGGCCGAACAGGCCGGCCGCTTCAAACTTTCCGACGTCATCCGCACCATCAACGCCAAGATGGTCCGCCGCCACCCGCACGTGTTCGGCGGCGGTAAACTGGAGACCTCCGCGCAGGTGCTGCGCCAGTGGAAGAAGATAAAGCTGGCCGAAAAAGCCGCGGCCCGGGGACGGCGCCGTTGAACTCTTCCAGCCTCGCCCGGCTCATCCATCCGGAATACCGCTTCGGCAAGACCGATCCCGAAGAAGCCGCCCGCCTGGTGCAGTTGGGCGTGGGCGGTTTCTGTTTTTACGGCGGCACGGCCGACGAGGTCCGGGATGCTTCGCGTTCCCTCAAGTCGTTGTCGCGCACGCCGCTGCTGATAGCCTCGGACTACGAGAACGGGGCCGGGCAATGGGTGCGCGGCGCCACCGAATTGCCGACCAACATGGCCATAGGGGCCTCGGGGTCGGAGGCGCTGGCCCGCCGCAAAGGCGAGATCACCGCGCTGGAGGCGCGGGCCCTGGGCGTGGACTGGGTGCTGGCCCCGGTGGTGGACCTGGCGTCCGTGCCGGCCAACCCCATAGTGAACGTGCGGGCCTACGGCGCGGAGCACGGCCTGGTGACGCGCCTCGCCGGGGCTTATATCTCCGGCCTGGCCTCGCAGGGCGCCCTGAGCTGCCTTAAACATTTTCCGGGCCACGGCGCCACCGCTACCGATTCCCACCTGGCCCTGCCCGTGCTGGAAAAGAACCTGCACGGCCTGGAGCAGGACGACCTGCGGCCTTTCGCCGGGCTGGGCCGCGCCGATTCCGTGATGGCCGGCCACCTGGTGGCCAGGGCCCTGGACGAGGCCGCGCCGGCGTCCCTGTCCAAGGCCGCGCTGACCGGGCTGCTGCGCGAGTGGCTGAAGTACGGCGGCCTGGTGGTGACCGACGCTCTCAACATGAAGGCCGTCTCCGCCGACCCCGCCGCCGGCGTGCGCGCTTTCCAGGCCGGGGCCGACGCGCTGCTCTGTCCCGAAAACCCTTTTGCCCTGCATGAAGAACTGGTGCGGGCCTCCAACGACGGCCTGCTGCCCGGAGCCGCAGTGGCGCTGGCGCTGGGCCGCCAGGACCTGCTCGCCCGCAAGCTCTCGCCTTTCCGGTCCCAGCCTCAGCCCGCCGACGCGCTGCGCTGCCCGGAGCACCTGGCCTTCGCGGCCGAGGCCGCCCCGGCCTGCCTGGCCTGGTCCGGTGAGAACAAGTCCTTCGCCTTTGCCGAAGGGGATATTCTGGGCTATTTCGAACCGCTCACCCGCCCGGCTGACTGGAAGGGCGCGGCTTTCGTGGAGGAGCTGGTGAAGCTTGGCGCGCGGGTGGAGCCTTATCAGCCCGACTGCGGCATGCGCCTCGCCGCCGGGATTTTTTCTAAGCCTCGGGCTTTCAGCGGCAGCATCAATCTGTCGGCGGAAGAAAAAGCGGCCCTGGAAGGGGCGCTGAAAGGCGCGGGCCGCTCGGTGGTCGCCGCGTTCGGCAGTCCTTTCGTGCTGGGCCGCCTGGAGCACCGGCCGACTGCGGGTTTATGCGCTTTCTGCGCCTTGGAAGATTTTCAGCGGGCCGCCGCGCGCGTCCTCTTCGGTCGCGTAAAAGCGGGCGGGACCATGCCGGTGAATATAGGGAGCTGATATGAACGAAACGGCCGTTTTAGAGCGGATAACCGGGCTGGCGCCGGTGGACTACGCCATAATGGGCGCCGCGGTGATCGCCCTCTTCCTGATCTCCTTCTTCAAGGGGCGGGGCGAGAACGACACGCAGGATTACTTTCTCGGCAAACGCAAGACCCCGGTCTGGGTAGGGACGCTGTCCTTCGTGGCCACCGAGATCAGCGCCATGACCATAGTGGGCATCCCGCCCATCGGCTTCACCGAGAACTGGCAGTACCTGCAGTTCTTCATAGGTTCGGCCACGTCGCGCATCCTTATCGCGTTCTTCTTCATCCCGGCCTTCTACCGGTTCAACTGCACCACCATCTACGAGTTCCTCAAGCACCGCTTCGGGGCGCAGACGCAATACGCGGGTTCGGCCTTCTTCTTCGTGACGCGGCTGTTCGCCTCCGGCGTGCGGCTTTACGCGGCGTCGCTGGCGGTGTCGGTGATCATGGGCTGGCCGCTGGGCTATACCATCGGCTTTTTCACCGCGGTCAGCATCATCTTCATCGGCTTCGGCGGCATCAAGGCGGTGCTGTGGACGGGCACCTTCGAGACGGTGGTGTTCTACCTGGCCGGCGGCGCGGTGGCCGGCTGGCTGCTGCTGCACATCGACGGCGGGCTGGGCGGGGCCTGGCAGCTGGCCTCGGAGGCCGGCAAGCTGTCGGTGTTCAACGTGGGCTGGGGCATGAAGGACCCGAACGTGCTGTGGGCGGCCGTGCTCAACGGCATCTTCGGCTCCATGGCGGCCTTCGGCACGGACCAGGAGCTGATGCAGCGCCTGCTGACCCTGGAGACGCGCAAGGAAAGCCAGCAGACCATAGTGGCCACCATTTTCGCGAGCCTGCCGCTGACGGCGCTGTACCTGGGCATTGGCACGCTGCTGTTCGTGTTCTACAAGCAGCACCCGGCGCTGCCGCTGCCGGAGAACGCCGACAAGATCCTGTCGCACTTCACGGTGCACGTGCTGCCGGCGGGGCTGAAGGGGCTGGTGCTGACGGCGGTGGTGCTGGCGAGCATAGACTCGCCGCTCTCGTCGCTGTCGTCGTCGTTCATCACGGATATTTACCGGCCGCTCATCAGGAAAACGGCGGAGGAAAGGCATTACCTGTTCGCGTCGCGGGTGAGCGTGGTCTGCTTCGGGCTGCTGCTGGCGGGGATCGCCTGGCTGTGCGCGGCGGGCTCGGGGCGCATGCTGTGGCTGGCTTTCAAGGTGAACGGGGTGACGGCGGGCAGCCTGCTGGGCGTGTTCCTGCTGGGGCTCTTGACCAAGCGGGCGGGCAACCGCGGCAACGTGGCGGCCATGCTAATCAGCGCGGCGCTGGCGGCTTTCACGCTGTACCTGTCCGAGCAGGGCTACCCCATAGGCTGGAGCTGGATCGTGGTGATAGGCACCGTTTCCACCTTCTCCCTCGGCTGGCTCTTCGGCCGCAAGCCCGACGAGAGCAAGGTCTAATCGGCTGGGCGGGATAGTCTTCCGCTCGCCATGACTGCAGGGAACCGTTGCGCGGTTCCCCTCAATCGCTGCGCGATTGAGCCTCCCTTCCCCAAATGGCGCTCGGAAGACTATCCCGCCCGGCCTCCGCTTGGGGCAGGCATATTCTCCGAGTGAGCGTTAGGGCGCAGGGCCAAGTGCCGGAGCGGACGGCCTATCATTATGGCCGCGGCGGCGCTGTCTGAGGAGCGCACGGTGTGCGCGACGAGTTCGACGCCGGCGGAGGCACGCAGGCCCTCCTCTGCCGCGCCCGCTCAGCGAACGAGGGGAATATGCCTGCCCCTGTCGGCCCGACTCAAAGCGGATAAATAAAAAACCCCTCGGGAGAGGGGTTCTTTATTTGCCGAAGAGGCGCGTCTTAGTTGACGTGCTTCATCAGGTGCTCTTTGCGCTTCTTGATCTCTTCTTCGAGCTTCTCGATGGTTTCCTTGGTCTTTTCCTTGGTCTCGTCCATCCAGTCGCCCAGCTTTTCGCGGGTTTCCTTGCCCTTGGCGGGCGCGTACAGGATGCCCAGGATGGCGCCGATGATGCCGCCCACCACGAAAGCGCCGATGATCTCACTGCCTCTGTTTTCTGACATAGTTACCTCCGGAGAAATTCAGTCCAATGCCTTCCTATATTATACATCCTTGTGAGGCGGCCGGCGCAAGGCCCGCCGGGTGTGGCCCGGGCGGGGGGAATACGGCTATAATATCCGCATGAGAGGCGCGTATCTTTTCCTGGCCCTGCTGCTGACGCCGGCGGCCGCCCCGGCTTATCCCGGGGACGCCAGGCTGAGCGCCAAGCTCAAGCGCGAGTTCGAGACCGCCATAAGTTCCGTGCCCGCCGGGAGGGAACTGCTGGGGCGCCTGGAGAAGGCGGGGCCCGGCTACAAGGCCCTGCGGGTGCTCGTGCGCCGCGATCCTTCCGACAGCCTCGCCTGGTTCTCTTCCGACGACAACGCCGTCTATTTCAACTCCAGGTTCATCCTGAAGTTCTTCGCCGCTAAAAAGTTCAAGGACCGCGAGGTGGTGGAGATCATGCGGGGGAACAAGGAGGTCCGGACCGAATTCGTGAAGTACGCCAGTCCGGTCTTCCTGCACGAGCTGGTGCACGCCCTGCAGTGCTACCTGTACCCGGAGTACCGCAGGGACGCCGGCGGCAACCCGCTGGAGTTCGAATACGAGGCCTACCTGACCGAGGATATCTACGTGCACGAGCGCATGAAGGCGGAGCCGTCGCTCTTGAAGGAGTTCGTGCGCGGGGCGTATACGGACGTCTATACGGCCAACGCCTTCGGCAGCTACCTGGCGCTGTCGCTGGACCCGGCGCGCTACCGCGAGAAGATCCGCGGCCTTTACGAGGACGGCTTAGGCGGCTACCTCAGCATAGATAAGGCGGAGAGGAAAAAGAAGAACGACGTGGAGGACTCCCGCATTTTCGCGCTGGCGGCCGGCAAGGGGCGGGAATACGCCGCGGGGTCCGCGGCCCTGGCCCGTTTGGAGGACCAGAAAGAGGCCTTCGCCGCTTTCCTGAAGGAATTTTACGCCGGGCGCTGGCCGGCCTTCAGCGCCGACGCGCTGCTCTTTGTGGGAGGCATAGCGCTGGAGCGGAAGAATTATCCTCTGGCCCTGGATTGCCTGGCGGGGGCCGACGCCAATACCGCGAAGTACGGGCTGTCCCCGGAAGCCACGGAGGCTCTAAAGACCAAGGGGGCCCTGGCCGTGCTGGAGGCCGCTTCTTTCATCCGGGACAACAGGAAAAAGATGGGGGTGGAAGTGCTCAGTCAGCACCTGAAGGCGCTGGAGAAGGCCTGCCTGGCCGCCAGCCGCCCCTTCCCCGGGGACCTGGGCGCCCTGCGCGCCGAGACCTATCCTAAAGCCATGGCTTATTACGCTGAAAAGTACGGCTCGGAGAAAGACCCTGGCCGCCGGGATTACTACAAAGAGAACCTGGACTACTTCGCCGCTTCCACCGGCCCCGTGACGGCGCCTTAATAAGATATTTTCTTCTTGCTTTGACACACTTTATTGAGTAAATTATTTTATAAGGCAGCGCAGAAAATACAGCAGCGGAGGAACTCATGATCGACATAGCCAAGAACATAGCCACCACCCCCCGGCGCACCAAAGCTTCCGTTATCCGCGAACTCCTCAAGACCACCAATGTCCCCGGCATCATCTCCTTCGCCGGCGGCCTGCCCGCGCCCGACCACTTCCCCTACGATTTCGTGGCCGACACGGTAAAAGAGATCATGGCCAAGAAGGGCAAGATAGCCCTGCAGTACGGCCCCACCGACGGGCTGCCGGAACTCAAGGACGAGTTCATAAAGTTCCTCAAGAAGTACGAGGGCATAGACGCCAAGCCCGAGAACCTAATTATCACCACCGCGAGCCAGCAGGCGCTGGACATGGTGGGCCGCCTCTTCATCGACGCCTCCGACCCGGTGATCGTCGAAAAGCCCAGCTACATGGGCGCCCTGCAGGTGTTCCGCTCCTACGGCGCCGAGTTCATAGGCGTAAAGCTGGAAGACGACGGTATCAGCACAGACGAGCTCAAGGAGAAACTGGAGTGGCTGCACGCCCAGGACGAACATTACAAGTTCATTTACCTGGTGCCGGATTTCCAGAACCCCAGCGGCGTGACGCTCTCCGAGGCCAAGCGCAAGAAGATCATAGAGCTGTCCGATAAGTATAATGTGGCCGTGATCGAGGACTCGCCCTACCGGCAGATCCGCTTCGAGGGCAAGGAGCCCAAGATGCTCTACCGCCTGGACCAGGATTCCAAGAAGACCAACAACATCATCTCGCTCTTCACCTTCTCCAAGACCTTCGCCCCGGGCCTGCGCCTGGGCATCATCCTGGGCCACCCCCAGATCATCAAGAAGATGGAGATCCTCAAGCAGTCCCTGGACCTCTGCACGTCGAGCCTGAACCAGCTGATAGCGGCCGAATTCCTGCGCACCGGTTTCTTCGAAAAACACATAGAGGTGGTCAAGAAGGACTACCGGATCAAGAAGAACGCCATGGTGGGCGCGCTCGAAAAATACATGCCCGAAGGCGTCACCTGGACCAACCCCGAGGGCGGCCTGTTCCTGTGGGTGCGCCTGCCCGAGCAGATGAGCGCCGACGACATGTTCCAGGACGCGCTCAAGGAGAACGTGGCCTACGTGATAGGCTCGGCTTTCCACTCCGACGGGTCCGGCAAGAACACCATGCGCCTGAACTTCTCCTTCGCGAGCCCCGAGCAGATAGAAGAGGGCGTAAAGCGCCTGGCCGCGGCGGTCAAGAAGCGCCTCGTGGGAGCCAAATAAAACAGCCGTGTCCGACTTTTCAGCGCAATTCAGCAAAGACCTTCGTGCCGCCGGCGTAGTTGGAGCCGGCGGCGCGGGTTTTCCGTCCTACGTGAAAGCGCAGGGCCGGGCGGAATTCGCGCTGGTGAACGCCGCGGAATGCGAGCCGCTGCTCAAGAAGGACCAGAAGCTCCTGGAATATTTCCCGGAGAAGGTCTTCGACGGGCTTGAGCTGCTGATGAAGGCCGTGGGCGCTTCTCAGGGCATAGTGGGCATCAAGAAGAAGCACGAAAAGATAATTCCCCGCCTGGAAGAGATAGCCAAAAGCCGCAAAAATATTTCCGTCCTCAAGATGGGGGACTACTACCCCGCCGGCGACGAGCAGTGCCTGGTGTACGAAGCCACCGGCCGCGTGGTGCCGCCGGGGGGGATCCCGCTCGACGTGGGCTGCGTGGTCTGCAACGTGGAGACGCTCTATAACGCCGTCTTCGCGCCGCGCCCCGTCACCGAAACTTTCGTGACCGTGAACGGCGGGGTTAAGAAGCCCGCCACCTTCCGCGTGCCCGTGGGCGTGACCTGGCGCGAATGCGTGGAGCTGTGCGGCGGGTTCACCGTAAAGGACCCCGCCTACATCGACGGCGGGCCCATGATGGGCAAGGTGCAGACCGATTTCGACCTGCCGGTGGTGAAGGCTTCCGGCGGCATCATAGTGCTTCCTAAAACGCATCCGCTGATAGTCAAGAAAGCGCAGGTCCGCCCGACGTTCACACGCATAGGCCGCTCGGCCTGCGACCAATGTTCTTTCTGCACCGAGTTCTGCCCGCGCTACCTGCTGGGCCATAACGTGCAGCCGCACCGGGTGATGCGCACCATGCTCTTTTCCGGCGGGCCGGAACACAAACTGCACAGCCAGTACGGCCTGCTCTGCTGCGAGTGCGCTCTGTGTTCGCTCTACTCCTGTCCGGAGGGCCTGCATCCCAGCCAGGCTTGCGTGGCCGCCAAGGCGGACCTGCGCGAGCAGAAGATAGGCTTTAAGAATTCCGCGCTCAACACCGGCAAAAAGCCGGAGGCGCACCCGGTGCGCGATTTCCGCAAGGTGCCGGTGTCCAAACTCGTCCGGCGGCTCGGCCTGGAAGACTACAACAAGGACGCGCCGTGGACCGCCGAGGTCTATAAACCGGCGAAGGTGAAAATTTTAATGAGCCAGCACATTGGCGCGCCATGCGTCCCGACGGTAAAAGAGGGGCAGAAAGTGGAAAAGGGCGCCGTGGTGGGGGACGTCCCCGCCGATAAACTGGGTTGCCCGGTGCATGCGAGCGTTTCCGGCACCGTAGGCAAAGTCAACGACCGGTACGTGGAGATCTATGCTTAACGCTATTGGCGGAGTGGAACTGTCCAGCGTGGCCAAAGGCCTTGAAACGGCCGACGCCATGCTCAAGACCTCGAAGATCAAGCTTATCCTTTCCCGCTCCATCTGCCCGGGTAAATATATCATCCTCGCGGCCGGCGACGTGGGAGACGTGAACGCCGCCGTAGAGGCCGGCGCCTCCAAGGCCGCGCACGCCTTGGTGGACAGCTTCGTCATTCCCAATATACATCCCGAGGTTTTTCCCGCCATAGAAGGGACCACCGTGGTGGAGGGCCTTGAGGCCCTCGGCATCATAGAGGCCTTCTCGGTTTCCGCGCTGGTGGAGGCCGCCGACGCCGCCGTGAAGGCCGCCCCGGTCAAACTGCTGGAGATACGCCTGGCCATGGCGCTGGGCGGCAAAGCCTTCGTAACTCTCACCGGTTCCGTGGCCGCCGCCGAAACCGCAGTGGCCGCCGGCGCCGCCGTTGTGGCCAAAAAGGGACTGCTGGTGGAAAAAGTAGTGATCCCCCAGCCCCGCCCCGAACTCCTCCGCGAAATAATTTAAAATAGGGACAGACACCTATTCCTCATGGCTGTTCCGCACCCCGTGGTGGACGCATGAAATAGGTGTCTGTCCCTATTTTTTAAAAGACGGGTGCGGGGGGGCATTTTTCTTGTATAATCTTTCAGAGCGCATAACTTCGCGTTTTTAAGGATATATATATGGCATCCAATAAAAGAACTCCCATGATAGCCGGCAACTGGAAGATGCACCTCACTTCCAAAGAAGCCGCGGACCTCGCCGCCGCGATGAAGAAAGGCCTGGACCCGGACCTGAAGCACGAAGTGCTGCTGGCCCCGACCTTCACCGCCCTGCACGCCGTGAACGCCGTGCTGGCCGGCTCCAAAATTTTCCTCTCCTCGCAGGACGTGGCCTGGGAAGAGAAAGGCGCCTTTACCGGCGCCGTGGCCCCGTCGCAGATAAAGGACGCCGGCTGCACGCACGCCATCATAGGCCACAGCGAGCGCCGCAAGATCTTTCTGGAGACCGACGAGGTCATAAACAAGAAGATGAAGGCCGCCATAAAGGCCAATATAGTGCCCGTGCTCTGCATAGGCGAAACCCTGGAAGAGCGCGAGAGCCAGAAAACCTACCGCGTGCTCGAGACGCAGCTCGTCGGCGCCTTCGCCGGCATTTCCGCCGCCGAGGCCGCCAAGGTGGTGATAGCCTACGAGCCCGTGTGGGCCATAGGCACCGGAAAGACCGCCACGCCCGACCAGGCCCAGGACGCCCACACCTTCGTGCGCAAGCAGATGGAACGCATCTACGGCAAAGGCTATGCCGACGCTGTGCGCATCCTCTACGGCGGCTCGGTGAAGGCCGAGAACATAGACGAACTCATGGCCCAGCCCGACATAGACGGCGCGCTGGTGGGCGGCGAGAGCCTCAAGGCCGACAAGTTCCTGCGCGTGATACACTTCCAGGCGGCGCTGAGCCGGTAAGGACTAAGTGGACGAGAAGCTTCTTAAGGATATACTCGAGGATCTGAAGCTCCGCCAGGAGCGTTCGGCCCTGTCTGTCCCCGTGGGTATTTCCAACCGCCACGTACACCTCACAAAAGAAGACTTCAAGACGCTGTTCGGCGCCGACGCCGACGACACGCGCTTAAAGCCCGTGAAGCAGCCGGGCCAGTACGCCTGCAATGAGCGGGTTACGGTGGAAGGCCCTAAAGGCGTTCTTAAGGACGTCCGGATGATAGGCCCGTACCGCAAATACAGCCAGGTGGAAGTTTCCCTCGGCGACGCGCGGCGCCTCGGCGCGGAACCGCCCATACGCGACTCCGGCAAACTGGAGAATTCCCCGGGCATCAGGCTCGTAGGACCGAAAGGTTCGGTCATGCTGAAGCAGGGCCTGATCCTCTCCAAGCGGCATATCCATTTCAACGTGAAGGAAGGCGCGGCCTTCAAGGTGAAGGACGGGCAGGAAGTACGGGTGCTCTGCGGCCGCGGCACCGACCGGGAGACCATTTTCGAGCGGGTGTTGTGCCGCGTCTCCGACGCCTACTCGCTGGAGCTGCACCTGGACGTGGAAGAGGCCAACGCCGCCGGCCTCAAGAACTGCGACCCGGCGCACATAGTCTGATGCCTGTGGAAAAGTATTCTTACGGTTTAAAGTGGTTGAAAGCGGTGTCTTACGTATTAGTTGTGTCTTTCGCTTTGGTGTCTGTAGAGGCCCTGTTCTTTCATTGGCGTGCAAGTTGGCGAACTGTTGAAATAATTGACTTGGCCAAGCCACAGAAACTTTCTATTTCGCCGAGACTCCCCTTTCTGGGGACCACAGATTTGGAAATCGACATTTCCGGGAGATTTAAGGGTATGGTTGTTTTTAGAGTCAGAGAAGGAATTGGCATTTCAACGGAAATATCCGCCGATGGAGAGTTCTCTAAAAACTTTTACAGTGGGGATTGGTATACCCCTTGTTCCCTTGAGTATGAACCTGTAGTGATAATTGAAAAGCAAGACCCTTCCGCTAAGATTATTGTCCGGTACAGGTTGTATTAAATATGGTGTTAAGACTTCCTGGAATCGAATATCTGCGGAGTGTGTTCTCGGCCTTGACCGGGATGTTGGCGAAATCGTTTTTGTGGATTCTTTTGGTTTCTGGTCTCTTATTCGTGGCGTATGTTGAGTCCGGCTGGAAAACAGTAATTATTAAAGACCCTTTGAAGCCGCAGACTTTTAGACTGCATTCAATTTTTAGCGTTGCTCCTGTTAGTTTGCGGATAGAAGTTGTGGGTAATATGGATGGTAAATTTTCTCTCTCGTATGGAGAAGCGGTCAATGATACGCACAATGGAGAGAATATAGAGGCAAAGGGCAGCTTTTTAAAAGTGTATGCCGGCGACTGGTACGATAAGTGTTATCTTCGTTATGTGCCAATTGACGTAAAAATGGACGGCCAAGATCGTGTCGGTGAAATTCGTGTGCATTATGCATATGTTGATGCATGGGACTATTTGGCCTTTTTCTTTGGATTTGGAACTTTGAATTGATTCGGGTTATAAACTGGAGGATACAATGGAAGCACTCGGAATGATAGAGACCAAGGGCCTGGTGGCCTGTGTGGAAGCTGCCGACGCCGCGGTCAAGGCCGCCAACGTCAAGATAGTGGGCTACGAGAAGATAGGTTCCGGCCTCGTGACCATCCTCTTCAGGGGCGAAGTGGCCGCCTGCCGCGCCGCCTGCGACTCCGGCGCCGCCGCCGCCCAGAAAGTGGGCGAGCTGGTGAGCGTGCACGTGATCCCGCAGCCGCACGGCGACCTGGAAGGCAAGCTGCCGATCAGCGACGCCAAGAAAAAGTAAGACGGCTAAGAAAAATAGGGACAGACACCCATTTGGCCTATCTTATAGTTAAAGATATCAATGAGGTACGCTGTCCACGAATAGGCGAAATAGGTGTCTGTCCCTATTTATTTGCGGAGGGAATATGCTATTTGCACGAGTGGTGGGGAATGTGGTTTGTACGCGTAAGGACGACAAGCTTGTGGGCACCAAGCTGCTGATGGTGCAGCCGGTGGGCCTGGACGACAAGCCGCGGGGAAATACCCTGGTAGGCATAGACGCCGTGGGCGCCGGCACCGGCGAGCTGGTGCTGCTGGTGCAGGGCTCGAGCGCCCGCCAGACCAGCAAGACCGAGAATACCCCGGTGGACTGCACCGTCTTCGCCATAGTGGACACTATCGAGAAGGACGGGAAAGTGGTGTTCAAGAAATCTTCGGACAAGATGGTCCAGTAGGTAAAACTCTATGGCCCTCAGCGAAGAAGACCTGAAGAAGATAGTGACCGAAGTGGTGCGCAGCCTGGGGTCCGCCCCGGCCGCCGTCGCGCCGTCGGGCGGACCGGTGTTCGACACCGTGGACGAGGCCGTGGCCGCCGCCAGCGCCGCCCAGCCCGGCTTCCAGGACCTGGGCCTTGAGGCCCGTGAAAAGATCATAGCCGCCATGCGCGAAGTGTCGCGCCAGAACGCCCGCCGCTGGGCGGAAATGGCCGTGGCAGAGACCGGCATGGGACGCGTGGCCGACAAAGTTTTAAAGAACCTGGTCTGCGCCGACAAGACCCCCGGCGTGGAAGACCTGCGCGCCGTGGCCTATACCGGAGACAAGGGCATGGCCCTGGTGGAATACGCGCCTTTCGGAGTGGTCGCCGCCATAACCCCTTCCACCAACCCGGTGGCCACCATCATCAGCAATGCCATAGGCATCCTCGCCGCCGGCAACGCCGCGGTCTTCTCGCCTCACCCTGCCGCCAAGGGCTGCGTGGCCGACGCCGTGCGCACGCTCAATTCCGCCATAGTCGCCGCCGGCGGGCCGGCCAACCTGGTCACCACCATAGCCAAGCCCACCCAGGAAGCCACCAAGCAGCTGCTCTGCCATCCCGGCACTCACATGAACATCGTTACCGGCGGCCCGGCCATTGTGAAAGTGGCCATGACGGCCGGCAAGGCCTGCAAGACCATAGCCGCCGGCCCCGGCAACCCGCCCATAGTGGTGGACGAGACCGCCTTGTTCCCCGATTGCGCCGCCGAGATCATCACCGGCTGCGGCTTCGATAATAATGTGCTGTGCATCGCCGAGAAGGAAGTAATAGTTGTGGAGGCGGCCCGCGTCCGTTTCCTTGAGGCCATGCGCCGCGATGGTCGCGCCCACGAACTGACAGGCGCGCAGATGGACGCTCTTTCCAAGCTGGCCATCTTGTCGCCAGGCCCCGAGCCCAAGGTGAACCGCGACTTCATAGGCAAGAACCCGGCGGTGATAGCCAGGGCCATAGGCCTGAACCTGTCAGATGACATCCGCGTGCTCTGGGCTGAAGTGCCCAATGACCATCCTTTCGTGTTCACGGAACAGCTGATGCCGGTGCTGCCCGTTACCTTCGTGCGGGATATCGACGCCGCCATAGAGCTGGCCTTCCGCGCCGAGGGCGGCAACCATCACAGCGCGGGGCTTTATTCCACCAATGTCAGGAACATGACCAAGATGGGCCGGCGCATGGCCTGCTCTATCTTCGTCAAGAACGGCTGCACGCTGCACGGGCTGGGCCTGGGCGAGGGTTACGCCTCCATGTCCATCGGCACCCCGACGGGCGACGGCATAACCAAGACCAGCCATTTCGTGCGCCCGCTGCAGTGCAGCGTAGTCGGCGACCTCAGGATAGCTTAAGGAGCTCTTATGCAGGCTAACATAGCCGTGGGTTTGATGGAACTTTCCTCTATAGCCAAGGGCATAGAGGCCTTGGACGGGATGTGCAAGGCCGCGGGTGTTAAACCCGAGGTGCACCAGGCCATCTCCAAGGGGAAATACATTATCGTCATTTCCGGGCCGCTGGCCGAGGTGGATTCCTCTATGGCCAAGGGCGCCGAGTTGGCGGGCAATGCCGTAGTCGCCAAGCATGTCATCCGCAATATCCACTCCGGCGCTCTCGCGGCTCTCAATAAGAAAGTGAAGCCTGCTAATATAGAAGCCGTGGGCATAGTCGAGACCAAGGAAGCCCTGCCTGCCCTGTTCGCGGCCGACGCCGCGGCCAAGGCCGCCTTCGTGCACGTGGCCGAAGTGAACACCGGCAAAGGCATAGGCGGCAAAGGTTACTTCACCGTGGTGGGCGAGCCCGGCGCCGTGCGCACCGCGGTGTCCGCAGGCGTTCAGGCTATAGGCGAGGACGCGGTGGTAAGCCGCATAGTGATCCCCAACGCGCACGCGCATATTGGCGCGGCGATATAGGAGCTTTTTTATGAGATTAGTCATAGGCGCGGACCACGCCGGTTTCGAAGCGAAAGAGAAACTTAAGAAATTCCTCCAGGGCCTCGGCCACGACGTGACCGATTTCGGCTGCTACTCCGCCGAGCCGGTGGATTTCCCGGACATCGCCCTGCTGGTGAGCGAAGCCGTACGCCGCAAGGAATTCGATAAGGCCGTGCTGGTGGACGGCTTCAACGGGGCCATGCCGCTGGCCGCCAACAAGGTGGCCGGCATCCGCGCCGTGGGCGCCTACGACACCATTTCGGCCCGCTTCGCCGCGGCGCACGAGGACTGCAATGTGCTGTGCCTGGGCGGCAAGACGCACGGCGAGCTGGCCCTTCAGGAAATGCTGAAGGTGTGGCTCAATACGCCTTTTGAGGGCGGCAAGTACCAGAAGCGGCTGGACAAGATCACCGCCATAGAGCAGCGCTGCTAGGGGACGTTCATTCCTAATTCCTAATTATGAACAATATCATGAATTCGTCCCCGTTTCTTCTCCTTTTGAAGTCTGCAGGTTGTGGAAAATTAGGAATTAGGAATGAACGTCCCCTATGAAACAGGCCAAGGTCATAGGAAGGGTTTTCTGCTCGCGCCAATGCTGCGGCATGGAGTCGAAGACCCTGCTTTTGATCCAGCCGCTGGACTGGGAGACCGATAAGCCGGCGGGCGACCCGCTGGTGGCCGGCGATACCGTGGGCGCGGGCGCCGGGGAGACCGTTTTCTTCGTGGCGTCGCGCGAGGCCATAGTGGCCTTCGAGGGCTGGGAGGGGGAAACCGCCGTGAAGGCCGCCCCGCCGCCCGTTGATGCCGCCATAGTCGGCATCATCGACGGGAAAAGGCTCACTGCGAGCGTTAGCGAGCTTCTTAAGTGAGGAAAAATTGCCCAAAAGGCAATAAACCCGCGCGAAACTGGAGAACGGGCAATTTATGTTCGTAGCTAAAATTATCGGCAATGTCTGGGCCACCCGCAAACACCCGGGGTTGAAGAACGCCACCATGCTGCTGGCCAAGCCGCTCGACGCCGAGGGGAAACCCGTTGGCGAAGCCCAGCTGGTCATAGACAACCAGGGCGCGGGCGTGGGCGACACCGTGCTGATAGTGGACGAGGGCGGCTCGGCCAGGAAAATTTTAAAGAACTCCAAGGCGCCGGTGCGCACCGTGGTGGCCGGCATAGTGGATAAGGTCCACATAGATAAACGAGGTTAAATCATGAACGACGAAGATATAAAGAAAATTGCCGCCGAAGTGGCGAAAATAATGAAGGCGGGCAACCAGCCGGCTCCCCGCCAGAGCCTGGGCGATTCGGTGAGCATCGGCTCCGCGGGCAAGGTTTTTCAGCACCCCCTGACCACGGGCAAGCCTCCAGCCGCCGAGAAAAAGGCCTGCTCCGGGCAAGGGGGGTGCGGTTCTGCGCAAAGCAGAACTGCACAATATAATTCTTCGGCGCCGTTGTCTGGAGACAATTGCAGGCTCGAGGAAAATACATGTTCCTCCTCGTGCCAGAGCTGCAACCCGCTCAACAAATATACTCCGCAGCAGATAAAGGCCAGCGCCGACCGCGTGAGCTTCTGCAACCCCAACGAGGCCAGCTCCTCCATAGCCGGCATGATAGACCACACCCTGCTCAAGGCCAACGCCACGCAGGAAGAGATAGGTAAGCTTTGCGAGGAGGCCCGCAAATACCGGTTCGCCTCGGTCTGCGTGAACCCCGGCTATGTCTCGCTGGCCAGCCGCCTGCTGCGCGGCTCCAACGTGATGGTCTGCACCGTCATCGGCTTCCCGCTGGGCTCCACCACCCCGACGGTGAAGGCCATAGAGGCCCGTGACGCCATGGCTAACGGCGCCGACGAGATCGACATGGTCATCAACATAGGCGCGCTGAAATCCGGCAACGACCAGTTGGTCCTCGACGATATCAAGGCCGTGCGCGAGGCCACCCGCGGCAAATGCCTGAAGGTCATCCTGGAAACCTCGTACCTGACCAAGGACGAGAAGGTGCGCGCCTGCAAAATGTCCAAGCTTGCGCAGGCCGACTTCGTTAAGACCTCCACCGGCTTCGGCTCCGGCGGCGCCACCCCCGAGGACGTGGCCCTTATGCGCGAGACCGTGGGCCCCGAGATGGGCGTGAAGGCTTCCGGCGGCATCAAGAACGCCGAAGTGGCCTCGGCCATGATCAAGGCCGGCGCCACGCGCCTGGGCACGAGCGCCAGCATAGCCATAGTTTCCGGCGGAGAAGCCGCCAAAGGACAGTACTAGGGGGCAAAGGGACGGTCGGGCAGTTGTCCCGAACGCCAGTTGGGGAGGGGAGGCTCCAGCCGAAGGCTGGAGGGGAACCGCGCAACGGTTCCCTGCAGTCCTGGCGGGCGGGATAACTGCCCGACCGGACCTCTGGATAGATTTGCGGTGATAGCTTTGCAAGGAGAATACAATGTCAGAACCTAAAGAAGCGCTGGGAATGATAGAGACCAAGGGTTTCATCGGCATGATCGAAGCCTCCGACGCCATGAGCAAGGCCGCCAAGGTGCGCCTGCTCGGCTACGAGAAGATCGGCTCCGGCTACGTGACCACGCTGTGCGTGGGCGAAGTGGGCGCCGTGCGCGCCGCCGTGGAAGCCGGCGCCGCCGCCGCCCAGAAGGCGGGGGAACTCGTGGGGATGCACGTCATACCGCGCCCCGCCGACGAGCTGGACAAGTACCTGTCCAAGATCTCCGTAAAGGCCTAAGCCGACCTCGGCGCAGCCGGGCGCGCCCCTGCGGCCGCCCGGCCGCCGCTTATGCTCACCAAAGGCGCCATAGAGGACCTCATCGTCCAGCATCTCTCCCGGACCTCTACGGGAGGCTCGGGCGCGCCCGCCAAGGCGCCGGCGAGAAAGGTCTTTGTGAGCGACTGGGAACTGCGGCGCCTGTACAAGGCCGGCGCGCGCTCGGTGACAGTGCCGGCGAACGCGATAATCAGCCCCCTTTCGCTGGACTGGCTCGACTATAACGGGGTAAAGGTCTTAAGGAACTGACGCCGTACCACGCAACCTGTTTCAGGAGAACGAATAATGGAAAAGTTAGTTAAACTCACGCTTGTCTGCGCTCTGTCCGCCGCCTGCTGCTCGCCGCTGGCCGCGCAGGAAGAAACCCTCTCTGCGGAGGACGGGCTGGCCGCCGCCCAGACCGCGGCCGATCTGCCCGGCGCCCCTGAAGAAGTTCCCGCGCCCCCGGCCCCGGAGCAGCCGCAGGCCGGGCCTGTGGACGTGGTTTCCGCGGAGTGGAAGTTCTTCCTGGAGACCGCCGCCGAAAAGGACGAGGATGTGCTGGAACAGCTCCTGGAAGGGATAAGCGACTGGGTGGCCCGCAATCCGGACGGCGCCGGCCAGTACCTCAAGGCAAGCCTGCGCTACAGGCTGGGCGACTACAAAGGGGCGCTCATGGACCTGGTGCACCATTTTTACGAATATCCCGAAAGCGCTTCTTCCGAAGACGCCAAAAAGCTCTTCCAGGAGATACTGGACAAGAAGGCCGATAAGAAGATGAAGCCCGGCCTTACCGCCCTGGCCGCCGGCGTGCCCGCCGGGGACGCGGCGGAGCGGCTGTACGTCATGCTGGAGAAGCTGCCCGGTTCCGCCGGAGCGCCGTTCTACGAACCCATAATGGCCCAGTACCGCGACTATCTCAACAGGTTCCCCGGCCGGCCCGGTAACGACAAGGTGGCCATGGCCGCCGCGGACATGCACCTGAACATGAAGGAATACCTGGCCGCGCGCCTTGCCTACGAGAAGTTGATAGCCATGTACCCGGCCAGCCCGCTCGTAGCCCGGGCCAAGTTGTTCCTCGCCGTGATCCTGGCCGATAACCTCAAGGAGTACGACAAGGCCATAAAGGTGTTCAAGGATATCACCGTGACCCTGCCCGGCACCGACCAGGCCGTGGCCGCCTATGCCCGCCTGCCCGAGTTGGCCGAAAAGCGGAAGAAATACCAGCTCGCGGTGGACGTTTACGAGGAGATCATAAAGCTTTACCCGGACAAGGCGGAAGCTTATAACGCCTACGTTTCCGAGGCCCGCGTGCTGCGCGAGGAGCTGGACAAGTTCCCCGAGGCCGTGGCCGTGCTGAACCGCCTGGCGGATAAGTATAAGGACGCCAGCGGCGTGGAAGCCCTGCTGCTGGCCGCGGAGATCTACCGCAAGGACATGAAGGATACCGCCGGAGAGGTGAAAATGTACGACCGCATAGTGGCCGAGTTCAAGACCGACCCCGAGGCGCCCAAGGCGCTGATGTCCGCCGGCGAGGTTTACGAGAAGGCCAAGGATTTTGAAAAGGCCCGGAACTATTACGAAACGGTAAAGACTTCCTATCCGGAAGACGCGCAGGCCAAAAAGGCGCAGAAGCGCCTGGACGGCCTGCTCGCGAGGTAATATGCCGGCTCCCCTGGGCGTCATAGAAGGTTTTTACGGAGAACCCTGGAGCTGGGGGGAGCGGGCCGATTACGCCCGCTTCCTGCGCAAGCACGGCTTCTCCTTCTACATTTACGCGCCCAAGGGCGACCCGTACATGCGCAAGCGCTGGCGCGAGCCTTTTCCCAAGGCGCACGAGGAGAAACTGGCCAAGCTCGCCGGGCAATGCCACTCCGCCGGCATAGAGTTCGGCGTGGGGTTCAGCCCCTACGAGATCTACCTGGCCCCGTTCGACCTGGAAGTGAAAAAACTCCTGCAGGCGAAGCTGGACGTCTTCAACCGCATCGGGGTGGACAAGTTCGGCATTCTGATGGACGACATGAAAGGCGACCTGCCGGGCCTGGCCGAGCGCCAGCTGGAGATCCTGAACTGGGTGGCCACCAGGTCCTCCGCCAAACAGCTGGTCTTCTGCCCCACGTACTATTCTTCCGATCCGGTCCTCGAAAAACTCTTCGGCAAGACCCCGGAGGGTTATTTCGAAAAACTGGCCGCTCTGGACAAGCGCGTCAGCATGTTCTGGACCGGCGAACTGGTCTGCTCCAAGACCTACAGCCCGGAGCACCTGCGCGACGCCGCCGGCAAACTGGGCCGCAAGCCTTTCCTCTGGGACAATTACCCGGTCAACGACGGGCCCCGCATGTGCAAGTTCCTGCACCTGCGGCCGGTCACCGGCCGCCCCGCCGCCATGGGAGAACACCTGGCCGCCCACGCCGTGAACCCCATGAACCAGGCGGCCCTCTCCAAGATAGTGCTGCTCACCCTCAAGGCCTCCTACGAGAAGGGGGAAGGTTACGATCCCGACAAGGCGTTCCGCAAGGCCGCAGGCATGGTCACCTGCCACGACATGGCCGCCCTGCTGGAGCGGGATCTGCCAGCCTTCATGGATAAGGGCCTGGACGTCCTTACCGACGAAGAGAAGCGTTCGCTCAAGGACGACTACGCGCCTTTCCTCGAGGCCAGGGAGAACGACACGGCGGCCGCCGCGAGGGAGATAACGGATTGGCTTTCAGGGCGCTACAACGTCACCAAAGACCTGTTCTTGACACAATAGGAAGAGTTGTTTTTGCGTAACATTTTGGACATTGACAAGGGTCAATGGCTCCCATATACTATAAATAGATAATAATAAGGCCCCCTTAAAGGACTGCTCTTTGGCGCTGTACCCATGGAGAGGGGCTTTTTCGCGCCGGTAGCCGAAACGGGCCATTAATGCAGCATATATATGCGGGAGAAACTAAAGGATCGCTCACGCGGCATGCCGCGCGGGTTTTCTTTTTGCCCGTAGTGCTGCTCCTGGCCGCTGCCGGCCCCGGTTACTCGCAGGAACTTTCGCTGGAACCTGTTAACCCTGATTTTCAAACTTACGTGCCGCCTGTTACCCCCGTAAGGGTAATGGGCGCGCCTGACGCCCCTCCGGAACGCACCTTCGGTTTGAGGCCTTCCCCTGTGGATATGTCCCACATGAAAGGCGCTCATCCTGTCCGCCAGATAGCGCCTTTAGAGACTTCCGATGTAACCGCACCTACCGGGGGGACGGCCGAGACGGACCCTGAGGCGGCTACGGCCTCCACCGAAACGGTCCCCACCGTAGGTTACGCGGCTTCCTATGATCTGAGAACTTACAGCAAGCTTACGGCGGTCAGGGACCAGAGTACCTGCGGCGCCTGCTGGACCTTTGCCACCATGGCCTCCCTGGAGTCCAAACTGCTTACCGGGGAAACCTGGGATTTCTCGGAGAACAACCTGGACGACACGGTAGGGTTCGACTATAATCCCTGCGAGGGCGGTGAGCACATAATGTCCACCGCCTACCTGAGCCGCTGGAGCGGTCCCTGGACCGAGGCCGCGGAACCATACACGGTCACCACCAACAAGCGGGCGCCTACCTATCCTTCCGCCAACGCCCAGAAGCACGTGCAGGAGGTCCTGTTCCTGCCGGACCGCGGCAGTTCCACCGACAACGACAATATAAAGTGGGCCATTACCACTTACGGCGGAGTGCAGACCAGTATTTACATGACCGAGAGCGCGCCTTACTTCAACAGCTCCACCAAGGCCCTCTATTACAACGGTACCGCGGTAGTTAACCACGCGGTCACCATCGTAGGCTGGGATGATAATTATTCTGCCGCCAACTTCCTCACCGCGCCCGCCGGAAACGGCGCGTTCCTGATCCGGAATTCCTGGGGGGCTTCGTGGGGCTTGAGCGGTTATTTCTGGGTCTCCTATTACGACACCAAGATCCAGAACAATACCGCGTACATCGGTCCGGAATCCTCCGCTAATTATTACAGGGCGTACCAGTATGACCCTCTTGGCGCGATCTCCGGCATGGGTTACGGGGCCGGCCTGCCCACTTGGGGAGCGAACGTCTTTACGGCCGTGGAAGCGAATACCCAGGTGGACGCGGTAGGTTTCTACACTAAGGGCGTCAACACCGCCTACGAAGTCTACGTTTACCGCGACATGCCGGTGTCCGGCAATCCCCGCTCGGGCACGCTGGTCTCCAGCCAATCCGGGACCTATAGTTTTGCCGGCTACCACACCTTGCCCCTGACTACCAAGGTCCCGCTTGCGAACGCCCAGAAGTTTACGGTGGTAGTGAAACTTACCACGCCTGGCTATTCATGGCCGCAGGCAATGGAGCGGCCCCTGGCCGGTTACTCTTCCGCCGCTACCGCCAACGCGGGGGAGAGTTTCTACAGTTCCGCCGGGGCGGCCTGGACGGACCTCACCGTCAGTTACCCGAACACCAATTTTACCATCAAGGCGTTCACGTCTATGATGAACGACGCCACGCCGCCGGCGAATATCGCGGCGGTAAACGACGGCACCGGAGCGGACGCGGCCTACGTAAATTCCACCACCCAGCTGTCGGCCAACTGGAGCGCCTCCAGCGACGGCGAGAGCGGCATACGGCGCTACTGGTACGCCATCGGCACCACCGCCGGCGGCACCGACGTGGCGGGCTGGACCGAGAACGCCCTGAACACCACGGTGACCAGGAGCGGCCTTACCCTCACCCCCGGTCAGGCCTATTACTTCACCGTGAAGGCCGAGAACTGGGTGGGCCTGCAATCCGCCGTTACTAATTCCAACGGCCAGATAGTAGAGACAACCGCGCCAAATCCGCCCGGTACGCCCGCGGACGGGACCGGCACGGACGTGGACTGGACCGCTTCCACCACGGAGCTCTCAGCCAACTGGGCAGCCGCCACCGATCCGCAGAGCGGCATTTCCAAATATCAGTACGGCATAGGCACCACGCCTGGCGCGGTCAACGTGGTCGGCTGGACCGACAATGCCGGTACTGCGGTTACCAGGACCGGACTCAGCCTTAGCGTAGGCCAGGTCTATTTCTTCACGGTTAAGGCTTTCAACGGTTTCAATATGCAGTCCACGGTAGTGAACTCCGACGGCCAGACCGTGGACAATACCGCGCCTTCCGCTCCGGGAAGCGTGGGGGACGGCACCTCCGGGGATGCCGCCTATACGAGTTCTCTCAGCCAGTTGTCAGCCAATTGGACGGCCGGCGCCGACGCGCAGAGCGGCGTGGCTAAATACTGGTACGCCATCGGCACTACCGTGGGCGGCACCAACGTGGCAGGCTGGACCGACAACGGCACCAACCTGACAGTTACCCGCGCCGGCCTGTCGCTTACCGACGGTCAGCCGTATTATTTCACCGTCAAGACGGAGAACGCCGCCGGGTTGCAGTCCGGTGTCACTAACTCTAACGGCCAGATGGTGGACGCTTCCGCGCCCTCTGCCCCGGCCACGCTTAACGACGGGACCGGGGCCGACTCCGACTACGCTATTTCGCTCTCCCAGTTGTCCGCTAACTGGGCCGCTTCGGCCGATCCTCACAGCGGCGTTTCCAAATACTGGTACGCCATAGGTACAACGGCCGGCGGGACGAACGTAGCCGGCTGGACCGACAACGGCAACAACACCACCGTCACGCGTTCTGGCCTTACGCTCGTGCAGGGCCAGACCTATTATTTCACGGTAAAGGCCGAGAACGGCTCAGGCCTGCAGTCGGGGGTGATCAATTCCGACGGGCAGCTGGTGGACGCCACCGCCCCCTCCAGCCCGTCGCCGGTCAACGACGGCGCCGGGGCGGACATCGTTTACACCAATACGGCTTCGCAGCTGTCGGCCAACTGGAGCGCCTCCTCCGACGCCGACTCCGGCCTGGCCCGATACTGGTATGCCATCGGCACCACGGCCGGTGCAGTTAATACGGTGGGTTGGACCGACAACGGCACCGCTACCTCGGTGACCAAAACCGGCCTGACCCTCTCCAACGGCCAGCCCTATTACTTTACCGTGAAGGCGGAGAACGGAGCCGGCCTGCAGGCCGCGGCCGTGAATTCCAACGGGCAGACGGTGGATACCACGCCTCCCTCCTCCATAGCCGCCGTGCGCGACGGTGCCGGGGCGGATATTTCGGAAACGGGGGCCCTCACGCAGTTGACCGCCAACTGGGACGCCAGCGCGGACGCCCAGAGCGGCATAGCCAGGTACTGGTACGCCATCGGCACCACGGCCGGCGCCGTTGATACGGTGGGCTGGACCGACAACGGGGGCAACACCTCGGTGACCAAAACCGGACTTTCGCTGACCAACGGCGCGGTCTATTACTTTACCGTTAAGGCCGAGAACGGCGTGGGAGCGCAGACCGCGGCCGTCAATTCCAACGGCCAGTTGGTCAACGTGGACGTTACGCCCCCTTCGGCCCCGCCGGCGGTGCGGGACGGCACAGGAGCGGACTCGAGCTGGAGCGGTTCCCTGACCCAGCTTTCGGCGAACTGGGACGCGGCCGCCGATCCCCAGAGCGGCATAGCGGCTTACTACTACGCTATCGGCACCACGGCGGGCGGCACCAATGTGCGGGGCTGGACCCTCAACAACATGGACACTTCTGTCACCGCCGCCGGGCTTACCCTTACCAACGGCCAGGCCTATTACTTCACCGTCAAGGCCGAGAACGGTTCCGGCCTGCAGTCCGCCGCGGCCAATTCCAACGGCCAGACCATAGACGCCACGGCCCCGACGGCCCCCGCCGGCATCAACGACGGGACCGGGGCCGACGTAGTGTACGTGAATTCCTCCTCCCAGCTGTCGGCCAACTGGACGGCCGGGGCCGACGCTCAGAGCGGGATAGCTAAATATTGGTACGCCATCGGTACCACGGCCGGTGACTCCGACGTTGTAGGATGGACGGATAACGGGCTGAACACTTCGGTCACACGCGCGGGCCTGAGCCTCTCGGACGGGCAACCGTACTACTTTACGGTCAAGGCGGAGAACAGTGCGGGGCTGCAATCCGGAACTATCAGCACGGACGGCCAGACCGCCGACGTCAGCGCCCCTTCCGTCCCCGCCACGGTCAACGACGGCGCCGGAGCGGACACGGATTACGCTCCTTCGCTGACGCAGCTGTCCGCCAACTGGAGCGCCTCTTCCGACGCGCACAGCGGAGTGGTCAGGTACTGGTACGCCATCGGCACTACCGCCGGCGCAGTAAATACCGTGGGTTGGACGGATGTCGGGCTGAACACTTCGGTGACGAAGACCGGCCTCAGCCTGACGAACGGCCAGGCCTACTACGTTTCCGTAAAGGCGGAGAACGGGGCCGGGGTTCAGTCGCCGGCCGCAAATTCCGACGGCCAGGTGACGGATAATACGCCGCCCTCCGCGCCTTCATCGGTGAAAGACGGCGCGGACGCGGATATTTCCTGGACCAGTTCCCTGACGCAGCTGTCTGCCAACTGGCTGGTTTCTGCCGACGCTCAGAGCGGCATAGCCAAATACTGGTATGCCGTGGGGACCACTCCCGGCGCCACCAACGTGCTGGGATGGACCGAGAACGGTACCAATACCTGGGCCGCCGATACCGGCCTTTCCCTTACGCAGGGCCAGGTTTACTATTATACCGTGAAGGCCGAAAACGGCTCCGGCCTGCAGTCCGCCGCGGCTAATTCCAACGGCCAAACCGTGGACAGCACCCCGCCGTCGGCTCCGGCCGCGGTCCGGGACGGTACCGGGGCCGACGCGGTGTGGGCGGGCACCCTCGACAGCCTGTCGGCCAACTGGGACGCCGCCGCCGACGCTCAGAGCGGAGTAGTGAAGTACTGGTACGCGGTGGGCACCACGCCCGGCGCTTCCGATACGGTGCCCTGGACCGACAACGGAGCAGCCACGTCGGTGACCAAGAGCGGCCTGACGCTTTCCAACGGCCAGGTCTACTATTTCTCGGTCAAGTCGGAGAACGGCTCCGGCCTGCAGTGCGCCCCGGCCAATTCCAACGGCCAGACGGTTGACACTACTCCTCCTACCGCTCCTTCCCCGGTGAACGACGGGGCGGGGGCGGATATCTACTACGTGTTCACCAATACCCAGCTGTCCGCCAACTGGGCGGCCTCCTCTGATCCGGAGTCCGGGCTCGCCAGGTACCGCTACCGGATCGGCACCACCGCCGGCGCCGGCGACGTTGTCGACTGGACCGACGTCGGCCTGAACACGTCCGTGACTAAGACCGGCCTCAGCCTCGCCAACGGCGGCATCTACTATTTCACGGTCAGGGCGGAGAACGGCGGCGGCATGGCCTCGCAGGCCGTCAGTTCCAACGGGCAGCTGGTGGAGATAACGGCCCCTGTCGCGCCTTCTTCCGTGCGCGACGGTACGGGTTCGGACATCAATTACATCACTTCCCTTACCCAGCTTTCCGCCAATTGGACCGCCGCCTCGGATCCGGAGACCGGGGTGGCCAAATACTGGTACGGCATCGGTACCACGGCCGGCGCTGTGGACACGGTGGGCTGGACCGATAACGGCGGGAACGCTTATGTGACGCTAACCGGACTTAGCCTGGCTAACGGCGCCACCTATTATTTCACCGTCAAGGCGGAGAATAACGCCGGCATGCAGTCGGTGGCGGCCAATTCTAACGGTCAGACCACGGACACCACCGCCCCCGCTCCCCCCGGAGTGGTGAACGACGGCCTTGGCGCCGATATTTCAGAGACCGGCGCGCTCAACAGGCTGGCCGCCAACTGGACCCCCGCCACGGACGCGCAGAGCGGCATTTTGCGGTACTGGTACGCGGTGGGCACCACGCCCGGCGCCACCGACGTGTTCGACTGGACCAACATCGGGCTCAGCACCTACGTGGTAAAGACAGGACTGGTCCTCACCAACCATCAGGCTTACTATTTCAGCGTGAAAGCCGATAACGGCGTGGGGCTGCAGTCCGCCGCGACCAATTCCAACGGCCAGACCACGAACCGGGACCTGAGCGCTCCCACTGATATCCCCCAGGTCAGGGACGGCCCTGGTTCTGACTCGGTCTGGACGCCTTCGCTGACCACCCTGCAGGCCAATTGGGACGATTCCACCGACCCGGAAAGCGGTATTTCCGTCTACTATTACGCTATCGGCACTTCCGAGAGCGGGCGGGAAGTGCTGGACTGGACCGACAACGGCCTCAATACCTCGGTGACCGTTTCCGGCCTGAACCTGGCCGACGGCCAGAAGTACTATTTCCTGGTGATGTCGCAGAACGGCGCCGCCATCTATTCCAACGGCGTTACCAGCTCCAACGGCCAGACGGTGGACGCTACCGGGCCTCAGGCGATAACCCAGGTCAATGACGGCACGGGGGCCGACGCCTCCTATTCCTCCTCGCTGACCCAGTTGTCCGCCAACTGGACGGCGTCCGCCGACCCCCAGAGCGGTCTGACGGCCTATTATTACGCTATCGGCACTACCCCCGGCGGCGTGAACGTGCTGGGGTGGACCTCAAACGACCTCAATACGTCCCTGACCCGCACCGGCCTGGGCCTCTCCAGCGGTCAGACCTATTATGTCAGCGTGAAGGCGCTCAACGGAGCGGGCACGGAGTCGGAAGTGACGGTTTCCAACGGGCAGACCGTGGATAATTCAGCGCCTTCCGCGCCCGGCAGCGTGAGCGACGGCCTCGGGGCCGATATCTCCTATTCCAGTTCCACGTCTCAGCTGTCCGCCAACTGGGCCGCGTCCTCCGACGCTCAGAGCGGCATAGCCAGGTATTACTACGCCATCGGCACCTCCCCCGGCGCCGTGAACGTGGCCGGCTGGACCGATAACGGGACCTCCACCGGCGTGACCCGCGCGGGGCTCTCCCTTACCGACGGGGCCGCCTACTACTTCACGGTGAAGGCCGTGAACGGGGCCGGCATGGAATCCGCGGCCGTAAATTCCAACGGGCAGGAGATCAGCACGGTAATGCCCGGGGAAGTGACCCCGGTGACAGACGGCGCGGCCGCGGGGGCGGACATAGACTACGTGCCGTCCCTGACCGCCCTTTCCGCCAGGTGGAACGCCTCCTCCCACAGCAGCGGCATAGCGGCCTACTATTACGGTATCGGCACTACTCCTGGCGCCATAGACGTGGTGGGCTGGACTTCCGCCGGGCTCAATACTTCCGTGACCCGCAGCGGCCTCTCCCTCTCGCAGGGCGCGGTCTATTACTTCACCGTGAAGGCGCTCACCAACCAGGGCATAGAGTCCTCTCCCGGAGTTTCTGACGGCCAGCGGGTGGATACCGTCGCTCCCACCGGCGTCGTGGAGCTGACCCCGGCCTCGCCGCTCAGGAGCGGGGCCTTCACCGCCAGGTTGACCGTGACGGAAGCCAACCCGCTTTCCGCCGGCCCTGTCCTGTCGTACCAGCCTTCGGCCGGGCCCGCGCGCGGCCTGGCGCTCAGCCAGGTTTCGGCCGGGGTCTGGACCGCCTCCGGCTTCATAGATTCCGTGGTTTCCAGCGGCACGGCCGTATTCGCCTTCTCCGCCACCGACTCGGCCGGCAACGCCGGGACCTCCATAACCGCCGGCGCCTCGTTCCTGGTGGACACCTCCCTGCCGCCCGCTTCCGGCGGCACGGTGCAGAACAGCGACGGCAACGCGGTTACGGTGCCTGCCGGCGCCTCCGTCTCTACGCTGTGGGTGGGGATTTCCACGCCTTCACCTTCCGACACCGGCTCGGCCGATTCGCGCACCTACGATTCTGTCGCCTTGCGAGCCGCGCCGCTGGTCAGGGAATTCGCCGCGGTGGACGCGGGCGGTTCACAGGTCACCAATTTCAGCAAGCCCGTCACCATCCGCCTGAGCTGGCCCGACGCCAACAACGACGGCAGGGTCGACGGCGACTATATCAGGGAGATCCTGCTGAGGCTCTACTACCTTAATCCCGCTTCGGACAAGTGGGAACCGGTGGAGGGAGCGCGCAGGGATACGGCCCTCAACTACCTCGAGGCCGAAGTTTCCCATTTCTCCGTCTACGGCATACGCAGCGTGGCGGCCGGGGACCAGTCCATGGGCTCGATCAAGGCCTATCCCAATCCCTGCTACATGGGCGAAGGGCCCCTTTCCGTTTCCGGGATACCCGTGGACGGTACCGACCCGAAGGTCCTTATCTACAACGTGGCCGGGGAGCTGGTGCGGACCCTGCGCCAGGGCGACGGCATAGACGCTTTCAACGTGGCGTCCTGGGACGGGCGCAACTCTTCCGGGGCAAAGGCCGCCAGCGGCCTGTACCTGTACCTGGTGAAGACGGACAATCACGGCACGGCGACCGGTAAATTCGCCATCTTATGGTAAGAAGGTCGGCGGCATTATTCCTGCTACTGGGGCTCTCGCCCTTAGCCGCCGCTTTGGCCGGGACGGGAACCGACGCCGTGCCTTTCATGAAGGTGGATACCGGGGCCAGGGCGGCCGGCATGGCCGGCGCTTTCTCCGCGGTGGCCGACGACGCCTCGGCGGTTTTCCACAACCCGGCCGGTCTTGTGCTGCTGGAGCGCAGCGAGGCGATGTTCAGCCATTCCGAGTGGCTCGAAGGCATACGCAACGAGTGCGTTTCCTACGCGCACGTCACCGGCAACGATTGGGCCTTCGGGGCTGGTGCGAGCATGCTGTTCAGCGGCTCCATGGCAAAATACGACCGCTCGGGGGCTTCGGCCGGGAGTTTTACCGAGAACGAGGGGTTCGCTTCCGCCGCCGCCGCCAACCGCCTGGGCGAGAACATGGCCGCCGGTTTCGCGGTGAAGGGGATCTACCAGAAACTGGACCAGGAAAGCGCCGCGGCCTACGCCGCCGACGCCGGGCTGCTCTATCACGATTACTCCTGGCGCTTCGCGGTGGGGGTGGAGAATATCGGGTCCAAGATGAAACTTTACCGGGAGGAGTTCGACCTGCCCGCCGGCTACAAGGCGGCGGCGGCCTGGCGCGCCTATGACCCGCTCTGGGTCACCGCCCAGGTCACGCAGCGGCCTTCTTCCGGTTTCAGCGCCGCTCTCGGGGCGGAGTACGGCTTCCTGGTGCGGGAGAGGGACACCGTTTACGCGCGGGCCGGCTACCTGGCGGGCCCCGGCGCGGACGCCGGGTCCGGGTTCTCGCTCGGCCTCGGCCTCGGGAATTCCAAATTCAAGCTGGATTACGCTTTCACGCCTTTCGGCGACCTGGGCAACGCCCACCGCGTCAGTTTCAGCCTGCGTTTCGGGGAGGACAGGGACACCCTGCGCTCGCGCGACGCCGGCAGCGGTCCGTACAAGAAGCGCTATAAGGCCAAGGGCGAGACCTGGAAGGAACAGAAGAGGGAGCTGGAGAAGCAGGACCGCCGGAAGACCGAGGAGAGGAAGCGGCGGGAAAATCCCTACTTCACCTGGTAGGCGGGCTTAAAGATCGTCTCCGCGGCGCCGGTCCCGTTTTACTTCGGACCGGCGCTTTTTGCTGTCTATGCGGCGCAGTTTCGACCCGTAGGTGGGCTTGGTGGCGTGCCGGGGCTTTGGGGGTTTGGCCGCCTGGGCGAGCAGTCCGCGCAGACGAGCCCGCGCGGCCTGCCGGTTCTGCTCCTGGGTGCGGTATTCGCTGGCGATGATCACAATGTCGCCGTCGGCGGTGAGGCGCGAACCGGCCAGGGCGCGCAGCCTTTCCAGGACGCGCGGATGCAGGCCCGCCAGGGCGGGGGAGAACCTCAGCTGCACCGCGGTGGCCACTTTGTTGACGTTCTGTCCGCCGTGGCCGCCGCTGCGCACGAACTTTTCCTCTATCGAGCCTGGCGGCAGGCGTATCTCGCCGTTTTCCATGGCTTAATGGTATCAAAAAAAGCCGGGGCCGCGCCGGCCGCCGCTTTTTCTATAATATCCGCATGGCAAAAATAGTGCTCGTCACGGGGGCTTCCGCCGGGATAGGCTGGGCGGCGGCGGAGCTGCTGCTCAGGGAAGGCTGGACCGTTTACGCCGGAGCCCGGCGCGTGGAAAAGATGCGTCCCCTGGAAGCGCTCGGAGCCAGGCTGCTGCCGCTGGACGTCACGGACGAGGCCTCCGTCTCCGCCGCCCTGGCCGCGGTGCTAGCGAAGGAAGGGCGCCTGGACGCCCTGGTGAACAACGCGGGCTACGGTGCGCACGGGGCCATAGAGGATGTGCCGCTGGCGGAGGCCCGCCGCCAGTTCGAGGTCAACCTTTTTGGCCTGGCCCGCCTGACCCAGCTGGCCCTGCCCGTAATGCGCGGCCAGGGGGGCGGCAGGATAGTGAACATCTCTTCCATCGCCGGGAAGATCACCATGCCCACCGGCGGCTGGTACCACGCCAGCAAGCATGCGCTGGAGGCGTATTCCGACGCGCTGCGCCTGGAGACGGCCCAGTTCGGCATCAGGGTGGTGCTGGTGGAGCCGGGGCCGATAAGGACGGAGTGGGATAACACCGCCCTCGTGAATCTGGAGAAATATTCCGGCTCCGGGGTTTACGCCCCGCTGGTGCGCCGGGTGACGGAAAAATTCCGGGCGGGCTACCGCAGCGGGGCGCCGGGGCCGGAGGCCGTGGCGAAGGTGATTCTGAAAGCTCTGCAGGCCCGCAGGCCCGCGGCCAGATACCCTGTGCCGGCGAAGGCCGCGCTGATAATTTTCCTTAAATGGCTGCTGCCGGACGCGCTCCTGGACTGGGGGATAAGAAAGGCCCTGAAGGTCTGAAAAAGAAAAACCCCGGTGGAACCGGGGTTTTTCTTTGGTCGCGCCAGCTTACTGCGCGCCGTAAACGTAGGGGGCGGAATTGCCGGAGCGGTCGACCACGGCCCAGTAGGGTTTGCCATCGAGGCGCAGGAAGAAGATCCAGTTGCGTTCCACGGTCTCGCCGTTAAGCGGCTGGCTGAAGTGATAGGGGCGCACTATGGAGATCAGCGACTCCGGAGTATTGAGCCTGGCCATGACCTTCTGCCGCGCTTTCTTCAGCTCGGTCTTGGAAGGGGTCTGTTGGGCGCCTATTTCTCCGAGGGCCCTGGCCAGCGGGCTGGTGGGGTTGGCGTAATTCTCGAGCAGGTCGAAGAGGGCCAGGCGCAGGGCGTGCTCCACGCAGAACATATTGTCGTAGAAGGAGCTCTGCCGCATCACTTCGGTTTCGGGGAAGTCCAGGCCTACGGCGGTGACGCCGAATTCTTTTATGAGGAGCTCTTCGGCGCCGGAATAATTCTCGCCGTCGCGGGGGTTTACGACCTCCGCCGGGGCCGCGGCCGGCGCTTCAAAAGCCGCCAGCGTGTCCGCGTTCACCGCCGGCGACCAATCCGCCGCAATGACCGGGGCCGTGAGTATGGTTAAAGCCGCAATGGCCGCTGAAAATTTCATTTCCCTAACCTCCGTGCTATGCCTATAGTGTAACACAGGTTCCCCGAAAACTGTTTTGACGATAGTCATATGACACGGGGTGTAGGGGACGCTGATTCCTAATTCCTAATTATCCGCTGTAAAGTCTTTTTTGGGGAATCGCGTGCCTTTTAATTAGGAATTAGGAATCAGCGTCCCCTCCCTTTTATTATTTTTAGCAGTCAGGGGGGTAGTATTGACAATTATGAGGGCAAGGTGTATAATATTTTTGGCAGACAGGGATTCCGAGTGCTAATTAAAAGGAAAGGCTATGAGGGTTCTTAAACCGGAAGTCGCGCAGGACAGGAAAGAGAAGATCCTTAACTGGGTCATCTACAACTATGTCAGCACCGGGCGGCCGGTCAGCTCGGAGCTGATAGCCGAGGAAGGCCGGTTCAACGTTTCCAGCGCCACCATAAGGAATATACTTAAAGAACTGGAGAACGAAGGCTACCTTTTCCAGGCCCACACTTCCGGCGGCCGCATTCCCTCCGATAAGGGTTACCGCGCCTACGTGGACAATGTTCAGCGCATGCAGTTCCTGGCCGCCACCGAGAAAGAGCGGCTGGAGAACGAATACGACCGGCGCGTGGAGCAGCTCGACGGTTTCCTGAAGCACACCTCCCGGATGCTCGCCGACATGTCCAAGTGGGCCGGCTTCGTGATGAGCGCCGACATGGACCTGGACAGCGTCAAGCGCCTGGACCTGCTCAGCATGGGGCCCAAGAGCGTGCTCAGCGTGATGTTCGCCCATTCCGGCCTCATCAAGCACGCGGCCTTTTCCCTGGACCACGCGGCCGACAAGACCGCCGTAAAGGCCCTGTCCATGCGCCTCAACCGGCGCCTCAAGGACCTGCCCATCTCCGACCTGCCCCAGGTGATCTTCAAGGAGTTCCTGCACAAGGAGAAAGACAAGGGACTTGAAGAACTGCTGAAGAAACTGGTGGAATACTTCAGGGGTCTCGCCAAGAGCGAGGACGCGCTTTACCTGGAAGGCCTGAGCCGCATCTTCTCCAACCTGGAGGAGGGCAGCGTGGACGACATGCGCAACATCGCGAGGCTGCTGGAGGAGAAGGAGCGCTTCTCCGGGCTGCTGCGCGAGCGCCTGCGCGACTGTTCGCTCAAGACCAAAGCCCTGGCCGAGCCCGGCAAGCGCCACATCGTGGACGTCACGATAGGTTCCGAGAACAGCATAAAGGAATTCAAGAATTTCAGCCTCGTATCGAGCTCCTACTGCATCAACGACAAAGCGGTGGGGCTGGTGGGGATCCTGGGCTACAAGCGCATGGAGTACCCCCGCATGATCTCCCTGGTGGACACCGTGAGCTCCATGATGGAAGACATGCTGGGCGAGTGGGAAAAGCTGGATTTCGAAGAGTGACATATGAAAAACCATAAGGCCGACGAAAAAAAGGCTAAGAAAGCGGAGGAACTGGATTGCGTATGCGGGGCGGAAGCCCAGGCCATGGAGGCCCAGGGCGGGGAGCTGGAGAAACAGAAAAAGCAGACGGAAGACTACTACAACCAGCTGCTGCGCCTGCAGGCCGACTTCGAGAACTACCGCAAGCGCGTAGAGAAGGAAAAGCCGGAGCTGATAAAGTGGGGCAAGGCCGAGATCCTTGCCAAGCTCCTGCCGCTTTACGACCTGCTGCAGGCGGCCCACTCCCACGTGAACGGCAGCAAGGACGGCGGGAACTCGGACGACGTGCTCAAGGGCCTGGAGATGATCTTCAAGGAGTTCTCCAGGGTGTTCGAGGCTGAGGGGCTGCGCCCCATGGACCCGGTGGGCAAACCCTACGACCCAATGGCTTCCGAGATCCTGGGCGTGGTGGACGGGACGGAGGAGAACGACGGGCTGGTGACGGAGGAGCTGCAGAAAGGCTTCTACTATGGGGAAAAGATCCTGAGGCCGGCCCGGGTGAAGATAGCCAAGAAGAAAGCGGAACCGGCGCCGCAGCCCGAAGCGAAGCCGGAAGAAAAGCGGGAAGAGACTTGAATTTGCAGTAGCTTAATTTGGAGGAAACACATATGGCAAAGATAATAGGTATAGACCTCGGTACATCTAACACCGCCGCCGCGGTGATGGAAGGCGGTAAAGTCACCATCATCCCGTCGGCCGAAGGCACGAGCCTCGGCGGGAAGGCTTTCCCGTCCTACGTGGCCTTCGCCAAGGACGGGCAGATGCTCGTGGGCGAACCCGCCCGCAGGCAGGCCGTCGCCAACCCGGAAGGCACCGTCGCCGCGTTCAAGCGCAAGATGGGCACCGAACACAAATACAACATAGGCGGCAAGGAGTTCACCCCGCCGCAGCTGGCCGCGTTCCTGCTGCAGAAAGTGAAGCGCGACGCCGAGGCGTTCCTGGGCGAGAAAGTGGAGAAGGCCGTGATCACCGTGCCGGCCTACTTCAACGACAACCAGCGCCAGGCCACCAAGGACGCCGGCACCATAGCCGGCCTCGAAGTGGTGCGCCTCGTCAACGAGCCCACCGCCGCGGCCCTCGCCTACGGCATAGATAAGGAAGGCCGCGACCAGAAGATCATGGTCTTCGACCTGGGCGGCGGCACGCTGGACGTGACCATCATGGAGCTGGGCAAGGAAGGCACGTTCGACGTGATCTCCACCTCCGGCGACACGCAGCTGGGCGGCACCGACATGGACCGCGCCCTCGTGGAGTTCATCGCCGGCGAGTTCCGCAAGGACACCGGCATAGACCTCATGA
>MGTV01000027.1 GCA_001799635.1 Elusimicrobia bacterium GWA2_62_23
TTCTGCACACTGCCCCCTTCCCCGCCGTAACTCGCGCCAGCATTGGCACAAAGCTGTTTGCCAGGCCCCTGGCTGACTGCATAGCCTTTCCCAGTCACATTTATCAAGCCGTCGATCTGCATGGCGCCAGCCGTGATGGTGGTTTTATAAACTTCAGCAGTAGTGTTGGCGGTATGGGTGATAACGCCTTTTGCGCCCACAACCACCATACTGTTGACGGTCAGCGGATAATTGACGGTCAGCGTCGAACCGTAAACGCCGCTGGTGGCGATGTAAAGGCCATAGATAGACACGGAAGAGTTGATGACCGGCTGGTTCCCTGCGTTGGTGTCTATAACGGCAATGTCCTCAGGCCCCGGAGGCGCCGGATGCGCCGGCCCTGCCGGCACGGTCCAGTTGGCCGCGTTGAGCCAGGAAGTATCGGCGGAACCGTTCCAGGCATAGGCGAGCGGGTAACTGTATATGTAGCTGGTGGTGGAAACCGCCACCTCATCATAATAAGCGGTCTGCTGGAAAGCGGGGGAAGAAGCCCCGCCCAGACCCAGATAAAGCCGGCTCCAATACCCGGCATCGGAAACATTCCCGGTCACCTGCGCGCGCAGACTGCCGTTGAGGTAAAGCTGCGCGGCCGCCGTTGTGCCCATGGACGGGACGAGAATCTCTATGGAATTCCACACGCCGGTGGAGATATAGGTGCTGTAATCTCCCGGCCATAGGTCCGCTGTGTCATTGAATTCGAGGCCCAGCCGCTGCTCGCCGCCGGCGGTCTTGTTGACATACACTACAATGCCGCAGGGCTGGCTGTTGCCGCTGTTGCAGAGCTGGTTTGAACTGTCCATCTCCAGTATTGCCCTTGACTGGCCGTTGGACATGGCTGTAAAGAAGTTGCCGTCAAGGTAGACATATGCCCGCACATAGGCGTGGCTTGAGATATTCACGTTCTTCATCACCAAGGCCATGTTGTTAGAAGCGTCCACGTCGGCGGCCCTAAGGGAGGCCTTGGTAAGGAAAGCCAGCGAAGTGGAGATTGTTACGCTGTTCACGCTGTCGTCCCAAACCTCGTCCCAGACGCCTTTCGGGGAATCGGCAGGCAGAGTGGAATTATTCGGCCGGTTAAAGTCATCGACCAGATAGTGCGCCGGGTTAAGCCCCAGGAAATTGGCCGACGCGGCGCTTCCGTCGGCGAGATAAGAGGAATTCACCGAAAGCGAGTATACGGCCGGATTGGCCTGCGGGGAGGTGTTAAGCGAAATGGCGCGGAAATCATCCTCTATTACGGCGGAATTTATGGTGAGCGGAGGATCCAAAGAGTAGGTGGCGGGGTTCTGCCATTGTGTCTCGTTAAGGGAAACCGCCCTGTCGAAGTAGACTTTTACGGTGTCCGGGGCGGTGGCGGAGGCGTACACCATGCCGGGTTTCTCTATCTGCCCGATATAGGTCAGTGAGGACAGCACCACCTCGTCGAAATACATACCGCGCTGGATGGTACTGGGCGGGTCAAGGTCGTTCCATCTTTCGAGACCTATGTAGGAATGCTGCCAACCGGTGCCGGCGCTGAAGTTGTACGACATATTAACAACGCGGTTACCGTTCAGCCAGACTTTGACGGAGGACGGGTTGGCTGGAGTTGATATGTGCATTTCCAGGGAATTCCACCTGTCGGGGAGTATCGGGATATTGCCACTGAAAGCGGTGTCGTTCAGGCTGAGATACCCCATTGGCGCGCCCGCAATTTTCACAAGGTGGAAAGCGATATTGGGACTGGCATAGGCCGCGTCATCTATAGTTGCTATTTTCTGGTCGTAGCCGTTAGCCACGGAGGTAAAGAATTGTTGCGGCGCGTAGAAATAGAACCGGTAATACACATCGTTCATGGCCAGCGGCGACGCGTCATATAGCAGGCCCGCGTAATAACCGGCGAGGGAGGCATCCTTTGTGTAAAGAGACCCGCTGCCGTACAACTTGGTGGCAGTGGAAATGGCGAACCAGTTGCCATTGGACAGGTCGTTCTGTGCCCATACAGCCTGCGGCCTATCACCGCTCAGAATGGCTTGCCCGTCGCGGTTGAAATTATCCATAAAGACCGCGGCCTGGCTGAAACCTATAAATGTGCCGGTATTATTTGAGCCAAAGGCGGCCCCGTTAACCCCGGCCACGCCGGTGACGGTAAGCGTATACGTGGTATTAAGGGCCAAGGCCGATGAGAGCGTTAACTCCACTACCCGGTTATTGTCCCTCCTGACGGCGCTGTTCACGGTTACGGCCGGTGAAAGGGAATAATTCAGGGCGGTGCCGCCGGTGGCGTCGACTGGCGCGTTGAAATCCACACGTATCGTGTTAGAGTTTTTAATATCCACGCCCATCACTTTAAGCTCCGTTTCTTTACGCGCGTAAATATTGTCCAACTCCAGCCACTCGCCGGTGGCAGGGTAGAAGGTCATAAACCGTATTTCGCGCACCGCGGTGCTCTGCGTTACGGTAAAGAAATCGGATATAGGAACCTTGATCTGCGCTGCATTCCCGAACGGAAGGTTTTCGGCTGACCAGGAGTTAAGGGTTTTCAGCACCGTGGCGCCGCTGCCGCGCGTTAGTCGGATAGCCATCCGCAGTTCCGTGGTGCTGCCGCGGATATCGAAGCTTATATAATCGTAAGCCGAGAGGTTATAACCGCTGGTGCCGGGAGTAAGCTGGGTATACCAGTAATCCGCAGTGGCGTTCCAGGTGGAGGCCAGCACCCCTGTGCCGCAGCCGAGCGCGGCCATGGTACCCCCGTCGCTTGCCGGACCGCCCAGGTTGTTGGGCGTGCAGACACCGCCGCTGAAATCCTGTATGAGCAGGTCAACGGCGTTGCCGCTCCACGGGAGGGCCAGACAGCCGAGAAAGATTAGAAGTCCCGCGACTAAAGGTTTATGCCGCATCTTAATCTATCCGCAGCCAGATCTGGCCAGTAACCGGCGCAGCAGGGTCCGACGCGCGGTTCTCAATTACAAGGTTATTGACATTAGTAAGACCCAGCGACGATACCGCCACGCTGTAACTGCCCGCGATGGAAGAAGTGGACAGATATGTGTTATACGCGCCGGCCACATACGCCTGCACGTGTAGCGCGGCGGCGGGGCTCTTCAGGCCCACGCCGAGATTGCCGTTGACGAATGTGTTCGTGGTAATATTTACGCCTCCGTAAGGCGTAGCGGCCGCGGCGTTTATGGTCGAGACGGAAATCTCTTCCCCCCCTCCGACCCCGGTGAGGCCCGAGCCGTCGCCCACGAATTTCGCGGCCATCAGCACGCCGGTGGCGCTCATGGAGCCTTTGATAACCCCGTCCCCGTTGCGCCAGATCTGCGCGTATACATTGGCTGCCGTGCCGGTGGATACAATATCCAGCGCCGCCTGCGGCGCGCGCGTGCTTATGCCTATGGTTTTGGAGGAGAGGTCGCCATAAAGCACGCCGCCGATATTCAGCTCGTTGGAAGCGCCAGAAGCGGAAGCGTCCTGATCATATCCGATGATTATATTTCGCGCGCCCGTGGCAAGCGCGTCGCCCGCCTGCCAGCCGAGCAGGATATTGTCGGAACCGGTGGTCAGCCCGTAGCCCGCCCTGTAGCCCGCCAGCGTGGAACTGGAAAAAGAATTGGTGCCGGCGCCTTTCCCCGCTTCGAAACCAAGTATGGCGTTAGCCGAGCCGGTCTCATTCCCATAGCCGGCCTGGTAGCCGACCGCGGTGTTCCCGCCGCCGGTGGTATTGCGATACATAGCCGCATAACCGACCATGGAGTTGTAGCTGCCGTTGCTCGCCAGGCCGGCGGCAACGCCCAGGATCGAATTGCCGGAAGCGGTGGTGTTCTGGCGGCCGGCCTCGAGACCGACAAAAGAATTATTGTATCCGCTGGTATTGGAACTGCCGGCGTTGCGACCGATGAAGGTGTTGTTGTAACCAGTACCATTCAGGACGCCGGCGCCGCTGCCGAAGAACGAATTATCGGACGCCGTGTTCGAATAACCGGCACTTTTCCCCACGAAGGTATTACTCGCCCCGGCAGCGTTCGTATAGCCGGCTTCGTGACCCACGAAAGTATTCTGCCCGCCGCTGGTGTTATAATAGCCGGCGTTCGCGCCGAAAAAAGAGTTATACCAGGCTGAATCGCTGGTAAATCCGGCGTTAGAACCGACAAAGGAGTTTTGTCCGCCCGAACTATTGTTGTAGCCCGCCTGATAACCTACGAAGACGCTGTAGTTTTCCGCATGCACCCTGCCCGCATTAACGCCCACGCTTAGATTCCCGGTGCCGGACAAGATCGCCAGCACCGTGCTGCCGTTTATCTGGTAGCGCGCGGCCGTAATATTACTGGAGGTGCTCACACTGTAGGCGCCCATCTGCAAAGTGGTGGTGGCCACATGGTTGCCGAGGTTATCGCCGGCGCCGGCCAGGTTGGTTATACCCGAGCCGTCGCCCACAAAACGGGCAGCCATCATAACACCGGTGGAACTCATGGACGAAACTATGGTGCCGCCGCCGTTCCGCCAGAGCTGCGCGTAGATATTGCTGGCGGTGCCGGTGGAAACCACGTCCAGAGCGGCAAAAGGCGCGCCAGTGGACACGCCCAGCAGCCCGCGGACCTCCACGGACGATTTCAGCAGGGTATAGCCGTTGGCGGTGAGTTTATCCACAACCTCGAATTCCGCGGCGTGAAGCGCAGGCAGGCAGGCAAGGACAAGCGCCAGCGTCCAGGCAAGAGCGGAACTCCTCCGGGAAACACGTATTTCAGCGCACGCCAAGAATTTCATCCGTTCATTTGTAGTGCAACTGCTTTCAGCGGTATTCGCCCTCCGCCCGGAACCACCGAATAATCCCCGCTGTCGAAGCCCGGCCCGACGCGCCGATAAAAGAGGTGTTCCCTCAACACGACTTACGGCTCATGAATCCGTCGATAACGGCAGTGGAACAACAAGCTCATCCCCGCCTTTTTGCGGCCTTATCTCTAGTCTAGCACCCCAATGTCTCACCACGATAACAGCGTGGTAATATTTCGGTCACACTTCCTTGTCGGTCCACATGTAGCCAAGTCCAGGCACCGGCTCTATGCACGCGGCATAGCCGCCCAGCTTGCTTCTGAGCCTGTGCGCGGTGGCCTTTATCGTGGTCCTGGCGGCGAATGCGTCGCATCCCCATACAGCCTCCGCTATCTCGAAGAACGGCAGCACGCGCTCTTTGCGTTTAAGAAAAAGCGCAAGCAGGTCGTATTCTTTCGGAAGCAGGCGCAGCCGCGCGCCGGCTATCGTCGCGCGGCGGGAATCCAGGTCCAAGACCAGCCCGCCCGAGGCCAACAGACGCCCCGTTCTGCCGCCGTAGCGCGTCCTGCGCAATAACGCCTCTATTCTGGCCAGCAGTTCCCTGCCGGAAAAAGGCTTGACCAGATAGTCGTCGACCCCGGCACGCAGCGCCTCCACTTTATGGGCCTCGCTCCCCCGGCCGCTGATAACTATTATCGGGATCTCCGCAGTGGCGGCCCCCGCTTTCAGGATATCGCACAACTGCACACCTGAAATGCCGGGCAGGCCGATATCGGTAAGAATAAGCTCCGGTTTGTGGCTTTTCAGCCATTCGACGGCCCCGTTGGCGTCGGGGAAATGCACGGTATCGCTGCCCGCCCCGCGCAGCATTTCCGCCACCAGGCCGGCCAGGTTTTCATCGTCCTCCACTATCAGCACCAGCGTGTTTGATGTCGCCACAATTCCACCCTCATGTCCCGCGTTTCCCCCGCTCCTCAGCCGGAATTTTACCGCTCCGGCAGGCCCGCAGGCGCCGCGCCGGGCCTTGCGCCCGGGAACTCTTTACGCCGTGGGTATATTTTACAGGCTTGGAGCTTCTGCGGCATGAGGCCTAATACCCGGCTGACCGGCATATTAGTGCCCACGGCAAATGCCCCGCCGGATTAGGCAAGGGGCGTATATGCTTATGAGGTTTTGGTGACCGCGAAGGTCTTTATCAGCAACCGGCAGGTGGAGTAAAACCGCCCGGATGGCGGGTCCAGTGGGCCCAGATCCGGTTACTTCGTCGGACTGGAACTGCGGGACAGCGCAGCATGCCGAGCTGCCATAGCCCCATTTTTCAAATCTGCTAAGAGGAACTACTTGGCGTTACGCACGACAATCAAGTCGCATGTCACTTTAACGCTGTCCTTGTTGACATCGCCTGTTCCTTATTACTTTAATCCGGGAAGGGGAAGAGCGGTCCATTCCTAAGGAGACTTATATGCTCGGCGTCCAGGAAATGAACGGTTTGGACGAACTGAAGAAAAAAATAGCCGGGGGCGGCTATTTTTTCATCGCCGCCGACGAAAAACTGCTGGCCGCCTTGCCGAAAGGCGACTGGATAGGCGGCACCAGCCCCTATTTCATGACCGAGAACGGCGGCCTGCAGACGCGTGACAAGGCCCATGTCCTGCGACTTCCGGACTACCTCGCCGGCGCGGCCATAAGGGTCTACGACGAGCGCTCCCTGGCCTCCGTTTACAGGGACGCCCCGGCCAACGGTTTCAGCCTCATCACCATGCCGGCCGCCAGCCGGACGCAGTTGTCCTTCGCCCTGAACGCCCATGACTACGACGATTTCGCCGCCAGCCCACTGGCAGGGTGGATAGCCGGCGTGCGGCTGGACGCCATAGGTCGGGACGCGCCCAGGGTCTTCGACGGGCGCACCGGCCGGTCCTACGGCGACGCGGCCGTGGTCATGCATGCGGCCCTGCCCAAGGGCAGAACGGCCGTTCTGGGCATCATAAACATCTTCGAGCCCGGCAACGGAGACGTGCTGACCTTCGAGAACGACGGTTTCTCCGTAAAAAGGGCTCTGGTGAACGGCAACCCGGCCCAACTGGCGCGTTACCTTGCCGAAAAGAGTATAGACACCCGACTGCCGCTGGTTGCGGATTACGGCGGCGCTATGATAAACGTCTCCTTCCAGGGCGTGGACGCGGAAAGCGGGGAGGTGAAATTCTTCGCGCCGGTATTCAAGGGCGTCGAATACCGGCACGCCCGGCCTGTCGGTGATTACCTGCGCGCCTTCCTGGACCAGAAGCCTCCTGGCATAGAGGACCGGGTGCTGTTTTCCTGCAACTGCGTGTTGAATTATCTCCACTCGGGGCTGGAGGGCAAGCGCACCGCCGGGTTCACCGGCCCCATCACTTTCGGCGAGGTGGCCTACCAGCTGCTCAACCAGACGGCGGTCTACCTGGAGATAGTCACCGCCAACCTGGCGGAGCGCCTACGAACGGAGACCGTCCTGCGCCGTCAGAATCGCCTGCTCGGCACGCTGATGGACACCATCCCGGACCCGGTCTTCTACAAGGACGAGAGCGGCCGGCTGCTGGACTGCAACCGCGCCTACGAAGAATTCGCCGGCCTGCCCAAGGCCAAGATCCTGGGCCGTACCGTGCACGACCTATTCCCTCCGGAAACGGCCGGCGTCTACGCCGCCAGGAACAGGGAACTGCTGGAGACGCAAGGAACGCAGACATACGAACTCGACTTTCCCGGCAAGGACGGCGATACCAGGAACGTGATAGTGCGCTCGGCCACGTTCCCAGGCGCCGGCGGCGGCGTGGGCGGCATAGCCGGCGTGATCCGCGATGTGACCGACCTGCGCCGCGCCAGCGACGAACTGAAACTTTTCCGCGACCTGCTGGAAAGTTCCAGCGACGCTGTCATGATCATCCGCCCCGGCGACGGGCGGCTAACGGACGTGAACGTGAGCGCCTGCGAAATGCTGGGCTACCCCAGACTGGAACTCCTGAAACTGACGTTCGAACAGATCCGCGCCGGGCTGCCGCCCGACTACGACTGGCGGACCGAAGCGGACCGGATAAAGGCCGCCCCCTCACTGCTGCTGGACCTCACCCACCGGCGCAGCAACGGGGACACCTTCCCCGCCGAGGCCAGCCTGAAGCACGTGGTCCTAAACGGCAAGGAGTACCTTGTGGCGATAACGAGGGATATCAGCGAGCGCAGGAAGATGGAGGCGGCCCTGAAAGAGGTCAGCACCCTGCAGGGGCTCATCCCGATCTGCGCCAACTGCAAAAAGATCCGCAACGACAAGGGCTACTGGGAGCGGGTCGAGACCTATATCAGCCAGCGCACCGAAGCTAAATTCTCGCACGGCCTGTGCGAGGAGTGCGTCCGGAAACTCTACGGCAAGGAAAAGTGGTTCAAGGACGGCGGAAAATAGCCCCTACGCCACGCGCAGGCGCGCGGGGCAACAGGGGACGCTGACGACTATATTCCTGACAGCCGCAACTCATTCCGAATGCGGACGAATAGTCATGAAGTCATCAGCGTCCCCTATGCTTCGACGGTCAAGCCCGAGTGAAGGCCGGGTAAAATCCCTGTAAAAACAGGGGACGTTCATTCCTAATTCCTAATTTCCCGAGGAGACACGGCGCTTTCAAGCGTAGCATAACTCAATTAGGAATTAGGAATGAACGTCCCCTCCCCTCTTATTTCAGCGGGACGAACCCTTCTTCGGAAACTATCTTCTGCCCTTCGGGGCCCTTAAGGAACTCCATGAATTTCTTTATGTCGCCCTGCGGAACGCCTACCGTGTACATGAACAGCGGGCGCGAGATGGCGTACTTATTGCGCAGCACGCTGTCCCTGGTGGGCATCACGCCGTCCACCTCTATGGCCTTCACCGCGTCGCTGACGTAACCGAGCCCCACGTAGCCGATGGCGCCTGGCGTGCGGGCGACTATGGAGGCGATGCCCTGGTTGGAGGCCTGCATGATGGCGTCGGGGCGCACCTTCTTCTTGTCGAGCACCAGTTCGCTGAACGCCTCGAAAGTGCCGCTGGCGCTGTCGCGCGAGATCACCACGATCTTCAGGTCGGGACCGCCTATCTCCTTCCAGTTCTTCACGCGGGTGGTGTAGAGTTTCTTTATCTGCTCGCGGGTCAGGCCCTTCATGGGGTTGGACGGGTGCAGGATATGCGAGATGCCGTCCATGGCTATCACATGCGCCTTCAGGTCGCGGCCCTTCTTGGAGGCCTTCTCCAGCTCGGAGGGCTTTACGGCCCGGGAGGCGTCGGCTATGTCGCAGGTGCCGTCTATGATGGAGGCTATGCCCACGCCGGAGCCGCCGCCGCGCACGGACAGGTCCGCGTCGGGGTTGTTCTTCATGAAGACCTCGGCGGCCTTCTGGGCTATGGGCAGCACCGTGGTGGAACCTTCAAGAACCACCTTCGCCGCGAAGAGAGGGGCGCACAGGCCCAGGGTCAGTACGGTCAGTATGAGTTTTTTCATTTTAGTTCTCCTATGTATACTTATTTAAAACTTCAGGTTGATGTCGGCCTGGAACAGTCTTTCCTTTTTAAGATTCCCGCTTATGGGGCGGGCCGCGTAGTAGTCCAGGTCCAGCGCGAAATCGCGCAGCAGGCCCAGGGTGAGCAGCACTTCCTGGCCTTTCACGTTGGTGGACCCGCCGTAGAAGTCGGAGTCCGGGTAATTATCCAGCCAGGCGTCCTTCTCCAGCCGGCGCAGGCTCCAGCGCAGCTGCCACTGCCCGGCGTCCTCCACCTTGCGCTGCCCCAGCTTGAAGCCGGCTATCCAGCCTTCGTCATTGCTGCCGTGGTCTATGGACTTTATGTAGTTGCCGAACAGCCCGGCATAGGACAGGTTGTAGCCGAACAGGTAGTTAAGGCCCGGCAGCGGGAGCGGGTCCAGTACATTGGCGTTGAGCTCCAGCTCGGGGCTCACCGCGTCATAACTATAGAGGTACTTGGTACCTGTCAGCGTATTGGCCAGTTGATAACCGTCCGCGGCGGAAGGCCTGTGGCTAAGGGCGGAGGAGTGGCGCACGTGGTTGAAGGCGTAGACCGCGGCGCCGGCCTTCAAGTCGTAGACCCCGTCATTGTCGCGCCAGCGCACGCCGGGCTGGGCGTAGAGCAGGTACGGGTCCTGCGGGTCCGAGGAGGATTCATTGAGGGTTATGAAGCCGGCATTGGCGAACAGCTGCCAGTTGTAGTCGAGCGGCGCGGTCACTCTGGCGCCCAGGCCTTCCAGGTTAACGTCGGTATCCCAGAGGATGTCGCTGGTCAGCCACAGCGGGTTCTTGGTACGGCCGGCGGTGAAAGCCAGGCTGTCGTTGGCGTTGTATTCCGCGAAGACATAGTCTATATAAAGGTTCTTCTTGCCGTTATTGTCGGTGAAGGTTTGGTTGGTGGACCGGGGGTCCGCGCTGGAACCGCTGGCGAAGCCGAAACCCATGTACACCTTCTCGTTCACCTTGGCGTCCACAAAGAGGCGCAGGCGGTAGCGGCCCCGGTGCTGGTTATAGGTCTTGTTCTCGTTGTCGTTGAACTGATAGCGCAGGCGCACGTCGCCGCGCAGCTTCATGGTCTGCAGCCACATGGGCAGCGTGGCGTGGCGCTGCTGGGAGATCTCCTTCTTCACTTCTTCCTGGGTGCCGACGCGGATCTCCTGCGCCTCTCCGGGGCCTATCACGTTCTTCTCCACAAGCCGGTCGAGCAGCAGGTCCAGCTCCCCGGCGCGGGCGGGCACGGCCGCCGAGAGAAACAACAGCGCTAGCATGAGTTTGGTCAGGTTCATGCCTATAGTCTAGGAAAGGAGTATGAAGCCCGTTTAAGGGACCGGTAAAATGCCTGTAAAACCGGGATTGGTCAGGAAGGGAGGGTGAACCAGAAGGCGCTGCCGCGGCCTTCGGCGCTGTCCACGCCGACGGAGCCGCCGTGCAGTTCTACGAGGTGCTTCACTATGGAGAGGCCGAGGCCGGTGCCGCCCAGTTCGCGCGAGCGGGCCTTGTCCACCCGGTAGAAGCGTTCAAAGATATGCGGCAGGTGGCCGGCGGCTATGCCGGGGCCGTCGTCTTCCACGAAGATCCGCGCGGCGCCGCGCTCGGGAACGGCGCGCACCCGCACCGACCCGCCCTCGCGGTTGTACTTGGCGGCGTTCTCCATGAGGTTGAGCAGGACCTGGTGCAGTTTGTCCCTGTCGGCGCTGACAGCGAACCCGTCGGGCACCAGGTTGAGAAAGGAAACCTTGTTCTTCGCCAGGACGGCGGCCAGCGCGCCGGCGGCCTCCCCGGCCAGGGCCTTCAGGTTCACGGGGGCTCTTTCCAGGCGCGCCTTGCCGGATTCCGCCTGGGAGATGTTGAGCAGGTCCGCCACCAGCGTTTCAAGCCGCACCGACTGGTCGTAAATGCTGCGGGCGAACTCGGGCCCGTGCTCCTTATCCGTCAGCGCCCCGCCCAGCAGGGTTTCGGCGCAGCCTTTTATGGCGGTGAGCGGGGTTTTGAGCTCATGTGAAACGTTGGCCACGAAATCTTTGCGCAGGTTCTCGAGTTTGCGGGGGCCGGTGATGTCCCTGGCCACCAGCACGCAGCCGCGCACGGCGCCGTTCTCCACTATGGGCGAGGCGGTCACGCTCAGCACCGTGCCGGGGGCGGCGGCCGGTTCGAATTCCAGCTGCACTGGCTTGCCGCTGGCCAGGGCCTTTATAGCGGCCGAGGAAAGCTCCGGCCCGCCGGGCATGCCGGACAGCCACATACCTTCCGCCTCGAAACCTTTGACGCCCATGAGCTGGCGGGCGCGCGGATTTATGCGGGTTATGACGCCGCTGCCGTCGGTGACCACTATCGCCTCGGGCATGTCGCGGAAGGCGGCTTCCAGCTCCAGGCGGCGCAGTTCGGCCTCGCGCATTTTCAGTGCCACCTGTTCGGCCATGAAATTGAGCGTCTCGGAAAGTTTTTTGAGTTCCCCGGAGGAGCCTACCGGGATGCGGTAGCTGAAATCCCCCGCGGCGAAGCGTTTGGAGCCGGCTATGATCTCGCCGAACTGGCCGCCCAGCAGCAGCCTGAACGCCGAGAAGAGCTTCAAGCCTTCTCCCCTTCGAACCGGTAACCGTAATTCTTCACGGTGATTATGCGCTTGCCCTCGCCCTTGAGCTTGCGGCGCAGCGTGCCCACGTGCACGTCCACGGTGCGGGTCTCCACTTCCAGCGAGGCGTCCACGCCCCAGGCTTTTTCCAGCAGTTCTTCCCGCGTAAGCACCTTCTCGCCGCAGGCCATCAGGGCCTTGAGCAGTTCAAATTCCTTTGAGGTCAGTTCCACCGGGGAACCCTTGAGCCGGACTTCCACCTTGGCGGCGTCCAGTTCTATGGTCCCGGCCTTCAGTTTCCCCGGAACCGCCCCGGCGGCGGCCTTCACGGAATAGCGGCGCAGCACGGCCTGCACCCTGGCCAGCAGTTCCTTCAGGCTGAAGGGTTTGGTCACGTAATCGTCGGCGCCCAGGCCGAGGCCCAGCACCTTGTCGGATTCCTCGCCTTTGGCGGTGAGCATGATGATGGGAATGGCGGAAGTTTTTGCGTCGGCCTTGAGGCGGCGGCAGATCTCCAGGCCGTCCAGGCCGGGGAGCATCAGGTCCAGCAGGATCAGGGCCGGCTTCTCCCTGGCGGCGGCGGCCGCCGCGAAACCGCCGTCATGTACCAGCACGGGACGGTACCCCTCTTTCTTGAGGTTGTACTCTACCATGCGGGCTATGTCCCGTTCGTCTTCCACAACGAGTATCTTCTCGTTCATAGGGAAATTATACAAATAGCCGGCGCGGGCGGAGGCGTAAATTCCCTGTAAAATCCGGCGCGCGGGGCTTTGCTATAATCTCGGTATGCTCACAAAGCGGGCGGTAACGCTGAATTTCTGGAACCGGGTGGGCGCGAACGCGCGCCGCCGGCGCCTGTTCCGCGACGGCGATTCCATACTGCTGGCCGTCTCGGGCGGGCCGGATTCCGTGGCCATGCTGGATTTCTTCGCCGGGCAGGCCCGCACCCACCGCCTGGAGCTTTTCATCTGCCACATCAATCACAAGCTGCGCGGCCGCCTGGCCGACGCGGACGCGGCCTTCGTTAAAAGGCTGGGCGCCGGCTACGGCCTGGAGACCGTGATCTTATCCGCCGACGTGAAGAAACTCGCGAAAAAGCACGGTTACAGCACCGAGCACGCGGCCCGCAACGCCCGCTACGCCCTGCTGGGGCGCACCGCCCTGCGCAAGGGCTGCCGCCTGGTGGCCACCGCGCACCACTCCGACGACCACGCCGAGACCGTGCTGCTCAACCTCCTGCGCGGCACCGAGCCCAAAGGCCTGCTGGGCATCCCGGAGCGCCGCCCGCTCTGCGGCAAGGGTAAAGCCAGGGTGGAGCTTATCCGACCGCTGCTCGCGGTCTCGCGCCGCGAGATAGAGGAATATCTGCAGGCCAACTCGCTGCCCTCCCGCAAGGACCACACCAACGAGGACGAATATTATACCCGCAACTGGATCCGCCGCACCCTCCTGCCGCTGATGCTCAAAAAACAGCCGCGCCTGCGCGAACACCTGGAGGAGCTCTCGGCCAAACTCGCGCCGCTGCTGCCCCGGGGGCCCCATGCCGCCTAAGCCGGAAGTCATAAGGCGCCAGCTCTCGGTGCACCTGGCGCGCACCTGCAACCTCTACTGCGAATACTGCCAGGCCCCGCCCGACGGCGGCTGCCAGGGCCGCGCCGAGATCAAAGCGGCCATAAAGAAGGGCGGCTACACGGCCGTCAGCCTGGAAGGCGGCGGCGAACCCACCACCGCCCCCGATCTCTTCGAGTGGATAGCGTTCCTGAAATCCTGCGGCATAAAGTCCTTCATGCTTTCCACCAACGCCGTGGCGCTGGCCGATCCGGCGCTGGCCCGCAGGCTCCGCTTCATCCATTCCTTCATCGTCAATTTCCCTGCCTGCGACGAGCGGACCTATAAGAAGGTGACGCGCAGCGTGAAATTCCCCCTGGCGCTCAAAGGGCTGGAGAACCTGCGCGCCCTGGGCCTGGCCGGCCGCGTGCGGCTGTTCCATATAATCAGCGCCCATAACTACACCCGCCTGCCGGCCTTCGCGGACTGGGTGGCGAAGAGCTACCCTGAGGCAGGCTTCGTGAACTTCATCTTCATGCGCAACGTGGGGCGGGCCGCCTCGTCGCGGGAGAACCTCCTGCCTACGTACACGCGGGCCATGCCGCGCCTCAAGATAGCCCTGGCGAAACTGAAGCTGAAGGGCATCAAGTGCGTGATCCAGAACACGCCGCTATGCGTGCTGGGCAGTTTCCGCGGCTTTTCCTTCGAACTGCAGCGCTGGCGGCGCGGTGACCCGGTGCTGCCGCATAACGCCGCCCCCAAGGCCAAGCTGCCCGCCTGCGCCAAATGCCGGCTGGAGCCGGCCTGCTGCGGCGCCCGCCCGGACTACCTGGCCGTGCACGGTTCGCGCGAACTTTCCGCGCAGGACCTGGACCCCGCCTCCATAAAGCCGGAGGCCTTCTGAAGATAGTCTCCTGCTTCTCCCGCTTAAAAGAGATCCCCGCCCTGGTGAAAGCCGGCGCGGACGAACTGTACTGCGCCGTGCCCGCCCTGCCCGCCTACGGCTCGGCCGAGCTGCTGCCGGACAAGGACCTGAAGCCGGCCATAAAGACCGCGCACGCGCTCGGCGTGAAAATTTCCCTGGCCGTGAACTCCATGTTCATACCCTGCGCCCGCGCCGGCGCGCGGCGCCTGCTGGACCGGCTGGCCGCCCTGGACCAAGCGGGCCTGGACGCCTTCATAGTTTCCAGCCCGGCGCTGTTCGCCCTGCTGAAAGAGCGCGGCGGCTTAAAGGCGCGCCTGCACCTGAGCTCCATCCAGCCCTGCTTCAACTCCGAAACGGTGAAACTTTTCCTCGGGTACGGAGTTACGAGGGTAATTTTCCCCAACCAGCTGTCCGGCGCCGAGGCCGCGCCGGCAATAAAGCTCTGCCGCAAGGCCGGCGCGGAGACGGAGATCTTCGACTACCGGTTTTTCGGCTGCACTTACGTGAACGGCCGCTGCAAGCTGCACCGCCCGAACTTTCACACCTTCGTGAAGGTCAAAGAAGGCGCAGCGCTGTGCCGCTCCGGCTCGGGCGCCTGGCGCGGCCTGGGGCTGAAAAGTTTCGACGCGGACCCGGCCAGGACCGGCGAGCTGCGGGAGGTTTCGGGCCGCGTGGCTGCCCGCCTGGGCTGCGGCGGCCCGCTGCGCATAGCAGATTCAGGGGCTTTCTTCGATTATTTCTCGGCGGGAACGGACTTCCTGAAGTACGGCACGCGTTCCGACCCCTCCGAAGCCAAAGCACGGCGCGTGGCCGCCATGCGCTCCATGATAGCCGCGGCCGGGGAAGTCAGCGCGAAGTTCCCCCACAAAAAGGCGAGGGCGGCTTTCGTGGAAAAAATGAACAGGTGGGACCCGCATGGCTTTTAAAGTGGAAAAAGCCGTGAGGCTGGAGGCGCGGACCGGCGCTTTAATAGCCGCGCGCGGCGCCAGGCTCGCCGAGGACCTGAAGACTTTCGATTCCGTCTATATCGGCGCCGAATTCTGCGAGAACCTGCTGCCGGCTCCCGCGGAGCTCGCGCGGCAGGCGGGATTCTTTTTTAAACTGGGCAAGCGGGTGAGGGTGCTGACGCCGCTGCTGACGGACGCCGGCCTGAAGCGCTTCGCCGGCTGCCTGAAAGTCCTGGCCCCGCTCGCCCGGAACGGGAGCGTGGAAGTCACGGTGAACGACCTGGGCGCCGCGGCGCTGGCGCGCAGGCTGGCGCCTGGCGTTCCCCTCGGTCTCGGCCGCCTGCTCTACGACAATGTTTTTCTTTTTAAAAAGGATATTCTGCGGCTGGTGAGCCCCGCTTCGCTGGCCTTCCTGGCAGAGCTCGGAGTACGGCGCTTCGAGCTCTCCTCCGCCGGAAAGTTCCCGAAGACCAACTTCGCGGACAAGGATGTGAAGCCGTTGCTCAAGGACTTCTCCCTTTCGTTCTATTACCCTTACCTGAACCTGAGCACGGCGCGCGCCTGCCTGACCGGCATGACGCCGACTCCGGCCGGCCAGGCTTTCTCCGGGGTGAAATGCCGCAAGGAATGTTTTGTGAGCTCTTTTAAGGCGGCGCACCCGCTGGTGCGCGAGGAACTGCTGGTACGCGGCAATACCGTCTTCCTGGAGTTCCCGGAAAAGTTCTACGCCGCCGAAAAGGACCTGGAAGAACTGCGGGCGGACCGGCTGGTCTATTGCCCTTTCCCCTGAGCTTTCACCGCCCCTATCTCCGCCGCGAAGCTTAGAAGGCCCGCGGCGGCTTTTTTATCGAAAGAGCGCGGAAAAACGAAACGGACCCGGCGGCCCTTGAGCCGGGCGGCCAGGGCCTGCGCCATGGCCCGGCGGGCGGCGGCGGCGGGCGGCATGTCCCCGGAGACGCCCACGGCCGCGGCGGCGCCGCGGACCTTCAGGCGCGAGAAGAACTCCCGCCCGTAAGGGCGCAGTTCCCTGAAGCCGTAAAGCTCAGCGTAAAATTTCCAGACTCCGCCGCAGACGGGGGCGAGCAGGCAGCGGCGGCAGGCCGGGCCTTTCACTTTATTGCGCTCGCCGAACTGGTCGCTCGCCAGCGGCATGGATTCCAGTTTCCGGCTGTCTCCGGTGTCGAGTTTATTGCGGTCGTAGGTGACGGCGGCCACGCTGTTGTGCAGAAAAGCCTCTACAAAGAAAGCCTCGCGCCCTCCGGTCAGACAGACCGGCAGCATCTCGGCGTTACCCAGGTCCACGGCCACTTTACCTTTACCCAGCCGCGCCACGGCCGCGTCCAGGAAAGGCCGCGCGTCGGAGAAGCGCGGGTAGAGCCGGCGCACAGCCGGCAGCGAGTGAATCACAGGATAAATATGCGAGAAGACAACTTCAGATACGCCTTTAAGGTCTTTCAAAACGAACTCCGCGAAGGCGGGCAGGTCTTTGTACGCCGGTTTCGTTATTACGTGGGAAACGGAAACGGTGAAGCCGGCCGCCAGCAGCTTCCTTATCCCGGCCACGGTGAGCGCGTGGCCGCCTGGGCGGCGGGTCAGGGCGTCCGAAACAGCGGCTTTGCGGGCGTGCAGCGACACGCAGAAAAAGAGGCGGCGACGTATAGCTGGTGAGAGCGAGGCCAGCAGCCGGACCAGGGCCGGATCGGCGAACCTGGTGCCGTTGGTCATCACGTCTATCTTGCGGTAGCCGAGCAGCAGGGCAGACTTTATGATCTGGGGCAGGTCGCTCCTCAGCGCCGGCTCCCCCCCGTCCAGCGAGACCCGCCGGCAGCCGGCCGCGCGGGCGCGCTTGAGCATGGCCAGGCAGTCGCGCAGCGGCAGGGGCCTGTTCACCTGCTGGGCAGGGGCTTTTTTCAGGCAGAACCTGCAATTCTCGTTGCAGTCCCAGGAGAGCGAAAGGTGGAGTTTTTCCATGGCGTCGGGCGGCAGCAAGTTATGATACAATAAAAAACGCGCCCCGATGAAAATAGCCTTTCTTATAACCTCGCCGGTAACCCTCAAACACGACTGGTACCGCGACCCGCTCTACCAGAAGGTGGGCGTGCCCAACCTCGCCGGCTTCCTCAGGCGCGCCGGTTTTTCCGATATCTCCCAGTACGACCTCAACAACCGCCCGCTGGCCGCCTACAAGGAGGCGCCAGGGCTGCTGAAACTGCTGCTTTACGCCGACGGCGCCAGAGTGAAGCGCTACCTCGAGGGGAACGAACCGGAGCTGGCGGCGCAGACCGCTTTCCTGCTGGACTCCATGAAGGTGGCGCGCCACGACCTGTTCGGCGTCTCGCTCAGCCATTTCCTCGGCGACGAAGGCGAGATCGCGCTGGGGATAAATCTCGCGAAATGCCTGGCCAAGGCGCTGAAAGAGCGCTTTCCCGGCTGCCGGGTGACCCTGGGCGGCCTGCAGAACATGACCATCCCGCAGCAGCTGCGCGCCTACCGCGGCCTGCTGCGCGAGTGTTCCTTTTTCGATTACGCCGTCTGCGGGGACGCCCACCTGGCCCTGCTTTACCTCTGCCGCGCGCTGGAGCGGGGCGTCAGTTTCGCCGAAGCGGCGCCGGCGGGGTTCAAGGCCGTGAAGGCCGGCAAAGGCCTGCTGATACACGAGGCCAAGGGCGATAATTCCGTGGATATAAAGAGCCATTACTTCGAGCCGCTGCCGCCCGGCGAGGAGAAGGACAAGTCGGTGCCTTTCGGCTACCCCGCCTACAGCCGGGAGAACAGCCGCGGCTACGCCTATACCGGGGCGGAGCTGCGCAAATTCTATAACCTGCCGCAGAGCTCCCGCTCCCTGCTGGCGCCGTCGGACAAGGACACTTTCCTCACGCTGCAGGTCAGTTTTAACGAGGGCTGCCCTTTCGGCTGCTATTTCTGCGCCACGGCGCAAACGGATTTCTTCTCCCTCACCCCGGAAGCCTCGGTGGAGATCCTCAAGCGCCTCAACGGGGAGCTGGGCTGCCGGCATTTCCTGTTCTACAACCCTAACTTTAACCCTACCGCGGCCTACGCCAGGAAACTGCTCGCGGCCATCATAAAGGCGAAACTGGACCTGCGCTGGGCGGACTGCTTCAACCTGCGCAACCTAGACGCCGAGCTGGTGGCGATGATGAAAGAGGCCGGCGCCGTGAAAGTGGTGGCGGGCGTGGAATACCCCACGGCCCGCATGCTCAAGTACATCAACAAGGGCCTCACCATAGACGCCGTCAACCGCAACCTGGAGCTGCTGCACAAGGCCGGCATGTGGAACCACGTGCTGCTCATCACCGGCCTGCCCACCGAGACGCCCCGGGACGTGCTGGAGATGGAGGCCTGGCTGAAGGATACCGCGCCGCTTGTGAATTCCTACACGGTGGGGTCTTTCCACATGTCGGAGAACTCCCCTTTCCAGCGGCACCCGGAAAAATTCGGTTTCAAACTGGGGCGCCAGCTGCCCCTCTACTGCCAGGAGTCTTTCGACGAGGCCGGCGGGCTGCCCTGGGAGGAGAAGCGCAGGCGCAACCTGGATTCCAACAGGCGGATATCGGAGTTCATAAACGTTTTAAAGGGTTCGCCGAAGTACACGGGGGCCCGCATGGACGACTCCCACCTGCTGCTCTACCTTTACAGGGCCCTCGGCCACAAGAACAAGCGGCTGATAGAGAAGCTCTACGAGGCCGCGTGGACGGCCAACCCGCACGCGGCCCGGGCGCACGCCTGGCTGGCCGGCGGCGGCGCCGCCAAAGCGCTCTCCGCCGCGGGCCTGCGCCTGGACCTGGCGCCGCCCGGCCGGGAGACCGTGGAATTCACGCTAGCCAAAGGCGGCGCGGTAGTCCGCTGCGCGCTGCGCGCCCGCAGCGAGAACGTGCTGCTCAACGCGGCGCCGGGCCGCCTGCACGGCGGCCACTTCATGCTCGAATTTTCAGGATCGGCGCGCGGGGCGCGGGGCGAACTGGACGCGCTGAAGGCGGCGCTCCCCGGCGTGCTGGCCGCCGCGGAGGCCTGGGGCCTGCCGCGGCCTCGCCGGCAGGCGCTCTCTCTTAAAATTTAATATCCGGCCTGGGCTTGCCGTAATCGCCGAAGAGCGGCAGGTCGGTCACTTCGTCCATGGCCCTGGTCAGGGCCGCGAGGCTGAAAGGCTTCTTCAGGAAACGCAGTTTGTGATCTTCCCTGGCCAGGGCCTGGGCGCGGTCCGTTTCCAGGCCGCTCCAGAGTATGAACGGGGCCGCCCCGTACTCGGGCAGGCGCCGGACCTGTTTATAAAGGGCCACGCCGTCCATGCCGGGCATGGTGATGTCCGAGATGATGAGGTCCGCGCGGATCTCTTTGATCTTGCCGAGGAGTTCGTCGCCGGCGCCGGCGAGGGTCACCTGGTGGCCGGCATGCTGCAGGTAAGGGACCAGCATATCCAGCAGGTTGCGGTCGTCGTCGGCGATCACTATCTTCATCTTTCCCCCGGCCGGGCTAACGCCCGGCTTCGTCTATCAGCGCCTGCGGATAACCTATGGGCAGGACTTTTACGGCGCCCGTGTTCTTCTGCGCGTGCGCCGCCATCAGCCCCGACTTGGCGAAGCCCAGCGTGAGCGTGAGGCGCGCGGTGATGAAAACCCCGCTGTGGTGGCCGGTGTCGGGACTGAGGCCCGACGGGATGTCCACGGCTATGATGGGTTTGCCGCTCTTGTTCATGAGCTGGATTACGCGGTGCACCGGGCCGGTGGGTTTACCTACCGCGCTCACGCCCAGCAGGGCGTCCAGGAGCACGTCGGAAGCGGCGAATTCAGCCTGCAGCGCCTCCAGGTCCTCGCGGCGCGTCATGGCTACGGCCAGGCCGGCGTCCTTGGCGGCCTGGAGGTTACGCACCACCAGTTCGCCGTAACCGGTCTCCTTGGGCGGGAGGATGAAGGTCTTTACCGCAGCGCCCGCCTGCTTGAGCCAGCGGGCGGCCACCAGGCCGTCCCCGCCGTTGTTGCCCTTGCCGCAGCAGACCGCCACGGTCAGCCCGGCGGGCTGTTTACCGAGCTCCTCCGCGGCGAATTTAAGCGTCTCCTCGGCCACAACCCGGCCGGCGTTCTCCATCAGCAGGTGCGGCGGCACGCCGTGCTCCTGCGAGGCTTTCTTGTCCAGGTATTTCATCTTCTCGGCGGTGACCACCGGGAAGCCTCCGAATTCCTTGACCTGGGGGACTTTAGACATGGTTAAACTATGAGCCAGACCAGCCAGATGATCCCGTAGACCAGGCCGGAGAAGAACACCGCGGCCAGGCCGGCGTAAGGCAGCCAGACGGCCAGCAGGGCCTTGTTGTTGGAGACGGGATAGAGCCGGCGTACCAGGCGCACCCGGGCGTAGATGAGCGCCAGCACGAAGACGAAGAAGCCGAGCGCCCCGCTGAAGAAGTCCGCCTTGTCGAGGAAACCCAGCGGCACCAGCAGTGTGGCCAGGAAATCCGAACAGCCGAAGGCCAGGAAGAGGCGCGCGGCCCCGCCGGGCCCGGCGGCCGCGCCGGTGAGGTCCATGAACAGGTGGATTACGCCGGCGAAAAAGAAGTTGGCCGCGAGCAGGAACGCGAACACCGCCAGGAAGGACAGCGCCCCGGGCGGTACCGCGGACTCCAGGCGCAGGAACATGAACAGGCCGAGCGCGCCGGCGAAGTAGCCGAGCAGCCCGGCGCGGCCCAGCCCGGCGGGCCTTTCGGCGGCGCCCAGGCTTTCCGGCCGGTCTATCAGGGTCTCCAGGGTTTCAAGTGCCGACATATCAGCGCCCGTACCAGCGGTATTCCAGCGACGGGGCGGCTGCGGCGGCGTTGGCCACCGCGCCGAACCCGAAGGAGAGCCGGCTGTCCATCAGCGACATCAGCTGCTCGAGCGGGGCGGAGTCGCGGATGACGCGCGGGTTCTTACCCAGGCCGGCCAGCTCGCCGGCGGCGTCCACCGCCTCCTGCAGGTCGCCCAGCTTGTCCACCAGGCCGGCGTCGGCCGCCTGGCGGCCGGTATAGATGCGCCCGTCGGCCAGGGCTTTAACTTTCTCCATGGGCATCTTGCGCCCTTCGGCCACGGCCGTCACGAACTGGTCGTAAGAATCGTCTATCATGGCCTGCAACAGGCGCCGCTCCTCGGGGGTCATCTCGCGGGTGGGCGAGCCCATGTCCTTGAACTTGCCGGACTTTATGGCTTCGCTCCTGAACCCGACCTTCTTCATGAGGCCTTCGAAATTGCTGACGCTGAAGATGACGCCGATGGAACCGGTGATGCTGCCGGGGTGGGCCACCACCAGGTCGCAGGCGGACGCCACGTAGTAGCCGCCGCTCGCCGAGACTTCGCCGAAGCGGGCGATGAAAGGCTTCTTGGTCTCGGCCTTGGCGCGCCGGACGGCGGAGTAGATCTCCTGCACGGCGCCCACCGAGCCGCCTGGGGAATTGATGTCCAGCACCACCGCCTTTACGTCCTTTTCGGCGGCCATGGCCCGGATCTTCTTGGCTATCTGCTGGCTGCCCCTGTCCCAGGACCGGGCGGAGCTGCCCTGCGAGATGACGCCGTAGATCTCCACCAGGCCTACGCCTTTTTTCTTGCTCTGGCCTATGCCTTTGAACTTGGAGATGTCCACGTCCTTGGAGGGCGTCTTCTTGGCCGAATCCGCCTTCATTACCAGCGAGAACGCGGCGAAAAGCGAGATGGCGTAAAGCGCGGCCAGCGCCTTCAGCCAGACCTTGGTGCCGGGCTTGGCCGGGGCAGGGGCCGGGGCCGGCTGCGGCTTGGGCTGTTCCGCGGGCGCCGGGGCGCCGCTGCTGTTCTGTTCGTCCATGATGTTCCCTCCGTTGAATTACCGCCGCCGTCAGTGACGGCCCGCTTCCACTACCCTGTTGCGCCCGCCTTCCTTGGCGGCGTAAAGCGCCTTATCCGCTGCCGCCACCAGTTCTTCCGGGCCGCGCCCGTCCCTCGGGAAATGGGCGATGCCGATGGAGACGGTCAGGCGCACCTTCTCCAGCCCCTGCGAGAACACTTCCGCCTCTATCCGGGCGCGCATGGTCTCGGCCTTGCGCAGCAGGCCGGCGGAATCCGCCCGCGGCAGCACTATGCCGAATTCCTCGCCGCCGTAGCGCCCCACGAAGTCGGTCTCGTAGACGCCGGACTTGAGCAACTGGGCCACGCGCCGCAGCACCAGGTCCCCGAACTGGTGGCCGTAGGTGTCGTTGAGGCGCTTGAAATGGTCTATGTCGGCTATCATGAAGCCCATGGTGGTCTTGAAGGCCGCGGCGCGGCGGATCTCCTCGCGCACTTTCTCGTCTAGGGCGGCGCGGCGCCACAGCCCGGTCAGGCCGTCGGTCAGCGACAGCCACTCCACCTGCCTGAAGAGGATCACGCGCTTGATGGCGTAGGAGATCTCCGAGGCGAACTGCGCGGCGACCCCGGGCTCGGCCCCGCGCAGGGCCAGCAGGCCGAGCGGCACGCCGCCGGCGTGGACCGGCGCCAGGGTGATCCCGGAAAAGGTCCCGGCTTGGGCGGGAAAACCGCCGGCCAGGGCCAGCAGCTCGCGCAGCTGCGGCAGGGCGCCCCCCTTGGGCGCCTGGGCGAAAAGTTCCAGTTCGGTCTCCCCGTCGGCGGCGGCGGCCATGTACAGCGCGGCCTCCTCGGTGCCGAAGAAATCGGCGAGGTAGCGGGCCAGCTGCTTGGCGGCCGAGTGGGGCTCCAGCGTTTCGGACAGCAGCTTGACCGCGGAATAGACGGCCAGCGAGCGTTTCTCGCCGGCGGCGTTCAGGGAGGCTTCTTTCTTGACGGCCGCCAGCTCGGCCTCCAACACCGCGGCCTTCGCCAGGGCGGCTTCCAGCGCCGGGCTTCCGGTCCCGGAAGGACAGCGGCCGTTGAGATAGACCGAGTGGGCCAGCGCCGCGGCCGTCCACAGGACCAGCGCCGCGAAAGGGGCCCCGGCCGTTATCTCGGCGGAGAGCATGAAGCTGCAGAAGACGAAGGACAGCAGGCCGGCGGCCAGCCCGGCCCAGCGGTTGACCCTGCCGAGGAAATAGGAGAGCACCGGCGCCGCGGCGGCGGCTGCGGTCCAGAGTTCGGGAGCGTTCATTGCGCCACCACCCTGTTGCGGCCGCCTTCCTTGGCCCGGTAGAGCCGTTCGTCCGCCGCGCGCACCAGCTGGCTGGCGGCGGCCCCGTCGGCGGGGAACTCGGCCACGCCGAAGCTGGCCGTGACCCGCGAAGGCTTGCCGCCGAAAGTGAAGGACCTGGCCTCCAGCGCCAGGCGCATTTTCTCGGCCGCGGCGGCGGCCTGCTGCCGGCCGGCGCCGGTCACGATCATGGCGAATTCCTCGCCGCCGTAGCGCGAGGCGAAGTCGATGTCGCGCACCCCGGAAGAGAAGACTTCGGCCACAGCCTTGAGCACGGCGTCGCCGGCCTGGTGGCCGAAATTGTCGTTATAGGATTTAAAATGGTCGATGTCCGCCATGATGACGGAGAAAGGCACCTTGGCGCGGGCCGCGCGCAGGATCTCCTCTTCCACCCGGCCCTGGAACGCCCGGTGCGTGTAGAGGCCTGTCAGCCCGTCCTTGATGGCCATCTCCCGGACCTTGTCGTAGAGGTAGATGTTCTCCATGCTGACCCCGGCCAGGGTGCAGGCCAGCTCGGCGCCGCGCAGGTCTTCCGATTTGAAGCGGTCGGGCTCCGGGGCCGAGGCCCGCACGAAACCGACCAGGTTGCCGAAGAGGTAGAGAGGCAGGGCCATGAAGGAGCGCTCTTCCGCCCCGAACTGGCCGCGGGCGAAGCGGGTATCGGCTTCCGAGTTTCGCACCAGCAGCGGGATCTTGCGCTCGGCCACCCAGTGGTCGGCGAAATCACGCGGGGCGCCGGAGCGCAGCTCCACGGCGGCGCCGGGGAAATATTTGCGCAGCAGGGTTTCAAGCCTGGCCTTCACTTCGTCGGGAGCGGAGGCGGAACCCATGTCGTGCATGGCGGCCGACAAGGCGCCCTTGTCCCGGATGCGGGCCAGCGTGCTGTCGAGGTGCAGGCGGTAACGGGCCAGTTCGTCTTCCAGGCCGCGCACCTTGGCCGCGGCGGCGGCCCCGGCCTCGTCGGCCCGCTCCTGCGCGGCCGCGCAGGAGGTCTCGAAGCTGGACAGGGCGTAGAACAGCAGCCAGAGGCACAGCACCTCGGCGATGGCGCCAGCCATCAGCAGCGGGGAATTCCCCTGGGGGGAAAGGTTGGGAAGGACGAAGCCGGCGGCGGTCGCCAGGAAAAGGAAGATGTATTTTATCTCGCGCTCGCCGGACCACGCGAACCACAGGAACAGCAGGCCGCTGGCGGGATAGACCCAGAGGAAGTGCGCCGGCCATAGCCAGAGCGTCCAGCCCAGGGCCAGCAATATGGCGGCCGGGCCGGCGACCTTGGCGAAGGCGTTGGGCCTTAACATAATTAGAATTTTACAATAATATCCGCGGGCGGGAACGCGTTTGTTTGGGGCTGAGCGGGTAGTAGTGCCGGCCGTTGGGCCGAGATCTCCTGTTCGCCGAAGCGAAAGCCGCGCCGGGCCCTACGGGCAGGCGTACGCGGCCTTTATGCCCACGCGGGCCTGGGCCTAAATACTCCGCTTCTCAGGGTCCTTCGCCTCAAGAGGAGAAAGCGTTTTTCTTGATAGCATTGAAGGCGACGGTGAAGTGAACCGGAGGATACGATGAACAAACTTCTCATATCTGCGATATTCCTGCTCTGCGGCAGCGCCCTGCAGGCTGCGGAGGCCGATCATTTTACGCTAGAGGACGGCCAGATGGTGGATATCACCGAGCCGGTGAACCGCCTGGCCAACGAAGGGCTGCAGGCCGCCATCGACGACCTGAACGCCCAGGGCGGCTGCGACGATACCCGCGCGGCCGAGGAGCGCCTCTACGAGCGGCTCACCGACGTTTTCTCCAACCACAAGAAAGGCCAGCTCGTGCAGGCCATCCTGCACGGCGACCTGCCCCGCACCGTGATCCCCCTGAAGGAATCCCTCTACGGCGAATGGAGCATCTGGAACGGCTTCCTGCTGGGCCGCAAGGGCGCCGCCAAAAGTCCGCTGGCCCTCTCCCCGCTGATCAAGATAGGCGACACCGTGATAGGCGCCGACAAGCTCGAGCACATGTTCGGCATGGGCCTGCGCTACTTCAATAAGCACTATTTGGAAGACCGCCCGCTGGTGAGCGTGCTGAAGAACGGCATCTTCAAGGAAAAGACCGCGCTGGGCGGCAACATGCTGGCCACCGGCGTGTTCTCCTACGCAGATCTCTCGGCCAATTTCAACGGCATGCGCTTCTGGAACCACATGCTGCAGAAGCGCGACGACGTGCTGGGCGCCCGGCACAACATCGGCCCCTACCTCACCTGCCAGGCCGGCAAGTGGACGAGGAATCCCGAGCGCCCCATAGACTTCCGCAACTACGTGGACGTTACCATGCAGGAGAGCATGAACTGCTCCAAGTTCGCCACCAACGGAGGCGTCAAGAAATTCCAGGAAGCCCTGATCAAGATGCAGAACCGCGACAAGAGCCGCACGTTCTCCTGCCCCGTCAGCCCCCGCGCGCTCAACGAGGTAGCGCGGAAATACGAGGTGGAGATAGCCGGCGACAGCCGCGGCAGCAAGATAGACCACTGGATCATCAACCGCGACGGCAACGAGAAGGTCTCCTACTTCAACGAGTTCTGAACCGGAAAGTCTTAAAATCGGGTAGGAGGCGGGTGATTAGTTCACCCGCCGT
>MGTV01000028.1 GCA_001799635.1 Elusimicrobia bacterium GWA2_62_23
GTGACGGCGTGGTGTGCGTATGAGAGATAATAGCATCCGCTTGTTTTGCGCCGACAGGCGCGGCGTTGCCGCCGGCGGCGCGGATAAAAGAGCCATCGGACATATTGGGAAGCAGGAAATTGTTCCCACTCCCCCCATAAAGATATCCAATTTGAGCGAACAACCCTGGGTAATCAGAAACCGGGCGCGCGGAGCCATCAAGACGCAGCCACCCGGCAGGGCAGGCTGCGCCGGCAAAGAACATTACCGCGCCGACCAGATTCCCGGCGGAGATAGCACCGGAAACTTCCATGTCTCCGGCTACACTTAATTTTTTTGCAGGAGTGCTGGTCCCCACGCCTACATTGCCGTTGTTGAGGATGGTCAGGCGGTCGGTATTGCCTGTCTTCATGGCGATAAGGCCGGAACCCAGGCTCTGGCTGTCGCTTTGTATGAGCACATCCGTCTTGCCGGAAACCCTGTCGGCGGAAGAGAACGGGGAGCGCAGCAGCGGCTGGCGGGGGACAAGCGGCGCTTCGCTGCCCACCTTTATTTCGACATAAGCCGCCTCCAGGTCCTTCACGGCGGTTTCAAGCTGCGCTGAATTATCTCCCTGCCCCTGGAGGATCACCTGGAAATTCCCGTTCTTCACGGTCACGGCCGTAAGGTTCTTTTCCCAGACCGGGGAACCGCCCATGTCGGCGGAGTAAACCGAGAATTTTATCTGGAAAGTCCCGTCTTTGTTGACGCCGTTGGCATCGGTGAGGCGCCCCTGGATGTTAAAGCCGGCCGGTATGGCCCACAGGAATGTTTTCGTGAAGAGAAGAACCGCCACCCACGCGACAAGCTTCAGGTTTTTCATAATTTTCCCCGGAACCGCCAAACAGGTAAATGCCGACTCCCGGCAATAGTATAAGGGAGCCACAGGAGATTGTCAATTACAGGGGTGTAAGTATTCGCAGGCGAGCGGGTATCAGGAGGATTTTTCGACGGGGCCCGGAGGGACATAGGCCCAGCCGGCGCCGCGCCGGTTCTGTATGCGCTCCGCGAGCGGCCCAAGGTCCTGGCGCAGCCTATGCAGCAGTACTTGTACGCAGTTGCGCTTCTCGGGAGCTATTTCCGGGGAATAGAAACGGGCGGCGATTTCTTCCTCGCTGAGCACGGCTGGCGCCTTCTCCACAAGCATGGCGAACAACCGGAACCGTTCGGGGGAGAGGGTGAGCAGCGGCCGAGAGTCCTTAAAAACCTGGCAGGTCATGGTTTCAAGGCGGATGTCGTCTTTTTCCACTATGCCGCAATCCAGGTAGACGCGGCGCTTGAGGCCGCGCATTATCTTCTCGATGGTGGCGTATTGCGCCGGCTTGAGTATAAAGTGGTCCGCCTGGCATTCGGCGTAGGCCGCTTCGCGCATGGTTTCGTCGGCGCTGACTACCAGGATCAGGGCTTTTTTCAAGGTTTCGTCCGCCCTTATGGCGCCGGCCACTTCTACCGCGCAGCCGTCATTGAGATGATAATCCAGCAGGACATAATCCGGCTTTATCCTGGCGGCAAGGCTTATGGCCTCCGCGCAGCTTGCCGCAGCGTAGGTTTTATAGCTGGAAAACCGGGAAAAATAGTCGGCGGTGGAATTTCTCCAAAGCCGGTCGTCGTCAACCACAAGAAGCGTATCGCCTATCATGTTCCAAACCCCTGAAGCAAGTTGTCGTCCAATTATACCAGAATAACGGCACCAACAAAAAAACGGGCTGGCGCTTCCTTTTTCATATAATTGACGGCATGGAAAGCCCCGCGGAAAACCCGGATTCGATTAAATGCCCCTACTGCGGGGCGGGCAACGGGCTCGAAAGCGAGTTCTGCGGGGCGTGCTACAAGAAACTGCTGATACCCGGTGAAGTGAGGGCGGAAGCCAAGGCGCAGCGTATCCTGGCCAAGGCCTCGCCGGCGGCCGGAGAGGACACCCGCCCCGCCTACCGGCTCTGGGGCCGGGCGGCCATTATTGCCGGCCTGTTCTTCTTCTATACCCGCTGGCTGGGCGCCGGGAACTATTTTTCCCTGCTGGACTACGTGAACCTGGCCTTCCACGAGGCGGGCCATATTTTCCTCGGTTTCTTCGGCCGGTTCATAAACATACTGGGCGGCTCCCTGTTCCAGCTGCTCATCCCCGCCCTTTGCCTGGTTCACCTGCTGCGGCGCGGGGCCAACCTGGGCTGGCAGCTGTGCCTGTTCTGGATAGGGCAGAACCTGCTGAACATCAGCATCTACGCCGGCGACGCCATACGCCAGGAACTGCCGCTGGTAGGCGGCGGCGTGCACGACTGGACTTACTTGCTGACCGAACTGGGCCTGATAGCGCACCCCGACGGCGTGCGGAAATTTATTTTCTTGTGCGGTTCGGTTGTGATCTTCTGGAGCTTTTACCTGATAGCGCGGGACGCCGTTAAGCGCGAACCTATAGAACTTGGACAACACTGATGAAAAAACTGATACTGCTGACGCTGGTCCTGGCCCCGCTCCCCGCCGCCGCGCAAGGCGGCCGCCCGCCAGCACCCGCGGCCTCCCTGACGGCCAATTTCAGTTACGCCACTCCCGACGGCCTGATAAGCAGGCGCGCCGGCCTGCTCGGCGAGGCCGCCCTTGGAGAACTGGCCGGGCTGAAACTGCGCCTGGCGGCCGAAGGCGCCCACCTGCGCTCTCTGGGCCCGGACCATTTCCCGGAGGAGCTCTACAAAACGGACCTGCGTTTGAGCGCCGAAGATAAAAAAACGCGCCTGAGCCTGAACCTCGGTTCCAACTCGGACCGGCCCTTCCACTCCCCCTCCGAAACCGACCTGGGCGTGAACTTCGCGCGCACCTTCTCCGAAAAAGGACCGCATGCCTGGCTGTGGGGCCTGAATTATTCCACCCGCCGCACCTTCCTGCGCGGTATGCCCATGCCTTTCATAGGCTACCGCTATACCACGCCCACGCTCACCATAGTGGCGCCTTTCATGGCCCGCTGGCAGGCCTTCAAAACCGTCTCTTTCTCCGCCTCCTACCTGCCGGTGCGCAATTTCCGACTTGCGGCGAATTGGCGCCCGCTGCCTTACTTCAGCGCGGAACTCGAGGGCGGTTCTGTGCTGGAGCAGTTCCTGCTGGCCGGCCGCTCCGACAAGGGCGAGGCCTTCTTCTATGAGGCTCAGTACATAACGCTGAAGCCTTCCCTGTCGCTGTCGCGGCGCCTGCAGATCACCCCCTCGCTCGGCTGGCAGCTGAAAGGCGTTTACTATGACGGCTCCAGCTACGATACCCACCACGGCAAGAAACGCCTTGGCGGCGGCCCTTCCCTGGGCTTGGGCGTCAAATACAATTTCTAACCTGAACCTTTTTCGCCCCCAACGCTACTATTCCCATAGGACCCACTTTTTTCAGGGCATATAGGCCCTGCCGCGGGTAACGGGTTCCTGCCATAATATGACTATGCTTAAGAGCGCGTTGGTACTGCTGTTGGCCGCCGCCCCGGTATTCGCCGAGGGCCTGCCGGATTTTAACCTGAACCGCCTGCGCGCCAAGGACTTGCTGGAAAAACGCTCCGTCAACCCCGACATGATACAGGGCATAATGGAGTATGACCGCATTCCCGGCGCGCCCCAGCCGGTCTGCGTGCGGGCCGACGGCAAGCCCATGCCCAAATTCAGGGCCGTTGAAAGCTACAGGCTCTTCGACCCGGCCGCGCCTTTCATGCTTTCGCGCAACGGTTATGTGCAGATAAATTCTTCCACCAAGATAAAGGTGAACAAGGAAAAGGGCGAACTGAACGTCTATTTCCCCGACGTGGAATTCGGCGGCAGCGCCATGTTCGAGGGCCGCTCGGACCTGTTCGTGCGCATGACCGGCACCGACGAGGCGCCGGCCATCTCCTGGGCCGCGGTAGTCTGCAGCAAAGGCGCCTTCCTGGGCTACAAGGGCGCCACTTTCGATTTTCCGCAGCGCAGCGGCTCTTACTCCATAAGCGAGACTTTCGCCATGGGAGCTCCCAAGACCCTAATCTCCCGCACGCACCGCTGGCTGGCAGGCGACCTGGTGTCGCTCTCCGACCTCTGCACCGAGGAATTCAAGGAAAAGATGAGGGACTCGCGCGCCGAGACGCTGCCGGAGCGGCTGGGCAAGTATAATTTCGACTACAGCGAAAGAAAGAACGCCCTGAAGGTGACCTGGGACAATAAGTAATGGACGGCAGTTACCACCATCGCCCAAACCTGCTTACACCCACAGGAAGTACGCGTTAAAATTTCTTTTTTACCGTGATTCGCTGCACGCTGCCAAGCCCCGTCTCTGGGGAAACGGCGTAATCCAGTTGCGCGCCCAGGGCCATCACCCCGGCGCCCACGCAAAGGCCGCTCTTCTCATTGTTCTGCGTAAGCCCGCTCAGCCCGTAGCCTCCGCGCAGCGCGAACCCGGCCCCGCCTATCAGCATAGCGTACTCCGTGCCGGCCGAGAACACCGTCTGCTTGTCGTAAACCAGCCGTTTCACGTCGAGCGACAGCCCCATGCCGGGCAGAACCACAAACGTGAACCCCGCATTGACGCTCAGCGGCAGATTGTCCCGCTGGGAAAGATACTTTATCCCTGTCCCCAGGTTCTGCACACCTATGCCAAAGGTGACCGGCAGCCTACTTATTTTTTGTTTTGCCCCCAAGTCCACGGCAAAGGCTTGCGCCTTTACGCCCGCTATACTGCTCTGGATGTATTTCACGGCACCGCCGACGCTCTTGAAGCCGAACCCAAGGCTTACCGCCTGGTCATAGGCACTGTAGCCGCCGTTGGCAGTTCCGTCGTCGGCACGGCCTTCCATTTTCGAATTGGACAGCCGCGTCACACCAAGGGCCAGGGCCAGCTTCTTTACAGGCATCCCGAAGCCTATAAAGTCATGGGTGGAATCCATCAGCCATTGGCTGTGGCTGAAGGCCGCCTCCGGCCCGGTCATGGCGGCAAGGCCAGCCGGGTTATAGTTCAGCGCGCTAACGCCCAGCGCCGAAGCCACGCCCGCCGAAGCCATGCCGCCAAGCCGCGCGTCCGTATCTATCTTAAGGAACTGCGCGCCCGTCTGCGCGGCGTTGGCCGCGGCGGAAACCAGCAGGAGCAGGGAAAATATTTTCATGCTGTTTTTCATATTTTCCTTTTACCTCACCACCGCGAAGCGGCCTTTAGCTCTCAACTTCTTTCCCGATCTCTCGGCCTCGATGGTGTAATAGTAGACGCCGCTGGCTATGCGGCCTGTCCAGGGGTACTCGTAGGCATAGGTTGAACCCACGGCCTGCGGATTGCCCGCCAGAGTAGTCTCATGCGCAAGTTGCCCCGCCACGGTGAAGACTTTTATCTTCACACTATCTGCAGTGCCTACCTCTATGTGGAAGGTGGGCACTTTTCCGGCCTTGGCCGGGTCCGGGTAGACGTAGACCTCGCCCAGCTTGAACTCCAAGGCGGCAGGCATTGCCACAAGCCGCATCATCGACGGGGTGTAGCCGCCGGGGATGTAGAACTCAAGGTTATTAGAGACCGCCTGACCGCGCATGGCAACCACTGTGTGGGTGCCGTAACTCAGGCCCGAAGGAACCGTTCCCCTTATCTGTGTGTCCGTCCACAGGCTCAAGGCGCACTGTACGCCGCCCATGAGCACCTTGGCTATTGTGGCGTCATAAGGCCCGAAGCCCGTGCCATAGAGGCTAAACACGGTCCCGACCGCGCCGCTTACCGGCGTCATGCTGGATATGACAGGCGCCTCTACGTTTATGTAGGCCGTGGCGCTTTCGGCCAGGCCGCCGTTGAGATACCTCTGCACCTGCACGGGATAATTACCAGCCAGCAGGAACGGCAGTTTGCCCTGTATCTTGGTGTCGGTCCACAGGGTAAGCGGACAGGTGGTCCCGTTGATGAGCACCTTGGTGTAGTTGGCCACGTAGTTGCCGAAGTTGTAGCCCGTTATGGTGAACGGCGCTATGACCGCGGCGGTGGAAGGGCTGACGCTGCCCAAGGTGGGGGTCCCGACGGTGAAACCGAGCGTGCCGCTCCTGGCAATGCCGCCGTTGAGACTGCGCTCGACGTACAGCTCGTGATCCCCGGCGGCGAGGGCGCCGGGAATGGTGCCTTGTATCTTGGCATCGGTCCACAAGGTCAGCGGGGCCGTGGCGCCGCCTATTAGCACCTTGGTGTAGTTGGCCACGTAATTACCGAAGCCGGCGCCCGTTATGGTGAACGGCAGGCCTATCGGGCCCGACGAAGGCGCAAGCGTGTAGGCCACAGGCGTGGTAACGATGAAGGCCAACGGCAGCGACTGCACCTGGCCGCCATTGAGATTCCTCTCCACGATTACCTGGTATTCTCCTACGGTCAGGCTGCCCGGCACGGTGCCCTGTATTTTAGTGTCTGTCCACAGGGTAAGCGGACAGGTGGCGCCGCCTATCAAGACCTTGGTATACCCTGCTGAGTAGTTCCCGAAGCTGCCGCCATAGATCGTGAACGGCATACCTATAGGGCCGGCCACGGGCGTCATGCTAGCCACATTTATACCTACCACCTCGAAGCTAAGCGCGCCGCTCTGCACCGCGCCGCCGTCGGCGGTTCTGCGGTCAACCACCACCGGGTACTGGCCGGGGGCCAGGCTGCCGGGGATGGTCCCTTTTATCTGCGTGTCGGTCCATAGCGTAAGAGGCACGGTGGCCCCGTTAATCAGCACACCCGTGTAGGCCGCCGAGTAATTACCGAAGTTAGCGCCGTTAATGGTGAACGGCAGGCCTATGGGGCCCGACGATGGGACCATGTTATAGGCCGTGGGGGCGCTGACCATAAAGGCCAGCGCCGAAGACTGCGCAATACCACCGTTGAGCTCGCGCTCGACGACGACAGTGTACTCGCCTGAACCTAAGGCTCCGGGAATAGTGCCCTGTATCTTGTCGGCGGTCCACAGCGTTAGGGGCGCGGTAGTGCCGCCTATCAGCACGCGGGTGAATCCCACAACATAGTTGCCAAAGTTGGCGCCATAGATGGTAAACGGCAGGCCTATGGGCCCCGCCACGGGCGTCATGCTGGCTACATCCACCGTGACCACTTCAAAGGTCATGGGCGAGGTCTGCATTATGCCGCCATCCGACGTGCGGCGCTCCACCAGCACCGGGTGTTGGCCGGAGGCCAGGCTACCGGGGATGGTGCCCTGTATCTTGCTGTCGGTCCACAATGTAAGCGGTGCTGTGGTATCCCCTATCAACACGTGGGTATAGACCGAAGAATAATTCCCGAAACCTATCCCCGTGATGGTGAACGGCATACCTATAGGCCCCGACGACGGCGCCAGCCAGTAGGCCTCCATGTCGCGCAGGCTGAAAGCGGCGGTGGAACTACGGACCACGCCCCCGTTAAGGGCGCGCTCCACCAGCAGCTCATAGTCGCCCACCGGCAGAGTGCCGGGGATAGTTCCTTGGATCTTCGTATCGGTCCAGAGGGTGAGGGGCATTGTGGCCCCGCCCAGCAACACCCGCGTAAAGCCCGCCACATAGTTGCCGAAGCTCTCGCCCGTTATAGTGAACGGTACGCCGATGGCTCCGGACGACGGGGAAACTTCCAGCAATACAGGCTGCGTAACAGTGAACGGCGCCGCGGTAGCAAGCACCTCGGCCCCACGCATTACCGCCACAGCATGTTCCCCGGCCGCAAGCGCGCCAGGCACCGTACCTTTTATGGTATCAGTGCTCCAGAGTGTAAGCGGCGCGGTGGCCCCGCCTATCAGTACCGTGGTCAGTCCGGCGGAGTAGGTCCCGAAGCCGGCCCCTGTTATAGTGAACGGCAACCCGATAGGCCCGGAAGAGACCGACAGTACAGCCGTATAGCCCGGCTGGCCGCCCACATTGATGTAGGCCATCGCCACGTCACTGAAGTTGAACGCGTTGTCTACCGCCTGATAATAGATGGTGTGCGTACCTTCGGCCAGCGAGAATGGACTTTCGTAAAGCGTCTCGTCGGAGAACTCCGGGTCGGTAGCATAAACTATCTCTCTGATCCCCGCATAGCCCACGTCCTCGGCGGTTATGGTCACAAGATCGGAGGGGGCAATGTTGATGGCCTCACCGTCGCCCACAACTACGCCGTTGACCGACAACTGCGCCACCGGGGCCGCATAATCTCCCGGCTCGCCCAGTATGGCGAAAACCCGCGCTACGCCAAAAATACGAGCGCGTATCCGGTTATTGTTCTCGTCGGTCTCCTGGTCCTCCATATAAACCCAGCCGTTCTCGTCGTCGTACTCGAAGAGGTAGATAGCCGACGGGTCCAGGTCCTGCGTGTAGACGGTTTCGGTGGAATAAGTGAGGGTTATCTGAGCCGGTAGAGGAAGTTCACCGGAACCGGAAGCCACCGCGTAGAACGTAGTTACGGAAAGTAGCCCGGCGTCCGAGACAGCGGCTAACGCCGTCGCATAAGTTTCCGGCGTCACAGGCGCTATAGTAACGTCTTCGCCGATGGAATCCACACTGGCCAAGCCATCCTCAGACACCACAGAGGCCATCGGTGCGTAGCGAGAGAGGGAAATAGCCGAACCATTGGAGAATGCCACATCCAGCTTGCCGGCATTGGCAAGCGAGATAGATATTGTCCTGCTCAGCCAGCTTGCCCCGATATCGAGGTAGGCTGGCTCCCAGACATAGGCGTTATCTGTGCTGATTTTCACTATGGATTGGTCGTTCGTTTCCGGATTCTCGGCCACGGCCAGGATACTGCCCTCACTGTCCACAACAAAGGAAGAGTAGTTATCAATTTTTACCAGGTTTGGGGCGCTAAAGCCCGAGTCGGTGATACGCCAGAAGACGCCGCTGTTGTATATTGCCACGCCGCCGCGCGGGTCCGCGGCTGTGGGCATATAGACCCCGTCATGGTCGCTATCATAAAGTTCCGTCGCCTGGGAGAACACGGTGGCGGCGGAAAGATCAGCGGTGTAGCGGTACGCCAATAACCTGTCTTCCAGGTCCGACCCGGTCATCCAAAGCGTGCCGGCACCGTCCACCACTATGCTGCCGACGAGCGGCATCCCGGGATTATCCACGTAATTAGTGAGGTTCAAAGAGGTGTCATAAGCGGAAAGCCGGTAGTCCGGCCACACCTCAGAATACACATAAACTCGCCCAAGGGCGCTGTTCACCGCCAGATTCGAGGTGCGGTAACTCTCATAAGAATAAGAACCGTACTCGCCCACAGTGACGCTGGTCCTTCCACCCTCCGGGGTAAATTTATGCAGCTGCCCCATAGCCAGCACATAGGCGTTGCCCGAGGTGTCCGTCTCTAATCCGTCTATTGTAGAGTACCACTCCCAATGATAGCTCCACGCCAGGGCGCCTTCCGCAGTTACTTTAAGAAGATAGCTGCCCTCCCAGGTTTTATTGACCCCGAGATAGCGGCTGCCATCCGGCAGGGTGCGGATAAACTCGACGCTGCCGTAGGATGCCGGCCCGCTGCCTGGCATTGGGATAAGCGCAGGCTCGCCCTCAAGCATGGGCTGAGTCTTGCCGTAGGAATCAGGCGCAGCCCCGGTCACCCAGAAGAATTTACTCTCGGAATTGCCGGCGCGGTCGTAAACCCAGACCGCGTAAGCCCCTACGGAAAGCCCGGAGAACTCCGCCTCCGCCGTCTGGGCTCCGCTGAAAGTGCGGGTAGAGCCAGTCGGCCCGTCCAAGACTATTCTGTCTATCCCGGAGCCATAATCCTCGGCCTGCACCGTTACGGAGGTCTCCGTGGTGGCCGCGGCGGCCATGCCGGGGAGAGACACCCATGGAGCAGTCAGGTCATTGGTGAAGGACAAGGAATTGAGCTGGTTGTCCTCCGCGTCATATGCAGAAATAGTGTAGAGGCCCTCGTACAGCGGAGAGAAAGTTGCGGCGATGCTGTCCCCGATTGAAAACGTCGCCTCCTGCTGTGACGGGCCAGATAAAACAATCCTTGCGGCATTATATGGCCCCGTGACGAAAACTCCCTCCGCGCTGGCAAACCCGTCAGACAGAATTTCTCTGCCGGTATTATCTGTAACGGTGAACACGTTTGAAATTATAAAATTGATTGACTGGTCTACAGCCCCTTCAGCAGAAAATCCATCGCCATCCGTATCCAGCTCCTGATTGGAAAGATCCAATCCGGACGCGGAAACTCTTTTTGCCCGCACAGAGATTCTAGTCTCACCGTCGGGGAAGGTTGACGGGATGGAAACAGTACTGCTCCAAGTATCATTGGTGATAGCAGAAGAGCTCCAACTTACAGCACTACTCGGAATAGAAATCGTTGTGCCATCAGACCCGATAAGATTGACAGAGAAATCCGGGAAAGCCTTGTCCATAGGTTCTGAAAAGCGAAGCGAGGCACGCACAGGACTTCGTGATCCAACAGCACTGGAATAGCTGCCTCCCGAGGGATAATCCGTGACGTTCCCGGGGTTGTACGGATATCCTCCACCTGCATCAAATGAGTAGACGGGGCGCTCATAAATCCCATCCATATCCTGGTCCAGCTCTACCCCTGCTTTCACAATACGTGGGGAATTGTATAGTCGAAGATTCCCGGCACTTGGTGCCGAACTATCAAAAACCAGCCTCGCATCATACACAACCTCTTGCGCATACGGAAATACTGTCGCTATGGATTGGTTTGAATAGGTCCCGCCATCATTGCGAGACCCCGCCATGTCGTTAAAAATGACTTCGCCGATTTCTCTTCCATCAGAGAACCAGTCGATACCAGCACGCCCAAGAATGCCGATAAAGTCCCTAACCTGATGATTTTCGTTCACAAACGCATTGCTCAAAGCTGCGGAATAACAGGCAGCGATAAAAACAATTGCGTGGGGCGAGACTTTCCTCTGAAAAAAAGAAGAGGTAACGTTGAGAACATTATAATCACCGGCCTGGCCGACATATATTTCAGAAGAATCGATGACGCCTGATTCCACATATTCTTCCTTTGCTGTTAGAGCTGCTAAACGGCCGTCATCTCCAGCGGGATATGCCTCAACAGCAATATATCCGCCATAGGTTGAATCTTCTCCACCATGGGTGCTTATAAACAGGATCCCTGCCGGTGTCTGAAGAAAAGCGAGCAATCTCTGAAGAGTCGCAAAAGGCGCAACCCCAACCGCTGGGGCTGCCGTTTGCATAATTATTCCGACTTCTTTATACCCCAGCAGATGGGGCCCCTCATATGAGAAAACATTTTCCCCATTGTCGTTGAACTGAAAATAGAAAGGCGAAAACACCTGAAAGGTTCTGGCCATTGGGATTTCAGGCGGGACTGCTGCAAAGCCCCAAAGCGGAACAGATACAAGCAGACCGACAAAAACATCTCGGAAGGGAAATCTCATTTCTGTTCCCCATTAGTCTTCCACTCTGCATGGTCATAGTTGTCAACTATATCCATTGCGACCTCAAAATTTCCCCACTTGGACAAGCGATTAATCTTTTCCTCTTTCGACAGATTTGCATTCTGCATTATCTCGTTAACCGTATCTTTGCGACCACAACCAGGCGTAATGCCTCCATTGGAATCTATAAGGATACAACCGCTTTTTATGCCTTTTGAAATGTATTCAACAATAGCTTTACCAGTCTCTTCCTTCCTGCTTGGCCAAGGCTTATCCGGAGTTGTGCCTTTAAGATTAAGCATACTTCCCCCGCCAACCTTATAGTCGAGCACCAGCATATCCTTACCCCAGCGAGCATCTTTCACCAAAGTATTCTTCTTTGCAAACGCCAAAATCTCAGCCTGAAGTGTTGTGCGGTCTTTGTAAGAAACCTGGGAGTAGTATATCTTTGAAATCTCCTTCTCAAACTGAATCATTTTTAAGTATCTAGCCTTCTTTTCTTCAGGGATTTCAATTGGCTTCGAATCACGCTGAACAAGAAGCGAAGGCACCACTTGGATTCCGTTTATTAAAACTTTTTCTCCGACATTTTCCACTTTATACGGGGGAAAAAGCGAATGGCCATAAACGACAACGATTCCAGAGGCAATTCCATCCCGCTCCTTTATTGGCGTGATATCAATTTTGCGGTTTCCTTTAATGCGAGACATTTTACGCGCTTTTTCTAGCGGCGCAAGAGAATCCGAACTTGCACGGTGCTCGGATTTCATGTCAACTTCTGACGAATCCATTTTGGCGTATCCGATTTCAGGAAACAGAAACAGCAAACTAACGGAACAAATTTTAAATATCTTCATGGCAATCTCCTTAATGAAGCTCAACACCGGATTCCCGAACTAATTTTCGTAGTTACTTAAAATCTCCCTGGCTGCGTGGCCACGGAAACCGAGGGATTCCAGTTTTTCGGTAACGCCCTTGCGGTCCAGCGTGTTATCCTTCATGACGGCCTCTAGTTTGCCATCGGTCCCGACCGGCATAGCCATTGTCTTGCCGTCCGATCCGAAGAACAGCAGCCTGCCCTCCTCCAGCGCGCGCCTGAAAGCGCGGGCGTGCTTTTCGCCGTCACGTGTTTGTCTTGCGGCACGGGCTGCCTCAGGTCCGGCACCTCTCGCGCAGGCTTTCCCGGAGAACCGCACATCCGACTGCCTGACGCCGCGCTTCCAGTAGACCAGCAGTGTAGTCTCCGGAGGGGTGCCAGTATTGTTCCATCGGGCGTTTATTACCGTGTCAGATGACTGCTTGAACAGGGCCAGTATCTCATCGGCCAGGGCGGAAGCGCTCTTCTTGCCGTTCCCGTCGCAGAACATCTTCTCCGCCTTCACGCGCAGCGCAGAGGCGCTCTCCGTGAGGACGTCGCCCTCGGTGGTTCCGGGGCCGACAGGAACCTCATTGATGAGCACTTTGTTATCCGCCACCCGCACCTGGTACGGCGACTTTACGGGGTGGCCATAGATGATAACGGCCCCACTCCTTATACCGCTCTTCTGCGCCACCGGCTTGATGTCCGTAGGGTCGGGCTTGCCGTCAGTCCTGACGCCTTTTTTAATGTGGCGGGGAAGGTGGACAGTAGAATTATCCGGCCCGGCCGCCAGGCAATTGCCGCAGACAACCACCAAAGAGAGGATCACACCGAGTATTTTCATTGGTTTACTCCTGAGATATGAAATACCGGCACTACGGCTACAGCCGCTGCCGATACCCATTTTATATACAAAAAGCCAAACGCCCCTGAACACGAACTATTACACGCAAATCCTATACAATTGCCAAAGGAGTGTCAATTTAGGCCCCGGCGCATTCCAAACGAGCATATACAGCAAAAACTACGGCCCCTATTCTTTTTTGCCGGTCTGGCGCAGGGCCTCGTAGAGGGCCACGCCGGCGGAGGTGGAAAGGTTGAGCGAGCGCACCCGGTCCGACCACATAGGGATGCGGTAAAGCCGGTCGGCGTACTTCTCGTAGATCTCATCGGGAAAGCCCGCAGTTTCGGCGCCGAAGACCAGGCAGGAATCCTCCCGGTAAGGCGCCTCCCAGTAGGACTTGCCGCCGCGCGTGGAGAAGAAGATGAGCGACGGGTCGGGCGGGAGAGTGGCGAAGAAAGCGTCCCAGTCCTTGTGCACCGAATATTTCAGGAACTGCCAGTAATCCAGCCCCGAGCGGCGTATCTCCTTGTCGCTCAGGTTGAACCCCATCTTCCCCACAAAAGCCAGCTCCGTATTGGTGGCCACGCACGAGCGACCGATGTTTCCGGCATTCCAGGGTATATCGGGATTAAGCAGAACGATTTTCACAACTTAAAATCGGGGGCGAACTGGCGGTGCCAGAGTTCCAGCATCAGGAGCGCCCACAGGCGGTAACCGTGGTCGCGCGCGCCGCGCTGGTGCTCGTCCCACAGGCGGTACAGCTCCTCGCGCTTGAAATAGTTGCGGTCCAGCGCCTTCTGCGACAGGCAGGCGCCCGCCCAGTAGTCCTTCAGCTCGCCTCGGAACCACGGCCCCAGCGGTATACCAAAGCCCATCTTGCCGCGCTTGTAGATGCGGCGCGGCAGCATGTCTTTGAAAGCTTCCTTCAAGATCCACTTGGTGCCGGTAAAGCCGCGCAGCTTCATATTGTCGGGCAGCAGGTGCGCGAACTCCACCACCTTGTGGTCGAGTATCGGCGAGCGCGTCTCCAGCGAATTGGCCATGGACGCTATGTCCATCTTGGTCATGAGACATTCCGGCAGGTAGGAGCGCAGGTCCGTGTACATGATCTTCTCGGTGAGCGAACCCTGCCCCTCGTTGAAGAGCTTGCTTATGTAGCGCTCCGGGTAATTGATGTCGCGGCCCAGCGCGTTCACGAAGGCCGGCGAGAGTAGGCGCTCTTTCTCGTCTGTCTTGAAGTAGGAGACCGTGGAGAGATAGGTCATGGCGAGGTCCCGCTGCGAGACCGCCTGCAGGAATTTGCGCAGCCGCCACACGGTATTGAACGGCGCGGTCTTCTCCGGGAAAGGCTCCATGGCCCCGAGCGCCGCTTTTTTAGCCCAGTCCGGCATGGCCGTGAAATAGCCGGCCACTTTCATGGCCTGGTAGCGGATATAACCGCCGAAATTCTCGTCGCCGCCGTCGCCGTTCAGGGCCACGGTGACCTCTTTGCGCGTCTCGCGCGAAACGAAATAGGAAGGCAGGGCGCTGGAGTCGGCGTAGGGCTCGGAATAATGCCAGGCCAGCTTCTCCAGCACCGAGGCCATATTGGCCTCCACCAGGAATTCGGTGTGCTTGGTGCCGTACATCTCGGCCACCTGCCGGGCGTAACCGAGTTCGGAGAATTCGGCTTCTTTGAAACCTATGGAAAAAGTTTTAACCGGCTCCGCCGAGGCCTTGGCCATAAGGGCCACTATCACGGAAGAATCTATGCCGCCGGAGAGGAAAGCGCCGAGCGGCACTTCCGAGATAAGGCGTATCTTCACGGCTTCAGCCAGTTCCGCGCGCAGGCGCTCTTTGAGCTCTTCCACCGGTGTGCCGTCCAGCTTGCGTTCGCCCAGCGGCAGGTTCCAGTATTTTTTAGTCTCTAATTTCCCGTCTTCGAACACCAGCGTGCTCGCGGGCTCCAGCTTGCGCGCGGCCTTGAACACGCTCATGGGGCTGGGGATATACTGCAAGGTCAGGTAGGTATCTACGGCCTTCAGGTCAATGTCGCGCGGCAGGCCGGGCACGGCCAGCAGGGCGCGCAACTCCGAGGCGAAAGCGATGAAAGAAGGCGTGACCGCGTAATACAACGGCTTCTTGCCCATGCGGTCGCGGGCGAGCGTCAGGCGTTTTTTGCGCTTGTCCCAGATGGCCACGGCGAACATGCCGCGCAGCTCTTTGGGGAAGTCCTCGCCTTTCTCCTCGTAGAGATGGAGGATGACCTCGGTGTCGCTCTTGGTCTTGAACTTGTGGCCGCGGGCGAGCAGCCCCTGGCGCAGTTCCTGGAAATTGTAGATCTCTCCGTTAAAAACGATGTACAGCGAGTCGTCCTCGTTGGAGATAGGCTGGTGGCCGGTGGAAATGTCTATGATGGACAGGCGGCGCATGGCCAGCCCGACGTTCTCGTGCGTGAAATAGCCCTCGTCGTCCGGGCCGCGGTGGACTATGAGGTCGTTCATGGCCTTCAGGGCCTCCCGCGTAACGGGCAGCCCCGAGCCGTAATTATAGATGCCTACTATGCCGCACATATCAGCCTTCCCCGTACATGGCCAGCAGCTCGTCGGCCACGCGCGCCATGGAATATTTCTCCACCACGGTCTTGCGCGCCTGCTCGCCCAGCTTGAGCGGCAGCGTCCTGTCCCCTATGAAGCCGCGCACGCAAGCCTTGAGCTCCACCCGGTTGAGCGGGTCGAACAGGCAGCCGCTCACTCCGGGCGTTATGGCCTCCCTGGCGCCGCCTACGCGGCTGGCCATTATGGCCACGCCGCAGGCCATGGCCTCCAGCATGGAATTGGACAGCCCCTCGGAAATGGACGGAAGAATGAAGACGTCGGCCGCGCGGTACCAGGGCAGCAGGTCGTCCTCGGGGCCGGTCAGCCGGACGGTGCCAGCCAGGTCCAGGTCGGCCACGGCCTTGCGCAGGGCCGCTTCTTCCGGCCCGCCGCCCACTATCACCAGGCGGATGTGGGGCCGCTCGCGCTCTTCGGCGAAGATCTCGGCCCAGGCCTCCACGAATTCCTTCACGCGTTTCTCGGGCGAGAGCCGCCCCACGAACAGGAAAGTGGTGAGGTTCTCGAGGCCGACCGCGGCTTTGGCGGCTATCTTCTCGTGGTAGAGCGGCGGGGTATAGCGGCCGGTGTCCACGCCGTTGCGGAACTGGCGCAGCTTAAGCCCTGCGTAGCGCGGGGTTTCCCGCAGCCAGCTGTAAACCTCGGCGTTCATCACCAGCAGTTCGGGCGCGGCCAGTTTGAAGAAAGCGAGCTTCAGCCGCCCGGCAAAAGTCTTTTCGGACAGGGAGATCTCATCCACGCCTTTGCCGCCGCCCAGTTTCACCACCACGCGCCGCCCCGTGAGCCTGCCGGCCAGCACCGCCGCCACGGCGGGCGAGGAGGCCAGGTGCACGTGCACCGCGTCGTAAGCCTCCTTGTTGGCCAGCAGCCAAAAGAAACTCTTGAGCATGAATACCGCGGAATTAAAAGAGCCGGAACCCGGGCAGGCCAGCCGTTTTATGAACACGCCGTCCACGGTCTCTTCGGAGGGCAGGCCGGGGCGCAGGCGCGTGAGGGCCGTAACCTTAACGCCGCGCTTAACGAGGGCCTTGGAAATTTCCAGCGCCTGCTTCTCCGCCCCGCCTATGACGGGGTGGAAGGTCTGGCTGAGCATCAGCACGGAAGTTATCTTCACGCTGGTTCCTTCCCGCCGCCCGAAAAATCGCTCCACACCTTCCCCAGGGACTGCCCCATCTGGTAGACGAAGACCACGCCGATGAGGGTGATGAGGATATAGCCGGCCACGTGGCAGTAGGAGGCGAAAGCGAAGCCCACGTCCTTGGGCACGCCCCAGGCGGCCATGACGCGGCTGAGGGTGAATTCGAAATTGCCGAAGTAGCCTGGCATGCCGGGCACCGAGGCCGCCACCGCCCCGCTGAACACCAGCGCCACGCAGCGGGCGAAGTTAAGAGTGCCCTCCAGGCCGAAGGCGATGGCCATCCAGTAGTAGTTCAGGGCGTCCAGCAGCCACTGGGCCGCGGCGAACAGGAAGATGAGCAGGCCGCTCTTAAAGGAGTGGAAACCGCGCACGCCCATGGCCACCCGCTCGAAAACGGAGCGCAGCCGCGGGAACCGGGCGAAGAAGCCGGAGAACCAGTGGTGGGAGATGATCTCGTCGGAGAAGACCAGCGCCAGCAGGCCGGCTATCAGCCCGCCGAACAGCACCCACAGCAGCTTGTTGTAGTGCATGAAGCCGCCGGTGATATTGCCGGTGTAGGCGGCCGCGGCGAACAGCAGGAACAGCACCAGCACGTCCAGCGCCCGTTCCACCAAAATGGTGGCGAAGACGGTGAGCATGGGGATGCCGAAGAGCTTGGCGCCGAAAGTGCCGCGCGCGATCTCGCCCAGGCGCATGGGCAGGATATTGCTCAGCGCCAGCCCCGCGGCCTGCAGGCGGAAGGCGTCCCAGAGGCGCACCGGGCCCGAAGGCAGCAGCAGCAGGCGCCAGCGCAGGGCGCGCATGAGCAGCTCCACCAGCGCCGTCAGGGCGAACGGCACCAGGAACAGCGGGTTCACGTGGGAATAGATCTCCAGCAGGGTCTTAAAGTCCAGGTTCCGGAAGGCGAGGTACAGCAGTACCGCGCCTACCAGGAAACCCGTGATGATGGAGATCTTGGCTTTCACAGGTTTTTATGCCGCCCCTATGCTCTTGAGGAAAGCGTCCTCGCCGGCGGGCCGGCCAAGGAACTTGGCCACCTGCGCGGCCTCGTCGTAGCTGCGGCCCGGCGCCAGGATAAGGTCCCGGTATTTTTTCCCGGTCTCGGGGTTCATCACGCCCGACGCCTCGAAGGCGCCGAACAGGTCCTGCGCTATCACCTCGCTCCAGAGATAGCTGTAGTAGCCGGCCTCGTAGCCGCCCATGAGGTGGCCGAAGCTGGCCTGCGGGTGGGTGCCGGGGCTCATGGGAATGAGCGAGATCTTCTTCATGAGCTTCTCGTACACCTTGGTGGTGTCCACCTTGCCCTTGGCGGTGTGGTACTTCATGTCCAGCACGCTGAAGAAGATCTGGCGCAGGTAGCCCATGCCGGAGTCCATGTTCTTGGCGTCTATGAGCTTCTTGATGAGCTTCTCGGGCAGCTTCTCCGACGGGTTCCTGTAGTGACCGGAGATGCGGCGCAGCACTTCGGGCGAGTAGGCCCAGTTCTCGAGCATCTTGGAGGGCACCTCCACGAAGTCGCGCGACACGCTGGTGCCGGAGAATTTACCGTACTTGGCCCGGGTGAAGATATTGTGCGTGACGTGGCCGAACTCATGGAACAGCGTCACCACCTCGTCGAACTTGAGCAGCGGCGGAACGTCGCCCGAAGGCGGCGAGAAGTTGGAAATGATGGCGGCGGCCGGCAGTTCGTAGGAGCCGTCGGCCAGCTCGCGGCCGTGGCGCACCCCGAAGCAGGCGGCGTGCTTATACTTGCCGTCGCGCGGGAACAGGTCCAGGTAGAAGTAGGCGGCCACGGAGCCGTCGGCGTTCTTCACCTCGTAGGCGCGGGCGTCCTTGTGCCACACGGGCAGCTGCGCCGGCACGAACGAGGCCGCGAACACTTCGCCGAACACCTCGAACATGCCCTTGAGCACGGTCTCTAGCGGGAAGTATTCCTTGATCTTCTCGTGGTCGATGGAATACTTGGTCTTCTTGAGCAGGTTGTTGTAGTAGCCGGTCTCCCAGGCGTCCAGGGTCTTGCCGCCGTTGCCCTTGAGCTTCAGCCGGGCGCGCAGTTCCTTGCGGCCTTTGCGCTTGAGCTTGGCCTGGGTGCGGTCCATGAACTCGAAGACGGTCTCGCTGGTCTTGGCCATACGGTCGGCCAGCACGTAGTCGGCGAAGGTGGGGTAGCCCAGGAGCTTGGCGATCTTGCGGCGCAGGGCTATGGCGTCTTCCATGAGCTTGATGTTGGCGCCGGCGCAGCGGTTGTTGAAAAGCAGTTCCAGCCGGCGGCGGGCGTCGGCGTTCTCGGCGTTCTGCATGAACGGCACATAGTCCGGGTAATTCAGCGTGACCAGGCGGTTGCCGTTGTCGGTCTTCTTGAGGCGGCCAGTGAAATCCTCGGGCAGGCCTTTCAGCTCGGCCTCGGTAACCTCAAGGGTGTCGTTCACTTCGCGCAGGTTCTTGGAGAACTGCAGCTCTATGCCAATGAGCTCCTTCATGAGCTTCTTGATCTTGTTCTTCTTGCGCGGCTCCAGGCCCAGGCCGTTGCGCTTGAAGTCCAGCAGGGTCTTTTCCAGAAGGCGGCCTTCCACCTCGCCCAGCTTCTCCCCCTTGGCGGCGTATTCGTTGAGGGCGTTGAAGAGGTCCTCGCGGGTCATGAGGTCCACGGAGTACTGGCTGATCTTGAGCTCCAGCTCCTGGCCGGCCTTGCGCAGGTCGGCATTGTCGGACACGTAGGCGAGCATGATGGGCACCTGCACGGCTTCGCCGAAATCGCTGGTGGCGGTTTCGAAGGCGAGCATGGTGTTCTTGAAAGTGCGCTGGGCGGCCGGGATGGCCACCACTTCTTTGAGCCTGGCCTCCAGGTCCTCGATGGCGGTTTCGGACAGGCTCTTCACCTGCTCGGGGGTATATGAAAAATCGGGCGCTTTAGACATAGAGCCTCCTGCGAAAGCTGAATGATTTCTTTATTATAGCAAGTTGAAGGACGGGGACCTTACCGGCCGGCAAGCGGGAGGGTGAAGTAGAACGTGGCGCCGCGCCCGGGCTCGCTCTCGGCCCAGATACGGCCGCGGTGCAGGGAAACCAGCTCTTTTACTATGGCCAGCCCCAGCCCCACGCCCTCGCGGGGTTCCCCGGTATCCACCTGCACGAACTTTTCGAAGATCTTATTGAGGTCCTCTTTGGCTATGCCCTTGCCGGTGTCGCGCACACCTATTATCACGCCGGGCTCCGGGTCGGCCACGCGTGAGGAGGCTATGAGCACCGTCCCGCCGGCCGGCGTGGATTTGATGGCGTTGGAGACCAGGTTGGTGAGCACCTGCACCACCCGCTTGGCGTCGGCCAGCACGGTCTCGTCCGGGACCGGGACCCGCACGGTGAGGCGGAGCCCCTTGGTTTTGGCCCAGGGCAGCAGGCCCTCCACGGCCTCGTTGAGCATGGAACTGAGCAGGACCGGCTCCGGATTGACGGTCAGCCGGCCCGACTGCAGCTTGGAAAAATCCAGGATACTGCGTATCATTTCGCTGAGGCGGCGGCTGTTGCGCATGCTGATGGTCAGGAACTTGTTCTCGTCGGAGTCCAGCTTGCCGGCGGCCGTGTCGGTGAGCATCTCCAGAGCGGAACTTATGGAGGACAGCGGCGACTGCAGCTCGTGCGTGATCTTGGAGAGGAACTCCTCCTGCAGGCGCTGGGCCTCCTTGAACTTGGCCACGTCGGGCAGGGTGGCGTAAGCGCCCACCACGCGGCCTTCGTCGTCCTCCAGCAGGGCCATGGAGCGGCGCAGGGCGCGGCCCACCTGCTCGTCCCCCGCCACGCTAACCCGCCCGGAGACGGGCCCGCCGCCGGACAGGTCCATGTCCCCGGAAATGGTCAGGATATGCTCGCCGGGGTTGAGGTGCTCGCTCACGTGGGTACCGGCCACCTCGGCCAGGCGCTTGCCCGAGATCTCCTCGGCCGCGGGGTTCATCATCAGGATGCGGCCTTCCTTGTCCACTATGACCTTGCCTTCGGCCACCTTGGACAGGACCTTTTCCGTGCGGGTGCGGGTATTGATGATACGTTCGTTCTCTTCGGCCAGTTCCTTGGTGGCCTCCGCCACCTGCTGGTCCAGGCTTTCCTTTATCATCTTTAAAGCGTCCTCGTAAACGCGCACTCTCTCCTTGGGGTTCTTTACCGCGGACTCCACGAGTTTAGTCAAAAGCGCGCCCAGGTTCACGCCGGCGGTAGAGTCCCCCCCGGCGCCCCCTGCCCCGGGTTCCGGTTCCGGAACCGGCGCAGGCGGCGGAGCGCGTTTTACCGGCGCCGGAGCCGCTTTGGGAACAGTACGGGCCCCGGGCGCCGCCGGCCGGCCCGGCATTCCAGGGGCAGGAATGACGGCCGGCCGGGGCGCTGCTGCTGCAACGGGCTTCGCCGCCCTGGCTGGTGCTCGTTCGGTCTCTTTTACGTAGCTGTCGGTCTCCGGGGTTATGGCCGTTACGCTGCGTTGCGCCAGGAATTCCCGGAAGTAGCCTTCCGGCTGGTTCTTTACCTGGGTGCCCAGGTATTCGCAGAGCGCCCCTATTTCGAACGAACGCGTGCCGTCGAGAAAATTCACGCCGCGCAGGCCGTGCGCCTTGAACATGGCCGCCAGGTTCTGCGCCTCCTGCGTGACGGCCGGCACGGGGACCCCGTTGAAGAGCCAGGAGTCTCCGGTGAAGGACAGCGAGAGGGAGGCGGCCTGCCTGGCCGCCAGCACCTGTTCCAGCAGCCCGAAGGCCCTGGTCACGGACTCTATCACCACCGGATGCTTGAGGGTATAAAGAGCCGCGCTCCTGGCGGATTTGGAAAGGGCCGCCGCGAATTCGGAACAAAGTTCGGGGTAGGAAGGGGCGTAGGTCCCGCGCCCCCAGATCTGGGAGTTCAGGAAGTCGTCCATTTTTTCCGGCGTCATTCTTTCCATAACGCTACCCCATCATTATCTTCAGCGCTTCCTGCATGGAGGTGCCGCCCTGCGCCACGGCGGTAAGGGCCGCCTCGCGCAGCGTGGTCATGCCTTCCTTGATGGCCAGCGCGCTCAACTGGTCCGCGTTGGAATTGGAGGTGATGAGCTGGCGCATCTCCGAGCTCTGCACCGGCATCACTTCGAAAAGCGGCATGCGGCCAGTATAGCCGCTGTTGTGGCAGTGCTGGCAGCCGGCCGAATGATAGACCGTCTTGAGCTTTATTATCTCCTCGTCGGTCAGGAACTTGCGGTCTTCGGGCGACAGGGCCACCGGCGTGCGGCAGTACGGGCACAGGGTGCGCACCAGACGCTGGGCTATGACCATCTTCACGCTGGCGGCCACCATGTACGGCGCCACGCCCATATGGGTGAGGCGCACTACCGTGCCGGGGGCGCTGTTGGTATGCAGCGTGGAGAAGACCAGGTGGCCGGTGATGGAGGCCTTTATGGCTATCTCCGCCGTCTCCAGGTCGCGGATCTCGCCTACCAGCATGATGTCCGGGTCCTGGCGCAGGAAAGCGCGCAGGGTGGATTCGAAAGTAAGGCCCACGGCGGGACGGATCTTCACCTGGTTGACGTTGGGCACCTCGTACTCCACAGGGTCCTCGGCCGTCATTATGTTCACGTCCGGCTTGTTGAGCACGTTGATCATGGTATAAAGCGTGGTGGTCTTGCCGCTGCCTGTGGGGCCGGTCACCAGTATGAGCCCGTGCGGGCTTTTCAGCACGCCGTCCACGTTCTTGAGCTCGCGGGGGGTCAGTTTAAGGGAGGTCAGGTCGGAGTTCAGCTTGCTCTGGCCCAGCACGCGCATCACTATCTTCTCGCCTTTTATGCAGGGCAGGGTGCTCACGCGGAACTCTATCTTCTGGCCCCTTATCTGCACGCGGAACTGGCCGTCCTGCGGAATGCGGCGCTCCGTTATCACCAGGCTGCTCATGATCTTTATCCGGGCGGTAAGGCGAGGATGTATCGAAATGGGCAGGGTGGTAAGGTTGCGCAGCACGCCGTCCACGCGCACGCGCACCACCACGCGGCTCTCGTTGGGCTCCATGTGGATGTCGGAAGCGCGCAATTCCACGGCGCGCATGAGGATCTTGTTGACCATCTGGATTAGCGGGGAGTCCATCTTGATGTTCTCCAGCCCGGCCGCTTCCTGTGCCTCCTCTTTTTTCTCGGCGGCGCTGTCTATCAGCTCCAGGTCGCTGGTGTCCTCGTTAAAAACCTCCTCTATCTCCGGCACCTGCTCCTCGGGCGGAGCGGCGGGCGGCAGGGCGGCCTCCTGCGGCAGTTCTATGGGCTCCTGCGCAACGGGAGCCGGCTCTTCCGGCACGACCGGCGCCGTCTGCAGGGCCACCCCGCCCGGCTCCGGCTCGGGCGCCAGGGCGCCGCCGGCCGCGGGGTCGCCCCCAAAACGCTCTATTTCTATGACCTGCGGAACGCTCTCCCCGGGGTCCGCCGGCCGGGGCGCTGGCCTGGCCGGCGCGGGGGCCGGCGCAGGGGCGCGGGTCCCGCCAAAAGCCTTGGAGACGCTCTCGAGCAGTTTCGCGTTGGAGACCGGCTTCTCCAGGAAATCCGAGATGTCCATGTTGAGGGTCTTAAGATGCTGGCGGTTGGAGGCGCCGGTGAACATTATTATGCGCAGTTTGCGGGTATCGTAGTTGCTGCGCAGTTCCTGTATCAACTCATACCCGTTCATCTTGGGCATGTTGAAATCCACCAGGACCAGGTCCGGGATCTGTTTGTTTATAACCTCCAGGGCCTCGGCCCCGTTGGACGCCTCCATGATGCTGTAGTGATTTACCGACAGCAGGTGCTTTACCAGGTCCCTGTAGTCTTTATTGTCGTCCACCACCAGCACGGTGCGGTTCTCCGGCCGGGCGGAAGGCGGGACCTTGCCCAGCGGGGAATGAGCGCCCTTGAACTCCCTGAACATCGCGTCAAGGTTCTCTTTGAAATTTACCGTCGCCTGCTTTTCCATAGCGCATCACCGCCCCTCTGAAACGCCAGCCCCTTGGAAGTTAGTTCCTGCGACCGTCACGCTGACGACTCACTGCCTACGCCAATAGTATAGCCCCCGGAAGGACCGGCTACCATTGGCGGATTCCGCTTTTTATTGACTTTTTTCCACTATCGGGACGGCGGCTCAGGCGCGCTTTTTAAGGCGCGGGGCGGGGCAATGCCCAGCCTCCCGGAAGGAGGAAGGCACACAGCCGGCTATCTTTTTGAACTGCCTGATGAAGGATTCGGTATTGGCATAACCCAGCCGCGAGGAGATCTGTTTTATGGTGCTGGCCCCGGACCTGAGTATCGCCTGCGCCTGCTCTACCTTGACCTTCAGCCGGTACTCGGTGAAGCCCAGCCCGGTCCGCTCCCTGAAAGCCCGGCTCAGGTATTTTGGGGAAAGGTAGACCGCCGCCGCGGCGTCCTTCAGGGAGACCTTCTTGAAGCAATTGGCCTCTATGAAGCCCTTCACGTGGGCCATCTTGGCGTCCAGGTCCCCGTCCGCGGGAGAGCCGCCGGGGCGGCCGGCCAGCTCTTTCTCTATGGCGGCGCGCATTTCCTTGAGGGCGAAGGGCTTTTCCACGTAGCCGGAAGCGCGGCCTTTAAGGGCTTTTATGGCCACGTCCTTGGTGCTGAAACCGGTCATCATGATGACACCGGTATCCGGCGCCAGGGCCTTTATCCGCTCCAGGGCGGCCAGCCCCCCCATGCCGGGCAGCTGCACGTCCAGGAGAATGAGGTCTATTTCATTGGGCCTGGCGAGGACGGCCAGGGCCTCCTCCGCGGTGGACGCGGAGGTTATGTCGTAATCTTCGAACCAGAGCTTGAAGTCGGCGCAAAGGTCCCTGTTATCATCCACAAAAAGTATCTTTTTCCTCATTAGGCCGCCTTCCGGTATCTTACAATGCTTACGCCTCCACCGCAATAGGGAAAGCCCCACTTCCCCCGCCCCAAGGACCCAGTGGGGCCTAGGCCCTAATAGGCCCTGCGGTTGGGCCCTATGCCTCTAACGAAAAGGCGGATTAAACACTAAACTATAAGTATGAAAACCAATAACCTTAAGTTCCTTACCGCTGCACTCTCCCTGATGGCGTTCGGCTCCCAGGCCTTCGCCCAGGACTTCAACCTCAATTCCATAAGCGCCGCCGACATCAAGGCGATGCAGGCCGACAAGGGCATTTTCGATTTCATCAAGCCCGACAAGCCGCAGCCCATGGGCCAGAAAGAGTGGACCATCATGGTGTTCATGAACGCCAAGAACGACCTCAGCGACAGCCAGCTGATGGGCCTGGTGGGCAAATGGGCCGAGAAAGATATTAAGGAAATGAAAGAGATCGGCACCACCGACAAGGTCAACATAGTGGTGGAACACGGCGCCAAGGGCAAGGGCTCCAAGCGCATGCTGATCACCAAGAAGAACGGCGTGCTCTCCTCCGGCGAGAAGGTGTACGGCGAGTACCCCGACTCCGACATGGGCGATTATAAGCGCGTCGTCGAGTTCGCCAAGTGGGCCAAGACCACCTTCCCCGCCAAGAAGACCATGCTGGTGCTCTGGAACCACGGCCTGGGCTGGATAGACCCCAAGATGGAGCAGGCGCCCGCCGGCACCGGCACCTCCGCCAAGGGCATCCTCTTCGACGACGAGACCAAGAACTATCTCCGCACCGCGCAGATGAAAGAAATGATGCGCCAGATCGGCTACACCGACATCGTCATGCAGAACGCCTGCCTGCAGCAGATGGCCGAAGTGCTCTACGAGATGAAAGACTACGCCGGCCTGTTCGTGGGCTCGGAAGAGACCATGCTGGCGCAGGGCTTCGATTATACCGGCCTGCTCAACTTCATGAACGCCAACCCCGGCTTCACGCACGACCAGCTGGGAGAATACCTGGTGACCTGGTACAAGGCCTTCTACGCCGCCGGCATGAGCGTGGGCCCCATGACCATGCCCCTGGACGATATGGGCGCCACCCTCTCCCTGGTGCGCCCGGCCGCCCTTAGCGAGCTGCCCGTGTACCTGGACGCCTTCGCCGGCGCCGCCATGCGCAACAACGAGGAAGCCGCCGCCATAGTGGCCATAGAAAAAGTCATCCGCTTCACCAGCCTGGACCCCGCGAACGACAAGAAGAAGCAGATAGCCGCCTACGCCGACCTCGCGGACTTCGCCGCCATCTTCGGCGCCACCGCCCGCTCGCAGGAAACCAAGCAGGCCGCCCAGAACCTGGTCTCCTTCATAAAGACCCGCCTGGTCCTGCGCAACGTGGGCATCAACGGCGACAAGGCCAACGGCTACGACTACACCAAGGTGGGCGGCATCGCCATCAACACCACCATGAAGATCAAGAAAGTTCCCCCGCAGCTCGAGCAGATCTTCGAGACCAAGTACAGCGACCTCGGGCTCTCCAAGGCTTCGCAGTGGGACGAGTTCCTGACCTGGACCGACAACGTCTGGCGCAAGTAATTATCAAGGCTTCGCCTCGATAACGGATAAAGGAACCCGGGGAAAGTCTCCCCGGGTTCCTTATTTACATTTCATGTATAATACCCCTTACAGGGGGAGCTGGCGCCACATTTTTACCCCCAGGATATTATGCTTATAAAAAACCCCGCCCGTATCACCCGGATACTGCTGTTCTCAGCCATCGGTCTTCATATTCTAATGGTGGGCCGGGCCCTGAGCATAATGATGGCCCTGCGTGAAATAAGTTCAAGGGCCGCCGCCGAACACGTCAAGCTCAGCCGGACGCTGGACCTGACCAATGCCGTAAGACAGGCGGAGGAAAGGATACGGGATTGCTCCCTCCGGCCGGACCCTGCCGGCAGGGCCGCCTATTGCCAAGCCCTCACGGAATCAGATAAAGCCGCCGCTGCTGCCGCGGACGCGGATATTTTCTCGCCCGAATTCTCTAAAGCCGACCTGGCCGGCCTGAGAGAAAAGCTAGGGCAGCACCTGAGCTGCTGCGCCGCCACCGGAACCGCGATGGATAAGAAAGCGGCCCTGGAAGAATTTTCGCATTTTTACTCTACAGCTTCTGACCTGAGACGAAAACTCACCGCCCACTCCCGGGTAAAACTGGAGTCCACCGTGAAACTTTCGCGGGACGCGAAAAGAGCCACCATCGGCCTGGTGGTCTCCAGCTCGGCCATCGCCACCTTCATCCTCCTGCTCATGGCGTGGATAGTTTACCGCCTGCGCGCCCTCAACCGCGCGGTGAGTGAACAACGCGACGAGATCCTGGTCCTGAAAAGCGGCATAGAGGAATCCCCGTTGGGCGTAGTATTGACCGACACCGCGGGCGTCATAGAGTACGTGAACCCGGCTTTTACCCTGATGCACGGTTACTCCCCGCAGGAAGCCCTGGGCAAAACGCCCCGGATACTTAAATCCGGGGAAATGCCGGACGAACTTTACCAGAGCATGTGGAAAACGCTGCTCGGCGGACGCTCCTGGAACGGAGAGCTGCGCAACAAGACCAAATCCGGGGACCTTATCTGGATCAGGGCCAGTATTTCCCCCATCCGCGACAGCGAAGGCAGGCTGACCCATTTCATGGCCCTGCACAAAGACATTACGCTTGAAAAACAGCTGATGCTGGACGTGGTCAAAGCCAAACAAGAGGCCGAGCATGCCAACCAGGCGAAGAGCGATTTCCTCGCCTCCATGAGCCACGAGATCCGCACCCCTCTCAACGCCATAGTTGGCATGTCGGAACTTATAGACGAAAGCGCCCTGAACAAGGAACAGGCGCAGTACCTGGGCATCATGCGCAACGCCAGCGACACGCTCCTTTCCCTCATAAACGATATCCTGGACATTTCAAAGATAGAGGCCGGGAAAGTGGAGATAGAGAAAGCTCCTTTCAACCTGGAAGATCTTGTTTCCCAGGTTTCCGACCTCATCGCGGTGCGGGCCGCCAAAAAGAACGTGGAGGTCAACTGCAAACTGGAAGCCGACGTCCCGGTATTCGTAGAAGGCGACGCCACGCGCCTGAAACAGGTGCTGATGAACCTGATGGGCAACGCCGTGAAATTCGTGGAGAAAGGCTGGGTCTCCCTGAACGTGAAGAAGGTGAAGAGCGACGCCGACTGCCTGGAGCTGCTCTTCTCGGTGAAAGATACCGGCATCGGTATCCCGACCGACAAGGCCGGGGCCGTTTTCGAAAAATTCACGCAGGCGGATTCTTCCACTACCCGCAAGTACGGGGGTACCGGGCTGGGGCTGCCCATCTCCAAAATGCTGATAGAGTTAATGGGCGGCAAGATCTGGCTTGAGAGCGAGCCCGGGGTCGGCACGGTCTTCTTCTTCACTGTTTCTCTCTGCCCACAGAAGGACCGCAGCGAAGTTTACCTCCCCAAGGCCGACATAAAAGAACTGAAAGACCGCAGGTTCCTGGTGGTGGACGACAACCTGGTCAACCGCATCATAACCAGGGAAATAACGCAAAGCTGGGGCGCCCGCTGCGAGGGCGCGGCCGACGCTCAGGCCGGCCTGGGGAGGGTCCTGGAGGAGCAGCTGGCCGGCTCGCCTTTCCACGGCGTCTTCGTGGATTTCAACATGCCCGGCATGGACGGCCTGGAATTCTGCCGGCGCCTGATCAACGACCCCGCCATTGATCCCAAACCCGCGCTGGCCGTGATCACCTCGGACACCGTGCGGCTGAAGAAGGAGGAATTCCGCGCCATCGGCGTTAAAACCCACCTGATGAAGCCGGTCAAGAAAAAGGAGCTCCTGGACGCCGCCCTGGAAATGCTGGCCGCGGACAGGCCGGCGGAGGCCGCCGCGCCGCAAAAGCCGGCCGGCTGCTCCAAGGAAGACCTTCCGCCGCTCTCCATACTGATAGCGGATGACGCGGCGGACAACCGCATCCTCATGGCCGCCATGCTGAAGGGTTCGAAGGTCAGGTTGGACCTCGCCGTGGACGGACTGGAGGCGCTGGAAAAATTCAGGACCGGAGCCTACGACGTGGTTTTCATGGACATGCAGATGCCGGGCATGGACGGCTACGAGGCCACGGGGAAGATCCGCGAATTGGAAAAGACGGAAGGCAGGAGCCGGACCCGGGTAGTGGCCCTGACGGCGCTGGCCACCCGGGAAGACGCGGATAAGGCCATAAAGGCCGGCTGTGACGATTACCTCAGCAAGCCTATCCGCAAGAACACCTTTTACACCTACCTGGTGAACTTCGCGGCAAAAAAACAATAGCCAAAAGGACCAAGACTGCCATGAGCGGGAAAATATTAATAGCGGACGACCAGCAGGAAATAGTCAGCGCGCTTTCCATGGTGCTGGCCGGTTACGAACTGGAGGAAGCCAACGACGGGAACGCCGCGCTCTCCCTGGCCGTATCCGAACAGCCTGACCTGGTGCTGCTGGACGTGGACATGCCCGGGATGAGCGGCATAGAGGTGCTCAAGAAACTCATGACCCGGCCGCGACACCCACTGGTGATCATGCTCACGGCCGACGGCTCTCCCGAAACGGTCTCGAAGGTCATGCAAGCCGGAGTGTTCGCCTATATCATAAAGCCTTTCGAAAAAGCGGAAGTCCTGGAGCAGGTGCAGCGGGCTTTTAAATTCATGGAAAGCTCCCGGAGCTAATTTGGGAGAAACAAAAAAACCCCGGGACGGCCCGGGGTTTTTTGTTTGGCGGCTGCGCCTAGCGAAAGTGGTCGCGCATCATGCGCACCAGGCCCTCGGTGGCCTTGCCGGGGATCTCCTCGCCTTCCCAGTTGATGGAGAAGTGGGCGTTCTTCTGCGTGGGCTTCACGTAAGTTTCGTACATGGGCAGCACGGTGGCCAGGATCTGGTGCTTGATGCCCTCTATGTCGCGGCCGCGCTCGCTGATGTCGCGCTGCACGCGGCGCAGCACGGCGGTCACCATGCCGGTGGACACGAAGATCTTGAAGTCGCACTGGTTGGCGAGTTTGGGAAAATGCAGCGCGTAGAGGCCTTCCACCACTATCAGCTGGGTGGGCTTGCAGGGCAGGCACTCCTTCTCGCGGGTATGCTGCTTGAAGTCGTAAACCGGCTGCTGGATGGTCTTGCCGGCTATCAGCTCGTTGAGCTGCTTGGCGGCGAGCGAAGCGTCTATGGCGTCGGGATGGTCGAAGTTGTAGGTCTTTCTTTCCTCGAAAGTCAGGTGGTCGAGCGGCTGGTAGTAATTGTCCAGGGAGAAGAGCTGACCGGTGATGCCGATCTTTTCGCACTGGTGCACGAGCTTGGCGGCGAGGGTGGTCTTGCCGGAGCCGGAACCGCCCGCTATACCTATTATGAACCTGGATTTTTTTGTGTTGTCCATTTTATCAGCGGCCGCGATCCGGCCATGGTTATGATACAAAAAAAGACGGGCCCCGGAACCGCCGCCCGACGTTCAATCCAGCAGACCGGTGGTCCTTATCTCCAGCTGCACCCGGCGGCCCAGCCGCTCCTGTTCGGCGACGAAGGCGTTGAAGAGCTTCAGACAGCCGGGGCGCAGCTTCACGCAGCCGTCGGTGTCGCGCCAGCGGAAATCCGCCGGCTCAAGCCGGCCGGCAGCGGAAGGTTCGGCCAGGCGGGCCGGGTCTTCCCAGCGGTCCGTATGCACGGCGAAACCCGCGCGCCCATAGGGGCCGAAATAATATTTAGGGTTGTGAGCAAGCTGCTTGCCCTGCCTTACGCGGGAGGCTTCGCCCGACGGCTCCGGCCGCCGCTCGAAATAAGAAACGCCCTCTCCCTGCGTGCCTGCCTGCCAGCCTTCGGCCCACATCAGGTCCACGGCCATTACGCCCGTTCCCGCCGGGAACCAATCGCGGAAGGCCGCGGAAAAATATTTTTTCTTCGCCGCCGGGTCGTAGTTCTTTCCTAAAGTGTCCGCCGCGGCCTCGGGGGGCACACCGCGCCCCAGCAGGTCTATTTCATAGGTCTCGGGCGAGATATTGCGCAAGTCGTAAACGCCGGGCACAGTGGCGCCGTTGGTCTGGTCCGGCGGCAGGTAATAGACGGTGGCGCCGCCTATCATGCCGCTGGGCCAGCCGGCCGAGGGAGAGGTGGAGGTGACGCCGCGGCCCAGGGCCTCGCACTGGTAAACCCCGGCCAGCTTTCCCTTTTCCAGCTCGAAATTAATAACTCCCGGGCGGGAGCGGTCGTTAGGCAGCAGCAGCAGGGCGCGCGAGACGGTACCGGAGGAGCTCTTTACCCCGTTGAGCCCGAGGGTTTTCACTTTCGCCCGCAGCTTAGCCGTCAGTTCGGGCTGTGCGGGGCGGTCATACGGGATATTCGCCGGGACAAGCGTTTCCGGTTTCACTGCGCGGTCCTTGGCGAAAACCGGCGCGGCGCAGACAACAAGAACGAGCAGGAGAGAGAGCTTTTTCATATCAGAACAAAAACAGCATGCCTCCCAGGAAGACCGCGAACGAAGCCAGCAGGTATTTGGACGGCGCCTTGCGCTCTATGACGCATTCGAAAGCCGAAGAGAAGATGGTGCCGGTAATGGCGATGCCCGACACCGTGGCGAGCGCGCCGGAATAACGGATGGCGGTTAGGTAGAACATCAGCGACAGGTACGTGCCGGCCACCGAGCCCAGCGTTATCCACATGAGGTTGCGCGGGCCGAGTTCGCGCAGCTTGGCCAGGAAATGGAACGGCTTCACCCGGGACGCCAGCGCGAACATCAGCAGGGCCCCGAGGGCCCGGTACAGGTTGCCTTCAGTGGTGCCTATGCCGGAGGAATTGTTGAAGGCGTAGCGCGTCACCAGCACGCCCAGGCCGTCCAGGGTTACGCCGGCCAGCGCGAAGACCATGGCCCTGATATTCCAGTGGCCGTGCTTGCGGAAGGATTCCAGCGAAAAGATGAACAGGCAGACTATGAAGAACAGGATGGCTATCAGGCTGCGCGCGTCCACCGCCTGGCCGAAGGCGAAATAGCTTATTACGCCTATTATGAGCGGCTGGAAACCGAAGATGAGCAGCGTGCGGCCGGGGCCCATCAGCGAGAAAGCCTCTATCAGGAAGACGTCGGCGAGGCCCAGGCCGATGGCGCCGGAGAAGAGGAAGAGGCCCGCGCAGGCCGGCGTTATGGCGTGGAACCCACCCTGCAGCAGCACCGTCACCGCGAACAGCGCCGTTGCCACCAGGCCCTTGAAGCAGTTCACCCACAGGCTGGAGACGCGGCGGGCGTAATGCGTGAAGAACTGCACGCCGATGGCGAAGCTCAGGTTGGCCGCGACCGCGTAAATATAGACTTTTTCCATAGTTGCACGCACGGAGAAGCGAAGGAACCGCGTCTGCAAAAACCGGGCCGGGGCCTGGCGGCTATTTAGACGCCAGCACGAAGGAGAGCAGGAAGGCCGCGCTGACCACGTACATGAGCGGGTGGATATCGGCGAACTTTCGCCGCGCCAGCTTGATGGCCGTATAGGTGATGAAGCCGAAGCCTATGCCGTAGCTGATATTGTAGGTGAGCGGGATGCCTATCATGGTAAGGAAGGCCGGCAGGGCCTCGTCGAATTTATCCCAGTCTATTTCCCGCACCGTTTTCATGAGCAGCGAACCCACTATTATCAGCGCGCCCGCCGTGATGGGATACACGAAATAATCCCCGCAGCCGGGCGGTATCACGTCGGCCGGCGGCGTGAAGCCGCTGTTGACCAGCAGGCAGTAATGCTTGGAATTGGGCAGGCGGTAGCCGCCGCCCACCATCTGGATGACCGGCGAGAAGAAGGCGCACAGCCCGAACAACAGGCCGGTGATAATTGCGGAAAGTCCGGTGCGGCCGCCCTCGGCCACGCCGGCCGCGGATTCTATGTAGGTGGTGATGGAACTGGCGCCGAACAGGCCGCCGGCGGCCGCGGCGCCCGAGTCCACCAGCAGGATTCGCTTGATGTCGCGCACGGTGCCGTCCTTATTTACGAAGCCGGCCTGTTCGCCCACGGCCACTACGGTGCCCATGGTGTCGAAGAAGTCAGTGAGCATGATGGCGAAGATGGTGAAGCCCAGGGCCGGCGTGAGCGCGTGCAGCAGCGCTATTTTGCCGTTTACCTGCTGGAAAGGCGCCCAGAAGGTGGAGAAATCGGGAGCTGCGAAGGCGGCCTGCGGGACGCTCGTCACGCCGAACAGCAGGGCGGCCGCGGTGGCGGCCAATATGCCCCACAAGATGTCGCCCTTCACCTTCGCGGCCATGAAGAAGGCCGCGACAAAAAAGCCGATGAGCGTAACCCAGACATAAGGCTGGGAGAAATCGCCGAGCGAGACCAGCGTGATGGGCGCCGGGCGGATGACGCCGCCCTCGTTGAGGCCGATAACGGTGATGAACAGGCCTATCCCCACGCCTATGGCGCGCTTGAGGTTGAGCGGGATGGAATTCATCACGGCCTCGCGAAAACCCGTGACCACCAGGGCCAGGATGAGCAGGCCTTCCACGAAGATGACGCTCATGCCCACCTGCCAGGGCACGTTGGCCTGCTGGAAGCCTATGACGGAGAAGGTGAGCACGGCGTTGATGCCCATGCCGCTGGCGAGCGCGAGCGGCCGGTTGGCCATCACGCCCATGAGCACGCTCATCACGGCCGCGCCCAGCGCGGTGGCGGTGACGGCGCCCGCGAAAGGCACGCCGGCCGCGGACAGGATGCCCGGGTTGACGAAGATGATATAGGCCATGGTCAGGAACGTGGCCGTTCCCGACAGGACCTCGGTCCTTAAATTGGTCCCGCGCTCCGCGAATTTAAAAAAACCGGTCATCTTCCGCCCCGTTATTTTATGATCTTCCGGAAACTTGCGGCCTCTATGGGCCGGGGCTCGGAATCCCCTTCGGTCCGGACGGCCAGGCGCAGCTCTTTGGCCTGCACCGCGGCGAGCGCCGCGTACTGCGCCTGCACGGGTGAAAGAATGAGGCGCACCAGACCCTGCCCGGAGGCGTCGGCTTTACCCACGTACATGACGGGCGCGGCCTGGATGATGGTGGCGGTTATAAGTTCTTTGGCGCCGGCGGCGGCGGTGTTCTCATAGGTGACCATCAGGTCCACCCGGTCGCCGCGCTTCACGCCTTCCAGCTGCCAGGCCGGGAAGGACATGGGCACCAGGCGGCTGCCTGCCTGGGGCCGGGGGGCCGCGAAATAGTCGGCGGAGAAGACGCCGTTTTCCGACCGCCTGGCTGGGGCGTCGGTGAACAGGGCCGCCAGGGCTTCCTCCTGGTTGCGCAGCACGGCCGCGGCTTTTTCATAGAAGGTCACCGGGCTGCCCACGTCGTAAGTTTTTTCCAGCGCGTCCAGCTCGGCCAGCGCCTTGGCGAAGCTGGCGAAAACCGCGTCCCCGCGCCCGCCGAAAGAGCCGGCCAGCCGCTCGCGCCTCAGCGCCGCCAGCGCCTTGTCCAGGCGCGTCAGAGCGGCGGTGCAGGCCGGGTATACGAATTTGTGGGGCAGGCCCAGGCCGCCGGTTTTGGCCGGGCGCGTTTTGCGCACCAGCTCGGAGAACTCGTCGAGGGCCGCGAGCGGCTCCCGCCAGAGGCGGGCCTCGTTCCAGGTCTCCTTGTTGAACTGCACCTCGCGCGCGGTCATGGAGGAAACCTCCCCCGCCAGCCAGGCAGGGGCGGTGATGATCTCCCTGCCCCTGGCGCAGCGGAACTTGTACACGGCGGGGACGCCGCCCTTAAGGTATTCGAAGAACAGCTCGCCTTTCCGGGAGTAGCAGTCTATCTCCTCGAGCAGGGCCTCGGTGCGGTTCTGCGCGGCCTTGGCTTCGGCGGCCTCTTCGTCGGCCGCCCTCAGCGGGGCGGCCAGGCAGGCGAGCGCCGCCAGCAGCAGGGTCAGTTTGGATATTTTCATTTTTTATTCCTCGCGGCCACGGCTTTGGCGACGTGGACCGGCACCAGTTTGGAAACGTCCCCCTTGAAGTGGGCGATGTCGCGTACCACGCTGGAGGAGAGGTAAGAGTAGCGCACCCGCGGCATGAAGAACACCGTCTCGATGTGCCGGTAGAGCGTGCGGTTGATGGCGGCCATCTGGAACTCGTACTCCAGGTCGGAGATGGCGCGCAGGCCGCGGATCACCACGTCGGTCTTCTTCTTTTTCACGTAGTCCGTAAGCAGGCCCTCGAAGCAGTCCACGCTGACGTTCTTGCGGCCTTTCAGCGCCCGCCGCAGCATGGCCACGCGCTCTTCCACGGTAAACATATGTTTCTTGCCGCTGTGGACGAACACGGAGACTATGACGTGGTCGAATATCTTTGAAGCGCGCTCGATAATGTCGAGGTGGCCGAAGGTGACCGGGTCGAAGCTCCCGGGGTAAACCGCTATGCGTTTTTTCATTATTTTCTCCCGGGATTATTATACAAAAGGGCACGCGGCTTTAACCGGGCAGGACTGAAGTGGTATCATTAAAGCGTGAAACCGACGCTCTTACTGCTGTTCCTCTTCTGTTCCCCGCTCGGGGCGCAGGAACTTATCCCTTATAACGCGGGCAAGAAATGGGGCTACGCGGCGCCCGGCGGAAAACTGGTGCTCCAGCCGCGCTACGATTCGGCCGAACCCTTCAGCGAAGGGCTGGCGCTGGTGCGGCAGGGCTCCTCCTACGGCTTCATAGACAAGGCCGGCAAAAAGGTCATCCCTTTCAAATACCAGTCGGCCGGCTCCTTCTCCGAGGGGTGCGCGCCGGCCAAGACCCGCGGCCTCTGGGGCTGCGTGAGCCGCGACGGAAAGGCGCAGGTGCCTTTCGAATACGAGCTGCTGCTGCCTTTCAGGGAGGGCGCCGCGCCCGCCAAAAAGAACGGCCGCTGGGGCCTGCTGCTCAAGGACTCTCGCGAGTTCCGCGGCGGCATCTACGAGGAGATCTACCCGGTCAGCGAAGGCCTCGCCCGCGTGCGGGTGGGCGGCAAATACGGCTACATAGACCCTTCGGGCCGCGAGGCGCTGCCGCCGGTCTACGCCGAGGCCTTTCCTTTCGCCGGCGGCTTCGCCACGGCCAGGCTGGGCGACAAGTACGGCTTCATCAGCCGCGCCACGCTCGGCTTCAAAGAAAAACCCTATTTGGGCATAGGCCCGTACTCCGGCGGCCTGGCGCACGCGCAGAGCCTGGCGGCCGAAGGCCGCTGCGGCTACATAGACGCGGAAGGCCGGGAGAAGGTCCCGTTCGATTTCACCATGTGCGCCTCCTTTGACGAGGGGCTGGCGCCTGTAATGAAGGACTTCAAGGACGGGTGGGGCTACGTAGACGCGGCCGGCAGGGTGGTCATCTACTTCAAGTACGACCAGGTTACCGGCTTCCGCGGCGGCCTGGCCAAAGTCGCGCTGAAAGGCCGCTCCTTCTATATAGACGCCAAGGGTTTCGAGTACAGGAAATAAGGCAAAAAGAAAGGGCCCGCGAGAAACCCACTAAGAGGGGCCGCGGGCCCATCCATATTATAGCAGACCCTATTGACTTGTCAAGGGGGGTCTAATCGCGCGCCATGTGCCGCCAGGTCTGCGTCTGCCAGGCAGGCGCGCCGAACAGCCGCACCTGCTCCTGCGCCGCGTTCATGGCGCCTTCAGTCTCCGCCAGTTCCGGGGCCAGGATGCTGGAGATGGTTATTTCGGAATTATCCTCGCTCAGAGAGCCCCTGAACCTGATCGGGCTGCGCGTGCCCACCCCGGTGCCGGACATGCCGCCCGGTGAACTGCCCCGAAAACTGCGCCCGTTCACCTTGCCGGTACCATAAACGGCCCGGGGAAAGTCCCAGCAGTGCATGGTGATGGTCAGGTCGTCGCCGCGTATTTCGAATTCATAGCGCCAGCAGTCCAGCCCGCCGCCCCAGTTCCCACGATAATCGGCCGTGCCGTGCTTCTTCGACGGCGCCAGTTCCTCGGGCTTGGGCTTGCCGGCCCTGGCCGCCATGTAAAAGCGTTTATCCTCGGCCGCCTCTTCGTAGCGGTGGGCGGCTTCCAGCGCGTTGGAGCGGTTGAAATAGCACTGCGTCCACCAGGGGGCTATCTTTATGGCTTCCTGGTACATGCGGGCCGCCTTGTCAAAATCAGAATCATTTACGGCGTCCAGGTGCACCGCCATGGCCCGGATAAAATGCTTTTTCGCCTCGGTCGGTATCTTGGGCTTGGCCGACATGTTATTGGCGAAGCGTATCAGTTCCTCCCGCAATGGCGGGTTGTCCGGATCCTCGCTTACCCTGGTCAGGAGGGTCAGGAAGCGCTCCTGTTCCTTGACGTAAGCAGGGTCCAGCGCCAGCGCGCGCGGCGCGGCGGAAACCAGCATCAATACGGCCAAAACGAAGCTTTTTCGCATAAAAGAGAAAACCGCGGGCGAGGACGGCGACGCCGTCCCGGTAACTCCACGAAATTGTGTTTAACTTCCCCCTTACCTAGGGTTTATCATTTCGATCCGAAGGGTGTCAATAGAGCCCGCAATTTGCCGGGGACCCCCGGGTAAAGTTATAATGTATATATCAGCAGCCGCAGCAACCCCTATCCCAAGAGGCACACATGCACACCAACGATACCCACGCTACCGAGCACGAAGAAAATTTCGCGGAGATGTTCGAACAGAGCTATAAAGAACCCTCCAGGCTGGAGCCCGGCCACAAAGTAGAAGCCCCCATAGTGAAGCTGACCCCCGAGTGGGCCCTTATCGAAGTGGGCGGCAAAGGCGAAGGCTACGTGGACATCAACGAGCTCAAGGACGCCGAAGGCAATTTAATAGCCCGCGAGGGCGACCGGCTGCGCGCGTATTTCCTGCGCTCCGAGGAAGGCGAGATGCGCTTCACCACCCGCATCGGCTCCGGCCCCGCGGCCCGCGCCCAGATAGAGGACTCCTTCAAGAACCACATCCCCGTGGAAGGCACCATCTCCCGCGAGATCAAGGGCGGTTTCGAAGTTTCCATAGGCGCCGTGCGCGCTTTCTGCCCGTTCTCCCTGATGGGCGCCCGCCGCGACGAGGACAAGGCCGCCTACGTGGGCCGCGCCCTTTGGTTCGAGGTCATAGAATTCACCGGCCGCAACGTGGTGCTGTCCCGCAAGAACATCGTGGAGGCCGAGCGCCGGGAGCGCACCGCCGCGCTGCGCGAAACCCTGCACGAGGGCGACCGCGTCAAGGGCGTGGTCACCTCCCTGCAGAAGTTCGGCGCCTTCGTGGACATCGGCGGCATAGAAGGCCTGCTGCCCGTTTCCGAAATGGCCTGGGGCCGCACCGAAAAAGTCTCCGACCTGCTCAGCGTGGGCCAGCCCGTGGAAGTGCTGCTCAAGCGCCTGGACTGGGACAACGAGCGGATCTCCCTCAGCCTCAAGGACGTGCTGCCCAACCCGTGGGACACCGCCGACCAGAACTGGCCGAACGGCTCCTACCACACCGGCCGCGTCTCCCGCCTGACCACTTTCGGGGCTTTCATCAGCCTCGGCGAGGGCGTGGACGGGCTCATCCATATTTCCCGCCTCGGCAACGGCGAGAAGCGCATCGGCCACCCCGAAGAAGTGCTCAAGGTGGGCCAGGAGATAGAAGTGAAGGTGGAATCCGTGGACACCGCGGCCAGGAAGATCTCCCTGGTGCCGGCCTCCATCAGCCGCGCCGAAGACGAGCACACCGAGACCCTGTCCAAGTACCGCGGCCAGACGGAAACCGGCTCGCAGGCCATGGGCTCCCTGGGCGAGACGCTCAAGAAGGCCCTGGAGAACAAGGGCAAGCTCTGAGCCGCCCGTAAAAAAGGCCCGGCTTCGAAAGAGGCCGGGCTTTTTTATTCCAAAAAGAAAGTGCCCGTGAGAAACCCACTGAAAGGGGCCACGGGCACATCCATAGTATAGCAGGCCTATTTCAGGTGTCAAGACCCAAAAAGGTCCTACTCAAAAATAGGGACAGACACCAATTTCCAAAGCCTGCCTTACCCGCAAGCAAATAGGTGTCTGTCCCTAATTTAAATGCCGAAGTAGACGGCTTTGGGGTTGTGGAAGACTATGGCGGACACGGAGGCCTCGGGGTCCATCATGAAGCCGTCGGTGAGCTTTATGCCGGCGTCGGCCTCGGGCCGCAGCAGGCGGAACAGGTGCTCCTGGTTGGCCAGGTCCGGGCAGACCGGGTAGCCGAAAGAGTACCGCTTCCCCTGGTACTTCCCTTTATGCAGCGGCAGGGCCGGCTGCGCCTCGGCTATCCCCCACTCCTTGCGGATGCGGTAATGCAGCACTTCGGCGAAAGCTTCGGCCAGCATCAGGGCCAGGGCCTGCACCAGGTAAGACCTGACATAATTACCCGCCGCCTTCTCGCGCGCGGCCAGCTCCATAACGCCTTCGCCGCAAGTGACGGCGAGCAGCGCGGCGTAATCCCTGCGCCCCCCGGAAACGGGGGCCGCAAAATCCGCCAGGCACAGCTTGCCCCCCGCGGCCTGCCGCGGGAAGGCGAAGCCGGCCAGCTGGGCTTCGCCGGGGCCGTAAAAGATAAGGTTGTCGCCAGCCGCGTTCACCGGAAAGGTCTGGTAAACGCCGCGGGCTTTGATCAGGCCTTTGGAAATTATCTCGCCCTTTATCGCCGCCAGGAGGACGGCCGTCTCACGGGCTTTCTCCTCCTGGCCTTTCTTGAGCTTCAGGAAGCGCAGGTTGAAGAGCCCCTCGTCGATATTATCGAACAGCTCGGGCAGCGCCTGCTCCACGTAACGCCGCTCCAGGCTTGCCGGTGAAGGAATGGCGTCCGGGCGGAAAAGCTCGCTCATTATTTAGCGGCTCCGAGCTTGAGAGCGTGGTTGAGGCCTTCCATGGCGTCCTTGGCGTAGAACACCGGGCCCCCGTAGGCGGGCGCGATATTGGCCTGGGTGAATTTTTCGGTCAGCGCGGCGCCGCCCACCAGCAGGGTGGCTTTTACGCCGGCGGCGGCGAGCTCCCGCGCGGTTATGGTCATCTGCTCGCAGGAGCGCACCAGCAGGCCGGAGAGGCCGATGAAGTCCGGCCGGGCTTTCACGGCCGCGGCCACTATCTCCTCCGGCGGCACTTTCACTCCGAGGTCCACCACCTCGAAGCCGTTGCTCTCGAAGATGATGGAGACCAGGTTCTTGCCGATGTCGTGCACGTCGCCTTTGACCGTGGCGAGCAGCAGGCGGCCGCGCTTGGGGGCCTTGTTCGCTTTCAGCGAAGGCTCCAGCGCCGTGACGGCGGCCTTGGCGGCCTCTGCGCTCTGCAGCACCTCGGTCACTATCAGGTCGCCGCAGGCGAACTGCTTGCCCACCTCGGCCATGGCGGCCATAACGGGCCCGTTGATGATGGCCAGCGGCGGCTCGGTCTTGAGAAGTTCGGTTACCGCCTCTTCGATGCCGGACCGGGTGCCGTTGAGCACGGAGAGCCGCAGGCGCTCCGAGGGCGGTGCGTCCTGGGCGGCCGGGGCGGCGGGACCTTTCTTGGCGTCGCGGTATTTGGCCGCGAACAGCTGGGCGGCGTCGGGCTTGCGGGCGAAGACCAGGTCTTCGGCGAGCGCCCGCTCGTCCGCCGGGATGGCGGCGTAGCGCTTGAGCTTCTCGATATTCACTATGGCCAGGTCCAGGCCCGCCTTAACCGCATGATGCAGGAACACCGAGTTCAACACTTCGCGGGAGGCGGGCGGGAGCCCGAAGGAAACGTTGCTGACACCCAGGATGGTCTTCACCCCGGGGAATTCCTTCTTGATGGTCTCTATAGCTTTTATGGTCTCGTGGGCCGTTTTGGCGTGCTCGCCGCCTACGGCCACCGGGAACACCAGCGTGTCGAAAATGATATCCTCGGCGCGCAGTCCGCAGTCCCTGGTGAGGAAGGCGTAGGCGCGGCGGGCTATGGCGATCTTGCGCTCCGCGTCCAGCGGCAGGCCGTGGGCCTTGTCCTCGTCTATGCACCCGAAGACCAGCTTGGCGCCGTAGGTCTTCACCAGCTCGGCGGCGGCGCGCGGCTTGTCGTGACCGAACTCGAAGTTCACGGAATTGAGCAGCGCCTTGCCGGGCGAGGTCTTAAGCACCTCCTCCATCACGGCGGTGTCCGTGGTGTCGGTCATGATAGGCAGGCGCACCGCGCGGGCGAGCCGCGGGGCGAAAAGCTTAACATCGGCCAGCTCCGCACGCTCCGGGTTGGCCAGGCACAGGTCCAGCACGTGCGCGCCGGCCGCCACCTGCGCCTTGGCCAGGGCCAGGGCGCCGTCCCAGTCGTCTGCGGCCACCATGTCGCGAAACTTCTTGGACCCTATGGAATTGTTGCGCTCGCCCACCATCACGGGGGGCTCGATCTCGTCGTAGAACAGCGCCTCGGTGCCGGCCACCACCCAGGGGGCGGCGGCGAGGGGCCGGCGCGGCTTCACGCCTTTCACGGCGTCGGCCAGCGCCTTGATGTGGGCGGGCGAGGTACCGCAGCAGCCGCCGGCGGCATTGAGCAGCCCGCCGCGGGCGAAACCGGCCATCACGGCCGAGAATTTTTCCGGGGTCTGCAGGTAGCGGCCGTTCTCGTCGGGCAGGCCGGCGTTGGGCATGGCGAAGACCGGGTACTGGGCGCGGGCGGCCAGGCGCTCCAGGCGCAGGCCCAGGCCCTCGGGGCCGGTGGAGCAGTTAAAGCCTATGGCCGCGAGCGGGTAATGCTCCACGGCGGCATAGAACGCCTCGGCGTCGTGGCCGGAGAGCATCTTGTTGCGTTCGTCCATGGTGGCGGACACTATGACCGGCAGTTCGCGGCCCGCTTTCGCGAAGGCCAGCCGCACGGCCGCGAGGCCGGCCTTGAGGTTCAGCGTGTCGTGCGCGGTCTCGAGCAGCAGCACGTCCGCCCCGCCGTCTATCAGCCCGCCGAGCTGTTCCAGATAAATGTCGCGCAGGGCGTCGAAGGTGAGGCCGCCGGTGACGTAGAGGGCCTTGTTGGTGGGCCCCACGGAGCCCGCCACGTAGCGCCGCGCGCCGTGGGCCGAGAACTTGTCCGCGGCGGCCCGGGCGAGCTTCGCGGAGGCGAGGTTGAACTCGCGCACGCGCCCCTGCAGGCCGTATTCGGCCAGCACGGCGGCGTTGGCCCCGAAAGTGTTGGTCTCCACGAAATCGGCCCCGGCGGCGAGATAATCCTCGTGCACCCGGCCGATCACGTCGGGGCGGGACAGCGAGAGCATCTCGTTGAGCCCCTCGTGGCCGGCGTAGTCCGCCTCCTTGAGGCCGAAACCCTGCAGGTAGGTGCCCATGGCGCCGTCGAAGACGGGGATGCGCTCCGCAAAAAGTTTTTTTATTTCTTCGTTGGTCATGTCTTTACCCTAGAACGTGCCGAATAATTCGAAAGCGTTGGCCGTGGTCTTGTCCGCCAGCTGCCCGTTGCTGAGCCCCAGGTGGCCGGCCACCATGGCCGCGATCTCGGGGATAAAGGCCGGGTCGTTGCGCTGGCCGCGCGATCCCTGCGGCGGCAGGTACGGGCAGTCGGTCTCGAGCACCAGCTTATCCGGGCCGGCCTTTTTGGCGATCTCCCGCAGGTCTTCGTTCTTCTTATAGGTGAAGGTGCCGTTCACGCCGAGCGCCAGGCCCAGGTCCAGCCCGGCGCGGGCGTCGTCCCAGTTGCCGGAGAAGCAGTGCAGCACCCCGCGGAACTTCCGCGCGGGGCCGTAATTCCATTTCCTGAGGGCCTCCAGCAGGTCGGCGTAAGCGTTCTGCGCCGGGGTTTTGCCGTTGCGGGCGTGGAACACCGCGGGCCGATTAAATTTCGAACAGAGCGGCAGCTGGGCGTTCAGCAGGGCCAGCTGCTCTTCTTTGGTGCCGATATCCCACCAATAATCTATACCGACCTCCCCAAGCGCTACGGCGCAGGGTTTGGCCATGAAAGTTTCGAGCCGGCCGAACACGTCGGGAGGCAGGGTTTTGGTGTATTCCGGGTGCGCGCCGAAGGCGCAGACTATTTTGCCGGGGTACCTGGCGCAGAGCTCTTCGCCCTGCTGCCACTCATTGGGCTGGCAGGCTATCTCCACCACCTTGGCCACCCCGGCCGCGAAGACGCGCGTGAGCACTTCGGCGCGGTCGGCGTCGAAGGCCTTGTCATTGAGATGCGTGTGGGTGTCTATCAGCAAGCTTTACCCGCTTTAATCTTCGCTGCTGACGTTGCGTTTCTTCCGGCCCCCGGCTACCCAGGAGAGGTAGGAATGCATGTAGGGGTCCAGGTCGCCGTCCATCACGGCGTCTATCTGGGAGGTTTCCTGCCCGGTGCGCAGGTCTTTCACCATCTGGTAGGGCATGAACACGTAGGACCGGATCTGGTGGCCCCAGCCTATGTCGCCCTTCGCGTCGTAATGGCGCTCCATCTCCGTGCGCTTCTTGTCCATCTCTATCTCGTAAAGTTTAGCCTTGAGCATCTTCATGGCCGTTTCGCGGTTCTGGTGCTGGGAGCGCTCTATCTGGCAGGCCACCACCACGCCCGACGGGGCGTGGGTGATGCGGACCGCGGTCTCCACCTTGTTCACGTTCTGGCCGCCGGCACCGCCGGAGCGGAAGGTGTCCACGCTGATGTCCTTGTCCTCTATCTTTATCTCTATCGTGTCGTCGATGTCGGCCAGCACGTCTATGGAGGCGAAGGAGGTGTGGCGGCGCTTGTTGGCGTCGAACGGCGAGATGCGCACCAGCCGGTGCACGCCGATCTCGCTCTTGAGGTAGCCGAAGGCGTACTTGCCGCGCACGAAGGCGGTGACGCTGCGCACGCCGGCCTCTTCGCCGGAAAGCATGTCGGTGATGGCGAAACTGAAACCTTTCTTCTCGGCCCAGCGGGTGTACATGCGCAGCAGCATCTGGGCCCAGTCGCAGGCCTCGGTGCCGCCGGCGCCGGCGTGGATGCTGATGATGGCGTCCAGCTTGTCGTTGGGGTCGGACAGCTTCAGCTCGAAATCCATGACGCTCAGGCGCTTCTCTATGCCGCCGAGCCCGGCCATGATCACCGGCAGCTCGCTCATGTCGCCGGCGTCCTTGGCCAGGTCGAAGTGCACCTTAAAATCCTCTATCTCGCGCGCCACCCCGTCGAGCAGGTCCACGCCTTTCTTCAGGTCGTTGAGCTCCTTCATGTGGGCCTGCGCTTTCTGCGCGTCGTTCCAGAAGTCCCCGGAACCGGACACGGCCTCTTTTTCGCGCAGTTGGGCCTTCTTCTTGTCCAGGTCGAAAAGCCTGGAGGCCTCGGCGAAAGCCGATTCCAGAAAAGCCAGTTTATTGGCGACGTCCTTGAGTTCCAGTGTTCCAGCCATGATTTTAGGGGACGCTGTTGACTATTTGACTATCGCGACGGCGCTGCGGTTTTCAGGAATAGTCAAATAGTCAACAACGTCCCCATTATTTTACAATTTTATTTCGGGCAGTATTTTAATAGAATTCTATATTATGCCGAACAAGCTCTCCGCCGCCCGGGCGAGAATAGACCTGCTGGACAGGCGCATAGCCGCCCTGCTCTCGCGGCGCTTCGACCTGGCCCGGCCGCTGGCCGCCCTGAAAAAGAAGCCGCGGGACCCGGCGCGCGAACGGCAAGTGCTGGCCAACGCGGCGGCCGCGGTAAAAAAGCCCTACTCCCGGGCCACGCGCGAAATTTTTTCCGAGATCATCCGCCAATCCATAAGGCTGCAAAAGACAAAATGATAATTAAAACCGAAAAGGGTCTTTCCCGGGACGCGCTGCGCCTGCTCCTGGAAAAGCTGGCGGCCAGGCTGCCAGGCTGCCGCGTAATCCGCGCCGCCGGCTCGCTCAAGGTCTCCCTAGGGGCCCCCGGCAAGGCGGGCGGCGCCCTGGCCCTGGTGGAGAACCTGCCCGGGGTGGCGTCAGTTTCCCTCTCCGACCTGGAACTCTGCCCGCTGGCCTGCGCCCGGGGCAAAAAAACTTTCCGCGGGCCGTTCGACTTCTCCGCCGGGCCCGTCTTTATAGCCGGCCCCTGCGCCGTAGAGGACGAGCGGCTCTACCTGGACTCCGCCGCGGCACTCAAGGCCGCCGGCGCGCACGGCCTGCGCGCGGCGCTGTTCAAGCCCCGCTCCTCGCCTTACGCTTTCCAGGGCATCGGCTGGCCCGGACTTAAAATAATCGCGAAGGCCAAAAAACTCACCGGCCTGCCGCTGGTGACCGAGGCCGTGGACACCCGCCAGGTGGAACGCCTGGCGGCCGTGTGCGACGTGCTCCAGATAGGCGCGCGCAACATGCGCAACTACGAACTGCTCAAGGAAACGGCCGCCAGCGGCCTGACCGTGCTGCTCAAGCGCGGCATGCGCGCGACCCTGCGGGAATGGCTGCTCTCCGCCGAATACCTTTTCAAGTACGGGGCGAAAAAAGTGATCCTCTGCGAGCGCGGGGATTCGCTGAACTCCCCCGGCGCGCCCCTGCTGGACCTGAAACTGCTGGCCGCCGCCAAGAAGCTTACCGGCCTGCCGGTGCTGGCCGATCCCAGCCACGCCTCCCGGGACCGGCGGGTGGCCGCCGAGCTGGCCGTGAAGGCCCTCAAGGCGGGCGCCGACGGCCTGCTCATGGAGGCCAGCCTGGACCCGATGAAGGCCAGGGTAGACGGCCGCCAGACCGTCACCGTGGACGTCTTCCGTGCCATAGCGGGGAAATTCCAGTGCAGGCCCCGTTCATAAAAGCCGGCCTCTTCGGCCGGCCCCTCTCCAAGTCCCTCTCCCCTGAGATCTTCAGGACCTTCGCCTCGCTGGCGGGCGTGAAGATCTCCTACGAACTGCGCGACGTGCCGCGCGAAGAACTGCGCCACGCCCTGGACGCCGCACGGGCCGAAGGCTGGGCCGGCTTCAATGTAACCCTTCCCTATAAAAGCGAAGTCTGCAAGCTGCTGGCCCTGGCCGATCCCGCCGCGAAAGCCGCCGGCGCCGTGAACGCGGTCCGCTTCGGCAAGGTCGGGCTGGAAGGCCTCAACACCGACGCCAGGGCCCTGCTGCGGGCGCTGGAAGAGAGCGGCTTCTCCACGGCCGGCAAGCGGGCGGCGGTATTCGGTTCCGGCGGGGCCGCCGCCTCTTCTGGCTGGGCCCTCGGCCGCTCGCGCGCGGCCGGTGTGACATTTTACGCCCGGAACGGGGAAGCCGCCCGGGCCCTGGCCGCCAGGCTCGCGGCCGTTTTTCCCGAAACCTCTTTTTCCGCCGCTCCTTTCGGGCCGCCCGCCGGCGGCACGGAGATCTTCGTGAACGCCACCCCGCTCGGCATGTACCAGCCGGGCCAACCGCCCTGCGCCCCGGGCACCGGCCAGCTCTGCGCCGACCTGGCCTACGCCCCGGAAGGAACCGACTTCTCGCGGGCCGCCGCGGCGGCGGGGGCCGCCGTAATAGACGGCCTGTCCCTCCTGGTCTGGCAGGCGGCGCTCTCGCTGCAATTCTGGGCGGGCCTGCCCACCGGCGATATAGTAAAATTTAAGCGGGACGCCCTCGCCGCGCTGACGGCCGGGTTCAAAGGGGAACACTGATGCTCAGGTATCTTACCGCAGGCGAATCGCACGGCGAATATCTTTCCGGCATACTCGAAGGCTTCCCCTCAGGGGTGAAGATAAAGCGCGACTACATCGCCGCGCAGCTCAACCGCCGCCGCACGGCCCCCGGCCGCAGCGCCAGACAGGGTGTGGAGACCGACGATTTCCGCGTCATTTCCGGCCTGGCCGGCGACGTGACCACCGGCGCGCCCATAGCGGTGCTGATAAAGAACCAGTCCCGCAAAGTTCCGCCCCCCTCCAGCCTGCCGCGCCCCGGCCACGCCGATCTGCCCGGCATGCTGAAATACGACACCCTCAACGCGGCCCTGATCCGGGAGCGGGCCAGCGCGCGGGAGACCGCCATGCGCACCGCGCTGGGAGCTTTCGCCATGCGCCTCAACGAACTGCTAGGCGTAGAGGTCAATTCCCGCGTCACCAACCTGGGCGGCCTTTGCGGCCTTACGGCGCAGAGCGCGGCCGCCGAACTGGTCCGGGCCCGCAAGGCCGGCGACACGCTGGGCGGGGAGTTCGAACTCACCTTCGAGAACGTGCCCGCCGGCCTCGGCAGCTTCGAGCAGCCGGACCGGCGCCTGGGCGCGCGGCTGGCCGCGGCCCTGCTCTCCGTGAACGGGGTGAAAGGTTTCGAGATAGGCGGCGGCTTCGCCCTGGCCGCCATGGGCGGCAAGGAAGCCGCGGCCGACGCGGCCCTGTCCGGCGGCCTCGACGGCGGCATGACCAACGGCCGCGACCTGGTGCTGCGCTGCGCCGTAAAGCCGGTGCCCGGACTGCCCGGCGGCGCCCTCTCCACGGACCTGCGCACCTTCAAAAAGAAACTTTCGGTTTCAGCCACTTCCGACACCACGGCGGTCTTCGCCGCGGCGGTAGTGGCCGAGCACGCGGCCTCGCTGGAGCTGGCCTCGGCGCTGCTGGAGAAATTCGGCGGCGACTCACTGGGCGAACTGCTGCCCCGCGTTGACGAATGGCGAAAAAGAACGAAAAAAATAATTTCGAGGCTCTAGGCAACGTCTACCTGGCGGGTTTCATGTGCGCGGGCAAGACCTCCGCGGGCAGGGTGCTGGCCAAAAAGCTGGGCCGGCGCTTCGCCGACAGCGATGCGCTCGTGGAGAAGCGCGGCAAGCGCTCCGTGGCGGAGCTGGTAAGGACCCGCGGCCTGGGCGGCTTCCGCCGCCTGGAAGCGGAGGTGGTCCGCGGGCTCGCGGCGCGCCGGGGCCTGGTAGTGGCGCTCGGCGGCGGGGTGTACCCGTCGCGCCGCTGGCGCGGCCTGCTGGAGCGCACCGGCGTCACGGTGTTCCTGGCCTGCGGCTGGCCGGAACTGGAGCGGCGCCTTTCGAAGGCGGCCGGCCCGAGGCCGCTGCTGGCGGGTCCGGCGAAAGCCGCCCTGGCCAGGGCTAAGAAAATTTACGCCAGGCGCCTGCCTTTCTACCGGCGGGCCGGGCTTTCGGTAGACGTCACCCGGGCCACCCCGGCGGGGACGGCGGAACTCATCAGGAAAAAACTATGAAGACCTTCAGTTTCAACGTAAAGACCTCCCGCACGGTAAAAGCCGCTCTGGGCCGCGGCATGGAGAACGTTCCGGCGCAGTTCCCGGCCCTGTTCGCCGGGGCCGACAAGCTCTGCCTGGTCACCGGCTCCGACGCGCCGCCCAGCCTCCGGGCCCGCGCGCTGAGCCTTTTCCCCGAGGGGAAAACCCCGCACCTGTATTTCTGGCTGCCGCCTTCGGAGAAGGCCAAGACGCTGGAAGAGGCGGGCAGGCTCTGCGCCTTCCTTTTCGACAACGGCTTTTCGCGCAACTCCCTGCTGATAGCGGCCGGCGGCGGCGCGGTCACGGACCTGGCCGGCTTCGCGGCCTCCATCTACATGCGCGGCGTGAACTGGGTGAGCGTGCCCACCACTTTCCTCGGCCAGATAGACGCCGGCCTGGGCGGCAAGACCGCCGTGAACCTGGGCGGGGCCAAGAACATAGCCGGCACCTTCCACCAGCCTGCGCTCGCGGTCTGTGACACGGCCTTCCTGGACTCGCTGCCGCACGCCGAGCTGCGCTCCGGGGCGGGCGAGCTGGTTAAATACGCCATGATAGGCCCCGCCGGGCTGCGCTCCGAACTGCTCAAGCACCTGCCCAGGGCGGTGTCCGGCGACAAGACCGCGCTGACGGCCTGCGTAAGCGCCTGCGCGGCGTACAAGCTCAAGCTGGTGGCGAAAGACGAAAAGGACGAGACCGGCCTGCGCGAAGTGCTGAATTTCGGCCACACCGTGGGCCACGCGCTGGAAGCGCTGGCCGGGGGCCGCCTGCCTCACGGCGAGGCCGTGGCCCGCGGCGCGCGCGCCGCGCTGCTGATCTCCAGGGAGACCCGCAGCCTCAGCGCGGCCGATCACCGGAAGCTTTATTCCATGCTCGACGCCCTGCGCCTGCCGCCGGCCAGGGGCGTGCGCCGTGACTTCAAGAAGTTCCTCTCGCTGGTCTCCAAGGACAAAAAAGCCCGCGGAGCCGAGAACCGCTTCATCCTGCTGGAAGGCCCCGGCCGGCCTTTCGCGGCCGAGAACATAAAACCCGCCCTCCTCAGGAAGGCTTTCGCGGAGGCGCTGAAATGAACCTCCTCGTGATCCACGGGCCCAACCTGCACCTGCTCGGCCGGCGCAAGCCCGCCGTCTACGGCACCGCCACCATGGCGCAGCTCAACGCGGCCATCCGCAAGCGCGCCGCCGCCCTTGGCTTCAAGGTGCGCGTCTTCCAGAGCAACAGCGAAGGCCGCATCATAGACCTGCTCACCGCCAACGCCGGCTGGGCCGACGCACTGGTGATAAACCCTGCCGCCTATACGCATTACAGCTACGCCATCCGCGACGCCATAGAGGCGCTGGAACTGCCCGCCGTGGAAGTGCACCTCAGCGACATCGCGAAGAGGGAAAGTTTCCGCCGCGTCTCCGTGATAAAGCCGGTCTGCCTGGCCCAGTTCAAGGGCGAAGGCGCCGGCTCCTATATGAAAGCGCTGGACTACTGCGCCTCCATAAAGAGAAAATGAAGTCCTTCACGCCGCCGCCGGATAAATCCATAACCATAAGGGCCCTACTGCTGGGCGCCATAGCCCACGGCCAGGCCAGGATAGAGAACCCGCTGGAGTGCGAAGACACAGAGGCCGCGCTGGAATGCCTGGCCGCCCTGGGCGTGAAGTTCTGCCGCGACGGCGGCGCGCTGGTGCTGGAAGGGCGGGGCCTGAAAGGGCTGGCCAGGCCGGCCAAGCCGCTCAACGCCGGCGAGTCAGGCGCGCTGGCGCGCCTGCTGGCAGGGATCCTGGCCGGGCAGAACTTTTCCTCCACGCTGACCGGGCGCGGCTCCCTGCTGAAAAGGCCCATGGCCCCCCTGGCCGCGGTCCTGAAGAAACTGGGCGCCAAGGCAACCGCCAAAAGCGGGCGGCTGCCGCTCGCCGTAAAGCCCGCGAAGCTCAAGGGAGCGCGGCTGACCGGCGTGGATAGCGCCCAGCTAAAGTCCGCGGCCCTGCTAGCCGGGCTTTACGCCGGCAAACCGGTGTTTATAAAAGAAAAGGCCCCGTCGCGGGACCACACCGAACGCCTGCTGGCCCTCATGGGGGCGCGGCTGGCCAAGAACGGACCGGAGATCTGCCTGGAACCCGGGCCGCTGACCGCTAGGCCCGTGCGGGTGCCCGGCGACATTTCCGCCGCGGCGCCGTTCCTGGCCGGCGCGCTCCTCGCGGGAGCGGAACTGGAGATAACAGGCTGCGGCCTCAACCCTACCCGCACCGGCTTCGTCCTGGCGCTTCAAAAGATGGGCGCGAAGCTGGAACTGAAAGCGGCCGCTTCCTTCCCCGAGCCCGACGGCTCCATAACCGTTCGCCCATCCCGGCTGAAGGGCGCCGCCTTCTCCGCCGCCGACGTGCCCGGCATGATAGACGAGATCCCGCTGCTGGCGGTCTGCGCCGCCGCGGCCGCGGGCGTCACCACGCTGCGCGGCATAGAGGCCCTGCGTTCCAAAGAATCCGACCGCGTGGAAGCCACCCTGGCCCTGCTGCGCGCGCTCGGAGTAAAAGCCTCCTACTCCGGCGGCGTGATGCGGATCACCGGCGGGAAGTTCAAGGCCCTCGCCCCCGCGGAAACCTTCAACGACCACCGCATAGCCATGGCTGCCGCCGCGGCCGCCCTGCGCTGCCCGGGCCTGGAAATAAGAAACCCGGGCTGCGTGAACAAGTCATACCCGGGTTTCTGGAAAGATTTCGTTAAGGTCTTCAGCTCTTCTTTTTAGTGAACAGCCCCTTCAGCTTCTCCGTTACGCCGCCCATGTACTTATCCGGCGCGGCTTTGAACGACTCCAGCGCCGCTTCCCCGGAGAAATAATAGGTCTTACCCTTGAAATCCAGCGCCGGGGTCTTTTCCGACACCGTCAGTTTGGCGCGCGTGACGGGGCAGACCGCGGGCTTGCCTACCTCGGCCGCGGCCACCTTATGCAAGGCCACCGCCGGCTTGGCCACGGCGGTCTCTTTCATGACGCCCACCTTGGGCATCCCTTCCAGGATCTTCCCGTCTCGGTGGATGGACTTGGGCGCCTTGTTGTGGATGTCCGTGCTCAGGTCCGCGCCGGCGTCGTGCATCTTCATGTGGCGGCCGCTCTTCCAGTATTTGGAACCGGACAGGTCATAGACGATGCCGTCCACGGCCACGTAAACGGGCCGCCCGTCCTTGCCGTCGTACTGCTTCAGTTCCTCCGCGGTGAAGACCCTGGTCTTCCACGCGTCGGCGGCGGGCTTCGATTCGGCGGCCAGCGCCGGAGCGGCCAGCGCCGCGGAAATGATGATAGCGTTCAATAGTTTCATGTTCCCTCCTGTTATTTTAAAGCCTCGGCCAGCGCCTGGCCGTATTTCTTCGCCGGCAGGGGCCCGCTGGCGGTTATGAGCCGGCCGTCCGTCTCCAGTTCCGAACCGGTATATTTTCCGCCGCCCTTCTCCACCTCTGCGGCCCCGTCTGGCCAGCAAGTGACGGTGCGGCCCTTGAGCAGGCCGGCGTGCGCCAGCGCCACGGGCGAAATACAGATGGCGCCTATCACCTTGCCGAGCTCCATGCCCCTGCGGAACAGGGCGTGCACCGCCTGCGTGTCCAGGTGCTCCAGCGCGCCGGGCCCGCCCACCAGCGTCAGCGCGTCGTAATCGGCGGGGTTTATCTCGTCCACGGTCTTGTCCACCTGCGCGGTCACGCGGAACTTACCGCGCGCCTCGCCTTTGGCGGTGGAAACCGTGGTTACCTGGTGGCCGGCGGCCTCCAGGGCCTTCTTGGGTTCCACGTATTCTTCGTCGCGGAAACCCTTGAAGGCTATGAACATCGCTATCTTTTTACCCATGGCCCCCCCCTAAACAGAGGTTTTGACGAGCCGCTTGATGAGCAGGCTCTTGAGCGGTTTATTCGGGATGAAATAGGCGTTGCCCTGCATGTAGATGGGCTCCGGGATGGCCTTGCTGGAAAGGCGCACGAAGGCGGGGCCGCATTCCAGGCCGCAGGCGGCGGAATTGAAGTCGCGGATATAGGAACAGTAGCGGGTGACGGACTTGAAACGGAACGGATAGTGGAAATGCACCGGACCGCTCACGCCCTTCAGCTTTTCAAGTATTTCCCCGTTGTCGGTCTCCACGCCGGCCACGCGGTATTCGCGGCAGAAGGCGTTAAGGAAAGGCTTGTCCATTTCGCCTATCTCCCACATGAGCAGGCGGCCGAGCACGGGCCGCACGGCCCTGTTCTTCTTGAGCAGGCGCAGCAGGCCCCAGTCGTTCACCACTATTTCCAGCGGTTTTTTACGCTTCACCGCGGTGAGCGCTTTTACCAGCGTCATGGCCTGGTCCAGGCCGCCGTCGGTAAGCAGCGGCGTGGCCAGCGTCACCGGCCCTTTGAACATTTTCTCGAGTTTGAGGAAAGCGGCCGCGGTGGGCAGCCGGTTCTGGCAGAATTCGCTGCCGATATAGACGCGGTCAAAGCCTTTCAGCGCCGCGGGCTTCAGGCCCGCCAGCTCAGAAACGCTTAACGATATAGCGTTTTCCATAGTTTTGAGAGGAACTCGCGATCTTTTTGCCTTCGTGCACGAAAGCCGCGCGCGACACGCCTTTCTCCAGCAGGCGCGTGAGCAGGAGCGACTTGTAGAACAACTCTATCACCTCTTCGCCGTTGGGGCCGCGGGCCACCTTCATGCATTTGGCGCCCAGGTGGTAGTAGTCGTAGAAATAGTTCAGCAGCGTCTCGCTGTTTGGCATGGGCATGGTGTAGAAGCCGCCGTCATCCGAGCGCTTCAGCGCCGAGAGGCAGGTGTAGGCCTTCTGCAGTTTGGGATCGGTGACGGCCTCCTGCGAGCACGGGCAGGACAGCGAGCACAGCGAATTGATGTTCACCTCGTAGAACAGCGGCAGGCAGAACACCTCTATGTCCATGCCCAGCTTTTTGTCGAACATGGGGGCGGCTTCCGCCGGGGAAAGATGCTGCGGCAGCACTATGCGCGCCACGCCGCGTTCCTTGAAGAACTTCAGCGCCTCGCGGTTGAAACACAGGCCCAGGGTACTGAGGGTGAAATAGGTCTTGAGCTTGTGTTTCCTGAAATACTCCAGCAGGGCCATGTCGCGGATAATGACGCCGCTGGCGCCGTAGCGCACCAGTTCGGCCACCTTGGCGGCCGCCCTGGGGAACACCGCCGCCGGGAAAACGTCGTTGGCCACAATGAAGACCTGCTTGCCGAGTTTTTTGGCCAGGTCTATGGTGGCCTTCAGCTCTTTCTCTGAGGAAAAATTCTCGGCCGTCACGCCGTGGTTGGGGATCTCGGGCAGGCCGCAATAAACCTCGTCGGCGCCGCGCGTCAGGAAGAATTCGGCTTCGTTGAGCGTGCGCACGCCCACCAGGACGCGCATCTTGTGCTTTTTAGCCGCGGAAGTTTTTTTGATGGCTGGCATAACTACCTCTATTCCATCTTATTAAAAACCCTTGCCCCTTACAACCAGACGGGAGATACCGGCCGGCGGCTTGACCGAAGCGTCCGGCGTAAGATAAACCTTCTCGACCAACAGCAGCGGTTTTTTTAAGTGCGGGTTCTTCAGCTTGAGAGCCCGGCCCTCGCAGGAGAACCCGCACTTGGCCTTGAAATGCTTTTCGAAAGGACAATAGGTGGTGACCGCCTTGAAGGCATGCGGCGCGTGCCAGGAGATCTCCAGCCCCAGCGCTTTCAGCCGCTCCGCCATCTTCTTATCGTCGGTCTCGGCGGAGGTTATACCGTATTCCAGGAGGAATTTTTTAGTCCAGCCGGGCTCGGCAACGGACAATTCCACGCACAGCAGGCGCCCGGCGGACAAGGCGAGGCCGGTCAGCTTCTTAAGCGGCTGGAGCAGGCCCCAGTCGTTCACTATGACTTCGTCTATCAGGTCGCGCCGGAAAGCGGCGGAGATCAGCGCCGAAACCGCGGCAAGGCCTTCGTCCGTGAGAATGGATGTGGCCAGCGTCACCGGGGCGCGGCGGCGCAGCGCGGCGAGCGTCTTGAGGTCGGGCAGCTTGTTCTGGCAGTATTCGCTGCCGGCCACAAGCCGCGTAAAACCTTTAAGCGCGGCGGGAGGCGGGGCCAGCCGGCCTGAAAGTAAAGCTTTTTCCATATTCCAGCGGTTTCGAATCTATCTTAAGACCTTCGTGCACGAAAAGTTTACGGGACGCGCCCTTCTCCAGCAGCTTCACCAGATAGCGCACCTTGTGGAACAGGTCCGCCTGCCGCAGGGTATTGGGCCAGCGCGCTATCTTCACGTAGTCCGCGCAGCCGTGGTAAAAATCGTAGAAGGCGTTCATCATGTATTCCGGCCCGGGCATGGGCATGCGGAACTCCCCGCCGCGGCATTTGAAAGGCAGCAGGCAGGTGAAGTCCGGGAACTTGCGGCTGCCGCTCTCGGCGGTCTGCGGGCAGGGCAGGAAACACATGGAGTCCACATTCACGCCGTAATAGAGCCGCTGGCAGAACACCTCGGTCTCTATGCCGAACTTGTTCTTCAGCAGCGACCCGGCGTTCTCCGGCATCAGCTGCATGGGCAGCACCAGGCGGTTTATGCCCAGCCGCCCGAAGAACTCCAGCGCGCCGCGGTTAAAGCACAGCGCCAGCGTGCTCAGCGTCACGTACAGGCTGAATTTTTCAGCGCGCAGGAAGGCGAGGAAAGCCGGGTCGCGCAGGATCACGCCGAACAGGCCGCGCCGCCGGAGACCTTTTAAAATATCCAGCGCCGGGCCGTAGAGCTTGGCGGGCACTATCTCGTTCACGGCCAGGAACACGCGCTTTTTGCCCGCGAGCCGTATTATTTCCTCCGCTCCGGAGACTCCGGGCAGGTTCTCGCGCGGCAGGCGGTTGTTGAGCAGACCAGCCAGGCCGCAATACAGCTCGTCCGCGCCGTTCTCCAGGAAATAACGCGCTTCGTCGGCCGATTTTACGCCCACCGTGAACTTCATATAGTTAAACTACCAAATTGGGCCGGGCCGTTCAATTGGACCGGCCAAACCGGATCTGCTATAATAGTGTTACTGCATCTCGTAAGTCCGCAACGTCGTACCGTATCTTACAAGCCGCCCGGTATCCAAAAATCACCAAAACTACCGGCTCCGGCGATGTCCTTCCAGGCTAATAACAGGAAGGCGCGTTAAGTTTCCCCCCACCTAAATCGGGACTTAGCACAAAGTATCGGGAATATAGAAACTTATATTCTGGAGGCTACTGCTATCTATGAAGAACATATCCAAGGTTATCGCCGTCTCTCTGTTCCTGTCCGCCCCGGCTTTCGCCGGCGGTGACAATTCCGCCCTGAACGGCCTGCTGGCCGCTTCGGCCGGCTTCTCCGCGCCTGCCGCCCCCGCGGCCGCCCCGGCCAACGAGGCCGCCGACCGCGCCCTCGCGTCCGACGTGCTGGACCTCGGCGCTTCCAACGCCGACTTCCTGGCCTCTTACGCCCAGGGCCTCGGCTATAAAGTATTCGAGCTGGACGGCGGCAAGATGCTGACCAAGCCCGCCCTCCTGTCCCACACCACGCAGGTACTGCGCTTTCCCGGCATCCCCGAGAACTGGGACGCCATGATAGACTTCATCGGCGACCTGTCGGGCATACACCGCAACAACCACATCCTCATAGTGGTGCGCGGTTCCTCCAAGATCAGCCTCAAGGACAAGGGGCTCTACGCGGACTTCCGGGAAGTGGCCGAATTCGCCTGCCGCAACGCCCGCGAGTGGAGCAAAGGCGACATCACCATGAAGTTCGCCTTCGTTCCCTAGCCGCGTAGCGGCGCGGCGGCCAAAAGTCTTATAATGTCTTGAAGTCGCCGACTTAGCTCAGCTGGTAGAGCAGCTGTTTTGTAAACAGCAGGTCATCGGTTCAAATCCGATAGTCGGCTCTCTTTTTTGCCCAAATAGCCGCTATTTGGTAAAATATTGACTTACGGCCCCTTCGTCTAGCGGTTAGGACGCTGCCCTCTCAAGGCAGAGATCACGGGTTCGAATCCCGTAGGGGCCGCCAATTTACGCTGTCGCAGAAATCCGCGCTGCCGAACCCCGGCAGCGCGTGCAGTTTCTCCGTTTCTGCCGCCGGAAAATTAAATTTTAAATTTATTTTCTTCCCGCCAATAATTAAGTTCGAACCGATATTTTTCAATTTTTGCAGGTTATCGGCCGAACTTCCAGAGACCGCGGACTCCCCGACGTCAACACAGAGCTCATAGAACCGTTTCAGCGGTTCGAACCTTTTTGACCCCTGCCGCGCAAAAGCGGCGAGTTTGTTTTCAATTTCTTTTTTTTCGTTGACCAATTGGGCCTTTTTGCCGAGGTATTCGGACTGCGTGAGAGAGCCCTGCAGCACCATATCCAGCAACTGGCCCAATTGGTCTGTAAGGATAACCAATTTATCTCGCAGATTTTGGGCGGCTCTTTCCCCGGCCTGGGCCGCCTCCAATTCTTCCGCTTTTATGTTATCAAGAGCCTCGGCGGCCAGGGCCGGGGGTAAGGAAACTCCTTTCAATAAGTCGCGTACCTGCCTATCCACTTCCTCTTCCCGGACAAAAGGCTCAGAGCAAGGCTGCTTGCGCTTGGTGCAATGCAGGTAGTTATGGCCCTTTTGCGTCTCGGTAGTTATGAAGCAGCCGCAAGAGGCGCAGCGGAAAGCGCCCCGGTAGACGAAAGGCTTCATGGTTTTGCCTTTCTTGGTCTGAGGCTTACTTTTACGCTTAAGCATCTCCTGGCACAGATCAAACAAGGCTTTGGTTATGAGCGGCTTATGCTTGCCCTCATAAAGCTCACCCCGGAACCGCATAAGCCCGTAATATATGGGGTTCTGCAGCACATACTGATAGTTGGAAACGGAAAGCGCGCCGCGCTGCCTGCCGCCTATAAGGCCTACGCCGTTCATTGTGCGGCGCAACTCAGCCAGGGAATAATTGCCCGAGGCGTATAGTTCAAAGGTTTTTCGGACAAAGGCAACCCGGTCTTTGTCCGGCGCGATGGTCTTGGTTTCCAGGTCGTTTATATAGCCGAGCGGAGCGCGGCCCGGCCAGGTACCGTTGCGAAGCTTCTGCCTGAGGCCGCGGTGCACGTTTTCAGAAAGGTTATCAACATAGTATTTGCTCTGGCCAAAGGCGATGGACAGCATGAACTTGCCCTGTGGCGTGGGGTCGAACCAGAAGGTAGGGAACTTCAAGGCCGTTATCTTGCCGATGTCCACCAGGTAGATAAGCCGCCCGCCGTCTATGGAGTTGCGGGCCAGCCGGTCAGGATGCCAGGCCACTATACCTTGGGCCGCGCCTTGCTCAAGGCCAGCCACCATGTCGTTGAATATCTCGCGGCCCGGCTCCTTGGCGGTCTTGCTCTCAATGAACTCACGGACTATCGGGAGGCCGTTCTTTTGGGCGTAGTCCCGCAGCTCAGCGAGCTGCGCCTCTATGGACAGGATCTGCCGGTCCGGCTCGTCGGTGGACTTGCGAGCGTATAAGAAATACCGCATTGTAAGATTCTGCATACCTTGCCTCCCCCGCTCTTAATTCCGGCTTTGCCCCAGCAGGGGCTAAGACGGAATTAAGTGCTGTTCTTCAACTCTGCGCCGCGGGTAAGGCCGGCCAGGCGCACCAGCGCTGGGCCGGCCGCACCTGCGGCCATAAGGACAATAATTCGGTTCGCATTTAATCATGGCGGGAAGAAAATAAATTTAAAATTTATTTTTCCGGCGGAGAAACTGCGGGAAATGCGCAAGCTAGCGGATACTTCTTGCGCCGATTTTTCCCGCGGAAAAATTTGGCGGTGTTTTCAGGATGAAGTTCGAAACTACTTTGCGCAACATCCCGAGGTAACTTTATAAATACCGCTGATAAGCCGTGATATCAGCGGTAGGCGGATCTTATCCGCGAGAAGCCGTCGCGGGCGCGGCCACTTCGCGGCCGCACACCGCTCCTCGCCGCGAGAAGGAGGGTCCGCAGGCTCGCCCACACGCCGGCCGCTTTTGGCGGCCGGCTGCGGGCTCGCTCTGCTCCACCATAAGGTGCCCCGCTCTTATTACAGAACAGAAAATTATTCCCCGCGCGCATCAACTCCGGGCTGTTATAAGGCGCAGAACACCTTTCGTGCGGGATCCTATGGAGCAAATTAAGGGCGGACGGCCTTCCTGTGGGTTGGGGTAGGGGTTGGGATGAAAAGCCGCCCGCCGCTATCTGTAAGCGCCACCCTCCAGAGTCAGGACTCCCTGGGCTCCGAAACGGTGGACGCCAAAATATCTTTTATGGCCACACACACCCCGGCCATAACCCCCGCGCCTTTATGAAGGAATCCGTTGGCCCGGCAGGAAGAATACGCCTCTATCTCCGCCGCGAGGTCGGAACTGAATATCAGTATGGGCGTCCTGCCGATAGCCCTGTTGCCGCGTATAGCCGTGCAGACGCTCACCGCGTCGCCGTCCTGCAGGTGAAAATCCAGCACTATGCAGTCGGGGTGCACCTCACCGGCAAGCCGGATACCGTCCGCGCAGGAGGCGGCGGCGTAAACCAGATACCCCAACGGGCAGAGAAGCTTCTCCAACAGTCTGTGCCAGATTACCTCATCATCAATAACTAATATTTTCTTCTGTGGCATAATCACCATATCCCAACACCGCCAAAGGCCGCTTACCACGCAAAAACACTGCTATTTACGGCAAAACCGTCAACCCGGTCGCGAAAGCGACCGCGCTCCAATAATCTTGAACAGGATGCCTTAAAGTCCCCCAACCACTACCATATTTTACATGGGTTTATAAACCCTGTCAATAGGGCCTATAATATCTTCCGGCGGCGGCAAAAATGTCTTTCAATTGTATCTATGGACAGTTTCTATTCGGAAATCGGCGGACGCATGAAATCCGTCAGGAAAGCAATGCGCATGACCCAGGCCCAGGTTGCGGAAAAGGCCGGGATAGATATGTCATTTTACGGGCAGATCGAGCGCGGGGCCAATGTCCCGAGCCTCAAGACTTTCGCCGCCATCGCAAAAGCGCTCAAAACCAGCCCGGGGGACCTGTTCCAGACATCCCCTCATGGGAAAGAGCGCCTTTACGAGACTGCCGTGGAAAACCTAATCAGCGGGTTGGACACAAAGCGCAAAGCCCTGGTCCTTGGCCTGGTAAAAGATATCGTCTCTCATTACAAAAAGTAAAACCGGGCTTGCCTGCCAAGCCCGGTCCGCTATCCCGCAAATCCGATAATTCAGTTTCTATTCCCGCTTCCCCCCGGCGCCAACCGGCTTTTTTCCCAACAGTACAGGAAGGGTGTCATTTATAAATTTAATAAAGTCCGTATTCTCGCTGTCCTCCCGCATGGCCATAAGCGTTTGCGCCGCACGGCCCACGCGAAGCTCCTGCACCTTTAGAATTGCGGTGAAGCGCTCATTATAAGTCCCATTCAAGAGCCGATCGATGAACAGGTCGATTTTGGCCTTCGTAAGCGGCAATTTCACATACGCAAGGCACATCTGACGCACATGGGAACTTGGGTGCGCCACGGCCTCCCTTATCAGGAACTTCTGCGCGGCACTGGACTTGCACCGCCCCAGCGCCCCGGCCATATCGGCGCCCCACCTTGAACCCCAAAGCCACATCAGCGCCCGGGCCGCACCGCCGGTGCCTATGTCGCCCAGATTTTTATATACCCGCAACGGAGGAGGATCATCCGCTTCCGAGGCGCGGCGTTCACAGAGTTCAAGTACGCGGCCCACGGCGCACGGATGCAAGAGCAGGGCCATTATGTCCCCGACCAATTCGCGCACTTCCGAGGGCGGATCATAACGGACAATTGTCGTCAACTGATCAAAGAGCTGGCGGCCAACAACCCCGCGGAATTCCCGCCATGGTTTGTCACCCGGGACTACCCCATAATCGTCAGAAGGAGCATCGGCTTTGGCGCGGCTCTGCTCTGCCAGCGCGAAGAGCTCCCGAAGCGCCGCAAGCTTTTCTTCCTGGCTGCCGCTACTGAGGGTTTGCGGCACATGGGTTAATTTTATTTCAGCCATATGCGCCCTCAAAATTTCTTCTTCAGCGTAATGCGCTGCGTGCCGCCAAGGCTGCCCTGCGGCGTCATGGCGTAGTCCAGGTCGGTGTTCATGAACTTGATGCCAGCCCCCGCGCTGAACGCGCCCGCGGCGCCCTGCTCAGGCTGGCCGTTGACGCCGCCGCGCAGGCTTAAGCCGTAGGCGCTGCTCGCCCCGCCGAACAGGGCGTACTCTGTGCCGAGGCTGTAGGCCGTGTACTTGTCGTAAACATAGCGCTTGGCGTCGAAATTCAGCATCACGCCCGATATGGGCATAAACACAACGCCGGCGCTTACGCTCAATGGCAGTTGGTCGCGCTGCGAAATATATTTTATGCCTGGGCCTATATTCTGCACAGCAACACCTATGCTGACCGGCACCCCCTTAAAGCCGCGCTTTAGGCCCAGGTCCACGGCATAACCCGTGCCCTTGGTCCCTGCTATCGAACTTTCAATGTACTTCACCGCACCTCCAGCGCTATAGGCCCCGAATTGCTTTGCCACCGCCAACCCCGCCGCCTGGTCATAGGCACTATAGCCACCGCTTTTACCACGGTCGGCCGTGCGGCCCTCCATGTCACCGGCTGAAAGCCGCGTGAAACCAAGGCCCAACTTCCAGCCCTTGGCCATGCCGAACCCCGCGCCCACAAAGTCATGCATACTGCCCAGATACCAGGCACTGTGGCTTAACGCCGCCTCACCCCTGCTCATAGAGACAAGCCCCGCCGGGTTATAACTTATGGCGCTTATACCCATGGCCGAGGCCGTTCCGCCCGAAGACATGGCCCCCGCCCGCGCGTCCGTGTCTATACGCAGGAACTCGGCGCCACTTTCCAGCGCCTGGCTTATCATCGCCGAAGGCAGGAGCACGAACATCAATAACAAAGCCAGGACCCACGGCCGCGACAAAGCATAGAGCACGCGGTTGACCACATCATGTTGAGGGATATGTTTGTTTTCCATATTTCCCCCTCGCTAGCGGACCACCCCAAATTTCCCGGTCTTCTTTAATTTCTGTCCTGCGTGCCGCGCCTCCATGGAATACAGGTAAATTCCGCTCGGGATATGCCCGCGCCAGGAATATTCATACGCATAACTCAAGCCGTTACCATCGTCCAGCGCAACCGGCAGCCCCGTCAAAGTCACCTCATGCGCCTGCCGTCCGCTTATGGTGTAGATAGTAATGGTCACGCTATCCGCTATGCCGCATTCAATGTGGAACACCGGGATCTCGGAACGCCTGGCCGGGTCCGGATACACATACACTTCCCCGAGACGGAATTCCGGGGACGGACCGGCCAATACCCCATAGCTTTGTACCCCGAAAGCGGAGGTCTTCGTTTTCCCGCCTCCGGATTCTGGAGCGACTTCAGGCAGAACTTCCCCCGCCTGCACTATATTGCCGTTGCCGCTTACCAGCGCCGACCGCACAAAGAAATGTCCACCCAGCAAAGCATTCCCCGCCAGTTTCATCTGTGTTTTCGGGGCATAGACCCTTGCCACAAGGTTCCCGCCGCCGGTAAAGGTCATCGTGGAAGGGAGATTGATGAGAATGTTTAAATTCGAGGCCGGCCCCGCGGCATTGAATGAACTGCCGCCGCTAATAAGTACGTCGCCGGACACCAGCATATCCACTTTCCCATCCACAACAATCTCGCTGCCGCCGGAAAGTTCTACCCCGCTGAAGTAGTATGTCCCGGTCGACAGGACAAGCCTGGCCTGCGAACTCACAACAAGCCTGCCGTCCACCACGTAGCCGGCAGGAACCGTGCTGGGCTGGACCTCGGGAATGGCTCCAAGATGCAGCGGTTCCGGAGCCAGCGGTTGCGCGCCGCTTATGCGCTGGCCTGTTATCTGGGCTTTTCCGGAAACAGTAATTGTGCTGGCCGTCACATCGCCAAGTATACGCGCGCTGCCGCTCACGGAAACTAGCGCGTTGGACCTGACGGCTCCGGAAATATCCGCGCTCCCGGACATATCCAGGCCGTCCACGGCCTGTAGCGAATCTTTCTGGAAGGCCGCCACTCCAAAGCGAATCTGTTTATAGGTCTCCACATTACCGAGATTATCGGTCGACCAATAGCGCAAGTCATAGGTCCCCTGCGGCAAAGTGAAAGGTCCGGTATAACTATTGACGGAGGACGCGCCTGTGGCGGCATTCATAGCCTCATAGAATATCTGCTTCACCCCTGAAGCCACCCCCGCGGAAACGGCATCCACAGCGCTTAATCCGATAGCGGCCTCCGGAGCGAGGACCGGCAAGCCGAACATCTCGAACTTCGGTTCTCCGAGAGTCACCGTTGTAGCCGGAGGGGTGTTATCGACGCTTATTTCCGCCGTCCTCATCTGCTCCGCGTTCATTAGATTGTCAAAGCTATGGTATTCCAGCTTGTGCAGCCCCTCGGCGGACACGGGAAAGCTGCCGGAGTATATCTGCCACTCTCCCTCGTCCAGACGATATTTTGTCAGCGCCACACCGGCGGCCACCCCCCCGGAGACGGGGTCCAGAGCGGCAAAGCTTAACAGCGTGCCGGCCGAAACATAGTCCATACCAACGCCGGCATAATGCGGAGCGCCAAAGCGGCGCGCGGTTTCCGGCGCGGTATTATCTAAAGCAACGCTGCTTACCTTTAGACTCTCGATATTGCCGAGAATATCTTCGGCATTGTAGCGTAGGAGATAAGTCCCGTCAGGCTCCCCGATGAGCGTGAACGTAGACGTAAAGACGCCGCCCTGAGCCGGGCCCGGATTCTCAAAGACGACGTCTCTTACCGTCGTGCTACCTGTTGCCACACCGAGACTCTGCCGCCTCACGCCAAGCCCCGCGCCGTCGCCGCTCTCCACCAGGTCGTCAATACTTGCCAGTTTCAACTCTGTCTTCCCGGTTATATATACCGGCCCACCGGTTTCATACAGAGGGCCTCCGGAAACCGTCTGCGTGCTCCTGGGAGACCGCACATCATGTATTACCTCGAAAGTCCCACCTTCCAGATACGACTTGTTGCCAGCGGCATCCATGGCGCTCACCGCTAGTTTCCACAACCCGTCGTCTATATCCAGCGGCTCTATTTCCTGGCCGTTAATTACCGCGACCCTGGCTGGCCTGGTGCCACGCGGGCTGCCGCGGTCCTCCGTCTGGACAAGCTCCGCACTCGTCTTCGGCGCGGCGTCAAGCGCGTCGGATACGGAGAACAGGGCGATGATTTTTCCTTTAGTGGCAACAAAAACATCGGACGTAGGGGAGGAGATACCTACCACCGGCGCTGTTTTGTCTATTTTCAATGCCACTTCCATCAGCGAACGGTTGCCGGCTCGGTCCTCGCAGCCCCCGGAAACCCGCACAGTGGCCCCCTCTTCCGCCACCATCTTCGGAGCGTCGCAGCCGGCCAGGCCTGATACGGCGTCAGTCCCCGAGAAAACAACGTTCACATCCGTATTGTTCCAACCCGCCGCATTGGCAGTCGGAGTGCTAACCGCCGAGATCTGCGGCCCGTAAAGATCTATTTTTATCTCCGCCGCTTTTTCCTCTTCCCTGTTGCCGACATTATCCACGGCGTAATAGCGCAGGGCGTGTATTCCTTCGGAACTGATCTCAAGAGGGGAAACATATTTCCTGGTATCGGTCGACGCCCCGCCCGACCAATAAACACCCTCCACCCCGCTGAGGCCGTCAACGGCCGACAGGGCCACGGTAGCGGCTGAAATATACCAACCCTCCTGCCCAGTGGTTCCGGGAATGAGCGCGGCCGTCTGCGGCGCGGAGGCGTCCACATAAACATCCGTGGCCCCGGCAACCTCAAAGTTCCCGGCATGGTCCCAACTGCGGAACTCTATCCGGCGCAAGCCTTCGGACAAGTTGAATGGCGCAGAGTAGACTACAAAGACGGGTGAAGTGCCGGGGTCGATTCGGTATTCGGTAAAGGCCACTCCGGTGGAAGTGCCGTAGACCACCGGGTCATAAGCCGACAGGGTAACGTTGGAGCCGCCGGCAAGGAATATTTTGCCGTCGGCGCGATGATCAGGCCCGAGATAGGAGATCTCCGTCACCGGCGCGGCGCGGTCCTTGACAATGCCGAACACGCCGAAAAGCGACGCCACGCGGGATACCGGGACCGTAATTTTATGTGCCGTCGTGTCCAGCGCCTGCCCCGGCAGCTTAACCCATCCTTCGCCCGCAAAATGCTCGTATATAGCTATGTCCGTTTCCCACAAGCCCAGCGCCGCCAGCGTTGCCGTGGAGTAAGTGAACGTCAGCACGGCCGGCGGATCAAAAGTGGTTTCCGGGCCTATCTCATACATATTGCCCGCCAGCGTCAACCCGCCTGCAGCGGCGGACGCTATGGCCACGGTCCCCGTAGCGGAAACCGTGCTGACGAGCGCTACGCTTGGCGGCACGGGCGACAGGAACGTTACTTCGGGGACCCCGTCCACTGTGACCGTGGCGGCTTGCATGAAACCCTTAAAGATGGCGGCCTCGTTGGAAAGGCCGGCGCGGTTGCCGAGTTCGTCCTCGGCCCGTATCGAGAAATAATACGTGGTGAGCAGGTTCAGGCCGGAAACCCTGGTTTCCTGGCCGCTGCCGGAAACTGCCGGGAACGGGACCTCCGCGGCCTTCGCCGCGAGCAGGAAGTTAGCCGCGGTTATCGGCGAGGTCGCCCAGCGGATATCATATTTCATGGCCGTGCCGGCATGCGCGTCGTCGCCGGGCGCTGTCCAGGATAGTAAAACCTGGTCCTTGTCCGAGCCGGCGGCAGCGGCAAGGTCGGCAATACTGCCCGGGGCTACGGGGTCTATGGCGGCATAGTAGCCGGGGAACACTTTACTGTTGATGCCGGACAGTTCACTGGACAGAGGCTGCCCCGCAGCCCCCAGCGCGGCATAGCCGCCCTGTGCGGCGTCCATTCCCCCGTCCACCGCCGCGAACCGGGCAAGGTATACCGTCCGGGTGGCGGTATCCACTATAAAACTGGTCGAATAAACGAAGCCGTCCAGATTCAAAGACAAGCTGGCCTGCCCCTGGCCGGAATTCACATAAATCTGCAACGGAATATTCGGGCTCACGACCTGCGTCACGGTCTGCCCGTTAAGAGTGTAAGTTATAGAGGATACATAGGGATTGGTAACCTCTATTACTATGGGCTGGCCGGTATTGAGCACTCCCTGGTCGTCTATATTAGTGCTCATCTTGGGCGGCACAGAGAACGCCCCGTCGGCATATACGGCGCCGAGCCCGGTTTTGTTAGTCGCCGTTATCTTGAAAGTATAGTTCGCCGGGTAGACCAGACCGCTAAGTTGCAGGCTCTGGCTGGTATTAAAAGACGGCGAATAGGCTTTGCAGGTCCCGCCGCTGGGCAGGGTGTATTCCAGGACCGCGGCGGCAGAGTCATCCGTGTCCCAGGAAACGCGCGCGCTGTCATAGGTTATTTCCGTCACGCGCACGTTTGAGATCACCGGCGCCGTGACATCAACATAAGACCCGGCCTTGGCGGAGGTTGTTGAAACCGGGACCGCCTCGCAGTTGCCGGCATTGTCGCAGGCTCGCGTATAGAATTCCCAGTTACCCTGCACACCATGCGTATCAAAGCTGAACGTCCCGCTGCTGCCGGCCAAGACATAAGCGCCGGAGGACCAGTCCGCGCCGGCCTGCCGCCACCAAAGAGCGGTACTGGCAACGCCGCTCACGGCGTCATTTACGCCGAAAGACACAGACACCACTCCTGTTCCGGAATAGGCCGGCGCCGACGCCGTGGAGACCGGAACGCCTCCGTCATAGCGCAGCTCGACGCTTGCCGCCATCGCCGGATCCGCGTTGCCCACATTATCCTCGAGCCACAGCCAGATAGTATTAACGCCGCTTGCTATTTCCGTGGAGGAATATACCAAGGAACCAGCTGCGGGATAAAACGCGCCCTCGTCATTGGATAGCGGCGCCACCTCGCCGAATTTTATCCTGGCCCCGGCCACGCCGGAAACCTCGTCCGGGTCTGTCCACGAAATATTAAAGGCGCCGGTATTGCTCCAGCCACCTGGGCTGGCGTCATCAACGTTAATATCCGCCAGCGGCCCCGGCGCCGTACCGTCCACAATAACCGTTGTGGATTGCATCACCTCAGTATTCCCCGCATAATCCTGGCTGGCAAAGTAGAGTCTGTGCTGGCCTTCTGATAGCATGAACGGTTCCACCGCAAGGGGCATGCTTTCAAAGTCTGATGGGATAGTATCAAAGTTTATTTTTGTGACAGACACCCCGCTTATTTCACTGTCCACCAGGTAACCGTCCCCGGCACTGAGCGAAAGCATGGTATATGTTGAAACAAACATTGCGGAACCGGAATTAAAGTTCGGGCCGTCAACAACAAGCTCGGTGGCGGGCTGAATTGTGTCCGGAGATAGATACTCCCCGCAAAACACACCGTCCGATTCCAAACAATCTCCCCGAAGGCTTTTGAACCGGTTTAGTGTTCGATAAACCCACCGGCGCGAAGCCGGCAGGAATTCCGGACTGGAATGGGCCAGGTCCATAGTGATCGTGACGCTGGAATTCGCGATGTCAAAATTCGAGCCGAGCTCAAAATCGACATGAAAGTATGAAGTGCACCCCGGGAACACCGACACTGGACCAAGATAGGATGTGTCCAGGATATTAATCCCCACCACGTCCACGACTGCGGAAAGAAAAACTCCTTCCACTGCGCTTGTGCTGGCCGAATTGTTGAAAAATGGCACCACAATGCTGCCGCGATCTCCGATAGACATCGGAGAAGCAGCAGGCAATTCTGCGGCGTTTGCCATTAACGCTATTCCGGCGAGCCACAAGCCTTTCATATTCCCACCCAGCTCCTTATTCTTCCCGCTATTGCTTTTTATTATGACTTCTCGAGAGGCCCTCCTCCTCCGTTGTCTTCCGCTACGGGTTTATCCCAATTGTCCAAATATTCTTTCGCCTTTTTTGCGACGACCGGATTTTTATGGGCCGCGGCTTTTTCCAGCATGAATTTGACCCTGTTCTTGCTATAGTAATCCAGGGCTCTCAGCACTTCTGCAGGCTTGGCGCTGTAAAACCACTTATGGTGCTGGACTGCGGGATCCAGCGGCTTGGGCCTGGTGGTTTTGGCGAGTTTTTTAGCGTTTTCCCAACCATCAATCACGTCTACCACTGTCGTCCAACCAAGCTCTTTCCATTCATTTACTTTTTCATCATTTGCTGCCCGCTTTCTTAAAAAGTGTATTTTTTCTTCAAAGCTATTCCCCGGGACATCTTCAAGATGGTAACTTTCCAACTCCATCTTGTAGTATGGCAGAGCACCCTTATAGTCACCATCCCGTTCATATAGCGCAATTATTGTTAATAATTGATTATAGAGACCTTCGGGATTCCCCCCCCAACATCCTTTAGGGATAGGCCCTGGAGATTTTTTTTTGCGCGCGCAGTCCCTGGCCTGGAGATAATCTCTGTAGTAATACTCCGCGCTTTTATTGCGGTCCCCATAGCCAGCATAGAGCCCCCCCACAAATCCATACGTAAAATACCCCACAGACGACCCCCATGCTGGAAATCTGGCACGATCCGCATCGCTAAAAGGCTTATTCCCATTTGTAGCAATATTTTTGATAGCGTAATCGATATCGCTTTTATCTTTTTCCAGCTCCAAAGCCTTTTCATTCGGAGTCAAATCCTCCCATGGAATTACAAGAAAACCGTCTTTATTTCTTATCTGTCGTTCAGCAGCTTCGGAGTATCCACTCCCGATAAAACCCGCAACCAGGAGTATCCCTAAAAAAAAATATGCACTTTTCATTTTAGTACCCCAAATGAACACAGTTCCCTCTTGAGTATATGTATTCAAAACTATAGTCCGTATAAACCCCAATTTTGCCATTCTGGTTCATCACTATCCTAGGGCCACTCCACTCAAAGAGCTTTGGGGGGCCTGCCGCTTCCCAAAGGCTTTGCCAATTTTGCGCATTGGAATATCCGCTCGCATACGACAAATCAACCGCATCTCCAAACATATGCCGACTTGTCCAAATTGATTCTGGCAATTCCTTCCCTTCTTTCAGATATTTGTCATATGCATTCTGATACAAATCCCAGTTCTTCCTGGGACTTCTATACCCGCTAGTAATCGCAACTCCGGGGAATCTGGCCTTAAGGTCCTTGGCCTCTTGTGCCCGGCTTGGATGAATATATGCGTCGCAATCTTTCCTTTGGACCAAATTTCCGTC